>JBJTHN010000023.1:0-11394 GCA_046094505.1 Betaproteobacteria bacterium
GAGATGGTGATGCCGGGCGACAACGTGAGCATCACGGTCAAGCTGATCAACCCGATTGCCATGGAAGAGGGTCTGCGCTTTGCTATTCGCGAAGGTGGCCGTACCGTGGGCGCCGGGGTGGTGGCCAAGATCATTGCTTAAGTCCTTGTGGGACAGACCGAGCCGCGCAGCGGTGAGTTCTGTCCCCAACTGACTAGAACCGACAGTTGGAAAGGACACTCAAAGTGCAAAAGCAAAAAATCCGCATCCGTCTCAAAGCCTTCGATTACAAGCTGATCGACCAGTCTGCGCTTGAGATCGTCGACACCGCCAAGCGCACGGGCGCCATCGTCCGTGGCCCGGTGCCCCTGCCCACCCGCATGCAGCGTTTTGACATTCTGCGCTCGCCGCACGTCAACAAGACCAGCCGTGACCAGTTCGAGATTCGCACGCACCAGCGCCTGATGGACATCGTTGACCCGACCGACAAGACGGTTGACGCTCTGATGAAGCTGGACCTGCCCGCAGGCGTGGACGTCGAGATCAAGCTGCAGTAATGGCAGCTGTTGGCAGCGGGGCAACCCGCGGCCACACCCCTTCCAGTTGCCGCTTGCGGGGAAACCCGCGAGCGGCTATACTAGAGAGCTTTTCCGCTTGACGGCCAGGTTTGGCTGCGGGCGGCCCGCCTTTTCGGAGGCGGAAATCCATCCCGGCCAATCGATGTCGGGGTTGTGCAACAAGGCCCTTTTTGAGGGGCTGGAGAAGAACCATGAGTCTGAGCAATCGCCTCGGATTGCTGGGTCGCAAGGTGGGCATGATGCGCATCTTCACGGACGATGGCGACGCCATTCCCGTGACGGTGCTCGACGTGTCGAACAACCGCGTCACCCAGGTCAAGACCGAAGAGACAGACGGCTATGTCGCCCTGCAGGTGGCATACGGGTCGCGCAAGGCGTCCCGCGTGGCCAAGCCTGGAGCGGGTCACCTGGCCAAGGCCGGCGTTGAAGCCGGCGAAGTCCTCAAGGAATTCCGCGTCGAAGCCGCGGTGGCTGCCGAATACAAGCCCGGCAGCACGCTGCCCGTGACGTTGTTCGCCGCTGGCCAAAAGGTCGACGTGCAGGGCACCTCGATCGGCAAGGGCTACGCGGGCACCATCAAGCGCCACAACTTCAGCTCGCAGCGCGCCTCGCACGGCAACAGCCGTTCGCACAACGTGCCGGGCTCGATCTCCATGGCGCAAGACCCGGGTCGTGTGTTCCCGGGCAAGAAGATGACCGGCCACATGGGCGACGAAACCGTCACCACCCAGAACCTGGACATTGTGCGCGTGGACGAAGCCCGCCAGCTGCTGCTGGTCAAGGGCGCTGTTCCGGGTGCCAAGAACGGCCACGTGGTCGTGCGCCCGGCCGTCAAGGTCCGCCTGAAGAAGGGAGCCCAGTGATGCAACTCGAGCTCCTGAACGAACAAGGTCAGGCCACCGCCAAGGTGGATGCTCCTGACACCGTGTTTGCCCGTGACTACAACGAAGCCCTGGTTCACCAGGTGGTGGTGGCCTACCAGGCCAACGCCCGTCAAGGCACGCGCAAGCAGCTCACCCGTGCCGAAGTGCACCACTCCACCAAGAAGCCGTTCCGCCAGAAGGGCACTGGCCGCGCTCGCGCCGGTATGACGTCTTCGCCGCTGTGGCGTGGGGGCGGTCGCATCTTCCCGAACACACCCAACGAAAACTTCACCCACAAGGTCAACAAGAAGATGTATCGCGCCGGCATGGCGTCGATCCTGTCTCAGTTGGCCCGTGACGGTCGCCTGGCTGTGGTGGATTCGATCAAGGTCGAAGCCCCCAAGACCAAGCTGCTGGCTGCCAAGTTCAAGGCCATGGGCCTGGACTCGGTGCTGGTGATTGCCGACCAGGTGGACGACAACCTCGCGCTGGCCTCGCGCAACCTGGCCAATGTCCTGGTGGTCGAGCCCCGCTACGCCGATCCCCTGTCGCTGGTGCACTACAAGAAGGTGCTGGTGACCAAGGGCGCGATCGAGCAGCTCAAGGAGATGTTCGCATGAGCACCCAAAAGCACGACGAAGGCCGTCTGGCCCAGGTGCTCGTGGCACCGATCATTTCCGAGAAGGCCACCGCTGCAGCCGAGAAGAACAACCAGGTGTTGTTCAAGGTGCTGCGCGACGCCACCAAGCCCGAGATCAAGGCCGCTGTTGAACTGATGTTCAAGGTCGAGGTGGACAGTGTTCGCACCGTCAACACCAAGGGCAAGACCAAGCGCTTCGGTGGCCGTATCGGCCGCCGTGACCATGTCAAGAAGGCTTATGTCTCCTTGAAGGCCGGTCAGGAGCTCAACTTCTCCGGGGAGGCTGCGTAAATGGCCGTCGTCAAAGTCAAGCCCACTTCACCCGGCCGCCGTGCCGTGGTCAAGGTGGTGCACAAGCACCTGCACAAGGGCGCGCCCGAAGCCTCGCTGCTCGAGCCGCAAAAGCAGAAGTCTGGCCGCAACAACAACGGCCACATCACCATGCGCCACAAGGGCGGTGGTCACAAGCACCACTACCGTGTGGTGGACTTCAAGCGCAACAAGGACGGGATCCCGGCCAAGGTCGAACGCATCGAGTACGACCCCAACCGTACCGCCCACATTGCGCTGCTGTGCTACGCCGACGGCGAGCGCCGCTACATCATTGCCCCGCGCGGCCTGGAGGCTGGCGCCACGGTGATCAGCGGAGCCGAAGCCCCCATCAAGGCTGGCAACACGCTGCCCATCCGCAACATTCCCGTGGGTTCCACCATCCACTGCATCGAAATGCTGCCGGGCAAGGGCGCCCAGATCGCCCGTTCGGCCGGCGCTTCGGTCACGCTGATGGCCCGCGAAGGCACCTACGCTCAGATTCGTCTGCGCTCCGGTGAAGTTCGCCGTGTGCACATCGATTGCCGTGCCACCATCGGTGAAGTGAGCAACGAAGAGCACAGCCTGCGCCAGTACGGCAAGGCCGGCGCCATCCGCTGGAAGGGCATCCGTCCGACCGTTCGCGGTGTGGCGATGAACCCGGTGGATCACCCGCACGGTGGTGGCGAAGGCCGCACCGGCGAAGGCCAGCCGCAGGTGTCGCCGTGGAACACCCTCACCAAGGGCTTCCGCACCCGCTCGAACAAGCGCACGCAGACGTTCATCGTCTCGCGCCGCAAGAAATAAGAGGAGCGCACCAGATGACACGCTCTGCCAAGAAGGGTCCCTTTGTGGACCACCACCTGATGGCCAAGGTCGAGAAGGCCTCTGCCACCAAGGACAAGAAGCCCATCAAGACCTGGTCGCGCCGCTCGACGGTGCTGCCCGAGTTCATCGGCCTGACCATTGCCGTTCACAACGGCAAGCAACACGTGCCCGTTTATGTGTCCGACCAAATGGTTGGTCACAAGCTCGGCGAGTTCGCGCTGACCCGTACCTTCAAGGGTCACCCCGCGGACAAGAAGGCCAAGAAATAAAGGATGACGACCATGGAAACCCGTGCAATCGTCCGCGGTGTGCGCCTGTCGGCCGACAAAGGCCGGCTGGTGGCCGACCTGATCCGCGGCAAGAAGGTGGACCAGGCTCTCAACATCCTGGCTTTCACCCAAAAGAAGGCCGCCGGCATCGTCAAGAAAGCGCTGGAAAGCGCCATTGCCAATGCCGAGCACAACGATGGTGCCGACATAGACGAACTGAAGGTCACCTCGATCTATGTGGAGCAGGGCGCCACGTTGAAGCGTTTTTCCGCGCGCGCCAAGGGCCGCGGCAACCGCATCAGCAAGCCCACCTGCCACATCTTCGTGACCGTCGGCAACTGAAGAGGCCTAGAACACTATGGGACAGAAAATCCATCCGACCGGCTTCCGTCTGCCGGTCACCCGTGCCTGGGCCTCGCGTTGGTTCGCCACCAACCGCAACTTCAGCCAGATGCTGGCCGAAGACCTGCAGGTTCGTGACTTCCTCAAGGCCAAGCTCAAGAATGCCGCGGTCTCGCGCATCCTGATCGAGCGCCCCGCCAAGAACGCCCGCATCACCATCTTTTCGGCTCGCCCGGGTGTGGTCATCGGCAAGAAGGGCGAGGACATCGAAAACCTCAAGGCCGAACTGGGCAAGCGCCTGGGCGTGCCGGTGGCGGTGAACATCGAAGAAGTGCGCAAGCCCGAAATCGATGCCCAGCTGATCGCCGACAGCATCACCCAGCAGCTTGAAAAGCGCATCATGTTCCGTCGCGCCATGAAGCGTGCGATGCAGAACGCCATGCGGCTGGGTGCCCAGGGCATCAAGATCATGTCTGCCGGTCGTTTGAACGGCATTGAGATCGCCCGCACCGAGTGGTACCGCGAGGGCCGCGTGCCCCTGCATACCCTCAAGGCTGACATCGACTACGGCTTCAGCGAAGCCAAGACCACCTATGGCGTCATCGGCGTCAAGGTGTGGGTCTACCGTGGTGACAACCTCGGCCGTGGTGAAGCGCCTGGCGCGATGAAGCCTGATGCCGGTGGTGAAGACGACCGCCGCAACCGCCGTCCGGGTCGCCCGGGTGGTGCCCCCGGCCGCGGCGATCGCCGTGACGGCCGTGGTGCACCGCGTGGCGCCGTCGGCGGCGTCGGTGCCGCCCCCAGCGATGGTTCGGACAAGCCCGCCGTGGCGGCCGACGCCCCCAAGACGCCAGCCGTCAAGCGCGTGCGCAAAGCCGCCGCGCCTGCCGAGGCCAAAGGAGAGTAAGACATGCTGCAACCCGCACGTCGCAAGTTCCGCAAGGAACACAAGGGCCGCAACACCGGTGTGGCCACCCGCGGTGCCGCCGTCTCGTTCGGCGAGTTCGGCCTGAAGGCCACCGAGCGTGGCCGCATCACCGCGCGCCAAATCGAAGCCGCGCGTCGCGCCATTTCGCGCCACATCAAGCGCGGTGGCCGCATCTTCATCCGTATCTTCCCCGACAAGCCGATTTCCCAGAAGCCGGCCGAAGTGCGTATGGGCAACGGCAAGGGCAACCCCGAGTACTACGTCGCCGAGATCACCCCCGGCAAGGTGCTCTATGAAATCAACGGTGTGCCCGAGCAGCTTGCTCGCGAGGCGTTCACGCTGGCCGCAGCCAAGCTGCCCCTGCGCTGCACCTTCGTGGCCCGCCAGGTCGGCGCCTAAAGGAGACGAACGATGAAAGCATCTGAACTCCGCGCCAAGGATGTGGCCGCCCTCGAAAAGGAAGTCTCTGACCTCCTGAAAGCCCACTTCGGTCTGCGCATGCAGAAGGCCACTCAGCAACTGAGCAACACCTCGGCCTTGGGTAAGACGCGTCGCGATATCGCGCGCGCCCGCACCATCATCACCGAGAAGAAGAAGGGAGCCGCCAAGTGAGCGAAGCCCAAGCAGCAAGCAAGGCCAAGGTCGTCCGTACCTTCGTAGGCCGCGTGGTCAGCGACAAGCGCGCCAAGACCGTGACGGTTCTGGTCGAGCGCCGCAACAAGCATGAGCTCTACGGCAAGATCGTGGCCAGCTCGCGCAAGTTCCACGCGCACGATGAGAAGGGCGAGTACCACATGGGCGACGTCGTCGAGATCACGGAAAGCCGTCCGATCTCCAAGACCAAGTCCTGGGTCGTTACCCGACTCGTGGAGAAGGCTCGCGAAGTCTGATAGCGTTCTCGCCCTGTCCATACTTCCAAGCGGAGCAACACCATGATCAAGGTTGGCGACAAGCTTCCCTCAGCCACGCTGTTCGAGTTCATCGAAGTCGAAGGCAACGGCTGCTCTTTGGGCCCCAACGCCTTTGAGGTTCAAAAGAGCACGGCCGGCAAGACCATTGCCCTGTTCGCGCTGCCCGGCGCCTACACGCCCACCTGCTCGGCCAAGCATGTGCCGGGCTTCGTGGCCAAGGCCGATGAGTTCAAGGCGGCCGGCGTGGACGAGATCTGGTGCGTGTCGGTCAACGACGCCTTCGTCATGGGCGCCTGGGGCCGGGACCAGCACACCGGTGGCAAGGTTCGCATGATGGCCGACGGTTCGGCGGAGTTCTGCAAGGCCGTGGGCCTGACGCTGGACCTCACCGCGCGCGGCCTGGGCTTGCGTTCCAACCGCTACTCGATGCTGATCAAGGACGGTGTGGTCAAGACCCTCAACGTCGAAGGCCCCGGCGAGTTCAAGGTCAGCGACGCCGACTCCCTGCTGGCGCAGGCCAAGGCGGCCTAAAGCCCAAACCCGGGCTGGTCGACGGCACAAGGCCCGTAGGGCCTGATCCAGACGCCAGCCCCGCTCTTTGACGGTAACTTGGGTGGTTTTTTGAAGCCGCTTGACAAGCCGGATTGTTTTGCCGCATACTGTGCGGCTTTTCCGAAAAGACATGCGGGTGCCCCCGTATGCCTTGCAGGTTTTCAGCCCATACCACGGGCCCAAGACTGACCGGCTGTTCGTTGCGCACGCAAGTGCTGCAGCAATCAGGCGGGACAAGTTGGGGACTACAACATGATCCAAATGCAATCGCGGCTTGACGTCGCGGACAACACTGGCGCGAAGTCCGTCATGTGCATCAAGGTGCTCGGCGGCTCCAAGCGGCGTTACGCCGGCATTGGCGACGTGATCAAGGTCAGCATCAAGGAAGCTGCACCGCGTGGTCGCGTCAAGAAGGGTGAGGTCTACAACGCCGTTGTCGTACGCACCGCCAAGGGCGTGCGCCGCCAAGACGGCTCCCTGGTGAAGTTCGACGGCAACGCCGCCGTGCTGCTCAACGCCAAGCTCGAGCCCATCGGCACCCGCATCTTCGGCCCGGTTACCCGTGAACTGCGCTCTGAGCGCTTCATGAAGATCGTGTCGCTGGCCCCGGAAGTGCTCTGAGCACACCGGGCCGCAAGCGCTAGCGCAAGAGGACAGACATGAACAAGATTCGCAAAGGCGACCAGGTCATCGTGTTGACCGGCCGCGACAAGGGCAAGCGTGGCACCGTCACGCTGCGCGTGGACGAAGACCACATCGTGGTTGAAGGCGTGAATGTGGTGAAGAAGCACGTCAAGCCCAACCCCATGAAGGGCACCACCGGTGGCGTGATCGACAAGACCATGCCCATCCACCAGTCCAATGTGGCGATCTACAACGCGACCACCGGCAAGGCCGATCGCGTGGGCATCAAGGTGCTGGCAGACGGCAAGAAGTCGCGCGTCTACAAGTCCAGCGGCGAAGAGATCAAGGCCTAAGGCGGCATCATGACCCAAGCAACCCGTTCCCGACTTCAGGACCACTACCAGAGCAAGGTGGTGCCTGAATTGATGAAGAAGTTCGGCTACAAGTCCGTGATGGAAGTGCCGCGCTTGTCCAAGATCACGCTGAACATGGGCGTGAGCGAGGCCGTCACCGACAAGAAGGTCATGGACAACGCCGTGGGCGACCTGACCAAGATCGCCGGCCAAATGCCCGTGGTCACCAAGTCCAAGAAGGCCATTGCCGGCTTCAAGATTCGCGATGGTGTGCCCATCGGCTGCATGGTCACCCTGCGTGGTGTGCGCATGTTCGAATTCCTGGACCGCTTCGTGAACATCTCGCTGCCCCGCGTGCGCGATTTCCGTGGCATCTCGGTCCGTTCCTTCGACGGTCGCGGCAACTACAACATCGGTGTGAAAGAGCAGATCATCTTCCCCGAGATCGAGTACGACAAGATCGACGCGATCCGTGGGATGAACATCTCCATCACCACCACCGCCAAGACCGACGAAGAGTGCAAGGCGCTGCTGGCTGCCTTCCGCTTCCCCTTCAAGAACTGAGGTGCCCTGTGGCCAAAGTCTCTCTCAAGCAACGTGAACTGAAGCGCGAAGCCTTGGTGGCGAAGTTCGCCAAGAAGTACGCCGAGCTGCAGGCCATCGCCAACAATGCCAAGAAGTCCGACGAAGAGCGTTATGCCGCTCGTTTGGCTCTGCAGAAGCTGCCCCGCAATGCCAACCCCACCCGTCTGCGCAACCGCTGCGAACTGACTGGCCGTCCCCGCGGCACGTTCCGCAAGTTCGGCTTGGCCCGCAGCAAGATTCGTGAACTGGCGTTCAAGGGCGACATCCCGGGCGTCATCAAGGCCAGCTGGTAAGCCGGCGCTGGGTCCGATCAGGAGAATTCCACATGAGCATGAGTGATCCCATCGCCGATATGCTGACGCGCATCCGCAATGCGCAGATGGTTGAAAAAGGCGCTGTGACGATGCCGTCTTCCAAGTTGAAGGTGGCCATTGCCCAAGTCCTCAAGGACGAAGGCTACATCGACGGTTTCGCCATCAAGGGTGATGCCGGCATGAGCGAGCTTGAAATCGCGCTGAAGTACTACGCCGGTCGTCCGGTGATCGAGCGCATCGAGCGTGTGAGCCGTCCTGGCCTTCGCATCTACAAGGGCCGCCACGACCTGCCCCAGGTCATGAACGGTTTGGGTGTGGCCATTGTGACCACGCCCAAGGGTGTGATGACGGACCGCAAGGCCCGCGCTGCCGGTATCGGCGGCGAGGTCCTGTGCTACGTCGCTTGATGCAGGGAGGTTGAACAAAATGTCCCGCGTAGGAAAGATGCCGGTGGCCGTCCCCAGTGGTGTGGATGTCCAGGTTTCGGCACAAGAAATCACGGTCAAGGGCGCCCAGGGCACCCTCAAGCAGGCCGCCAATGATCTGGTCACGGTGAAGGTGGCCAACGGCGCCGTCACGTTCGTGCCGGTGGACGAGTCGGCCCAGGCCAATGCCATGAGTGGCACGATGCGCGCCATCGTGGCCAACATGGTCAACGGCGTGAGCAAGGGTTTCGAGCGCAAGCTCAGCCTGGTGGGCGTGGGTTTTCGCGCCCAGGCCCAGGGCACCAAGCTCAACCTTCAGGTGGGGTTCTCACACCCCGTGGTCAAGGACATGCCGGCCGGTATCAAGGTCGAGTGCCCCACCCAGACCGAAATCCTGATCAAGGGTGCTGACCGCCAGGTGGTGGGCCAGATCGCCGCTGAAGTGCGCGCCATCCGGCCGCCCGAGCCCTACAAGGGCAAGGGCATCCGCTACTCCGACGAGCGCGTGGTCCTCAAAGAGACCAAGAAGAAATAAGGAACGGCATCATGACGATGAACAAGAAAGAGCAGCGTCTGCGCCGTGCCCGTCAAACCCGGGCCCGCATCTCCACTCAAGGTGCAGCCCGTTTGACGGTCTTCCGCTCGAACCTGCACATCTACGCCCGCGTCATCTCTGGCTGCGGCACCAAGGTGCTGGCCTCGGCCTCCACCGCCGAGAAGGAAGTGCGCGATCAGTTGGGCGCAGCCGGCAAGGGTGGCAACACCGAAGCCGCCACCCTGATTGGCAAGCGCATTGCCCAGAAGGCCAAGGCTGCCGGTATCGAGCAGGTCGCTTTCGACCGCGCCGGTTTTGCCTACCACGGCCGTGTCAAGGCCCTGGCCGAAGCGGCTCGCGAAGCCGGCCTGCAGTTCTGACGCTTTAAGGATCAACGCAAATGGCTAAGTTTTCCCCCCGCGTGCAGGACGAAGGTCGCGACGACGGTCTCAAGGAGAAGATGATTGCGGTCAACCGTGTGACCAAGGTGGTCAAGGGTGGTCGCATTCTGGGTTTCGCCGCTTTGACGGTGGTTGGTGACGGCGACGGCCGCATCGGCATGGGCAAGGGCAAGGCCCGCGAAGTGCCCGTGGCGGTGCAGAAGGCCATGGAGTCGGCCCGCCGCAACATGTTCAAGGTCCAGCTCAAGAACGGCACCGTTCATCACAACGTGGTGGGCGAGCACGGCGCAGCCAAGGTGCTGATGGCCGCGGCCCCCTCGGGCACCGGCATCATCGCCGGCGGCCCGATGCGCGCGGTGTTTGAAGTGATGGGCGTGACGGACATCGTGGCCAAGAGCCTGGGCTCGTCCAACCCCTACAACATGGTTCGCGCCACGCTGGACGCTTTGAAGCATTCGTCCACGCCGGCCGAAGTCGCCGCCAAGCGCGGCAAGACAGTTGAAGAAATCCTCAACTGATCGGCTGCCAAGGAATCCCATCATGGCTGACAAGAAAACCCTGACCGTCAAGCTGGTTCGCAGCGTGGCCGGCACCCGCGAGTCTCACCGTGCCACCGTGCGTGGCCTGGGCCTGCGCAAGCTGGGCAGCACGCGCGTGCTGGAAGACACGCCCGCCGTGCGCGGCATGATCACCAAGGTGGCCTACCTGGTGCAGGTCATCTGAAGAGGGCACTGAACATGCAACTCAATTCGCTCAAGCCGGCTGACGGCTCCAAGAAGGCTCGCCGCCGCGTCGGCCGCGGCATTGGCTCGGGTCTGGGCAAGACCGCGGGTCGCGGTCACAAGGGCCAAAAGTCCCGTGCCGGTGGCTACCACAAGGTGGGTTTTGAAGGCGGTCAGATGCCGCTGCAGCGCCGCCTGCCCAAGCGCGGTTTCAAGTCGGCTTCCCTGAAGTACAACGCCGAGATCACCCTGGGCGAGCTGCAGCTCCTGGCTGCAGACGAAGTCGATTTGGTCACGCTCAAGGCCGCCGGTCTGATCCCCCAGATCGCCAAGGTGGTCAAGGTCATCAAGACGGGCGAGCTGTCCAAGAAGGTCACGCTTAAGGGTATCGGTGCCACCGCGGGCGCCAAGGCTGCCATCGAAGCAGCCGGTGGCACGCTCGCTTGAGCCCGGCGCTGAGCTGAGAACCCAAGAGTAAGGCAGAAGCAAGCGTGTCAGCCAACGCAAACGCACTGGCCAAGAGCGGCAAGTTCGGTGACCTCCGTCGCCGCTTGGTGTTCTTGGTATTGGCGTTGATCGTCTACCGGATCGGGGCGCATATTCCCGTGCCGGGGATCGACCCTGTGCAGCTCAAGCAGCTCTTCAACAGCCAAAGCGGCGGCATCCTGAACCTGTTCAACATGTTCTCGGGTGGCGCACTGTCCCGCTTCACCGTCTTCGCTCTGGGGATCATGCCCTACATCTCTGCATCGATCATCATGCAGCTGATGACCTATGTGGTGCCCACGCTTGAGGCGCTGAAGAAGGAAGGCGAAGCGGGCCGCCGCAAGATCACCCAGTACACCCGCTACGGCACCTTGGGCCTGGCCATCTTCCAGGCCTTGGGCATTGCCCTGGCGCTGGAGGGAACCGCCGGCTTGGTGATCACCCCGGGCATGGGTTTTCGCCTGACCGCTGTGGTCAGCCTGGTGGCCGGCACCATGTTCCTGATGTGGCTGGGTGAGCAGATCACCGAGCGCGGTCTGGGCAATGGCATCTCGATCCTGATTTTTGCCGGTATCGCCGCTGGCCTGCCCAGCGCGCTGGGTGGCTTGTTCGACCTGGTGCGCACCGGCGCCATGGGTCCGCTGGCGGCCATGTTCATCGTTGCCGTGGTGGTCCTGGTGACCTACTTCGTGGTCTTCGTCGAACGCGGTCAGCGCAAGATTCTGGTCAATTACGCCCGCCGTCAGGTGG
>JBJTHN010000024.1:0-17924 GCA_046094505.1 Betaproteobacteria bacterium
GAGATGGTGATGCCGGGCGACAACGTGAGCATCACGGTCAAGCTGATCAACCCGATTGCCATGGAAGAGGGTCTGCGCTTTGCTATTCGCGAAGGTGGCCGTACCGTGGGCGCCGGGGTGGTGGCCAAGATCATTGCTTAACTCGTAACCAATTGTAGGGGTATAGCTCAATTGGCAGAGCGTCGGTCTCCAAAACCGAAGGTTGGGGGTTCGATTCCCTCTGCCCCTGCCAAGTCTGGTGTTCTGCACTGACTTGATGGTTTGAACAACCGGCCTGCCGCGAAAGCCAAAGGCCCAACCCAAACAGCCCGCAGGCAGCCCAAAGGGCTCGGCGGGCTTCGCTGTCCATACGATGTCCAACGCAACACAAGTCGAAACCGTTTCAACGGGGGCCGACAAGGCCAAGATCGGGCTGGCAGCTGTGCTGCTGGTGGGCTCGGTCGTGGCGTTCTACCTGCTGTCCGCACAGGACATCTGGTTGCGCGTGGCAGCCCTGCTGGCCCTGATTGCGGCATCCGTGGGCGTGTTTTTGGTCTCTGAGCCGGGTCGGCAGTTTGTTGGCTATGCCCGCGAATCCGTTCGCGAAACCAAGAAGGTGGTTTGGCCAACCCGCCAAGAAGCCCTGCAGATGACCGGCTACGTTTTCGCTTTTGTGGTGGTCATGGCGTTGATGCTGTGGCTCACCGACAAGACCCTGGAATGGCTGCTGTACAGCGTCATCCTGGGCTGGCGCTGAGGCGATCGAACGCCACGCCCCCGCTGCCAGGAACGCCACAGAGGAATTCGAGATGACCGACACCCCCATCACCACCCCCGCCAATGCCATGCGTTGGTATGTGGTCCATGCCTATTCGGGCATGGAGAAGGCGGTCGAGCGCAACATCCGCGAGCGCATTGAGCGCGCGGGCATGCAAGACAAGTTCGGCCGCATCCTGGTCCCCACCGAAGAGGTGGTGGAACTCAAGAACGGCAAGAAGGCTGTGACCGAGCGCCGCTTCTTCCCGGGTTACGTGCTCGTGGAAATGGTGATGGATGACGAGTCCTGGCACTTGGTCAAGCACACCAGCAAGGTCACCGGTTTTGTGGGGGGTGCCAAGAACCGTCCGGCACCGATTTCCGAAGCTGAAGTGATGAAGATCGTCAACCAGATGCAAGAAGGCATCGAAAAGCCGCGTCCCAAGGTGGAGTGGCAGGTGGGCGAGTTGGTGCGCGTGAAGGAAGGCCCGTTCACCGATTTCAACGGTGCAGTCGAAGTTGTGAATTACGAGAAGTCCAAGGTCCGCGTGTCGGTCACGATCTTCGGTCGTGCCACCCCCGTGGAACTCGATTTCTCACAGGTTGAGAAGATCTAAGGTCCGGGGGACCTTAGGTCTGCGGAGGACTCAGGCGCAGCCTGAGCCGCACGCAAAATCTAAGGTCCGCACGAATTCATCCCCAACCGCTCCGTGACCCGGCGGTTGAAGGATTCAAAACAACAGGGTCACACCACACGAGGAGCCAAGCAGGGCAACCCGCAAGGCGCTTGAACTCGAACAGGAGCCAACATGGCAAAGAAGATCGTCGGCTTTATCAAGCTGCAAATCCCGGCCGGCAAGGCCAACCCGTCGCCGCCCGTCGGTCCCGCACTGGGCCAGCGCGGTTTGAACATCATGGAGTTCTGCAAGGCGTTCAACGCCCAGACCCAGGGCATGGAACCTGGTCTGAAGCTGCCCGTGGTGATCACCGCCTACGCTGACAAGTCCTTCACCTTCGTGCTGAAGTCGCCCCCGGCGACCGTGCTGCTGAAGAAGGCGGCCAAGATCGAAAAGGGTTCGGGCCGCCCGCACCTGGACAAGGTCGGCAAGGTCACCCGCGCGCAACTCGAAGAGATTGCCAAGACCAAGATCAAGGACCTCACGGCCGCCGATATGGACGCAGCCGTCAAGACCATCGCCGGCTCTGCCCGATCGATGGGCATCATCGTGGAGGGCGTGTAAATGGCCAAGCTCACCAAGAAAGCCAAGTCCCAGCAGGGCAAGGTTGACAGCCTCAAGCTGTACAGCATCAGCGAAGCCATCGGCCTCGTCAAGGAATGCGCCACTGCCAAGTTCGATGAGTCCATCGACGTGGCGGTGCAACTCGGCATCGATGCCAAGAAGTCTGACCAGGTGGTGCGTGGCGCCGTGGTGCTGCCCAACGGCACTGGCAAGACCAAGCGCGTGGCCGTGTTCGCCCAGGGCGCCAAGGCTGAAGAAGCCAAGGCGGCCGGCGCCGATGTGGTCGGCATGGAAGACCTGGCCGAGCGCGTGAAGGCTGGCGACATGCCCTTCGACGTCGTCATCGCTTCGCCCGACACCATGCGCATCGTGGGTACCCTGGGCCAGATCCTGGGCCCGCGCGGTTTGATGCCCAACCCCAAGGTCGGCACCGTCACCCCCGACGTGGCGGGCGCGGTGCGCAACGCCAAGGCCGGTCAGGTGCAATTCCGCGTGGACAAGGCCGGTATCGTGCACAGCACCATCGGCCGTCGCTCATTCGACAACGACAAGCTCGTGGGCAACCTCAGCGCCCTGTTGGACGCGCTGAACAAGGCCAAGCCGGCTTCCAGCAAGGGCGTGTACCTGCGCAAATTGGCGGTGTCCTCCACCATGGGCGTGGGTGCCCGCGTGGACATCTCCTCGGTGGCGCAGGCTCCGCAAGCCTGAGCGGTTTGAACAGAACACGGGCCGCGCGCGAGTCTGGCGCGCAGCCCGATTGAATTGGTGGGCTGTCGCAGCCCGCAGGCACGGGGTGGAATCTCCGCACCGTGCCCGCAGGAGGCGGCAGGTCATCCAAGACCGTTGGCGGGGGCACAGCCCCCTTAATGCGAACCCGAGCCGAGAGGTGAAGGCCAGCGCCAACGCAGATGGCGGTCCCGCTGAGTGGACGGCCCACCGGCTTCGTGCCGATGGGCCAACCGTACAGAAGGTCGCTGATTCCAGTGCCCCGAGCCGAAAGGTCAGGGGCGTTTAGTGAGGAGTAGACCTTGAGTCTCAATCGCAACGAGAAGGCAGCCGTGGTGTCAGACGTGGCGGCGCAAGCCGCCAAGTCGCAGACGCTGGCGCTGGCCGAGTACCGTGGCCTCACCGTTGAAGCCTTGAACAAGCTGCGCGTGGATGCGCGGTCCAAGGGTGTTTACCTTCATGTCTTGAAGAACACCCTGGCCCGTCGCGCCGTCGCCGGCACCCCGTTCGAGGCCGCATCGGACGCCATGGTCGGCCCGCTGATCTACGGCTTTTCGGAAGACGCTGTCGCGGCGGCCAAAGTCATCGCCGACTTTGCCAAGACCAACGACAAGCTCGTCATCAAGGGTGGAGCCTACGGTGGCAAGGCGCTGGATGTGAACGCTGTCAAGGCGCTCGCAGCCGTGCCCAGCAAGGAAGTCCTGCTGTCGCAGGTCGCTGGCCTGCTGAAGTCCCCGGTGCAGCGCACCGCAGCCGTGCTGGCCGCTTTGGCCCAGCAACGCGGCGGCGGCGAAGCCGCTTCGGCCTGACCCTTTTTTCTCCATTCACATCTTCTGTACATAGGAAATCATCATGGCATTCGATAAAGACGCATTTCTGACCGCCCTGGACAGCATGACCGTCCTGGAACTCAACGACCTGGTCAAGGCCATCGAAGAGAAGTTCGGCGTGTCTGCCGCCTCCATGGCCGCTCCGGCCGCCGGTGGCGCTGCTGGTGGCGGTGCTGCCGCTGCTGAAGAGAAGACCGAGTTCACCGTGGTGTTGGCCGAAGCCGGCGCCAACAAGGTGGGCGTGATCAAGGCCGTGCGCGAAATCACCGGCCTGGGCCTCAAGGAAGCCAAGGACCTGGTCGACGGCGCTCCGAAGCCCGTCAAGGAAGGCATTGCCAAGACCGACGCCGAAGCTGCCAAGAAGAAGCTGGAAGAGGCCGGCGCCAAGGTCGAGCTCAAGTAATTGCTTCGCGGGACAGACCTGCGGACGCGTGCGAAGCACGCCCCGCTGCTCTGTCCCCGACTGGTCAGGGGGTGTCTCAAGACATTCGCTGCCAGGGCGTGAAAACCGGCGCAAGCCGGCTACGCAAGACGAGCACACCGCGAAGCCGCCCCTGGCGGCTTCCCAGTGTTCTCTGATCCGACTGCAGAGAACGGGTTTGGTCGGACTCCGGTGCAAGGCCGGGGTTGTCCGCCAGCGGCTGGTAGTGGCCAGCCACCAAGCTATCGAACGCAATGTTCGAGCAGAGCCAGTCGCCGACGGACGCCGTGCACGGCCAGCACGGGACGCCCATCGACACGGAGTCATCCATGGCGCAAGCACCCACCACCGCTTACAGCTACACCGAGCGCAAGCGTATTCGCAAGAGTTTCGGCAAACGCGAAAGCGTTCTGAACGTTCCCTACCTGCTGACGATGCAGCGCGAGTCATATGTCGCGTTCCTGCAAAAAGAACTGCCCGCACAGCAGCGCAAGCCCGAGGGCTTGCAGGCAGCCTTCATCTCCGCATTCCCCATCGTGTCCCACAACGGATACGTGGAGATGAAGTTCCTGGAGTACAACATTGCCAAGCCCGCTTTTGACACCCGCGAGTGTCAGCAGCGTGGCCTGACCTACGCAGCCGCCGTGCGTGCGCGCCTGCAGATGATCATCTACGACCGTGAAGCCGCCGCACCCAAGACCGTGCGCGAGATCAAGGAGCAAGAGGTCTACATGGGCGAAGTGCCCCTGATGACCGACAACGGCTCCTTCATCATCAACGGCACCGAGCGCGTCATCGTGTCGCAGCTGCACCGTTCGCCCGGCGTGTTCTTTGAGCACGACAAGGGCAAGACCCACAGCTCGGGCAAGCTGCTGTTCAGCGCCCGCATCATTCCGTACCGCGGCTCTTGGCTCGATTTCGAGTTCGATCCGAAGGACGTGCTGTACTTCCGCGTTGACCGCCGCCGCAAGATGCCGGTCACCATTTTGCTCAAGGCCATTGGCCTGAAGCCCGAGCAGATCCTGGCCCACTTCTTCGTGTTCGACAACTTCCGTCTGATGGACGCTGGCGCGCAGATGGAGTTCGTGGCCGATCGCCTCAAGGGCGAGATTGCCCGCTTTGACATCACCGACAAGAGCGGCAACGTGGTGGTGGAGAAGGACAAGCGCATCACCGCGCGCCACCTGCGCACCCTGGAGCAGGGCGGCACCACCCACATCAGCGTGCCCGAGGACTACCTCGTGGGCCGTGTGATGGCCCGCAACATCGTGGATGCCGACACCGGTGAGCTGATCGCCAAGGCCAATGACGAGATCACCGACGCCCTGCTCAAGAAGCTGCGCCAAGCCGGTGTGAAGGACTTCCAAGCCCTGTACACCAACGAGCTCGACGAAGGCGCATACATCAGCCAGACGCTGGCCAGCGATGAAACCGCCGACGAACTCGCTGCCCGCGTGGCCATCTACCGCATGATGCGCCCCGGCGAGCCGCCCACGGAAGACGCGGTGCAGGCCCTGTTCGGCCGCCTGTTCTACAACCCCGACACCTATGACCTGTCGCGGGTGGGCCGCATGAAGTTCAATGCCCGTGTGGGCCGCGACACGCCCGAAGGCGCGATGACGCTGTCCAACGAGGACATCCTCGATGTGGTGAAGATCCTGGTGGAGCTGCGCAATGGCCGCGGCGAAGTCGATGACATCGACCACCTGGGCAACCGCCGCGTGCGCTGCGTGGGCGAACTGGCCGAAAACCAGTACCGATCAGGCCTGGCCCGTATCGAGAAGGCCGTGAAGGAGCGTCTGGGCCAAGCCGAGACCGAAGCCCTGATGCCGCACGACCTGATCAACTCCAAGCCGATCTCCGCGGCCCTCAAGGAGTTCTTCGGGGCCTCGCAGCTGTCGCAGTTCATGGACCAGACCAACCCCTTGTCTGAGATCACTCACAAGCGTCGCGTCTCGGCCCTGGGCCCGGGCGGTCTGACCCGCGAGCGCGCCGGCTTTGAAGTGCGTGACGTGCACCCGACCCACTACGGCCGCGTGTGCCCGATCGAAACGCCTGAAGGCCCGAACATCGGCCTGATCAACTCCCTGGCCCTGTACGCCCGCCTGAACGAATACGGCTTCCTGGAGACGCCATACCGCCAGGTGGTCAACGGCAAGGTCACGGATCAGATCGACTACCTCTCGGCCATCCAAGAGGGCAAGTACGTGATCGCCCAGGCCAATGCCTCGCTGGACGCCAAGGGCGCTCTGATCGATGAATTGGTGTCCGCCCGCGAGAGCGGTGAATCGGTGCTGGTGTCGCCCGAGCGGGTGCAGTACATGGACGTGGCTCCCACGCAGATCGTGTCGGTGGCCGCTTCTCTGGTGCCTTTCCTGGAGCACGACGACGCCAACCGCGCCTTGATGGGCGCCAACATGCAGCGCCAAGCGGTGCCGACCCTGCGGCCCGAAAAGGCCTTCGTGGGTACCGGTGTCGAGCGCGTGGCGGCCAAGGACAGCGGCACGGTGGTGGCCGCACGCCGCGGCGGCGTGGTGGACTATGTCGACACCAACCGGATCGTGATTCGCGTCAACGACGCCGAAGCACTGGCCGGTGAAGTGGGTGTGGACATCTACAACCTCATCAAGTACCAGCGTTCCAACCAGAACACCAACATCCACCAGCGCCCCATCGTCAAGCGTGGCGATGTGGTCACGGTGGGCGACATCATCGCCGACGGTGCTTCCACGGACATCGGTGAACTGGCTCTGGGCCAAAACATGCTGGTGGCCTTCATGCCCTGGAACGGCTACAACTTCGAAGACTCCATCCTGATCTCTGAGAAGGTGGTGTCCGACGACCGCTACACCTCGATCCACATCGAGGAACTGGTGGTGATGGCCCGTGACACCAAATTGGGCAGCGAGGAAATCACGCGCGACATCCCCAACCTGAGCGAGCAGCAGCTGGCCCGCTTGGACGAGTCGGGCATCGTCTACATCGGCGCCGAGGTCAGCGCTGGCGACGTGCTGGTGGGCAAGGTCACGCCCAAGGGCGAGACCACCCTCACGCCCGAAGAGAAGCTCTTGCGTGCCATCTTCGGCGAGAAGGCTTCCGACGTGAAGGACACCTCGCTGCGTGTGGACCAAGGCACCAGCGGCACCGTCATCGATGTGCAGGTCTTCACCCGTGAAGGCATCCAGCGCGACAAGCGTGCGCAGCAGATCATCGACGATGAACTCAAGCGCTTCCGCCTGGACCTCAACGACCAGTTGCGCATCGTGGAGGCTGATGCCTTCGACCGTATCGCCAAGCTGCTCAAAGGCAAGGTGGCCAATGGTGGTCCGAAGAAGATCGCCAAGGGCACCAAGATCAGCCGTGAGCTGCTCGACGAAATCGAGCGTCACCACTGGTTCGACATTCGCCCGGCCGACGAAGACGTGGCCAACCAGCTTGAGAGCATCAAGAACTCACTGGATGCCACCCGCCACAGCTTCGACCTGGCCTTTGAAGAAAAGCGCAAGAAGCTGACGCAAGGCGACGAGCTGCCCGCGGGCGTGCTCAAGATGGTCAAGGTGTACCTGGCCGTCAAGCGCCGCCTGCAGCCTGGCGACAAGATGGCCGGCCGTCACGGCAACAAGGGTGTGGTCTCCAAGATCGTGCCCGTGGAAGACATGCCTTACATGGCCGATGGCACGCCCTGCGACATCGTGCTCAACCCCCTGGGCGTGCCTTCGCGCATGAACGTGGGTCAGGTGCTGGAAGTGCACCTGGGCTGGGCCGCCAAGGGCATCGGTCAGCGCATCGGCGACATGCTGCAGCAGCAGGCCAAGGTGGCCGAAGTGCGACAGTTCCTGGACCAGCTCTACAACAAGAGCGGCGGCAAGGCTGAAGAGCTCAAGGCACTGTCGGACGCCCAGGTGCTGGAGATGGCCTCCAACCTGCAGCACGGCGCCACCTTCGCCACGCCCGTCTTCGACGGTGCGGCTGAAGAGGAAATCCGCGGCATGCTGCACCTGGCCTACCCCGATGAGATCGCCGCACGCAAGGGTCTGACCGCCACCCGCACCCAGGCGGTGCTGCACGACGGCCGCACGGGCGACGCTTTCGAGCGCCCGGTGACCGTGGGCTATATGCACGTGCTCAAGTTGCACCACCTGGTGGACGACAAGATGCACGCCCGCTCCACGGGGCCGTACTCCTTGGTCACCCAGCAGCCGCTGGGCGGCAAGGCGCAGTTCGGTGGCCAGCGCTTCGGCGAAATGGAAGTCTGGGCCTTGGAAGCCTACGGCGCGTCTTATGTGCTGCAGGAAATGCTGACCGTGAAGTCCGACGACGTCAACGGCCGCACCAAGGTCTACGAAAACATCGTCAAGGGCGAGCACGCCATCGACGCGGGAATGCCCGAGTCGTTCAACGTGTTGGTCAAGGAAATTCGGTCCCTGGGTATTGATATCGAGTTGGAAAAGGGCTGACGGCGTTGTGGGACAGACCGAGAAGCGCAAGCGACGAGCTCTGTCCCATCCAACTGACCAGAACAAAGCGATATCAACAACCGAACACAAGGAGTTAAGCCATGAAAGGCTTGCTGGACATCTTCAAGCAGTTCACCCCTGACGAGCACTTCGACGCGATCAAGATCGGGCTGGCTTCGCCCGAGAAGATCCGTTCGTGGTCCTTCGGCGAGGTGAAGAAACCCGAGACCATCAACTACCGCACCTTCAAGCCCGAGCGTGACGGCTTGTTCTGCGCCAAGATCTTTGGCCCGATCAAGGACTACGAGTGCCTGTGCGGCAAGTACAAGCGCCTGAAGCACCGCGGCGTGATTTGCGAGAAGTGCGGCGTTGAAGTCACGCAGACCAAGGTTCGCCGTGACCGCATGGGCCACATCGACCTGGCTGCACCCTGCGCCCACATCTGGTTCCTGAAGTCCCTGCCTTCGCGCCTGGGCCTGGTGCTGGACATGACGCTGCGCGACATCGAGCGCGTGTTGTACTTTGAAGCCTATGTCGTCACCGACCCCGGCATGACCCCGCTCAAGAAGTTCCAAATCCTGAGCGAAGACGAGTTCGACGCCAAGTACACCGAGTTTGGCGACGAGTTCGTGGCCAAGATGGGCGCCGAGGGTGTCAAGGCGCTGCTCGAGGACATGGACCTCGATGTCGAGATCGACAAGCTGCGCAATGACATGACCGGCAGCGAGCTCAAGGTCAAGAAGAACTCCAAGCGCCTGAAGGTGATGGAAGGCTTCAAGAAGTCGGGCATCAAGCCCAACTGGATGATCCTGGAAGTGCTGCCGGTGCTGCCGCCGGACCTGCGTCCTTTGGTGCCGCTGGATGGGGGCCGCTTCGCCACCTCCGACCTCAACGACCTGTACCGCCGCGTCATCAACCGCAACAACCGTCTGGCCCGACTGCTCGAGCTCAAGGCACCCGAGATCATCGTGCGCAACGAAAAGCGCATGCTGCAGGAGGCCGTGGATTCGCTGCTGGACAACGGCCGCCGCGGCAAGGCCATGACCGGCGCCAACAAGCGCGCGCTGAAGTCCCTGGCTGACATGATCAAGGGCAAGGGTGGCCGCTTCCGCCAGAACCTGCTGGGCAAGCGCGTCGACTACTCGGGCCGTTCCGTGATCACCGTGGGCCCCACGCTCAAGCTGCACCAGTGCGGCCTGCCCAAGCTGATGGCGCTCGAACTCTTCAAGCCCTTCATCTTCAGCCGTCTGGAGGCCATGGGCATCGCCACCACCATCAAGGCGGCGAAGAAGGAAGTCGAATCCGGCACCCCCGTGGTGTGGGACATCCTCGAAGAGGTCATCAAGGAGCACCCGGTTCTGCTCAACCGCGCTCCTACGCTGCACCGTCTGGGCATCCAGGCTTTCGAGCCGGTGCTGATCGAAGGCAAGGCCATCCAACTGCATCCGCTGGTGTGCGCGGCCTTCAACGCCGACTTCGACGGCGACCAGATGGCTGTGCACGTGCCGCTGTCCATCGAAGCGCAGATGGAGGCCCGCGCCCTCATGCTGGCTTCGAACAATGTGCTGTTCCCCGCTTCGGGCGAACCGTCCATCGTGCCCTCACAAGACGTGGTGCTGGGCCTGTACTACGCCACCCGTGAGCGCATCAACGGCAAGGGCGAGGGCATGATCTTTGCCGACGTGGTGGAGGTGCAGCGTGCCTTGGACAACGGTGTGGCCGAGTTGACCGCCCGGATCCACGTGCGCCTGACCGAGTACACCAAGGACAAGACCACCGGTGAATTTGTTCCCGAGACCAAACTCGTGGAAACCACCGTGGGCCGTGCCTTGCTGTCGGAAATCCTGCCCAAGGGCCTGCCGTTTGCCAACATCAACAAGGCCCTGAAGAAGAAGGAAATCTCCAAACTCATCAACACCTCCTTCCGCAAGTGCGGCCTCAAGGAGACGGTGGTGTTCGCCGACAAGCTGCTGCAAAGCGGCTTCCGCCTGGCCACCCGCGCCGGCATCTCGATCGCCATCGACGACATGTTGGTGCCCAAGCAAAAGCACGACCTGATTGCGCGTGCCGAAGCCGAGGTCAAGGAGATCGAGCAGCAGTACGTATCGGGCCTGGTCACCGCCGGTGAGCGTTACAACAAGGTGGTGGACATCTGGGGCAAGACCGGCGACGAAGTGGGCAAGGTCATGATGGCCCAACTGTCCAAGCAAAAGGTCACCGACCGTCACGGCAAGGAAGTCGACCAGGAGTCCTTCAACTCTATCTACATGATGGCCGACTCTGGCGCCCGCGGCTCCGCGGCGCAGATCCGGCAGCTGGCCGGTATGCGTGGCCTGATGGCCAAGCCCGACGGCTCCATCATCGAGACGCCCATCACGGCCAACCTCCGCGAAGGCCTGAACGTGCTGCAGTACTTCATCTCCACGCACGGCGCCCGTAAGGGTCTGGCCGACACGGCGTTGAAGACGGCCAACTCGGGCTACCTCACCCGCCGCCTGGTGGATGTGACGCAGGACCTGGTGGTCACCGAAGACGATTGCGGCACCGAGCACGGCATCAACATGCGTGCGCTGGTCGAAGGCGGCGAGGTGATCGAGTCGCTGCGTGACCGCATCCTGGGTCGCGTCACCGCCATCGAGGTGATTCACCCCGAAACCCAGGCGGTTCTGATCGCCAAGGGCGTGATGCTCGATGAAGACCTGCTCGACGAGCTCGAGGCCGCAGGCGTCGACGAAGTCAAGGTGCGCACGCCGCTGACCTGCGACACGCGATTTGGCCTGTGCGCCAAGTGCTACGGCCGCGACCTGGGCCGTGGCGGCCTGATCAACGCCGGCGAAGCCGTGGGCGTGATCGCGGCACAGTCCATCGGCGAGCCTGGCACGCAGCTGACGATGCGCACCTTCCACATCGGTGGTGCCGCTTCTCGTGCGGCTGTGGCCTCCAGCGTCGAAGCCAAGTCCGACGGCATCATTGGCTTCAACGCCACGATGCGCTACGTGACCAATGGCAAGGGCGAATTGGTGGTCATCTCCCGTTCGGGCGAGATCATCATTTCCGACCAGCACGGCCGCGAGCGTGAGCGCCACAAGGTGCCTTATGGCGCCACGCTCAACATCAAGCCCGACAAGCCCATCAAGGCCGGTACGGTCTTGGCCAACTGGGACCCGCTGACCCGTCCCATCATCACCGAGTTCGCCGGCAAGGCGAAGTTCGAGAACGTGGAAGAAGGCGTCACCGTGGCCAAGCAGGTGGACGAAGTCACCGGCCTGTCCACCCTGGTGGTCATCGACCCCAAGCGTCGCGGCTCCAACAAGGTGGTGCGCCCGCAGGTCAAGCTGCTCGACGGCATGGCCCAAGAGGTGAAGATCCCGGGTACCGACCACTCGGTGACCATTGGCTTCCCCATCGGCTCGCTCATCCAGGTGCGCGACGGCCAAGACCTCCTGCCCGGCGAAGTGCTGGCGCGTATCCCGGTTGAAGGCCAGAAGACCCGTGACATCACCGGCGGTCTGCCGCGTGTGGCCGAGCTCTTCGAAGCCCGCAGCCCCAAGGACAAGGGCACGCTGGCCGAGATCACCGGCACGGTGTCCTTCGGCAAGGAAACCAAGGGCAAGGTTCGCTTGCAGATCACCGACCCGGACGGCAAGGTGTGGGAAGAGCTGGTGCCCAAGGAGAAGAACATCCTGGTGCACGAAGGGCAGGTGGTCAACCGCGGCGAGCTCATCGTCGACGGTGCAGCCGACCCGCAAGACATCCTGCGCCTGTTGGGTGTGGAAGAGCTCGCACGCTACATCGTCGACGAAGTCCAGGACGTGTACCGCTTGCAAGGTGTGAAGATCAACGACAAGCACATCGAGGTGATCGTTCGCCAGATGCTGCGCCGCGTGCAGATCGTCAATCCGGGCGACAGCAGCTACATCTCCGGCGAACAGGTCGAGCGTTCCGAGCTGTTGGATACCAACGACCGCTTGCGCGGCGAGGGCAAGGTCACGGCGACCCACCAAGACCTGCTCTTGGGCATCACCAAGGCCTCCTTGTCCACCGATTCGTTCATCTCGGCGGCCTCCTTCCAGGAGACCACACGCGTGCTGACCGAAGCGGCCATCATGGGCAAGCGCGACGAGCTGCGCGGTCTGAAGGAAAACGTCATCGTCGGCCGCCTGATTCCCGCGGGCACCGGCATGGCCTTCCACCAGGCCCGCAAGGTCAAGGAAGAAATGGACGAGACCGAGCGCCGCGCCATCGCCATGCAGGAAGCCGAGGAATTGGCAGCAGCCCAACTGGCGGCCGCTGATGCCGAGGCTGCCGCAGGCAGCAAAGGTGGCGAGCAGGCCTAAACGCCCGCCCCCCTTCCATCCAAGCCACCGCCGCCTTCGGGCCGCGGTGGCTCTTTTTCGTCTGTCCAGGCTTGGGGCGAGCAGATCCGCACGCCCAGCCGAGCCGCATGGCGCGACAGGCTCAACAAGTCCCTATCGGAAGTGAGTAACCACTGCGATTGAGATTCAAGCGCCAAGTCGAGAAACTTCTGGTCGTCGGCATCACGGCAGCGCAGCCGGTGTTGTGAGGGGCGGGGTTCGGTCTGCGGCCACAGCCGGGCCCAGCGGTCCCAGTGCGCCAGCACCGCTTCAGGGGCTGCTCCATAGGCGGCCCCCACGCCCCGGGCCAAGACGTGCTGCAGTTCCAAGCGCATGCCCGGCGTGCCCACCCACTCCAGTTCACCGGCCTGCAGCGCAGCGCGCAGGCCCTGGACGCGGGCATCGGCGAAAGCCCACAGGTCCAGCACCGCATTGGTGTCGATCACCACCCGCGCCCGCGCGGCAGCGGGTTCGGGCCCCGGCCCTTTGGTTCTTGCTGAGTTCACCGACTCCGACTATACTGGCGGGCTTTTCGGCGAAAAAGGCTGGGTCTGCTGTTGTCTGCATCGCAAGATGCGGTCGGGGCGGGCTGTTCACCTTTTTCTTTAGCAACCCAGTAACTTCAAACGGGAACAAGTTACATGCCCACCATCAACCAATTGGTGCGACACGGCCGCGAGGTCGAGCCCACCAAGAGCAAGTCGCCTGCGATGCAGAATTGCCCGCAGCGCCGCGGGGTTTGCACCCGCGTGTACACCACCACCCCCAAGAAGCCGAACTCCGCGCTTCGCAAGGTGGCCAAGGTGCGCCTGACCAACGGTTTTGAGGTCATCTCCTACATCGGCGGCGAAGGCCACAACCTGCAAGAGCACAGCGTGGTGCTCGTGCGCGGCGGCCGTGTGAAGGACCTGCCCGGTGTGCGTTACCACATCGTGCGCGGCTCGCTTGACCTGCAAGGCGTCAAGGACCGCAAGCAGTCCCGCTCCAAGTACGGTGCCAAGCGCCCCAAGAAGGCCTAAACAGCCCACGTGTTTTCAAGTGGTCAGGCTCGAAGCGATTCGAACTGATGTTTTCAGCGGTCTGCAGGAAACGATGCACTGAAAAGTGCCAGACCGAGTAAGCGGCCCTCCCGGATGGAGAGCCGGGCTCTTGAGGTGGATGAAGCCACCGGAGCCAGCTGAAGCAACAAAGGAAGAAAGAAATGCCGCGTCGTCGCGAAGTCCCCAAGCGTGAAATCCTCCCGGATCCCAAGTTCGGATCGGTGGACCTTTCCAAGTTCATGAACGTGGTCATGGAGTCCGGCAAGAAGGCCGTGGCCGAGCGCATCATTTACGGTGCACTCGAGCAGGTCGAGAAGAAGGCCAACAAGGACCCCCTCGAAGTGTTCATGGTCGCGCTGAACAACGTCAAGCCGATGGTCGAAGTCAAGTCACGCCGCGTGGGCGGTGCGAACTACCAAGTTCCCGTGGAAGTTCGCCCGGTTCGCCGTGTGGCCCTGGCCATGCGTTGGTTGAAGGAAAGCGCGCGCAAGCGTGGTGAAAAGTCCATGGCCGCCCGTCTGGCCAATGAACTCTTGGAAGCCGCTGAAGGCCGTGGTGGCGCGATGAAGAAGCGCGATGAAGTTCACCGCATGGCTGAAGCCAACAAGGCCTTCTCGCACTTCCGTTTCTAATCTGTGGAGCTTTTCCAAATGTCCCGCAAGACCCCCATCGAGCGCTACCGCAACATCGGTATCTCGGCGCACATCGATGCCGGTAAAACCACCACGACCGAGCGCATCCTCTACTACACCGGCGTGAACCACAAGATCGGTGAGGTGCACGACGGTGCGGCCACCATGGACTGGATGGAGCAAGAGCAAGAGCGTGGCATCACGATCACCTCGGCAGCCACCACCTGCTTCTGGAAGGGCATGGACATGTCCTATCCCGAGCACCGCTTCAACATCATCGACACACCGGGACACGTGGACTTCACCATCGAGGTGGAGCGCTCCATGCGCGTGCTTGACGGCGCCTGCATGGTGTACTGCGCCGTGGGTGGCGTGCAACCGCAGTCGGAAACCGTTTGGCGCCAGGCCAACAAGTACAAGGTGCCGCGTCTGGCCTTTGTGAACAAGATGGACCGCACCGGCGCGAACTTCTTCAAGGTCGTTGACCAGATGAAGACCCGCCTGAAGGCCAATCCTGTGCCCATCGTCATTCCCATCGGTGCCGAAGAAAACTTCACCGGTGTGGTCGACCTCATCAAGATGAAGGCCATCCTGTGGGACGAAGCCTCTCAAGGCATGAAGTTCAGCTACGTGGACATCCCGGCTGACCTGCAGGCCACCGCCACCGAGTGGCGCGAGAAGATGGTCGAGGTCGCCGCCGAAGCCAATGAAGAGCTGATGAACAAGTACCTCGAGTCCGGTGAGCTCACCGAAGAGGAAATCAAGTTCGCTCTGCGCCAGCGCACGATCGCCACCGAAATCCAGCCCATGCTGTGCGGCACGGCCTTCAAGAACAAGGGCGTGCAGCGCATGCTCGACGCGGTGATCGACTTCCTGCCTTCCCCGGTGGACATCCCCCCGGTGGGCGGTACCGACGAAGACGAGAAGGAAGTCACCCGCAAGGCCGACGACAACGAGAAGTTCTCGGCCTTGGCGTTCAAGCTGATGACCGACCCGTACGTGGGCCAGCTGACCTTCGTTCGCGTGTATTCGGGCGTGCTCACCTCGGGCTCAACCGTGTACAACCCGATCAAGGGCAAGAAGGAGCGCATCGGCCGTATCCTGCAGATGCACGCCAACCAGCGTGAGGAGATCAAGGAAATTCTGGCTGGCGACATCGCCGCCTGCGTGGGCTTGAAGGAAGTGACCACGGGCGAGACCCTGTGCGATCCGGATGCCGAGATCACGCTGGAAAAGATGGTCTTCCCCGAGCCGGTGATTTCGCAGGCGGTGGAGCCCAAGACCAAGGCCGACCAGGAAAAGATGGGCATCGCGCTGGGCCGCTTGGCCGCAGAAGATCCCTCGTTCCGGGTGCGCACCGACGAAGAGTCTGGCCAGACCATCATTTCCGGCATGGGCGAACTGCACCTGGAGATCATCGTCGACCGCATGAAGCGCGAATTCGGCGTGGAGGCCAACGTGGGCAAGCCGCAGGTGGCCTACCGCGAGACCATCCGCAAGTCGGCTGCCGACGTGGAAGGCAAGTTCGTTCGCCAGTCCGGCGGCAAGGGCCAGTACGGCCACGTGGTGCTGACGATCGAGCCGCAAGAGCCCGGCAAGGGTTTCGAGTTTGTGGACGCGATCAAGGGCGGTGTGGTGCCCCGCGAGTTCATCCCCGCGGTGGAAAAGGGCATCATCGACACGCTGCCCAACGGCGTGCTCGCCGGCTTCCCGGTGGTCGACGTGAAGGCCACGCTGGTCTTCGGTTCGTACCACGACGTGGACTCGAACGAAAACGCGTTCAAGATGGCCGCTTCCATCGGCTTCAAGGAAGCCATGCGCCGCGCCAGCCCCGTGATCCTCGAGCCGATGATGGCCGTGGAAGTGGAAACGCCTGAGGACTACGCCGGAACCGTGATGGGCGACCTGTCCTCACGCCGCGGCATGGTGCAAGGCATGGACGACATGCCCGGCGGCGGCAAGGTCATCAAGGCCGAAGTCCCGCTGTCGGAAATGTTCGGCTACTCCACCTCCTTGCGCTCAGCCACCCAAGGCCGCGCCACCTACACGATGGAGTTCAAGCACTACAGCGAGGCTCCCAAGAACGTGGCGGACGCGATCATTACGGCCAGGGCAAAGTAACGACCTTGCGGGACAGACCTGCGGACGCGCACGAAGTGCGCCCCGCTGCTCTGTCCCCAACTGAATAAGCGATCGGTCTTCACCCCACCACCCCTCGCCCGCCAGTGCGAGGGGACACCCGAGTGGAGTGGAAACCTTAACCCCAACTGGCACAGCTCTTTTTCGGAGAACAGAAATGGCAAAAGGAAAATTTGAACGGACCAAGCCGCACGTGAACGTGGGCACGATTGGTCACGTGGACCATGGCAAGACGACGCTGACGGCGGCCATTGCCACGGTGTTGTCGGCCAAGTTTGGCGGTGAAGCCAAGAAGTACGACGAGATTGATGCGGCGCCCGAAGAGAAGGCACGCGGCATCACGATCAACACGGCGCACATTGAGTACGAGACGGCCAAGCGACACTATGCGCACGTGGACTGCCCGGGTCACGCTGACTATGTGAAGAACATGATCACGGGTGCGGCGCAGATGGACGGTGCGATTTTGGTGTGCTCGGCCGCTGACGGCCCGATGCCCCAGACGCGCGAGCACATTTTGCTGGCCCGTCAGGTGGGCGTGCCCTACATCATCGTGTTCCTGAACAAGTGCGACATGGTGGACGACGCCGAGTTGCTGGAACTGGTGGAGATGGAAGTACGCGAGCTGCTGAGCAAGTACGACTTCCCCGGTGACGACACGCCGATCATCAAGGGTTCGGCCAAGCTGGCGCTGGAAGGCGACAAGGGCGACCTGGGCGAAGAGGCGATCATGCGCCTGGCCGATGCACTGGACACCTACATCCCCACGCCTGAGCGTGCGGTGGATGGCACGTTCCTGATGCCGGTGGAAGACGTGTTCTCGATCTCGGGTCGTGGCACGGTGGTGACCGGTCGCGTGGAGCGCGGCATCATCAAGGTGGGCGAGGAAATCGAGATTGTGGGTATCCGCGACACGCAGAAGACGACCTGCACGGGCGTGGAGATGTTCCGCAAGCTGCTGGACCAGGGCCAGGCTGGCGACAACGTGGGTATCCTGCTGCGCGGCACCAAGCGTGAAGACGTGGAGCGCGGCCAGGTGCTGTGCAAGCCCGGTTCTGTGAAGCCGCACACGCATTTCACGGCCGAGATCTATGTGCTGAGCAAGGAAGAGGGTGGACGCCACACGCCGTTCTTCAACAACTACCGTCCGCAGTTTTACTTCCGCACGACGGACGTGACGGGGGCGGTGGAGCTGCCCAAGGACAAGGAGATGGTGATGCCGGGCGACAACGTGAGCATCACGGTCAAGCTGATCAACCCGATTGCCATGGAAGAGGGTCTGCGCTTTGCTATTCGCGAAGGTGGCCGTACCGTGGGCGCCGGGGTGGTGGCCAAGATCATTGCTTAA
>JBJTHN010000025.1:0-43247 GCA_046094505.1 Betaproteobacteria bacterium
CGCACCACGGTTTCCACATCGCTGCGGTCGTCGGAGCTGATGAGCTCGATGCGGCGCTTGACGCCCTTGACATCCAAGCCACCGGCCGCGTTCTGTTGCTCAGCCCACAGCAAAAAGTTGGGCTCTTGGCTGACTTGTGCGCCGCCGGTCCAGGGGCCCGTGCGCGACATGGTGTAGCCCACGCGCACCGGCGCGGCTTGCGCCATCAAACCAGGAGCGAAGGACAAGGCACCGGCCGCAGCGGCTCCTTGAATGACGCGTCGACGTTGCTTGAAATCGGGACCTTGGCTCATAAGGGCTCCTGTCGAATTTGTGGTGCGGCGCATCCTAACCACAGCCCGCTTTCGCGGCCCTCGGGATTTCCTGGTGGTCTGGCGGGTCATTGGCCCTGCAGGCGCTAAGCTTCGGGCCTATGGCGCAACCGACACCCGACAGCCCACACCTGGCCGTGATTGGCGCAGGGCCTGTGGGCTTGGCACTGGCGCTGCTGATGGCCCGGCGCTGCCCCCTGTGGCAGGTGAGCCTGTTCGATGCGCGGCCGCTGCAGGCCGATGTCAGCCACGACCCCCGAACCTTGGCCTTGGCCCTGGGCAGCGTGCAGTTGCTGCGCCAACTCGGTGCCTACCCCGAACACGGCACCCAGCCCATCCTGGAGGTTCAGGTGAGCCAAGAGGCCCCCGCCGTGGCCTTGGCAGGCTCCAAGCCGCAGGTGCGCATTCGGGCCGACGAGATGGGCGTACCCGAGTTGGGCGCGGTGATGGCCTATGGCGCCTTGGTACCGGCCCTACAGGCAGCCTGGCAAGCCGAGCAGGCCCGCCAGCCCCACCGACTGCACCACCGCTTTGGCCATCCGGTGCGGGGACTCAAGGTGCTGGGTGGTGCCGATGCCGCCGGGCCCGGTGCCGCCGCATGGGCCGGCCGCTCATCGGCGGCTGCGCTTCACAGAGTGGAAGTCGACGCCGGCTGTGCTGAAACCTTTGAACTGGCGGTGGTGGCCGAAGGCGGCGTGTTCATGCGCCAGGCCGCCAAGCCTGAACTGGATATCGTGGACGGGGCACCGGCCAAGCAGGACAGCGCCGCAGGCCCTTGGCCACGGTGGCTGGCAGGGTGGGAGCGCCATCAGCTGCGACACGACTACGGCCAAACCGCTTGGGTGGGCACGGTGGAGCTGGACGGCGGCACACCTGGCCTGGCGGTCGAGCGCTTCAGCCGCCAAGGGCCTGTGGCCTTGTTGCCCCTGCCCCAACAGGCCCCTGGCGCGCCCACAAGGGCCTCCCTGGTGTGGTGCGTGGACGCCCGCGAAGACCCTGTGGCCTCCTTGAGCGACCCGCAACGCATGGCCGTGCTCAACGCGCTGCTGCCGCCATCGGCAGGGCGGGTGGTGCACATCGGGCCGCTGAAGTCCTTCACCCTGGGCCTTCAGGCCCAGACCAGTCTGGTGCGTTCGGGCTGCTTGGTGCGCATCGGCAACGCGGCCCAAACCCTGCACCCCGTGGCCGGCCAAGGTCTCAACCTGGGCCTGCGGGATGCCCACGCGCTGGCCGAGCGCCTGCGGGGTGCTCAGCGCCGTGGGCAATCGCTGGCCGATGCCCTGGCCAGCGTGCACTGGGCGCGCGCCGCTGACCGGTGGTCGATGATTGCGGCCACTGATTTCCTGGCGCGCAGCTTTACGTGGTCGCTGCCCGGTGCTGCCACGGCGCGTGCCTTGGGCCTGCTGGCGGTGGAACACCTGCCTGGCCTGAAGCCGGCGCTGGCCCGGCAGATGATGTTCGGCCGGCGCTGAGGCTCAGCAGGCCTGGTCCGGGGCCAAGCCCAGGCGACGGTGCTGCAACGCGGGCAGCTGTTGGCGGACATCGGCCAAGCGTGGGTGGTCCACATCGGCCACCGCCACCCCGGGGCCTTCTTCCACACATGCCAAGACGTCGCCCCAGGGGTCGATCACCAGGCTGTGGCCCCAGGTGCGGCGGCCGTTCTCGTGCAGGCCGCCTTGCGCCGGGGCCATCACATAGCACTGGTTCTCGATGGCCCGCGCGCGCAGCAGCACTTCCCAATGCGCCTGGCCCGTGGTGTGCGTGAAGGCTGAAGGCACGGCCATCAGGTCGCATGGAGGCTGTGAGGGCTGTCCAAAACTCAGTGCCCGAAACAGCTCCGGAAAGCGCAGGTCGTAGCACACCGAAAGGCCCACGCGCAGCGCCGGTTGGGTGGCCAAGGTGGCCGAAACCGCCTGCTCGCCTTCCTTGAGGACACGCGCCTCGTCGTAGGCCTCGCGGCCATTGTTGAAGCGAAACAGGTGCACCTTGTCGTAGTGCGCCACCACCTCACCACGGGGGTCAAGCAACAGGCTGCGGTTGTACACGCGGCCCGGCTCGGCCGAGGCCACCGGGATGGTCCCGCCGATCAACCACAGGCCATGCCGCTGCGCCTGCTCGCGCAGAAAATCCTGAATGGGACCTTGGCCGGGCGACTCGGCGTGGGTGAGCTTGTCTTCATCGCGCCGCCCGATCAGGCAGAAGTACTCCGGCAAGCCCGCGAGCGTGGCGCCCTGCCCGGCTGCGCGGGCCAACAGCTCAGCCGCGTCGGCCAGGTTGCGTTGCACATCCGGGGTGGACACCATCTGAATGGCGGCAATGCGGGTCATGGTGATCTCCTGTCGGCCGGTGCGGGTGTTGCTGCCGGCGCGGAGGCCGGCGCGGGTGCTGGTACGGGTGCGGGTGCAGACACGGCTCGCTCCACCTGTTCGGCGCTGGGCAAGCTGCGCTGAAGGCGCTCGACCTTGGGGTCTGCCCAGGTGCCGGTGATGTTGAATTCACGCGTGTTGGCCGCCATCAAGGGGCGGCGCAGGAACAGCTGCGCCAAGAAGGTTCCCAAGCCCAAGGCCGGGTTGATGGTGGCGTAGGCCAGCGATGCCGTGCCGGCATTGATCTCCGGAACCACCAACACCCGCAGGTCCTGTGTCTCGTGGTTGATGTCGGCACTGCCCTCCATCACCACCGCTGCCTGAATGCCGCGCATGCGCAGGTTGTTGGTGCTGGCCACACCACCCAGAACCGTCACATCTCCCGTGATGGCATCAAAGGGAAAACCTTCCTGGAACACATCACGAAAGTCCAAGAGCAGCCGCCGCGGCAAGGACTGCAGGCTCAGCACGCCCAGCAAGCGTGCGGCGCCCGGGTCGGCCTTGAGAAACTGCCCGCTGCGCAGGTCCAGGCGCATCTGGCCCTGCATGGTGCGCACATCCGGGGTTAGAGGGGAGCCGCGCCAAGCCACCTGCCCGGTGATGCGGCCAGCCCCCGCGCGCAGCGCTTCTTCCAATCCCAAACGCTTGAGCAAGGCGCCGCTGTCCTTGAGTTCGAGCTCGAAGTCCATGGCGGTGCGGCGGGTGCGGCCCGGCGCGTCGCCCACCCCGGCCCAGGTACCCGAGGCATTGAGTGCGGCGTCGGCATTGGACAAGGCCAGTCGGGTCAGCTTCCAATCACCGCCCGTGTTGCGCACGGGTCCGCTGCGCTCGGGCCGCTCCACTTCGGCGGCCACTTCCAAACGGCCAAGCCGCCGGCCGCGCAGTTCGAAGTCTTCCACCACCACGTCCACAGCCGGCCACTCGATGCGCTCATCCACGGCGGCATCCTCGACCGCCTCGCTGGCAGCCGGTGGGATCGACAAACGCGATAGCCGCGCCAGCACCCGCCCCTGGCGTTCACGCGAACCCGGCTCGGCCGGGCGCCACTCCACCCGCCCGGCCAACTGCCGGGCTTGAAGGTCGAGCCGCCAGCCGGTACCGCTGTTGCTGTCGCGCAGGGGCTGCGCCTGCGCAGAGACACCTACGAGTTGGCGGCCCATCAGCTTCACCGTGGCCGCACGCAAGTCGATGGCCATGGGCATGCCCAGCGGCGATGAGCCCTGAGCGGCTGTTGAGGACGGCGGCGCCCAAGCGCCCGCAGCCGAACTGCCCGATGGCATCAAGACGGTCCGCCACTCGTCCAGATCCAGCTGGTCTGCGGCAATGCGCAGATCACTGCCCACCCGAGGCAGGGGCGGTGGCTCAGCCACACCCACCCCCACGGCAGCAGCCAACCAGGTACCGTTGGAGGACTGCCGCAGGAAGCGCGCCTGCACCAGGCGGCCCCACTGCACATCCAGCCGCTCGCGCTCGGCACCCGCGGGGCCGCCCAGGCCCGTCAACTCCACCCGCAGCGGCGGATACCCCGCAGAGGCGCTGGCCGGCTTCTTCAGCGGCGCCGGCAGGTCAATGCCCAGACCACTCAGGGGCGAGGTCAACACCCATTGCAGCTGCCCGCCGGCCACGCCCAGGCTCAAGCGGTACGGCGCTTGACCGCTCAGCCGTGTCGACACCGGGGCCAACCAGGCCAGTTCCGGCGCGGCCTTCACCGCTGCGGCCTGCACCGTGCCCTGAAGGTTCAGGCGGTTGGTGCCGCTGGTCGAGATGCCCCCTTCCAGGGCCACCTCGCCGCCCAGCAGTTGCGCCGTGGCACCGGCCACGCTGAAACCCTTCTCACTGAAGTCCACCCGCCCGCGCGTGTTCTGCAGGGCCGGCAGGCCAGGGTTGATGCGCAGCTCATTGCCCGCCAGTTGCACGCTGCCCTTGACCTTGGAAGGCTCGGGGCCCACCAAGGGCACCTCCAGCTTCAGGCTCAGCTGGGCCGCACCGGTGAACTGGGCCTGCGCCAGCACGCGCGAGGTCCACTCATTGACGGGCGTGGCCTGCACGTAGCGCAGAAAGTCCTGTGCCGCACCCCGGGCCTGCAGGTCCAGCACCAGGGGCACCGCCGCGTTCATCCAATCCACCGACCCACTGGTGCGCAGAACCTCCGCCCCCATCAAACGGGCCCGAACGTCACTGAAGTCCACCCGCTGGCCCGTCACGCGCAAGCGGGCGTCCAGCCGCGTGGCCTCCGGCCAGGCCGGATAGCCCGGCTCTTCAGGCACCATGACAAAGGTGCCATCGCGCCAGTCACCGGTGACGCGAAACTCCCCCTTGGACTTGGGTCGGTCGAACGGGAACTCCGCCAGGTCGCCCTTCACGCGAATGGCCACGTCCTGCAGACGGCCACCGCGCACCGCGCGCTTGAGGTAGCTGCGCGTGGCCGCAGCCACGGTGGTGGGCAGATAGGCGTGCAGCTGATCGGCACGCGCCTTGGGCACCCGGGCGGTCAGGTCCAAGGCCCCATGGCCCAGGGCCAGGTCTTGCCAGCTTCCCCGCCAGCTGCCCTGCAACTCGGCTTCAAGGTCGGCCGTGCGCAGGGTCATGGACGACAGGCGCAGCTCCAGCCCGTCCTTGGCCTGCTGCCAGCCCAATCGGGCCTGCAGTTCCTCCACGCCCCAATCCGCTTGTTCGAGCAAGCCTGGGAACACCACCTGACCGCGCTGGATCATCACATCGGCGCGGCCGCCCGATTCGGTGGCCTCCAACTGAATCGTGGCGCCACGCACGCCGGGCCGGCCCCATGCGTGCCCATCGCGCGGCGGCGCCGGCTCCAGGCCTGGCTCCAGCCGCAGGCCTTCCAAACGGGCCATGACCTTGTAACGCGTGGGTTGCTCGAGCGGGCCCTCCCAGCTGGCCCGCATGTCCTGGATTCGGCCCTGTGGCGCCAGGCTCAAGAGTTGCCGGTGCAGCGCCAGTCCCAGTGGCGCACGGCCCGCCACCGACGCCATCAGCCCCAAGTCCAGCTCTGCTGCGCTGAAGTCGCCGCCCGTGATGATCCGGCCGGCCAGCCCGTCGAACAACAAGGGCAGCATGGGCTCTGCTTGCTCGGCCGCTTCGGACCCACTGGCCGCTGCAGCAGCCAGCGCGGTGGAGGATGGCGTGGACGGCGCGGGTGCGGCCGCTGGGGGCTTTGCAGCAGCGGCTGCATGGGGGTCGGGCGCGTGGCGCAACACCAACTTCATGTCGCTGGCCGGCCAGGTTTGGCCTTGGCCTGTGGTGAAGCCCACCCGCTCCAGGCCCAAGGTCAGCGACTGCGCTTCCTGGCGCACCAGCAGGCGACCCTCAAATCGCTCAAAGCTCATCGTTTCGGACACGCCCGGCCAGCGCAGGCCCACCTCTCGCAAGGCCACATCGGCCGTGGCACCCCGCACCCGTCCGCGGTCGACATCCACCCACAGCCGGGCCGCGCCTTGGCCACCCACCAGTTCAACGGGCAGGTCCACGTGCGGGCGCAGGGCATTCACATCGGCGTGTGGCAGCTCAGCGTAGAGCTCGCCCACCCACTGCCACCAGTCGGAACGGCTGACGAACAAGCCGTGGCGAAAGCGCCCGCGCAGGCTGGCGCGCTCGCCCAGCTCGGCCGGCAGCGTGGCGTCCAGCCGGAAATCGTGCCGGCGCAGGCCGTTGCGCAAAACGAAGTCCACGTCCTGCAGCACCAGGGGCGGTGCACCCCGCCACTCATCCACCCAACGCAACTGGCCGGCGCGGATCGCAAACTCACCCTGTGCCAACAACCAATCCGCGGCCGCCTGCCCCCCGACCACCTGCTCGGTGTCCTCGTCGTCCAGCGTCAGGCCCCCCACGCGCACGCGTCCGGCCGCATCCCGGCGGATCTCCAGGGCCGGGCCCTCGATCAACAGTTGCTCGAACCGCAGCTCCAGGCTGAGCAGGGACTGCACCGACAGGGAGGCTGAAACACGGGGCAAGCGCAGGGCCGTTCGGCCATGCTCGTCCAGCAGCGCCACCTCGGTCAACACCAAGGCCGGCACCCAGCCCGAGGACGGCGCCTGAACCTCGCCGATGCGCACGGCCACGCCCAGGGCCTCAGATGCCCTTGCCTCCATCACGGGTTTCCATGCGCCAACACGGGGCAGCAAAACACCGTAGAGTGCGATCCAAGCGGCCAGCAACAGCACGATGGCCGATACCAGCAGTACCGCAAGCGCACGAGCCATGACAGTGAGCACAGGACGACCCGATCGGGGCAGATCGCGCGGATCCATCCGCACGGGGTGTGTTTCCTCTTGGGCTGTCATGGTGTGGCGACTCAAGGCGAACTGTGCCATGGATGGCCCGCTTTGCCCTGCGCCCAAGGAGTCGCAACGGTGAACGGCCTCAACACGGCACAAGGAGCGAGCGCAGACCACAGCCGGTTTGTGCAGCGCATCCGCCGGCGCTACGGCCCGGAGCGTGAGGCCATGCCCCAGGGCGAGCCCACCACGGCACTCATCGAAAACCTGATGATGGGCCTCATGGCCCAGGGCCGCACATTGCCGTCGGCGCTTCGGGTGGCCCGCCATCTGGTCATCGAGCGGTTGGCGGTTCTGGACGTGGAACTGGGCGCGCCGCTGGAGACCGTCACCCGGGCCATGACCGAATTGGCCGAGGTGGCGCTGGAACGCGCGCTGGCACAGGCCCGCGATGAACAGGGCGCTCGCCACGGCCAGCCCCGAACCCGTGACGGCCAGCCCATTGAGCTGTGGGTGGTGGGCATGGGCAAGCTTGGGGCACGCGAGCTCAACGTGTCCTCCGACATCGACCTGGTCTATGTGTACGAAGAAGAGGGGATGACCGATGGGGGCGACGCCATCAGCGCCCACGAGTTCTTCAGCAAGGTCGTCAAGCGCATCTACGCCCTCATTGGCGATGTCACCGAGGACGGTTTCGTCTTTCGAGTCGACCTGGCCCTCAGGCCCAATGGCAACTCAGGCCCGCCGGTGGTCAGCCTGGCCATGTTGGAAGACTATTTGCACGTCCAGGGCCGTGAATGGGAACGGCTGGCCTGGCTCAAGAGCCGCGTGGTGGCCCCGCGCGCTGCGGTCACCTCCGGGCGCGCACAAGCGCTGGGTGCGGCCATCAGTCCCTTCGTTTATCGCAAGTACCTGGACTACGGGGTCTTTGAGGGACTGCGCCAGCTGCACCGCAAGATCCGTGAAGAAGCGCAGCGCCGTGCAGCCGGCCGGCCCGAGCGGGCCAACGACGTCAAGCTCTCGCGCGGGGGCATCCGCGAGATTGAGTTCATCGTCCAACTGCTCTTGGTGGTGCGCGGGGGCCACTTCCCCGAGATCCGCAGCCGCTCGACCCTCAAGAGCCTGACCAAACTGGTGGCCCACGGCCTGATGCGGCCGCAGACCGCGCAGCGCCTGGCCAAGGCGTATGAGTTCCTGCGGCGCATCGAACACCGGATCCAGTACCTGGATGATCAGCAGACGCACCTCTTGCCTTCGGCCGATGGCGACCTGGCCTGGATTGGGGCCAGCATGGGGCTGCCGTGCAACGCCGACGCCTGCGCTTTGCTGGAGGAGCTCGGCCTCACGCGCGAATTCGTGGCCGGTGAGTTCGACGCGCTGCTGCACGACGGGCGCGACCCGGGGCCCCAGGCGCAGGGCAAGGCCTGCGTGAACTGCAACAAGCCCTTGCTGCCGGTGGACGCCGAGGCCTTTATCGAGCGCATGCCGGATGCCCTGGCCCAGCGCCTGCGAACCTGGAGTGCACAACCCAAGGTGGCCGGCCTGAAGGAATCCAGCCGGCTGCGCTTGGCCCGGTTGATGCAGCGGGCAGAGGCCGGCATCGAGGCCGGGGACTGCACCGAGGAAGCCGCCTTGCGTTTCCTGGACTGGTTGGACCCGCTGCTGCGCCGCGAGAGCTACCTGACCTTGTTGGTGGAGCGCCCCGAAGTGCAGCGGCGACTGCTGCGGCTGTTGGGACTGGCGCGCTGGCCCATGCGCTACCTGCTGCGCCACCCAGGGGTGATTGACGGGTTGGCCGATGAACGGCAACTGCGGGAGCGCTTCGACCGCGAAGAGTTCAGCCGTGAGATGCAGGCCCGGCATGCGGCCTGGGTCCGTTCGGGCGAGGCCTCGGAAGAGTCCTTGCTGGACACCTTGCGCCGGGCCCACCACGCTGAAGTGTTCCGCACCCTGGTCCGCGACGTTGAAGGCCGCATCACGGTGGAGCAGGTGGCCGATGATCTCTCCGCCCTGGCCGACACCATGATTGACCTGACCCTGCAATGGGCCTGGTCACACTTCAAACAGCGCCACCGCACCGTGGAGGAAGGCCCGAGGCTGGCCGTGATTGCGTACGGCAAGCTGGGCGGCAAGGAACTGGGCTATGGGGGCGACCTTGACCTCGTGTTCCTTTACGAGGACGAAGACGAACATGCGCAAGAGGTGTACAGCGCGTTTGTGCGCAAGCTCATCACCTGGCTGACCCTGCGCACCAACAGCGGCGAGCTCTTCGACATCGACACCGCCTTGCGCCCCAACGGCAACTCGGGCCTGCTGGTGACCTCACTGGACGCCTTTGAGCGCTACCAGACGGGGCGGGGCAGCAACACCGCCTGGACCTGGGAACACCAAGCGATCACACGGGCCCGCTGGTGCGCCGGTGTGCCCGCGCTGGCAACGCGCTTTGAGCGGGTGCGCCGCGGCGTGCTCAGCGCCCCTCGCGAGCCCGATGCCCTGCGCGAAGAAGTTCGGGCTATGCGGGAAAAGGTGCGCCAGTCACGCCCCGTACCCGAAGGCCGATTCGATGTGAAGCACAGCGCCGGGGGCATGATGGATGCCGAGTTCGCGGTGCAGTTGCTGGTGCTCACCCACGCCGCCCAGCATGAGGCCCTGCAGGCCAACAGCGGCAACATCGCCCTGCTGCACGCCGCCGAGGCCTGCGGCTTGCTGCCCCCCGGGGTCGGCACGCGCGCAGCCGATGCCTATCGCGAACTGCGCCGCGCCCAGCACCGGGCCCGCTTGGACGAGCAGGCCACCCAGTTCGACCCGGCAGGCTTGGCCGCCGCGCGCGATGCGGTGTTGGTGCTGTGGAAGGCGGTGTTCGGCTGAACCGAGCCGCCTGGCCGGGGGTCGCGGCGCTGCTGGCCGCGGCCAGCCTGGGCGCGTGGTGGGCCATGGGCCTGAACGGGGCCCCCACCTGGGGCTGGGTGGCCGATGCCGCCACACCGATGGCGCAGGCCTGGCGTTGGTGGACGGCCGCCCTGGTGCATGTCAATGCAGCCCACCTGCAGGCCAACCTGTGGGCCACCCTGGTGGTGGCCGCATGGGGTTGGGTGGCACGGGCCGGCGTTGTAGAGGCCCTGGCGTGGTTGCTGGCCTGGCCCTTGAGCCAGGCCCTGCTGGTCACGGACCCCGGCAGCCTGTCCCGCTACGTCGGGCTGTCGGCCACCCTGCACGCTGGGGCCGCCATCGTGTGCTGGCACCTGCTGTGGCACGCGCGCGGCGCCCGGCGTGCGGTCGGCGCGGCCGTGGCAGCGGCCATCGCCCTGAAACTGGCCCTTGAAGTCCCGCTGCTACAGGCCTGGTGGAGCGCAACCCCCGCAGCCGACCAAGCCTTGGCCCCCCTGCCCGATGCGCCCGGCCACGTGCTGGCCGGGCATGCCCATGGCTGTGGCGTGTGGGCCGGCGTGATGGCCGCAGCCCTGGTCGATGGCATCATGGCCGGGTCCACACGCCGCCACCGCCCGACATGACCGAACGCCGCCACCAGCTCGACGCCCCAGCCTTGCTGTGCATCCTGCTGTGCTGCGTCTTGTGGGGCATCAACCAGTCGGCTGCCAAGGCAGCCCTGCCCGAAGTGCCGCCCTTGCTGCAGGCCGCCTTGCGGTCCTTGGGTGCAGCCGGCCTGGTGCTGATGTGGTCTCGTTGGCGCGGCATCGCGCTGTTTGAGCGCGACGGCACCCTGCCCGGCGGCCTGTTGGCCGGCGCGCTGTTCGCCGGTGAGTTCGCGCTGATCTTCTGGGGTCTGCAGTACACCCACGCCTCGCGCATGATCGTCTTCCTCTACCTCAGCCCATTTGTGGTGGCCTTGGGCATGCCCTTGATTGCGCGAAGCGAGCGGCTGCGCCCCGTCCAGTGGGCCGGCATGGTGGCCGCCTTTGGCGGCGTGACCTTGGCGTTTTCTGAAGGCTTCGGCGCGCCAGCCGCTGGCCCCTTGCAGTGGCTGGGCGACGCCATGGGCTTGCTGGCTGCCCTGCTGTGGGGGGCCACCACCTTGGCCATCCGCGCCACCCGGCTGTCGCAGGCCCCGGCGGAGAAGACCCTGTTCTACCAGTTGGCCGTGTCGGCCCCTTTGCTGGGCCTGGGGGCATGGGCCCTGGGTGAAACCTGGCCGACCAGCTGGTCATCGCTGGCCATCGGATCCATGTTCTTCCAGATCGTGGTGATTACCTTCGCCAGCTACCTCTTGTGGTTCTGGCTGATCCGGCAATACCCGGCCACGCGCTTGGCCTCTTTCACCCTGCTCACGCCCTTGTCGGGCCTGCTGGCCGGCATGGCCTTGTTGGGCGAACCTGCCACGGCAAGGCTGCTGGCCGCTTTGGTGGCGGTGGCTGCGGGCATCTGGTTGGTCAACCGACCGGCCATCCCGAAAAGCCCATTGAGCTAGGCTGACCTGTACCCCCTGTACCCTCCTCCGGCGCCCGCCACATCACCTCACCTCAGGAACCTGTCTCATGATCACCCTATGCGGCTTTCCCATCAGCAACTACTACAACAAGGTCAAGCTCGTCCTGCTGGAAAAGAACATCGCGTTTGAGGAAGAAGTGGTGATGACAGGCTCACAGGACGAGGTGGTGCTGCGCGACTCCCCCCTGGCCAAGGTGCCCTTCATCCGCACCGCGCAAGGCGCCTTGTGCGAGAGCCAGGTCATCGTCGAGTATCTGGAGCAGCTGCAGCCCACACCGGCCTTGTTGCCAGCCGACCCTTTCGCCGCAGCCAAAGTGCGCGAGCTGTGTACCTACGTCGACCTGCACCTGGAGTTGGTGGCGCGAGACCTCTACGGGGCCGCCTTCTTCGGCCGCAGCGCCGACGATGCCACCAAGGAACGCGTTCGCGCGCAGCTGGCCCGTCACATTGAGGGTTTCAAGCGCCTGGCCCGGTTTGCGCCCTACGTGGGCGGCGCTGAGTTCAGCTTGGCCGATTGCTGTGCCTATGTCAGCCTGCCCCTGGTGGGCGTGGCCACCAAGACCGTGCTGGGCCAAGACCTGCTGCTCGAAGCCGGCGTGGACTGGAAGTCCTACGTCAAAGCGCTGTCCGACAGGTCCAGCGTTCAGCGCGTGGAAGCCGACCGCAAGGCGGCCATCGCTGCGCGCGCAGCCAAGGGCTGAAGCGCTGCGGCCGCGCGCAGGCTGCTCAGGAGGCCTGCACGGCCGCGCCGCCGGGCCCGCGCGCGGCCAATGCCGCCTGCGTCACCTCTTTGCGGAAGCGGTTGAGCTCCTGCACACTGGCAAAGCTGCGTTCCATCAGCAAGCTCATGTTGTGTAGGATGCGCTCCACCACCTTGCCTTCCCACACCGCGTCGAAGGCAATCTGCTTGTCCAGCCAATGTTCCAGCCACTCGGGGTTGGGCAAGCGGCTTTGCACGGTGTCGCGCGGGAAGAGTTTTTCGTTGACGTGCAGGTTGGTCGGATGCAGGGCCTGCGCGGTTCGCCGCGCGCTGGCCATCAGCACCCCCACCTTGGCAAATGCGGCACGCGCCTCATCGCCAAACTGCTGCAGGGCACGCTTCATGTAGCGCAGATAAGCCCCGCCGTGGCGCGCTTCGTCACGCGCCAGGGTTTCGTAGATCGCCTTGATCACCGGCTCGGTGTGCCACTCGGCTGCACGGCGGTACCAGTGGTTCAGGCGAATCTCGCCGCAAAAATGCAGCATCAGCGTTTCCAGGGCCGGGGCCGGGGCGAACTCGAAGCGCACTTCGTGCAGTTCGGCCTCGGTGGGCACCAGGTCGGGTCGGAAGCGCCGCAGGTATTCCATCAGCACGAGCGAGTGCTTCTGCTCCTCGAAGAACCACACGCTCATGAAGGCCGAGAAGTCGCTGTCGCCCCGGTTGTCACGCAGGAACATCTCGGTGGCCGGCAAGGCGGCCCACTCCGTGATGGCGTTCATCTTGATGGTCAGCGCCTGCTCTTGCGTGAGCCGCGCCGGGTCGAAGCGGTCCCAGGGAATGTCGCGCTCCATGTTCCAGCGCACAGCTTCGAGTTGCTTGAACAGTTCGGGGTAAAGCATGCTGGCCATCCGGTAGGCAGGGTCTTGGTATCGTGCAAATTCTAGGGGTGCAGCCGTCTCCAGGCTGACAGCAGGGCGGTGGCGGGCGCGGGTCTATTGCCGCGCGCGCCACTCGGCCAAGGCCGCCGGAATCATGGTGAGCTCCGGCATGGGCCGCACGCCCTCGATGCTGCGGCGCTGGATCACCGGGGCGGAACCACCCGCCCAGACTTCCACCGAGGCCGGCAGCTTGCTGCGCAGCTCCTGCAGCCCATCGAGCACATGGTTGGGGTTCATCACGCCGGAAAAGCTCAGCACCACCAGGTCCACCAGGTGCACCTGCGCGGCCATCACCATGTCCCAAATCGGGGTCTGCACCCCCAGGGAGATGCACCGGCAACCATCCAGGCGCAGCAAGCACTCGGCCATGAGCAGGCCAATGCCATGCTGCTCGCCGGGGAAGGTGCTCAAGAGCGCCAGCGGGGCTTCGTCAGACATGGCCACCGGCAAGCTGTGCAGGGCGTGGCGCAGCACGACCTGCAGGGACTCGGTGTAGGCATGCTCTTCGTAGATCTGCATGCGCCCGCGCAGCCAGGCGTCGCCCACCATGCGGTTGAAGGGCGAAACCACTTCCAGCACGAAACGCCCCAGTCCCAGGTAGGCCACGCGTTGCGTGAGCATGCGGCGCAAGGACTCCACATCGTGCGCGTACACCGCGTCCATCAGGGGCTGGAGGTCTTCGCCGGGCGTGCCCAAACTGCTGGGGCAGGCCGGCGCCAGGCTGTCGGCCAGCTTTTCCAGTTCCTCCACCGGCAGGGAGACGATGCGCCCAGGACGGTGGCCCGCATCCAACAGGCGCTTGACGAGGCGAAGCCGCTCCACCTGCTCCAGGGGGTACGCCCGTTCGCCCAGGGCGTCGCGCGTGGGCTGCGGGAAGCCGTAGCGGCGCTCCCAAACGCGCAGGGTGTCCTTGCTCAAGCCGGTGTCGCGCTCGACCGAAGCAATGGACAAGGCGTTGGAGGGGTCGGACATGTTGCTCATGACCATTCCCGGCTGCACGAAGGGCGTCGCGGAAGGTTGCGCCGATTGTCCGGGACAAATCGATGATTCGCCACCCAGAACTGCAAAAAATAGGGCATCAACATGACTTTTGTTATAGACAAAACAGAAGAGCCGGTCTGAGGGTAACCCTCCGAAGGGTCCGGTTTTCTGTCCAAACCTCGGCGGATTATCGCTTCTGCATCAAAATTGTCTACGACAAGTTGTGCAGTCGTCACCCGTTTTCGCTGTGCAGTCGAAGGGCTTGTCCCGGGGCCACCTTCAGGCGTTTCTCCTCCTCCTCCCTCCCTCCCTTGTTCGCCTGGGGGCACTGCACAGCGACCTTTGCACCGCGGGGTGTCCGGTAAAGTGGACACCCCGCCGTCATTCCAAGGTACGCGCATGAAACGTGTGGCCGTCATCGGCTCCGGTATTTCGGGTTTGTCGGCCGCTTACGGTCTGCGCCGCCATGCCCAGGTCACCCTCTTCGAAGCCGAAGGGCGCGCCGGCGGCCATGCGAACACCGTGGACCTGTGCCTGGACGGCATCACGCACGGCGTGGACACCGGCTTCTTGGTCTACAACGAACGCACGTACCCACAGCTGATCGGGCTGTTCGAGGCCTTGGCGGTGGAAACCGCCCCGTCGGACATGTCGTTTTCGGTGCAGGTGCCCGACCAGCGCCTGGAATGGAACGGCGCGAACCTCAACACGGTGTTTGCGCAGCGGCGAAACCTGTTCAGGCCCGCGTTCCTGCGCATGCTGCGCGAGATCCTGCGCTTCAACCAAGTGGCCACCGCCATCGCGCAGCGCAATGCAGAAGCCGAGTTGGACGAGCCCATTGGTGAGTTCCTGCGGCGCGAGCGTTTCAGCATCGAGTTTCGCGATTGGTACTTCCTGCCGATGATCGGCTGCATCTGGTCAAGCCCGACCGACCAGATGCTGCAGTTTCCCGTGTCCACCTTGATCCGCTTCTGTCACAACCATGGCCTGATCCAGGTGAACAACCGCCCCCAGTGGCGAACGGTAAAGGGCGGCTCACGCCATTATGTGAACAAGCTCTTGGCCAGCCTGGGCCCTGAACACCACCTGCGTCTGGGCACACCCGTGCGCGGCGTGCAGCGAAGCGAAGCGGGGGTGGTGCTGCGGCTGGACTCGGGCACCGAGCACTTCGATGAAGTGGTGCTGGCCACGCACAGCGACCAGAGCCTGGCCCTGCTGCAAGACCCCAGCGCCCAGGAGCAGGCGGTGCTGGGCGCCATCCGCTACCACGACAACTGCGCAGTGCTGCACACCGACGAAAGCGTGCTGCCCCGCCGGCGCTTGGCCTGGGCCGCATGGAACTACGAGCGCGCAGCGAACACCTCGCGCGAACAAGCGCAGGTGTGCCTGCACTACCTGCTCAACAAGCTGCAGCCCCTGCCCTGGCAGCAAGCCGTGGTGGTGTCCTTGAACCCCATACGGCCGATTGAGGCGTCACACGTGGTGCGTGAGATCACCTATGCGCACCCCGTGTTCGACCGTGCCGCCACCGCGGCGCAACAAGCCCTGCCCGGCCTGCAGGGCCAGCGCCACACCTGGTACTGCGGTGCCTGGACGCGCTACGGCTTCCATGAAGACGGGATGATGTCGGGGACAGCGGTGGTGCAGGCCATGCAACAGCTCGGTGTTTGGGCTGGCCTGGAGACGGCCTCGTGAAGCCCAACACACCCATCGCCTTGCTGGGAACCGGCCAGGTGCAGCACACGAGGCTGCGCCCCACCCGCCATGGCTTTCGCTACAGCACCTACTTTCTGATGCTGCCCATGCGGGCCCTGGCCCGCGAGCCCAGCGGCTGGGGCGCCGTGCGGTACAACCGCCTGGGCCTGGTGGGCTTTCATGACCGGGACCATGGGACGGGACAGGGCCCCGCACTGGCTTGGTTTGAGTCGGTGCTGGCCAGCGAAGGCCTGCTGGAGCAGGCCGATGGCGAGGTGTGGCTACACACCTACCCACGCGTGGCCGGATATGCCTTCAAGCCGGTCAGCTTTTGGTATGCCCACCGACGCGACGGTTCATTGCTGGCGGTGCTGGCCGAGGTGAACAACACCTTTGGCGAGCGGCATTGCTACCTGCTCAGCGGACCCGACCTGGCCTGGGGCCGGGAACTCACGGCCAACAAGGTGTTCCATGTGTCGCCTTTCTGTGCCGTCTCGGGCGACTACCGATTTCGATTCCTGCGCACCGCCGACCGAACGGTGGTGCGCATCGAGCACCACAACGCCCAGGGCCCGCTACTGCTGACCAGCGTCAGCGGTCACCTGCAGGCCGCCACCGCCCCGCGCGTGCGTCGCGCCTTCTTCGGCATGCCGATGATGTCGCTGGGCGTGGTCTTTCGCATCCACTGGCAAGCGCTGCAGTTGGCCGTCAAGCGCGTGCCGTTTTTCCGCAAACCGCAACCACCACAAGCCTTCGTCACGCGATGAACACCACCACCCTCGACAAGCGCACCGGCATGGCCACCCTGCCGGGCCATGCACCGGCAGCTGCGCACGCCGTGTTTCGACTGCTGCCCCGCCTTCAGCACGGCACGCTGGATGTGCAGCTGCCCGGTGGCACCCAGCTGCACTTTGGCGGGCCGTCCGACACCAGCCCCCTGCGGGCGGCCATGCGGCTGCACAACTGGAATGTGTGTTCGGCTGCGCTCAAGAGTGGCGACATTGGCTTTGCCGAGAGCTACATCGCCGGTGACTGGACCACACCGGATTTGACCGCCCTGCTCAAACTGTTCATCGCCAACCGCGAGGACATCGAGCATGTGATCTACGGGTCCTGGTGGGGTTCGCTGCTGTACCGCGCCAAGCACCTGCTCAACCGCAACTCCCGAAGCGGCAGCCGCAAGAACATCCACGCCCACTACGACCTGGGCAATGCCTTCTACCGTCTTTGGCTGGACGAGACCATGACCTACTCGGCGGCCTTGTTCGAGGCCGACCGCGAAAACGAAGACCTGGCGCATGCGCAGCGCGCCAAGGTGCGCCGGGCCCTGCGCGAGTGCGGCGTGCAGGCCGGCTCACGCGTGCTGGAAATTGGTTGCGGCTGGGGTGGGTTGGCTGAGATCGCAGCCTCCGAGTTTGGTGCGCAGGTCACGGGCGTGACGCTGTCCACCGAGCAACTGGCCTGGGCGCAGGACCGCCTGGCCCGCGCCGGGGTTCAAGCCCAGTGCGACCTGCGCCTGCAGGACTACCGCGACATCCGTGGCGAACCCTTCGACGCCATCGCCTCCATTGAAATGTTCGAGGCGGTGGGCGAAGACTATTGGCCCGGCTTCTTCAAGACGGTGCACGATCAACTCAAGCGCGGGGGCGTGGCCTGCATCCAAAGCATCACCATCCGCGACGATTTGTTCGATCGCTACCGGCGCAGCACCGACTTCATTCAGCAATACATCTTTCCCGGCGGCATGCTGCCCAGCAAGTCCGCCTTTCGGGAACAGGCTCGCAAGGCTGGCCTGCAGGTCTCGCACGAACTGGCCTTCGGTGCGGACTACGCCGAAACACTCAAGCGCTGGCGTGAGGTGTTCCTGCGGGAAGAGGCTGCCGTGCGAGGTGTGGGCTTTGACACCCGCTTCCTGCGCATCTGGGAGTTCTACCTGGCCTACTGCGAAGCAGCCTTTGGCACCGGCAACACCGACGTGGTGCAGTTCACGCTGCGCAAGCCCTGACCGCCGGTCTCAGGTGATGCGAATGCTCAAGCCCGGCAGCCCGTCGATGTGGCAGTCGATGCGGTCGCCCTTGACCACGGGACCCACGTTTTCCGGGGTGCCGCTGTAGATGATGTCGCCCGGGAAGAGTTCGAAGGCCTCGGACAGCCGGCTGATCTGCTCGGCCACGTTCCAGATCATCTGACTCAGGTCGGCGTTCTGTTTGGTTTGCCCATTGACCTTCAGCCAGATGTTGCCCTTGCTGTAGTGCCCCACCTGGCCCACGCGGTGCAGAGGGCCGATGGGCGCTGAGCGGTCGAAGCTCTTGCCGATCTCCCAGGGCTTCTTCTGGTCACCCATGCCGCGCTGCAGGTCGCGGCGTGTCATGTCCAGGCCCAGCGCGTAGGCATACACATGGTCCAGCGCGCGCGCCACCGGAATGTCGCGGCCGCCCTTTTGGAGTGCAGCCACCAACTCCACCTCGTAGTGGTAGTTTTTGGTCAGCGTGGGATAGGGATGGTCGGCCACGGTGCCTGGGGCCACGAACTGAATGGCATCGGTGGGTTTTTGGAAGAAAAAGGGCGGCTCGCGCGTGGGGTCTGAACCCATTTCCCGCGCGTGGGCGGCGTAGTTGCGGCCGATGCAGTAAATGCGCCGCACCGGGTACTGCAGGTCGCCGCCCGCCACGGGAACCGTCACCGCAGGCACCGAAAACGGCATGCGGGACGCATCCGCATGGCCCGCACCCTTGCGCACCTGAACCTCGACGTTGGCACAGGCGCCCAGCGTGGTGGCACCCAGGGCGCCAGCGGTACCCAACAGCGTTCTTCGATTGACCATGTCCTGCGACTCCTGATGATGCGGGTCTACAGTTAAGCGGCTGCATGCCCGGCCGTCAAGCCGGGCTTGCACGCACAGGGCCCTCAGCGTTGCATCAGCCCACGGCTGCGCGCAATGGCCAGCAGCAGGCCCAGGGCCAAGCCCAAGCTCACCATGGCCGTTCCGCCGTAGCGGATGAAGGGCAGCGGCACGCCCACCACCGGCAGCATGCCGCTGACCATGCCGATGTTCACGAACATGTAGGTGAACAGGCTCAGCGTGAGGGCGCCGGCCAACAGGCGCGAAAACAGCGTCGGGGCCGACGCGGCGATCAACAAGCCCCGCAGCAGCAGGAAGGCAAAGCAGCCCAACAGGAACAACACGCCCAGCAGTCCAAACTCTTCGCTGAAGGCGGCAAAGATGAAGTCCGTGGTGCGCTCGGGAATGAACTCCAGGTGGGTCTGCGTGCCCTGCATGAAGCCCTTGCCGAACACACCGCCCGATCCGATGGCAATCATGCCTTGGATGATGTGGAAGCCCTTGCCCAAGGGGTCGCTGGTGGGGTCCAGCAAGGTGCACACCCGGTTCTTTTGGTACTCGCGCAGCACATGCCAGTTCACCCCAGGCTCGCAGATCGCATCGGAAAACCCGATCAGCAGGCCCACCCCCACCACGCCGATCAGCACCACCGGCCAAATCAAGGCCCAGGACAGTCCGGCAAAGAAGATCACGAAAAAGCCGCCGCAGAACACCAGGATGGCCGTTCCCAAGTCTGGCTGCTTGGCCACCAGCAGAAAGGGCAGCAGCAAGAGGCCCGCGGCCACCCAGAAATCTGCGCGCTGCAGCTGCCCGCGCTGGCTCTCGCACTTTTGGAACCACCAGGCCAACATCAGCGGCATGGCGATCTTCAAAATCTCGCTGGGTTGGATGACCGCCACCCCGACATTCAACCAGCGCGTCGCGCCCTTCTTCGTGATGCCAAACAAGGCCACCGCCACCAACAGCAGCACCCCGATCGTGTACAGGGGAACCGCCACACGCATGAGCTTGTGCGGGGGCACCTGGGCCACTGTGAACATGATCACCGCGGCCAGCCCCATGTTGCGCAAGTGATCCACGAACCGGGTGCCGTGGTCAAAGCCCACCGAGTACATGCTCAGCAGGCCCAGGCAGGCCAACATCAACACCGCCAAGAGCAGACCCCCGTCGAAGCCCTGTACCAGGGGCCGCAGGCGATGCCAGCGCGAGGGTTGCTGGTAGGCGGTGGTCATGGGCGCGCGGCCAGGCGGGTGGGGGCCACGGTGCCGGGCTCGGGCGGCAGGCTTCCGGGCAAGGCGATCTCGGCCGCACGGCGCGGGGGTCCGATGGGCGCTGCCGACTCACCCCGCTGCGTGGCGGCGATGTCCTCTTCGCTGGGCCAGCGGCCATCGAGCCAGTAATCGAACACGCGCCTTGCAATCGGGGCGGCAGCCGCCGCACCGAATCCGGCGTTCTCCACGATCACCGCCAAGGCGATCGTGGGCTCTTGGGCCGGCGCGAAGGCCACATACAGGGAATGGTCGCGCTGGTACTCGCTGAGCTTGGCGGCGTTGTACTTCTCGTTTTGCCCAATCGTCACCGCCTGCGCCGTACCGGTCTTGCCGCCCGAGGTGTAGGGGGCGCCCGCAAACACGCGGGTTGAGGTGCCCTCCTGCGTAACGCCGTACATGGCCCGCCGAATCACCTCCACATGCTCGGGCTTGAAGGACAGGGGATCCAAGGCCGGGCGCTGCGCCGGCAGGCGCTCATGCGAGACGACATCCAACACCTCGCGAACCACCCAGGGTGCATGGCGCTGCCCGCCGGCCACCACGGTGGACATGGCGTGCGCCAACTGCAGCATGGTGAAGGTGTTGTAACCCTGTCCGATCCCCAGTGAAATCGTCTCGCCGGCGTACCAGCGCTGTTGCTCGGGCTTGCGGTAGGTGCGCTTCTTCCACTCCGTGGAGGGCAGCACGCCGGTGACCTCGCCTTCCAGGTCGATGCCCGTGCGCCGGCCAAACCCCATTGGGGAAAGCTGCTCGTGCATCAGGTCCACCCCCAGTTCGTTGGCCAGCGAGTAGTAGTAGACGTTGCTGGACTTGACGATGCTGGTGTACAGGTTTACCGGGCCCAGGCCCTTGTCGCCGTGGCTGCGAAAGACATGGCCACCAAAGGTGAAGGTGCCGCCATCGTTGACGCTGGTTTCGGCACTGCGCTTGCCGGTGTTCAAAGCCACCAAGCCCATAAAAGGCTTGAAGGTGGAGCCCGGTGGATAGGTTCCCCTCAGCGCTCGGTTCAGCAGGGGCTTGTCGATGCTCTCATTGAGTTCGCGCCAGCTCTCGGTATCGATGCCATCCACGAACAAATTGGGGTCGAAGGCGGGCTTGCTGACCAGGGCCAACACCTCGCCGTTGCGCGGGTCGATGGCCACCAGGGCGCCGCGGCGGTTGCCGTACAACTGTTCCACCAGCCACTGCAGCCGGATGTCCACGCTCATCATCACCGTGTTGCCCGGAATGGCGCCGCGGCTGTTGAGGCGGCGGATGGCGCGCCCGCCGGCACTGGTCTCCACCTCTTGGTAACCGGTGATGCCGTGCAACTGGCGTTCGTAGCGCTGCTCCACGCCCAGCTTGCCGATGTAGTCGGTGCCGCGGTAGTTGGCCAGCTCCTCGTCTTCCCAGTCGTTCATCGCGGCTTTCTCGGCCGCATTGATGCGGCCGATGTAGCCCACCAGGTGGCTGCCGGTTTCGCCCATGGGGTAGTGGCGGAACAGGCGCGCGCGCAACTCCACGCCAGGAAAGCGAAAACGCTGCGCGGAAAACCGAGCCACATCCTCATCGGTCAGGCGCGAGCGGATGGGCAAGGAGTCAAGGCGCTTGCTCTCTTCCATCAAACGCTTGAACCGTCGCCGGTGCTGGGGCTGGATGTCCACCACCTCCGACAAGGCGTCCAGCGTGGCTTCCAGGTTCTTGACCTTCGACGGTGTGATCTCCAAGGTGTAGGCCGAGTAGTTGCTGGCCAGCACCACGCCATTGCGGTCCACGATCAGGCCGCGGTTGGGAACGATGGGCAGGATGGCGGTGCGGTTGGCCTCGGCGCGCGCGGCCAGCTCTTCGTGCCGCAGCACCTGCAACACCACGGCGCGGCCCGCCAACAGCAGCAGGGCCAGGCCGATGCAGATGCCCACGACCATCAAGCGGCCACGAAAGCGCGCCAGATCCAGCTCGACGTTTTTGATTTCGGTCATCGCAGCTCGGTCACGAAGCACAAACGCCCCAGGGCCACGCACCCGGCGCATGGCCGCAGGCCAGGGGTGGGCACGGCCGCAGCGCCGGCCCTACAGCGGTCGGTTTTCGTCGCGGTCATGGGCACGGCGTTGAGGCGCCAACAACAGGGCTGTGGCCACGGGCCACAGCAGCGTCTGAATCATGGGGGAGGCCACCACACCCCAGTCGGGCCACATGCCGCCAGCGGCCAGGCGGATGGTGGCGGACAAGAGCTGCGCGAGAAGGAACACCGGCAACACATGGGCCATCTGCCCGCCCAGGCCAAACCACAGCAGACGACGGTGCAGGGCCACCGCGGCATAGCCCAAGAGCGTGTAGGACAGCGCATGCTGGCCCAAGAGGGCCCCCTGGTGCACGTCCATCAGCACCCCACAGACGAAGGCGGCCACCACACCCACGCGGCGCGGCTGGTGCACGTTCCAAAAGACCACCACCAGGGCCAACATGTCGGGCATCCAGGCGGCGCGGCCCACCGGCAAGAGGTTGACCAACAGCGCAAAGACGATGGAGCCCCAAACGAAGAAGGGATTGGCCGGCAGCAGCAACTGCCCAGAGGCGCGCGGCATGATCATGGCGTCCGTGCTCCCGGCCGGTCCGGCACACGGCCGGCCTCCCGCGCAGCCGCGGCTTCGGTGTCGGCCTTGCGCGGCTTGGTGGGCAGCACCAGCACATGGCGACGGCCGTCGGCATTGGCCACCGGCACCAGTTCGATGCGCGCAAAGCTGGTTTCAGCCTGCCGCTGCACCCGGGCCACGCGGGCCACGGGCAGGCCTGGTGGGTACACGCCATCCAGGCCCGAGGTGACCAGCTCGTCGCCAGCTTGCACATCGGCATTGGCCGCCACGAAGCGCAGTTCCATACCCGCGTCGTCGGCACCGTCGCCAAAGGCCACCCCGCGCTGTCGGGTGCGTTGGTTGAGCACCGGCACGGAAATCTGCTGGTCTTGCAGCAGCGTCACTTCAGCCGACAGCGGATACACCCGGGTCACTTGCCCCAGCAGCCCGCCCTCGTGAATCACGGGGGCCGCCAAGGTGATGCCCGCCAAAGACCCCCGGTCAATCGTCACCTTGCGCGAGTAGCGGTCGGCCGCCTCGAACAGCACCTCGGCCTGCACCGTGGCCGGTGGCAAGGCCGGCCGCAAACCCGAGAGGGCACGCAACTCGGCGTTCTCGGCCTCCAGGCGTGCGGCTCGGGTGATGGCTTCGCTTTGGGCGGTCAATTGGCGGCGCAGCGATGCGTTCTGTGCGACGGCATCGTCCAGGCCGGCGCCGTAGTCTCCCAGCGCATGGAGCATGCGCGAGGGCCACAAGGCGGCATGCTGCAGCGGCAGCAGGACCGTGGCCAGCGTGGCGCGCAAGGGCTGGGTGATCTGAAGCCGGTGGTCGGCCACCATCAGAAACACCGCCAGTGCGGCGCACAAGGCCAGCTGGCTGCGCGCGCTGGCACCTTGCCGGAAGAACGGCGGTGGGGTGCGGTCGATGGTTCCCGGTGGGGCCACGATGCCAGCCTTGCGCGCCCGCCGGCTGCAAGGCCGGCAGGCATGGGGGTTGTTACTCGGAGGTGAAGATGCCGCCCAAGCGGTCCATACGCTCCAGCGCCAGGCCGCAGCCCTTGACCACGCAGGTCAGCGGGTCTTCGGCCACCAGCACCGGCAAGCCAGTTTCCTCGCTCAACAAACGGTCCAGGTCGCGCAGCAACGCGCCACCACCGGTGAGCATCATGCCGCGCTCGGCGATGTCAGCCCCCAGCTCAGGCGGTGTCTGTTCCAGGGCGTTCTTCACGGCCGAGATGATCTGGTTGAGCGGATCGGTCAGGGCTTCGAGCACCTCGTTGGAGCTGACGGTGAAGGCGCGGGGCACACCTTCAGAGAGGTTGCGGCCCTTGACTTCCATCTCCTTGACTTCGCTGCCCGGGAAGGCGCTGCCGATGGTCTTCTTGATGAGCTCGGCCGTGGGCTCGCCGATCAACATGCCGTAGTTGCGGCGGATGTAGTTGATGATGGCCTCGTCGAACTTGTCGCCGCCCACGCGCACGCTGCCCTTGTAGACCATGCCGCCCAGCGAGATGACGCCCACCTCGGTGGTGCCGCCACCGATGTCGATCACCATCGAGCCCGAGGCGTCAGAGACGGGCAGGCCCGCACCGATGGCTGCGGCCATGGGTTCTTCGATCAAATAGACCTCGGAAGCGCCTGCACCCAGGGCCGATTCGCGGATGGCGCGGCGTTCCACTTGGGTAGATCCGCAGGGCACACAGATGATGATGCGCGGGCTGGGCCGGAACACCGAGCGCGGGTGCACCATCTTGATGAACTGCTTGAGCATCTGCTCGGTGATGGTGAAGTCGGCGATCACGCCGTCCTTCATCGGGCGGATGGCCTCGATGTTGCCCGGGACCTTGCCCAACATGGCCTTGGCGCCGTGGCCCACGGCCTGGATGCTCTTCTTGCCGCTGGGCCCGCCTTCCTGGCGGATGGACACCACGGAAGGCTCGTCAAGCACGATGCCCTTGCCGCGGACGAAGATGAGCGTGTTGGCCGTACCCAGGTCGATGGCCAGGTCGGTCGAGAATTGGCGGCGGAATGATTCGAACATGATGCTGAAAAGGCTAACACGCGATAATAACCGATCCCCCTGAAATGAAGGGGTTTCCCGAGGTTACAGACCGCCATGCCCTTGACCCCTGAAGACGTCGGCCGCATCGCCCATTTGGCCCGGCTGGAACTGGACGAGCCGCAACAGGCGGCCATGCTGCAGCAGCTCAACGGCTTTTTCAGCATCGTCGAACAAATGAGTGCCGTGGACACCCGCGGTGTGGAGCCCCTGTACACGCCGCTGTCGGCGGTGCAGGCCGTGGAGTTGCGTCTGGGTGAAGACGCCGTCAGTGAAACGGTTGACCGCGAGCTCAACCAGCGCAGTGCCCCGGCCGTCCATGAGGGCCTGTTCCTGGTGCCCAAGGTGATTGAGTGAGCGGGCCCTTCATCGGCGTGGCACAGGCCGCGCGGCTGCTTCAGGCGGGCCAGGCCTCCAGCGTGGAGCTCACCACTGAGTTTGTTCGGCGTACGCAGGCGCACGCCGCCTTGGGTGCCTTTTTGCACTTGGATGCCGAAGCCGCACTGGCCCAAGCGCGCGCAGCCGATGCGCAGCGTGCGGCCGGCGGTGGCGCCGCCGCGGCTTCGCACCTGCTGGGTGTGCCCATCGCCCACAAAGACATCTTCGTCACGGAAGACGCCCCCACCACCGCGGGCTCCAAGATGCTGCAGGGCTACCGCAGCCCCTTTGACGCCACCGTTGTGGCGCGCCTGAAGTCCGCCGGCGCTGTCAGCCTGGGCAAGCTCAATTGCGATGAATTCGCCATGGGCTCGGCCAATGAGAACTCGGCCTACTTCCCCGCCCACAACCCCTGGGACGTGAGCCGGGTGCCTGGCGGCTCTTCGGGCGGCTCGGCCGTGGCCGTGGCCGCGGGCCTGGTGGCCGGCTGCACCGGCACCGACACCGGTGGCTCGATTCGGCAACCCGCCAGCTTCACCGGCATCACCGGCATCAAGCCCACCTATGGCGTGTGTTCACGCTACGGCATGATTGCTTTTGCTTCGTCTTTGGACCAAGCCGGGCCCATGGCGCGCAGCGCTGAAGATTGCGCCCTCATGCTCAGCGCCATGGCGGGCTTTGATGAACGCGACAGCACCAGCGCGCAGCGCCCCGCGGTCGACTACCACGCCCAGATGCTCGCCCCGCGTGAAGGCGCCACCGTTGCGCAGCCGCTCAAGGGCTTGCGCATCGGCCTGCCACGCGAGTTCTTTCCCGCCGCCCTGGCCGCCGACGTGAACGGCGCGGTGCGCTCGGCATTGGCGGAGCTGGAACGGCTGGGCGCCACCCTGGTGGAGGTGAGCCTGCCGCGCACCGAGCTTTCGATCCCGGTGTACTACATCATCGCGCCGGCCGAGGCCAGCTCCAACCTCAGCCGGTTCGACGGCGTGAAGTTCGGGCACCGTGCACAGCAGTATGGCGACCTGTTGGACATGTATAAAAAGTCCCGCGCCGAAGGCTTCGGGGCCGAGGTGCAGCGCCGCATCATGATCGGCGCGTACGTGCTCAGCCACGGTTACTACGACGCGTACTACCTGCAGGCGCAAAAGCTGCGCCGCATGATTGCCGACGATTTCCAGCGGTGCTTCAGCCAATGCGATGTGATCGCAGGGCCGGTGGCACCGACGGTGGCCTGGCGCATGGGACAGGGCTCTGAAGACCCGGTGCAGGCCTATTTGGCCGACATCTTCACCCTGCCCGCCTCGCTGGCTGGCTTGCCCGGCATGAGCGTGCCCGCGGGCTTGGCGAGCTCGGCAGAAGGCGGCGGCATGCCCGTGGGCCTGCAGCTGATCGGCAACTACTTCGCCGAGGGCACCCTGCTGCACACCGCCCACGCGCTGCAGCAGGCCACCGATTTCCACGCCCAAACACCGGAGGGCCTGCAATGAGCGCGGCCAAGCCATTGCTGGTGCGCGGCTGGGAGGTCGTGATCGGCCTGGAGACCCATGCCCAGCTCAGCACCGTGAGCAAGATCTTCAGTGGGGCCTCTACGGCGTTCGGCGCGGCACCCAACACCCAGGCCTGTGCAGTCGACCTCGCGCTGCCCGGCACGCTGCCGGTGATGAACCGCGCGGCCGTGGAGCGCGCCATCCGCTTTGGCCTGGCCATTGGCGCCACCGTGGCGCCAGTGTCCATCTTCGCGCGCAAGAACTACTTCTACCCCGACCTGCCCAAGGGCTACCAGATCAGCCAGTACGAGATTCCGGTGGTGCAAGGCGGGCATGTGGACATCTTGGTGGGCGGGGTGTCCAAGCGCATCCAACTCACCCGCGCCCACCTGGAAGAAGACGCCGGCAAGAGCCTGCACGACGACTTCGCCGGGCCGCATGGCGAGAAGTCCTCGGGCATCGACCTCAACCGCGCGGGCACGCCACTGCTGGAGATCGTCAGCGAACCCGAGATGCGTTCGAGCGAGGAGGCCGTGGCCTATGCGCGCGCCTTGCACGGCCTGGTGGTGTGGCTGGGGATTTGCGACGGCAACATGCAAGAGGGCTCCTTCCGCTGCGACGCGAACGTGAGCGTTCGGCGCCCAGGTGAGCCCTTTGGCACCCGGCGCGAGATCAAGAACCTCAACAGCTTTCGATTCCTGCAGCAGGCCATCGACTACGAAGTCAATTGGCAAATCGACCAGATTGAAGACGGCTTTGAGATTCAACAGGCCACGGTGCTGTTCAACCCCGACACGGGTGAAACGCGGGCCATGCGCACCAAGGAAGATGCGCACGACTACCGCTACTTCCCCGACCCCGACCTGCCGCCGCTGGTGATTGCGCCGGCCTGGGTGGAGCGGGTGCGGGGCGAGATGCCCGAGTTGCCCGGTGCCATGGCTGCACGCTTTGTGCGTGACGATGGCCTGCCCGAGTACGACGCGCAAATGATGACGCAAAGCCTGGCCACCGCGCGCTACTACGAAGCGGCCCGCCAGGCCTGCGGCCAAGCCAAGTTGGCGGCCAACTGGGTCATGGGCGAGATCAGCAAGCGGCTTAACGCAGCGGGCATCGAGATCGAAGCCTCACCGGTGGGGCCGGTGCTGTTGGGCGCGCTCATCCGCCGCGTGCAAGACGGCACGGTTTCCAACAACTCGGCTCGCCAGGTGTTTGAAGACCTCTGGTCTGAAGGCGCATCCCGAACGAACCCAGAAGCCGACGTGGCACAAGCCCTGGCGGCCGTGGACGCGCTCATTGAGGCCAAGGGCCTCAAGCAGATGAACGACAGCGGGGCCTTGGAGGCCATCGTTGACGAAGTGATCGCCGCCAATGAAAAGTCAGTGGCCGAGTACCGCAGCGGCAAAGACAAGGCCTTCAATGCCTTGGTGGGTCAGGTGATGAAGGCCAGCAAGGGCAAGGCCAACCCGGCGCAGGCCGGGGAGTTGCTCAAGCAGAAGTTGGGCTGAAGACTAGGCCCAAAACGCAAGCCACCACCGGGCTGATGGGCGCTGATGCGCTCACAGCCCGTGTTCCTGCACAAAGTCTTGCACCCACTGCGCCACGGCCTGGGGCTGTTCGCGGTGCGGCAGGTGGTGGGCTCCAGGAATCAGCATCATGCGCGAGGGCCCGCCCGCGCGTTCGCTGTAAATCTGCGGGTGCACGGCGGTGCCGTATTCATCGTGCTCGCCATGCAGGGCCAAGAGCGGGCATTTCAGTTGCGGCAGCACATCGCGCACATGCCAGCTGGCAAAGGCGGGGCTGAGCCACAATTCGGTCCACGCGTCCACCACCCAGCGCGCCTTGTCGCCGTGGTACTTGCGCAAGCGGGCCAGTTGCGCTTCGTCTTGAAACTGCAGCTTGGCCTGCGCGATGGCTTGCAGCGTGCGGTCTTCCGGATAGGCCTGCGCGGCCACGGTGACCACGCCCGCGATGCGCTGGGGCATCTGCACCGCGGCATTGACCGCCATGCCGCCGCCCACGCTGTGCCCCAGCAGGATGGCGCGCTCCAGTTGAAGCTGGTCCAGCACGGGCTTGAGGCCGGCTTGGCCCTCTTGGGCCACGAAGTTGGCCGGCGGCAGGCCTTGGGCGGGGTCACTTTGGCCATAACCCAAGCGGTCATAGGCCACCACGGGCTTGCCGGTGGCCTGCGCCAAGGCTTCAGGAAAGTCGCGCCACAGGTCGACGCTGCCCAGGGAATCGTGCAAGAGCACGAACGGGCACGGCGGCGACGCGCGGTTGCCAAGGGCTGCACCCGCCGGGGCCCACATCCGTACAAACACGTTTCCGCCGGGCGTGGTGACCGCCTGCTCGGTGATGTGGATCGTCATGGCTGCATCCGGTGGTGGCTGCTTCGGCCTGTGGAGCCTCCCGGGCCCCTGTGGCCGTCAGGCACCGAGGCCACTCAAACGCCGTAGCGGGCGCGGTAGGCCCGCACCGCAGGCACATGCGCCTGCAGTATGGTTTCCTGCGTGCGGGCCAGGTAGTCCAGCAAGTCGGCCAGCGTGGCAATGGCGCACACCGGCATGCCCATTTGCTGTTGCACGTACTGCACCGCACTCCAGCCTTGCTCGGCGCCGCTGCTGTCGGTGGCCTTTTCCTGGCGGTCCAGGGCAATCGTCACGCCACAGGGCGTGGCCCCCGCCGCCTGAATCATCTGGATGGATTCACGCACGGAAGTACCGGCGCTGATCACGTCATCGATGATCAGCACACGACCCTTGACCGGCGCGCCCACCAGGGTGCCGCCTTCGCCATGGTCCTTGGCCTCTTTGCGGTTGTAGGCAAAGGGTTTGTTGTGTCCAAGCCGGGCCAATTCAATTGACACGGCCGCAGCCAGCGTGATGCCCTTGTAGGCTGGGCCAAACAGCATTTCGAAGGGCAGGCCCGAGGCCACCAGGCGCCGTGCATAGAATTCTGCGAGGCGGCCCAGTTTGGCGCCGTCATCGAACAAGCCGGCGTTGAAGAAATAGGGCGACAGACGCCCCGCCTTGGTCTTGAATTCCCCGAAGCGCAGCACCCCGGATTTCACCGAGAAGGCCACGAATTCCTGTGCCAGCGCGTCGCTCACCTGCGGCCCTCCCCGACCATGTTCAGACTCGTTTCACTCAACCTCAACGGCATTCGATCGGCCGCCACCAAGGGCTTTCGCGAATGGGCCGAACAGGCTTCGATCGATTGTATGGGCGTGCAGGAGATCAAGGCCCAGCACGAGGATGTGTCGGGCGTGTTCGATGACGTGGCCGGCATGCGCGCGCATTTCCACCATGCACAAAAGAAGGGCTACTCCGGCGTGGGCCTGTACGCGCGGGTGCAGCCCTCGGATGTGATCATCGGCTTTGACGGCGGCGAGTTCGACGACGAAGGGCGCTATGTGGAATACCGATGGGACAAGCCCGGGCGCAAGTTCAGCGTGCTGAGCGTGTACTTTCCTTCCGGCTCCTCCGGCGAAGACCGTCAAGCGGCCAAGTTCCGCTTCCTGGAGGTGATGGGCGAGCATCTCAAGAAGTTGCGCAAGACCCGCGAGTTCATCTTGGTGGGCGACGTGAACATCGCGCACCGCGAGATCGACCTGAAGAACTGGAAGGGCAACCTCAAGAACAGCGGCTTTCTGCCCGAAGAGCGGCAGTGGATGACCACGCTGCTGGAACAGGGCCGGGGCGGCGGCGGCTTGGTGGACGTGTACCGCTGCCTGCACCCCGAGGTGGGCGAAGAGGCCTACACCTGGTGGAGCAACCGCGGGCAGGCCTATGCCAAGAACGTGGGCTGGCGCATCGATTACCACCTGGCCACGCCGGGCGTGGCGGCCACCGCGCGCGCCGCCAGCGTGTACAAGGCCCAGCGGTTTTCAGACCATGCGCCGCTGACGGTGGACTACGGCTTGACCCTGTGAGTGGCGCCGCGGTCCCATCCCGAACCTCGACATGCCACCGATGACCATGGTCTTCCGAGTGAAGTCTGCGGCCCTGCTGGAGGGCTTGAAGGAAGGCGACCAGATCCTGTTCAGCGCGGAGAAGGTCAATGGCGCCTACGTCGTAACGCGCATCGAAAAGCGCCCCTGAGGAGGCCCTGGTAACCTGCGGCTAATGAAGATCGCCATCGTCGGTGCCGGATCCATCGGCGGCTTTCTGGGGGCCCGCTTGGCCGCTGCGGGCCAAGCCCAGGTGTGCGCACTGGCCCGAGGGGCCACGCTGCACAGCCTGCAATCGCAGGGCTGGCGTTTGCAGTCGCCTGACGGCAAGCTGCAGGCGCCGGCGCGGGCCAGTGACGACCCAGCGGAGCTGGGCCAGCAGGATGTGGTGATCTTGGCCGTCAAAGCGCCGGCCTTGGTGGCACTGGCGCCCCGCTTGGCGCCCCTGATCGGCCACAACACGCTGCTGGTGCCGGCGATGAACGGCGTGCCCTGGTGGTTTTGCGACCGGGTACCCGGCTTTGAGGGCCGCACACTGGTCAGCGTGGACCCACAGGGTGAGCTCGCTCGGCACCTGCCTGCGGCGCAGACGATCGGCTGCGTGGTGCACGCATCGGCCTCGACGCCTGAGCCCGGCTTGGTGCAGCACCGCATGGGCCGCGGCCTGATCTTGGGTGAGGCCTGGGGCGGGCGAAGCGCCCGGGTGCAGGCGCTGTGCGACACCCTGTCCCAAGCGGGCTTCGACACCACCCACAGCGAGCACATCCGCCGCGACATCTGGTACAAGTTGTGGGGCAACCTAACGATGAACCCCGTGAGCGCGCTCACCGGCGCCACCATGGACCAGGTGCTGGCCGACCCCCTGCTGCTGGCGTTCTGCTCGCAGGCCATGCGGGAAGCCTCCAGGATCGGCGCGCGCGTGGGATGCCCCATCGAGCAAAGCCCCGAAGAGCGGCACACCATCACGGCCAAACTCGGCGCGGTCAAGACCTCGATGCTGCAGGATGTCGAGGCGGGCCGGCCCATCGAACTGGATGCCATCGTCACCGCTGTGCATGAGATGGGCCTGGCACTGGATGAACCCATGCCCGCCATCTCGGCACTCTTGGGACTCACACGGGTCCTGGCTCGACGCAGGGGTCTGTACCCTGCTGCCTCGGCATCCGAGACCACAGTGGCGCGCAGCAGCGACCTCAGCGGCGGCTGACACCGGAGAGCGGACATGTTCACTGCGCTGGCTGCCCACCCCTACGCCTACCCAGCCCTGGAGGTGGTCCACTTGGTGGGCCTTGCGTTGGTGCTGGGCAACCTGATCCTCATCGAGCTGAGGGTCTTCGGGCTGGGAGCCACCCTGCCCGCGCCGGATTTGGCGCGCCTGAGCCTGGTGCTGGTTGCCGTCGGTTTTGGGCTGCTGGGATTGAGCGGCCTCTTGATGTTTGCCACGCAGGCGCAAGAACTCTTGGCCAGCCGTACCTTTGCGGTGAAGATGTCGGTGATGTCGCTGGCCTTGTGCAATGCGGCGTGGTTCCACGCCCGAGGCAGCCTCACACGGCTGGACACCACGGCGCGCCTTCAAATGGTGTTGTCAACGCTGTTGTGGCTGACCGTGGTGGCCGCCGGACGTTGGATCGCCTATGAGTGAAAAACCCCTGATGTCGAAGGAACCGTCATGACCCCATCTTCCCTGCCCGAATTCGACCGTCGACTGTTCTTGCGCGCTGGCGCTGCAGGTGCCGTGCTCTCCAGCGCGGCCATGAGCCCCTTGGCTTGGGCCCACCACGGCTGGAGCAGCTTCGACCAAGAGCGCCCGCTGTACCTGCACGGCCGCGCTTCAGAGGTCAAGTGGCGCAACCCTCACGCCGAACTGATCCTGGAGCGGTCGGGCCTGGCCCTGCCCCGCGACTTGGCACAACGGGTTGTGCCCCCACAAGTGGCCGCTGTCGACGGGCGCAGCCTGCTGGCGCGCGCAACCCTGCCGCAGCGTTCAGACGCGCGGTGGATGGTGGAGCTGGCGCCCATCACCCGAATGGATCAATGGCAGGTGCCGGAAATCCGCAACGGTGCCGAACTGGCTGTCCTGGGCTTCACCTTCGCCGGTGAGAAAGGCGAGGCCATCTTGCGGGCCGAGTACCTGTTCCTGGGAGACAAGGTCTACGGGCTGCGTTCGCGCCCAGCCTGAGCCCGCAGGCACCCTGGGCCTCCCGCGGCAACGGCCTGCGGGGCCTTCAAGAGCGGGTGCACCTGTTGGGCGGTACGTGCCTACACTGATCCTCATGACTGACTTCTGGCCCTCCGCGGGCTGGCCCCTGTTGCGCACCGACGAACAGGGCTGGCTGGCTCCAACAGACGGGTGGCTGCGCCGCTTCTTGGAAGGCCCGGAGCTGGCCTTGGTTCAGGCTTCTTGTGCAGCCGAGCGCCGCCTTCACAGCGCCTTGCGCGAAAACCCACGGCTGGCGGTGGCCGAGCCGCGTCTGCAGACCTTGGCCGATGCCGATGCAGCCGACAACTACAGGGCCTTCCTGGCCTTTCGAGACGCACTGGACGCGGCCGGCAGCCTGCAGGCGTGCTACCTGCAACAGGTGCGCAGCGCCAGGGTCAGCCTGGCGCCCGTGTTCATGCAGGCCATGGCACAAGCCATCGTGAGACACCTGCTGCGCGACAACGACGACGCGATGCAGGCACGCGCTGCAGAACTTCTGTTTCGTCCGCAGCGGGTCACCGTGGTGGATGGCGTACCGCTGGCCGGCGATGCCCAGGCGCTGGACCTGCTCAATGAAACCGGCGGCTTTGGCGAACTCGGACGGCTGCTGTCGCAGGCCCAGGCCCCGATCCGTGCGGCCAAGATGAAGGTGCTGTCCGCACAAAACGCCTCCGAGTATTGGCGTGCGGCTGCAAGCCCTCGGGAACACGACTTCCTGCTGGACCTTCGACATGAGCTGCAGCAGGACCTGGGCCACGGCCTGCAGTTCACCTTGGCGCGGGCTGAGTCGGGCTTGGCGGCCTTGTCTCGCGTGCTGCAGGCGTGGGTGCACCACTTCCTGCAGCTGGAGGTTCAGATCACGCCACTGTCATGCATCGACGACGAGCGCTGGCGCTGGCATGTGGGCCTGGATGCCGATGCCACCGCTCTGCTCAACGACCTGTACGAAGGACGCGAGGTGGACAGCGAGCGCCGTGGCCGGCTCATCAGCTTGTTCGCCTTGCGCTTCAGCCGGCCCGAGCAGGCGCTGCCAGACATGGCAGGCCGACCGGTGTACCTGGGGCTGTGCCGAACCGCCGATGGTCAGATTCGACTCAAGCCCCAGAACCTGCTGATCAACCTGCCCGTAGCGGGCTGAACCTCAGCCCTTCACGCCAGAAGGCAGCTTGGGTGCGGTCTTCAAGCTGACCACCATCGTGACCACCAGGATGGCCACCACCACGCCCAGGGACACCAGCACCGGGATCTTCACCACGTCGATCAACAGCATCTTGGTGCCGATGAAGGCCAGGATCACCGCCAAGCCATAGCTGAGCAGGTGGAACTTGGCAGCCACGGCGGCCAGCAGGATCATCACCGTGCGCAGCACGATGGCGCCGATGATGCCGATCATCAGCACCCGCTTCTGGAACGCCGGCGGCACCACAAAGTCAATGAACAAGGCGGCCAGCACCGAGATGATGAAGAAGGCCCGGCACAGGGATGCCCGCCCCGTCCTCAACGGGGCCGCACGCGCCACAAGGCGCCGTCGGGTGCGTCGCTCAACAGATACACCCAGCCGTCCGGCCCCACCCGCACGTCGCGCACACGGCCCACCTCGCCAAAGAGCAACCGCTCCTCGCGCACCACGCGTTCGCCGTCCAGCACCAGGCGTACCAGGCTTTGGCCGCTGAGGCCGCCCAACAAGAGACTGCCCTTCCACTGGGCAATCGCATCGGCCGTGTAAAAGGCCATGCCCGAGACCCCGATGGAAGGGGTCCACACGTGCAGCGGCTGCTCCAGTCCCTCTTTGACCGTGCCTTCGCCGATCTTGGTGCCGGTGACGTAGTTCACGCCGTAGGTGATGGTGGGCCAACCGTAGTTGCGCCCAGCGCGGATGATGTTGAGCTCGTCACCGCCTTGTGGGCCGTGCTCGTGCGCCCAGAGCTCGCCGGTGCCGGGGTGAATGGCCGCACCCTGTATGTTGCGGTTGCCGCGGCTGAACACCTCGGGCAGTTGTTCGGAGCGGCCCAAGAAGGGGTTGTCGGCGGGCACCCGCCCATCGTCGTGCAGGCGAATCACCGAGCCCGCATGGTCACGCGGCGCCTGCGCACGCTGCATCTCGCCCCGATCGCCCAGCGTCAGGTACAGAAAGCCCTTGCCATCAAACACGATGCGCCCACCCAGGTGAAAGCCGCGCCGCGACTTCGGGCTCATCGCAAAGAGCTTTTCCTGGTCCACCAGGCGCCCATCCTTCAGGCGTGCGCGGATCAGGGTGGTGCCGTATTCGCCATCGTCTGTGGGGGAAGGCTCGGCGTAGGCCAAGTACAGCCAGCCGTTGCTCGCGTACTGCGGATGCGGCACCACATCGAACAAGCCGGCCTGCACCGCCGCCTTGACTGCTGGCACGCCCCGAATTGGGCTGGGATCGAGTTTGAAGTCCGCGCTGATGCGGCGCAAGGTGCCGCCCCGCTCGGTGACCAGCATGTCGCCATTGGGTAACCAGGCCAGCGACCATGGGTTCTTCAGGCCGCGCACCAGGGCCGTCGCCTGCACTGCCAACGCCGGCGCAGGCGTGGCTGCAACGATATCCTTGGCAAAGGTAGGGGTGCGCTGGTTTGACGGCGTGGCCGCCGCAAGCGAGGTCGTCAAGGCGGCCATCAGAGCCAGCACGGCCAGGCCGGACCAGCGTGCACTGCGCTCACCGCAGATCCTGCCCTGCAAGGGAATTGGGGACGCCAGCAATGGCAACAGAGGGGTCTTCATGCGCTAAATGGTAGCGCCGGCCGACCTTCAAGGGCTGGTGGGGTTGGACAATGCCCCTATGACGATACGGTGGACGGAATTGATACGGAAGTCTTGCTGGGCCTGGGCGCTCATGTTGGTCTGCGGGCAGAGCTTGGCGGCGCCACCGGAGCCAGTGGTCGTGGGGTCCAAGCGTTTCACTGAGAGCTATATCCTGGGCGAACTGCTGCGCCTGCAACTTCAGTCTCAGGGTTTGGCGGCCGAGCACCGGCAGGGTTTGGGCAACACGGCCATCGTGGAACAGGCGCTGGGCAGCGGGCGGATCGATGTGTATCCCGAGTACACCGGCACCATCCTGCGCGAGATCCTGAAACGGCCGGAGCCTCAGGCCACGCTGCAGGAACTCAATGCGTGGCTGGCACCACGCGGGCTTAAGGCCGGCGTCCCGCTGGGCTTCAACAACGGTTACGCGGTGGCCCTGCGTGCGGACCGTGCCCAAGCCTTGGGGCTCAAACGCCTGAGTGACTTGGCCGCCCTGCCAACAGAACGGCAGCGCACACTGCGTACCGGCTTCACCGCGGAATTCATGAGCCGGGCCGACGGCTGGCCAGCGGTTCGCCAGCGCTATGGATTGCAGCTGACCGCAGGCCGCGCGCTGGAGCACGGTCTGGCCTATGCGGCCTTGGAGCGCGGCGATGTCGACCTGGTGGATGCCTACACCACCGACGCGGCCGTGGCACGGCTGGGCTTGGTGCTGCTGGAGGACGACCGCGCCGCCTTTCCCCGCTACGACGCGGTGCTGCTGATGCGTGCTTCGCTGAACGATGCACCGCTTCAGGGCTTGGCCGGGCAGCTGAATGAGGCGACGATGGCGCGCCTGAATGGGCGCGCCGAAGCGGGTGAATCGTTCGAGGCTGTAGCGCGCAGCGCCTGGCAGTCGATGCAGGGCCGCAGTGGGGCTGCCATGGGCGGAGATGTCAGGGCTGGCGCTGCGCGTCATTGGCCTCCAGGCCAAGAACAGGCGGGTGGTGGCTCGGTGGACGGGTCCACAGAGACAAAGGCTCCAAGCCCGTCAACGGTCGGCGCCTGGGCCCGCTTCTGGACACGTCTGGTGGAACCCGACCTGCCCCGCTTGCTGGGCGAGCATACCGCCCTTGTGCTGGGCTCTACTGTGCTGGCCACGCTGGTGGGGATTCCCCTGGGCTTGCTCGCGCAACGACGACCGCGTTGGGCGGCTGGCATCCTGGGCGCAGTGGGTCTGTTGCAGACCGTGCCGTCGCTGGCGATGCTGGCACTTCTGATTGCGGCACTGGGTCGCATTGGTACCGGGCCAGCCCTGGTAGCGCTATTCCTGTATGCACTCCTGCCAATCGTGAGTGCAACGCAGGCCGCCTTATCGGCCGTGCCCTCCGGTATGCGCCAGGCTGGTCTGGCCCTGGGCCTGCGGCCGCTGCAGGTGCTGTGGCATCTGGAACTGGCGCTGGCACGCCCCCACATCCGCGCCGGCATCGGATCGGCGGCGGTGATCGGCGTGGGCACCGCGACAGTAGCAGCCTTCGTCGGCGGCGGTGGCTTGGGCGAACGCATCGTGGCGGGCCTGGCCGTCAACGACACCGCACTGATGCTGGCCGGCGCAGTGCCGGCCGCTCTGCTCGCACTGTTGGTTCAGGGCTTATTGGCGCGCAAGCCCCGGTAGTCTGCCCAGCGGGCCGGCGGGCAGACCGTGAGCTGCCAGCCGTGGATTTCAGTCGATCGTCAGAAGGACGCCACCGCGCCGTTGGACCGCGGGTCGAAGCCGCCTTCGAGCACCCCGTTGGCGTGGTGCACCAGCATGCCGGCGTGCCCCACCGCCTCGTCCCAGGCCCCGATGGTTTCCACCTCGTGGCCCCACTGCCGCAGCTGCGTCAGTACCTCGGGCGACCAGCGCGACTCAAGCTTCAAAGTGTCGCTGGCGTTGCCCCAGGTACGGCCCAGCAACCAGCGCGGTCGCGAGATGGACAGCTGCGGGTGGTCGCCAAAGTGACGCACCCGGTTGAACACCGTGGCCTGGGTCTGCGGCTGGCCATCGCCACCCATGGTGCCGTAGACCATGAACCGGCCGTCGCCAAATTCGGCCAACGCCACATTGAGAGTATGGAAGGGCTTTTTCAACGGCTCTAAAGCGTTGATGTGCCCGGGCTGCAAACTGAAGCTGCAGCCACGGTTTTGCCAGTTCACACCGGTGTCAGGCAAGACAACGCCGCTGCCGAACTCGTGATAAAGGCTTTGAATGAAGGACACGGCCAGCCCCTTGCGGTCGATCACACCCATCCAGATGGTGTCACCCGGGTCGGTGCGCCGGCCCCAGGGCAAGGCGCGCTGGGGGTTGTAGTCAGCGACCAGGCTGTCGAGAAAGGCTGGCGTCAGGAGGTCTTGCGCTTGCAGCCTCATGAAGGCGCGATCCGTGACGTGCGCATCACGTACCTTGAAAGCGCGCTTGGTGGCTTCGACCTGCGCATGCACAAACTCGGCGCTCTCGGCGCCCCGCCGCCAGTCCTGAACCTTGAGCATGCGCTCCATCATGCCCAGGATCATCAACGAGACCACGCCCTGGGACGGCGGCACCATGTTGTGCAGGCGGGCGCCGTGGGCGTTGAGCGTCAGCGGGTCCACCAAGACTGCCTGATGGGCCCGCAGGTCATCCAGGCGCAGGGGACTGCCCACGGCCTGCAGTTCGGCAGCCATCTGCCTGGCCAGGGCGCCGCGGTAGAACTCATCCGTGCCCTTGACGGCAATCCGTTCAAGCGTGGCGGCCAGGCGCGGTTGCTTAAACCACTGTCCGGGTTGGGGCACCACCCCACCAGGCAGGAAGGTCTCGACAAAGCCCGGCGCCTGCTCGATGTCCGCACGCTTGGCGGATGTCAGCGCACTCTGGCTGAACGTGGTGGGCATGCCGCTGTGAGCGAAGTGGATGCCATCGGCCAGCAGGCGCGTCAGCGGCATTCGGCCGCCAAGCGACTGTTGCGACAGCCGATGGGCGGCGCCCCAACCACTGACGGTTCCGGCCACCGTCAGGGCGGCGGTGCCGCCCCGGAACGGGATGCTGCTGGTGATGCCACGTTCGGCATACCAATCCTGCGTGGCTGCGCGGGCGCTGCGACCACTGGCGTCGATGCCCCCGGGTACGCCATTGGGGCCGCGTATCACCCAAAACCCATCGCCTCCAATGGCGTTCATGTGAGGGTAGACCACTGCGATGGTGGCGGCCGCGGCGATCATGGCTTCCAGGGCGTTGCCCCCTTCCCGTAGGACATCAACGGCCGACTGAGCCGCCAAGGAGTGGGGGGCCACGGCGATGCCGCGGCTGCCGTATGTCGATTGCATGTTCAGTGTGTCGTTCAGCGCTTGCCGATGCGGTGGGTCAATCCCAACCAATCACCTTGGGCAGCCACAGGGCGATTTGCGGATAAAAGAAGACCAGGGCCAACGCTATGGCCTGCAAGGTAATGAAGGGAACCACACCGCGATAAATATCCCGAATCGTCACCTCCGGCGGCGCCACCCCCTTCAGGTAGAACAGCGCCCAGCCAAATGGCGGCGTCAGGAAAGAAGACTGCAGATTGACGGTAATCAACATGGCCAGCCAGACCGGATCAACGCCTTGTGAGATCAGCACCGGCATGAACAAGGGAACGGCGATGTAGCTGATCTCGATCCACTCGATGAAGAAACCCAAAACAAATATCAGAAACATCATGAACCAGATGTCGCTGTTCACGCCGCCTGGCAGCCAGTCGAACATCTTTGTGATCAGATCCTCGCCTTGCAGTCCGCGGAAGGCCAAGGCAAAGACCTGGGCGGCCATCAGGATGAACATCATGATGGCGGTGATCTTCGATGTCTCCAAGGCCACGTCCTTGAGGGTCTTAAGGCTCAGACGGCCAGCGAACAAGGTGATCAATATCGAGCCTACTGCGCCCATGGAAGCCGCCTCGGTAGGGGCAGCCACACCGCCCACAATGGCACCTAACACCGACACCACCAACAGGATGGGCGGTACCACCACCTTCCAAAAGCGCTTGAGCAGTTCACTGCGGCTGACCTTGGCCCGTTCTTCAAGCGGAAGGGGCGGCATCAAACTGGGGTTCATCCAGCCCCTGACCAGCAAGTACACGACGTACAAGCCAGCCAACATCAAGCCTGGCATCACCGCAGCAGCGAACAAGGTGCCCACCGATAACTGCATGATGTCCGACAGGAGAATCAGGATGAGGCTGGGCGGGATGATTTGCCCAAGGGTGCCCGACGCACAGATGGCACCGCAAGCCAGCCCCTTGTCGTAACCGCGGCGGATCAACGTGGGCAAGGTGAGCAGCCCCAGGGTGATGACGGTGGCGCCCACGATTCCGGTGGTTGCCCCCATGAGCACACCAAACAGGATGATGCCCACCCCCATCCCGCCGTTGAGACCCCCGGCCACAAGGCCCATGACATCGAGCAGGTCATCGGCCAACCGGGACTTCTCCAACATCACACCCATGAACACAAACAGCGGGATGGCCATCCACTGGTAGCCCGACACAATGCCGTAAAAGCGGGCACCAAGCAGGTTGAACAGGGTATCGCCGAAGCCCAACCATCCAAATACGAACCCCACCACAGCCAAGGTGGTGGCCACTGGAATCCCGATCATCAGCAGCACAAAGAAGGCCGCCAGCATCAACAGCGCGTAGGTCTGTAATTCAAACACGCCCGCGCTCCCGAAGAATACGCCGCGCCATGGCCGCTGCGCATTGCACCGCTACCAAGCCATAGCCCAGCGGAATGAAGGCCTTGATCACCCATCGATACGCAATACCGCCGGGGTCAGGAGAGCCCTCGGCGATCACATAAGACTGCATGACGTAGGGAACCGAGATCTTTACGAACAACAGGCTGACACCCAGCAGCAGCGCCAGCGACACCAGGTCGACGATGGCCTTTTGGCGCGCGCTGTAGCCTGCGTAAAAGACATCCACACGGACGTTGTCTCCTCGCTGCAGGGCATAGCAGATGCCCAGCAAGATCAGCGCGGCTAATAAGTGCCACTCCAACTCCTGTGCCCACACGGACCCCACGCTCATCGAATAGCGCAACAGCACGTTGGTGGCCACCAGCCCAATCATCAACAGGGCAATCCACAGCGTGAGCTTGCCCACGCCGTCTATGAAGGCCTCGATGGCCGTAACGGCTCTTTCCATGGTGAACCAATATCAGTGTGGACGCGAGACGGCAAAAGGAAGCCCGGTTGGTTCATCCCAGCCGGGCTTGCCAAGTGCAAAAGCGGCCTTAGCCGCGGACCTTGACGTGATACGCCTCTTCGCTGATTTCGCTCCAGCGGTCAAACTTAGCCTTGAAGGAGAAGTAGCTGTCATGCACCTTCTTGACCAACGGATCCTTGGCCACAGCTTCAGCCAATACCTTTTCGGTCTCCGTCCGAAGGGCCTTGATCACCGGGTCGGGAAGCGGTTTGGCCACCACCCTGTGGTTCTTAATCAGGTCCTCCATGGCGTCGGAGTTGGCCCTTTGGCACCAAGCTTCGCCGATCACGTTGCAAGCTGCTGCGGCGTTGCTGACGATGGCCTGCAGATCCCGGGGCAGTTTGTCCCAAGCGGCTTTGTTGATCAGCAGTTCGCTTACCGTGGCCGCCTCGTGCCAACCGGTCGTGTAGTAAAACTTCGCCGCCTTGTGCAAGCCCAGGCGTCGGTCCTGGAAGGGCCCGACGAACTCAGCAGCATCAATCACGCCGCGCTCCAGAGCCGGGAAGATTTCGCCGCCCGGCAACACCTTCACATCCACGCCCATGGATGCATACACCTTGCCAGCCAGGCCCGGTATGCGCATCTTCAGACCCTTGAGGTCCGCCACCGAGTTGATTTCCTTCTTGAACCACCCGGTCATCTGCACCCCCGTGTTGCCACAAGGCATGGCAATCATGCCAAACGGGGCATAGACCTCGTTCCACAACTCCTGTCCACCGCCGTCGTAGAGCCAGCCATTGATGCCCTGGAAATTCATGCCAAAGGGCACCGCGGTGAAGTACTGAGCTGCAAAGGTCTTGCCCGTCCAGAAGTAGGCATTGGCGTGGTTCATTTCCACGGTACCCGCACGCACCGCATCGAAGCCTTCAAATGCCGGTACGAGTTCGCCCGCGCCGAAGACTTGAATCCTCAATCGTCCCCCGGACATGGCCTCGACCCGTTTGGCCAGATCCGTGGCGCTACCCGGCCCATCCATGTAAAACGGCGAGCCCTTGGGGTACGCACTGGTCATTCTCCAGGTGATGGTGGACTGCGCCGACACGATGGCCGGGGCTGCAAGGGTGGCACTGGCGGCGCCGGCTACGGCACCCCTGGCCACGAAGGAACGTCGATTGAGCTGCATGCAAACTCCTGAAGTTGTATTGGACAAACCGCAGGGAAGCAAGGCCCATGCCGACCAGTGAAGCCAGGAGTATTGGTGTTGTCTTGGACACCTCGCCATTTCGGTGCGCGGCAGGCTCCGCTAACGCACCGAGATTGTGCATCCCCGTGGGCTGCGCACCAGGGCGTTGCCCCGGCGCGCGCCGCCTCACTTCAGAATCGTTTCACGCATGAACAGGATCGTGGCGTAGAACTGGAAGTCGGCGTTTTCCTTGCGGGCAAAGCCATGGCCCTCGTTTTCGGCACGCAAGTACCACACCGGCGTGCCGTTGGCGCGGGCTTTGGCCACGATCTGCTCGGCCTCGGTCCACGGCACGCGAGGGTCGTTCCTGCCCTGGACCACGAACATGGGCTTGCGAATCTTGTGTGCATTGGTCAGCGGCGAGATGTTGTGCAGAAACTCGCGCATGGCCGGATCGCGTTCGTCGCCGTACTCCACACGGCGCAGGTCGCGGCGATAGCTTTCGGTGGTCTCCAGGAAGGTGACAAAGTGCGAGATGCCCACCACATCGATGTTGCCGGCGATGCGGTCGGGGTAATGCGTAGCCACGGCCAGGCTCATATAGCCGCCATAGCTGCCGCCGGTGACCAGCACACGCGAAGCGTCGAGGTCGGGCTGCTGCGCAATCCAATCCAGCAGGGAACCAATGTCCTTGACCGAGTCTTCGCGCAGGCGGCCGTTGTCCAGGGCCACGAAGGTCTTGCCGTACCCGGTGGAGCCGCGCACATTGGGCTGGATGAGGGTGATGCCCAGCTCCTGCACGTAGTACTGGTTGCGGGCCAGGAAGCCCACTTTGGCCTGCGCCTCCGGCCCGCCGTGGATGTTGATCAGGACCGGCCGCTTGCCGGTGAACTTGGCCGGAGGGCGGGATATCAAGCCGGAAATGGTGCGCCCATCGAAGCTCTTCCAGCGGATGATCTGCTGCTCACTGAAGGACGCGACATCGATGCTCGGGTGGGCATGGGCCTTGGTCCATTGGGTGACCTTACCGCTGGACGCGTCCAGCGTGTAGACCTGCCCCGGGCCCTTGGCGCTGTTGACACCGAAGGCGGCCAAGGGCTGCTTTCGGTGGAAACGCATGGACCCGACGCTGCCCTCGGGCAGCCCCTTGAAGCTGCGCTCAGCCCAGTTGTTGGCCGGGTCGAAGAATCGCGGCTCGTCTTTGCCGTCCACGTTCACCGATGCGGTCAGCAGTTTGCCGTCGTAGCTCATGCCCGCGCCCGCGACATCCCAAGGAATGTGACCCGTGATGCGCTTGAGTTGGCCCGTCTTGAAGTCAAAGGCAGCCAGCTCGCGGAACTCGCTGAAGCGGTCGGTGGCCACCAGCAGGCCCGACCCATCGGGCAGGAAGCGGGTGGCCGCATGCACGCCGCGGATGTTGGAGCCCGGCTCGGGCAGCACCTGCCGGCGCTGGCCACTGTCCACATCCATCAGCCACACCTGCGACTCGTTGGCCGAGATGTAGCGGTTGATCGTCAGCGTCTTTTCGTCCTTGGACAGCGTGCCGGCGTTCCAGCCGGTGCCTGGCAGCTCCGCCAAGGTCTTCACACTGCCGGGGTCCATCGGGTCCATGGTGCGCAGCAGTGTGCTGACGGTGCTGCGGGTGCCCGCACGGGCGGTGCGGTCCAGCGGGACCGAGCTGAACAGGAAGCGGCCGCTCTTGCCAAACCAGGTTT
>JBJTHN010000026.1:0-64012 GCA_046094505.1 Betaproteobacteria bacterium
TCTTGACGGTCTTGCCAAGAGAGAAGTAGCGAACCCACCAGAACTTTGAGGCAGGCAGTTGGAAGATTACCAACTTGTCAGGATAACCACGACCGATCTTCGTGATCGTGTGTAGTAGCGGGACGGTTCTGTGACGAGAAGTGTTTGTAGTCATCGTCAACCTACAAGGGAACGGTTGGACGAACTTACTTCTACTGTGCAACTGTAGTACAGAGGGCAATGTACTACTGTAAACAGTGATCAACGCTTGTAAGTCGTTGATTCTATTTGCATTAGTTGGTGCCGGTGAGAGGAGTTGAACCCCCGACCTTCGCATTACGAATGCGCTGCTCTACCCACTGAGCTACACCGGCCTACGCCCTCCAGTGTAGCACCCGAGCTTGTGGCCCGCGGTGGGGCCCGGCGCGGGCCGAGGGGACTTCAGCGCGGGTCGTCGTTGTGGATGGCCAGGGCCTCCAGGAACCGCGACACCATGTTGTAGGCCGCCACCGTGGCCACCAATTCCACAGCCTGCCGCTCGCCCAAGTCCTGCTTGACTGCGTCCAGCAAGGCGGGGTCGAAGTGAATGTCGCGGGTGATGGCGTCACACAGGGCCAAGACCCGGCGCTGGCGTGGGCTGTAGTGGGGCGAAGCCGTCCAATCAGCCAAGTCGTCCAGCTGCGCCGGGCTCACCCCTTCCTTCAGCGCATGGGGCACGTGCTGCGCAGCCTCATAGGGTGCGCCGTTGAGGTGGGCTACCCGCATGATGACGAGTTCGCGCAGGTCACCGGGCAGGTCCAGCCGCTGGCGTACTGCCGTGAGAAAGGCCAGCCAGCCTTCGGCCAGGGGCGGGCTGTGCAGCAGCATTTGGTACAGGTGCAGCACGCCACCGCGCTCGGCGGTGATGCGCTGCACCAGGGGCGCGATCTCAGGGGTGTCCAGCGACGCGTAGGGCAGACGGGCCATGGAAACTCTGCCGGGGTGGTGGGCTGAACAGTATGGCAGGCGCCGTGCCCCAAAGACCCCTGACCCTGCTACACCTCCCGTCCCCAAGGCGCTGCCCTGCGCCACACTGCAGCCATGAACACCTCCACCCGCCCCCTGCAGTACCGTCCCCGTGCCTCGCAGCAGCAGGGTTTGGCTCAGGCCTCGCGCCGCCCCCTTTTGGCGTGTGCCCTGGCAGCCTTCATGACCAGCGCGGTCTTGGCGCCCCTGGCTGCATCGGCGCAGCCGGTGGCCTGGCCCAAAGCCCAGCCCATCAAGTTGGTGGCGGTGTTTCCGCCGGGCGGGTCGGTGGACCAGGTGGCGCGCATCCTTCAACCCGCGCTGCAGCAGCACCTGGGTCAGACGGTGGTGGTGGACAACCGCGGCGGCGCCTCAGGCTCCATCGGCACCGGGCAGGTGGCCAAGGCCGAGCCCGACGGCTACACCTTTGCCTTGGTGTTCGACACCCATGCCGTGAACCCGGCCTTGCAGCCGGCCATTCCCTTTGACACGCGCAAAGATTTGGCGTCGGTGGCCATCATCGGCACCAGTGCCATGGTCTTGGCCGCGCACGTTGATTCGCCCTACAAGACCTTTGGTGATGCGGTCAGCGCTGCGCGCACGCGCAACGGCGTGCCCTACGGCACCATCGGCAACGGCAGCCTGGGGCACTTGGCGGTGTCGCTGCTGGGCAGAGCCCACAACCTGAACTTTCAGCACGTGCCGTACCGTGGTGGGGGCCCTTTGATGAACGACGCCGTAGCGGGCCATGTGCCTGTGAGCATCGGGTCGGTCTTCCTGGTCAAGCCGCATATCGACAGTGGCAAGTTGCGCCCCTTGGCGGTGACCACCAGCCGTCGCGTGGCGGCGCTGCCCCAGGTGCCCACGGTGGCTGAGAGTGGTTTCGCGGGCTTTGATGCGCCCGCCTGGTGGGCGGTGGTCGCGCCTGCACGCACACCCGCTGATGTGCTTCGCCAAATGAATGAAGCCCTCAACGCCGCACTGCGTCAGCCCGATGTGGCAGCCCGACTGGCGGGCCAGGGCATTGAGGTGCGCGCTGGGTCGATGGAAGCAGCACGCAGTTTCATTGAAGGCCAGATCGACACCTGGGCCAAGGTGGTGAAAGACAACGACATCAAGGCCGATTGATCACTGCGGCACAAAGCCGCTGGCCTTGATCACCTGAGACCATGCCATGGCGTAGCTGCGTTCGCGTTGGGCCAGCTGCTCCCCGCTCATGTGCCCCACCGTGATGCCCATGGCGCTGAGCTTGTCTTGTACGTCGGCGCGTGCCAACACCCTGGCCAGGGCCTGAGACCACTTGTCCAGGGCCGCCCGTGGGGTGCCGGCGGGCGCGAACAGACCGTAGTAGGGCACCTCTTCGAAGCCCTTGACCCCCAGCTCCGCGAAGGTGGGCACCTCGGGCATGGTTTTGTCGCGCTGGCTGCCCATCACCGCCACCACCTTCAAGCGCCCGGCCTTGTGGTGCTCAATGAAATCGGGGATAGAGCCGGTGCCGGCGGTGATCTGCCCGCCCAGCAAGTCCGCGATCATGGGCGCGCTGCCACGGTAGGGCACTGCCACCAAGTCAAGCTTGTAACGGTCGGCCAATGCCTTGACCGAAAACTCGGGCAGCGAAGCGGGTGCGGGAACACCGACCGCACCTTTGCCACCGGCCGCCCGCACGCTGCCCAGGTAGTCTTGAAACCCGCCCGCCGGGCCTGTGCGTGTCGAAAGCGCCAGCGCGTTCACAAAGGTACCCATGCCCGCCACCGCCACGAAATCCTTGGTGGGATCGAAACCGGGGTTCTTGATCGTCAGCGGAATGATGCTCACCGTGTGGTCGTGCGACAGCATCACGGTCAGGCCGTCCGCAGCGGCGGCTTTGAGTGCCTGCGCGGCCAGCTGCCCACCGGCCCCGGGTTTGTTTTCCACGATCACGGCCTGGCCGAGTTCGTCCTTGAGCCGCTCGGCCAAGAGGCGTGCAATGGCGTCGGTGCCGCCACCAGCGGGAAAGCCCACCAGGATGCGGGCGGTCTGTGGCTGGGCCTGGGCAGCGCCAGGAGCCCCAAGTGCGCCCAGGGCTGAGAGGGCGCTGAGCGACAACAGGCCGAACAGGCCGAACAGGCCCAGGCGGCGTGCCGACCGTAGCTTGGGTTGATCAAGCGTGGCGGCCGGTGCAGTCAGATGCGGGAACCGGGCAGAGGTGCGCTGGGGATGCATGCGGAACTCCTGTTCTTGGGGTTGAGCCCTGAGGCTGAGGCCGTTGTCAATGTTCATGCATCCACGCGGCGTGGCGCGGGGCACGTTTGGTCTGGGCCCATTCATCCAACATGGCCCACTTCACTTCATCGAGCTTTTGCAGCATCTCCGGGGTGCTGGTGTCGCAGGCCAATTCCAAGCGATGGCCATTGGGGTCGAAGAAGTAGATGCTTTGGAACAAGGTGTGGTTGGTGGGGCCGAGCACCTCGATGCCGGCGGCCTGCAGCTGGGCCTTACGGGCCAACAGCTCGTCCATGGAGCCCACCTTCAAGGCGATGTGCTGCACCCAATTCGGCGTGTTGGGGTCGCGTCCCAATTCCGGTGAATGGGGCAGCTCGAAGAAGGCCAAGACATTGCCGTTGCCGGCGTCCAGGAAGACATGCATGTAGGGATCGGGCGCCTTGGTGGAGGGTACCTCGTCTTCGGCGATGGCCAGTACGAAGTCCATGCCCAGGTGCTGCCGGTACCACAACACGGTTTCTCGGGCGTCCTTGCAGCGGTAGGCCACATGGTGAATTTTCTGGATGGACATGGAACCGGCTCCTTCAGCGTACCGATCGCGTGACTTCTGGGCAATTTGCAGGCGGCAAATTCATTTGTGCCTACCGAACGCCCTGATTCTAGGCCGCCGCAAAGGTTTAGAGTATAGCAACGCCACCCACACCGCCACCGATTTCAGGAGCCGGCCGTATGTCGCAGATCAAGGTGCTTGTTGCCCAAGGGGGCGGCCCTACCGCCGTGATCAACCAATCCTTGGTGGGGGCGGTGTTGGCCGCTCGGGCCTTCCCGCAGGTGCAAGTGGTGTACGGCGCTCGCCACGGGGTGCGCGGTGTGTTGCAGGAAGACTTCATCGACCTCACGGGCGAAGACATCAACCACCTCGAGCGCGTGGCGGCCAGCCCGGCTTCGGCCTTGGGGTCCACGCGCGACAAGCCTGACACCGCCTACTGTCTGCAGATGCTGGAGGTGATCAAGGCACACGGCATCACCCACTTCTTCTACATCGGCGGCAATGACTCGTCCGACACGGTTCGCATCCTGATGGAACAAGCCCAGCGCGCCGGCCATGCGCTGTCGGGCCTGCACATCCCCAAGACCATCGACAACGACCTGATGGGTAACGACCACACCCCTGGGTTTCCATCGGCCGCCAAGTTCGTGGCGCAGGCCTTTGCTGGGGCAGACCTGGACAACGCGGCCTTGCCGGGTGTGTATGTGGCGGTGGTGATGGGCCGCCATGCGGGGTTCTTGACGGCCGCTTCCGCCCTGGCCCGCCAGGGTGTGGACGATGGCCCGCACCTCATCTACTTGCCTGAGCGGGTGTTCGACATTGACCGCTTCTTGGCCGACGTGAAGCGCACCCACGAACGTCTGGGCCGTTGCGTGGTGGCGGTCAGCGAAGGGGTGCACGGTGCCAGTGGCCAGCCCATCATGGCGCAGCTGGCGCAGCGCAATGGGGGATCGGCCGAGCGGGATGCGCACGGCAACGTGCAACTCTCGGGCACCGGAGCGCTGGCCGACCTGTTGTGTGAGGAAATCAAAAACCGCTTGGGCATCAAGCGCGTGCGGGGCGACACCTTCGGCTATTTGCAGCGCAGCTTTCTGGGGTGTGTGAGCGATGTGGATGCCCGTGAGGCGCGTGACGTGGGGGCTGTTGCCGTGCGGATGGCGATCAAGCACGGCGCCAGCGGCTCCGTGGCGATTCGGCGCGACGCCTCAGCGCCGGGCTATGTGAGCGAATATGCCCTGCAGCCTTTGGAAGCCGTCGCGGCCAAGACACGCGTGATGGAGGCCCACTTCATTCACGAATCGGGCCATGACGTGACGCCGGCTTTTGTGGACTACCTGCGGCCCTTGTTGGGCAGCAACATGCCGCAGGCCGAGCGGCTTCGCGGCCGGCCCGTGGGCAAGCGCTTGAAGCCCCAGGGCTGAGGCTGAGCGCCTGCGCGTGCCTCAGATCACGCCTGCGCCTACCGCAGCTCACGCCAGCGCGTGATACCCCGTCACCCGCTCTACTTCATTCTTCGACCCCAACACCACGCTCACGCGTTCGTGCAGCTTGCTTGGCTGCAGGTCCAGGATGCGCTGCTGCCCATTGGTGGCCGCGCCGCCGGCTTGCTCCACGATGAAGGCCATCGGATTGGCTTCATACATCAGGCGTAGCTTGCCCGGCTTGTCGGGCTCGCGCTTGTCCCAGGGGTACATGAAGATGCCGCCGCGTGTGAGGATGCGGTGCACATCGGCCACCATGGAGGCGATCCAGCGCATGTTGAAGTTCTTGCCGCGAGGGCCCTCTTCGCCGGCCAGGCACTCGTCGATGTAGCGCTTCACCGGCGGCGCCCAGTGGCGCACATTGCTCATGTTGATGGCGAATTCCTGCGTGTCGGCCGGAATCTGCACATGCTCCTGCGTCAGCACCCACGAGCCCATTTCGCGGTCCAGCGTGAACATCGCCACCCCGTTGCCCACGGTGAGCACCAGGGTGGTCTGCGGCCCATACACACAGTAGCCGGCAGCCGCCTGGCGCGAGCCGGGCTGCAGGAAGTCGCGCTCGGTGATGCTTTCGTGGTCGCTCATCTTGCGCAGCACCGAAAAGATGGTGCCGATGCTCACGTTCACATCGATGTTGGACGAGCCGTCCAAAGGGTCGAACAGCAGCAGGTACTCGCCTTGGGGGTAGCGGTCGGGAACGGGGTGAATGCTGTCCATTTCCTCGCTGGCCATGGCCGCCAAGTGGCCACCCCATTGGTTGGCTTCAATCAGCACCTCGTTGGAGATGATGTCCAGCTTCTTCTGCACCTCGCCTTGAATGTTTTCGCTGCCGGCGCTGCCCAGCACTTCGCCCAGCGAGCCCTTGTTGACCGAAATGGCAATGGTCTTGCAGGCGCGGGCCACCACTTCAATCAGCAGGCGCAACTGTCCGGGAATGTTGCCCTGGTCGCGTTGCTGCTCCACCAGGTACTGGGTCAGGCTGACGCGCTTGCTCATGGCTCAGTTCCCTCCAAGCGAACGCGAGACGATCTCGCGCACATCCGCGCTGAGCTCGCTGCGCGCGGCCACCCGCGACAAGGCTTCACGCGCCGCACTGCGCCAGGGTTCAGCCAGGGGCTGCCAACGCTCCATCACGCGCGCGATGCGTGCGGCCAGTTGGGGGTTGAAGCTGTCGAACTCCACCACGCGATCGGCCCAGAACACATAGCCCGCCGCGTCGCTGCGGTGGAAGGCGCCGGGGTTGGCCATGGCGTAAGAAGCCACCAGGCTGCGGGCGCGATTGGGGTTGCGCGCCGAATAGTCCGGGTGCTGCAGCAGGGCCTTGACCCGCTCGAAGACGCGGCCATCGCGCTCGGGTGCCGTGGCTTGCACGCTGAACCATTTGTCGATCACCAAGGCTTCGTCACGGAAGCGCGCATGGAAGTGGGCCAGCGCTGCGTCGGCCAGCTCGGCATGGCCGTGCACCAGGGCCACCAGGGCGCCCATGCGTTCAGTCATGTTGGTGGCGTCCTTCACCTGTTGGTAGGCGCGCCCGGGCCACAAGCGGTCGCCCGTGTTGCCGGCGTGGCGCAACAGCATGTACAAGGCCAGGTTGGCCAGGGCACGTTGGCCGCTTTGTCGTGAATCGGGGCGGTAGCCTTCCCGGTGCTGCATGGCCTGGTAGGTGGCGGCCCAGTCGTCGTGCAGCGCTGCGGCCAGCTGCGTGAGCATGGACTCGCGTGCGCGGCTCACGTGCTGCGGGTTGACGGTCTGGAGTTGCTCGTACAGCAGCTTCTCGGAGGGTACCTGGAGGGCCAGTTCCTTGAAGGCGGGGTCAAGCTGGGGGTGTCGCAGCAGGCTGCGCAGGGCGTGCAGGAAGTCGGCACCCAAGGCCACGTCGCGGCCTTCGGCGATGGCCGGCAGCAGTTGCGCCATCATCAGGCGCTGCCCGGCTTCCCAGCGGTTAAAGGCGTCCGGGTCGTGGGCCAGCAGCACCAGCAACTCGGCCTGGGCCAGGCCATCCTCCAGCACCACCGGCGCCGACAAGCCGCGCATCAGCGAAGGCACGGGTTCTTGCGTCACACCGGTGAAGGTGTAGTGCGCCTGGGCCTGATCCAGCACCAGCACCGTTTCCAGGCCGCGCGGGGCGTTTTCGCCTTCGAGCTGCAGGGGCAGGGCGCTGCCATCGCGGCCCACCAGGCCCATGGCCACGGGAATCACGAAGGGCTGCTTGTGGTCTTGGCCGGGGGTGGCGGGGCAGTTTTGGTTCAGGGTGAGGGTGTAGCGCTGCGCTTCAGCGTCGTACCGACCCTGGGCCTGAACCCGGGGTGTTCCAGCCTGCGCGTACCAGCGCTTGAAGGTCTCCAGGCGGGCGCTCAATTCACTGCCCGGGTTGGCATCGGCCACGGCTTGTGCGAAGTCGTCGCAGGTGACCGCCTGGCCGTCGTGGCGCTTGAAGTACTCGGTCATGCCGCGGGCAAAGCCCTGGCGGTCCACCAAGGTTTGCATCATGCGCACCACTTCAGCACCCTTGTTGTAGACCGTGGGCGTGTAGAAGTTGTCGATGGCCTGGTACTGGTCGGGGCGCACCGGGTGGGCCATGGGGCCGGAATCTTCAGGGAACTGCGCCTCGCGCAGCGCACGCACATCCCCGATGCGGCACACCGCGCGGGCGCTGGCACTGCCGGCCATGTCCATGCTGAATTCCTGATCGCGGAACACCGTCAGGCCTTCCTTGAGCGACAGCTGGAACCAGTCGCGGCAGGTGATGCGGTTGCCGGTCCAGTTGTGGAAGTACTCGTGGGCCACCACGCTTTCGACGTTGAAGAAGTCGGTGTCGGTGGCGGTGGCCGGGCTGGCCAGAACGAACTTTGTGTTGAAGATGTTCAGGCCCTTGTTCTCCATGGCGCCCATGTTGAAGTCGCCCACGGCCACGATCATGAAGCGCTCCAGGTCCAGCGGCAGGCCAAAGCGCTGCTCGTCCCAGATCAGCGAGGCCACCAGCGAATTCATCGCGTGTTCGGTCTTGTCCAGGTCGCCCCGGCGCACGTAGACCTGAAGCAGGTGGTCTTTACCTGCGCGGGTGCGGATGTGCTGCTCACGGCACACCAGGTCGGCCGCCACCAAGGCAAACAGGTAGCTGGGCTTGGGGAAGGGGTCGTGCCACTTGGCGTAGTGGCGGCCGTTGTCCAGCTCGCCTTGCTCCACCAGGTTGCCGTTGGACAGCAGCACCGGCAGCAAGGCCTTGTTCGCACGCATCGTGACGGTGTAGACGGCCATCACATCGGGGCGGTCCAGGAAGTAGGTGATGCGCCGAAACCCTTCGGCCTCGCACTGGGTGAAGAAGCCGCCGCCCGAGGTGTACAGGCCGCTGAGCTGGGTGTTCTTCTCCGGCGCCACCGTGTTGCGGATTTCCAGTGTGAAGCGTTCGCCCTTGGCCACGCTTGGGGGCGTGTCGATCACGAGCTGGCCGTCTTCATGGCGAAAGCTCACGCTCTCGCCGTTGGCCAACACCCGCAGCAGGTTCAGGTCTTCGCCGTGCAGGCGCAGGGCCGGGGCGTTGTCGCCCGCGGCGTTGCGCTCGATCTCGAGCTTGCTGGCGACGATGGTCTTGGCCGGGTCGAGGTCAAACGTGAGATCCACGCTGCGAATCCAGTAATCGGGTTCGCAATAGTCCAGTCGGTTGACGGTGATGGGGGCGGTGCCTTCGCGCATGAGGGTCTCCGAAAAATTTACAGGCCTTGTTTCAGGCTGGCCGTGATGAAGCTGTCCAGGTCGCCGTCCAACACCTTTTGCGTGTTGGAGATTTCCACGCTCGTGCGCAGGTCCTTGATGCGGCTTTGGTCCAGCACGTAGCTGCGGATCTGGTGGCCCCAGCCCACATCGGTCTTGCTGTCCTCGAGCTTTTGCTGCTCCTCGCGCTGCTTGCGCATCTCGTGCTCATACAGGCGTGAACGCAGCATCGCCCAGGCCTCGTCCCGGTTGCGGTGCTGCGAGCGGTCGTTTTGGCACTGCACCACGATACCGGTGGGGATGTGCGTCAGGCGCACCGCCGAGTCGGTCTTGTTGATGTGCTGGCCACCCGCGCCGCTGGCGCGAAAGGTGTCGGTGCGCACATCGGCGGGGTTGATCTCGATTTCGATGGAGTCGTCCACTTCGGGGTAGACGAACAGCGAGGCAAAGGAGGTGTGGCGCCCACCAGCCGAATCGAAGGGGCTCTTGCGCACGAGGCGGTGCACGCCGGTTTCGGTGCGCAGATGGCCGTAGGCATAGTCGCCTTCGACCTTGATGGTGGCGCTGCGGATGCCGGCCACGTCCCCTTCGGTTTCCTCCATCACCTCGGCCTTGAAGCCCTTGCGCTCACAGTACTTCAGGTACTGGCGCAGCAGCATGGAGGCCCAGTCGCAGGCTTCGGTGCCGCCGGCGCCGGCCTGGATGTCGATGAAGCAGTTCAGGGGGTCGGCCTGGTTGGCAAACATGCGGCGGAACTCGAGCTGCTCCACGATCTCGCGCAGCTTTTCGGTTTCGTCCGAGATGGCCTTGAGGCCGTCGATGTCGGCCTCTTCCTTGCTCATCTCAAAGAGCTCGGTGTTGTCGCGCAGGTTCTGCGACAGGTGGTTGATGGTCTCGACCACCGTTTCCAGCGACTTCTTCTCGCGGCCCAACTCCTGGGCGCGCTTGGGTTCGTTCCAGACGGCCGGGTTTTCCAGGGCGGCGTTGACTTCGTTTAGGCGCAGGGCTTTGCGGTCGTAGTCAAAGATACCCCCGAAGCTGTTCGGTTCGTTCGGAGAGGTCAACCAAGGCGTTGCCGATGGCGTTGATTTGTTCGATGTCCATGATGTGGCTGCAGTCCGGCGCCGTTGGGGGAAACCCGCGATTTTTGCACGCCCGGCTGCACGAAGGGCTGCTGGCCCTTGGGTATTCCCCGGCGCACGAATGGACGCATGCCCCGTAGCATGGACTTTGCAGCAGGCCACGCGGGCGCTGCGCATGAGGAGGCCGTCTCACGCGGGCGCAGGGGCGCGCCGCAGAGGGCAGGAGGAGTGGTTGATGGACATGGGTTGCCTGGTCGCAGGCGTGAGGATAAACACCGGGGTGCGCTTGTCGCGCCCGGACACATCCGCTTCGCGCGCAGCGGCCGACTACCTTGAGGGTGTGCTGGGCCTGTCCGACCGGCTCTGGCATGAATTGCCCGGGCCTCAGGGCTCCACCAGCCTGGTGCTGCGCGCCGAGGCGCGCGAAGCCCTCATGCCGGGCCACGACTCCCTGAACCTGCGCCAGGCCCTGGACCCTGTGGTGCACGACCTCGACCACACGCTCGAACGCGAGATTGCCGTGGCGCTGTTGGGCGGCCCCCAGGTGTTCACATTCGAGAGCCTGGGCGCCTTCGCATCCCACGTGCGGGTGCAGCGGCGCATTTGCCGGGCCGCTGCGCGCACCGCCGTGGCCTTCAAGCCCTTGGCCGCAGAGCGCCCCGACCAATACTGGACCTACGACGAGGAAGCGGGCTTCCTCTTGCAGCCCGGCCAGTCCCTGTCCGACGCCTTGCGTGCGGCCACCCAGCCCTCGGTGACGGGGCAGCTCTACGACTTTTCCTGCTACCGGGCCAGCGAGTATGTGATTTTGTTGGGCTTGTCCGAGGAGCTCGAACAGGTGAACCCGGCCCAGTTGGCGCAGTTGGAGGCGCGCTGCCGCCGTCGCGCCATCCGTTCGCGCGAGTTCCACGATGTTTTTCTCGACGAATTCGGCTCACACGACAGCCCGGTGCCGGCGCGCTATTTCGTGCCCGGTGACCGGCTGTGGTTCCGCAACCCCGACGAGCGCTCGTCAGACGCGCTGGGCTACGAGGGATCCTGGGTGATTTACTTGGGGGGCGGCTTGTTCAGCAACTTCTGGAAGCATGAGCAGCCCTACACCCTGGAAGACAAGTGCATCGAGATCTTCCACTGGCGTGATGGCGCCTACCAAGATGAGCACCAGGAGTGGCAGATGGACGAGGCCCGCGTGGAGGCCTGCGTGGCGGCCACCCAAGCCGACGCGGCGGCGCGCACCCGCGTACTGCAGCGCATGATGCGCCTGCGCGACCCGCAGGGCGTGTACGCCGAAGGGGGCTGCCTGGACGCCTCGCGCGAGCAGCCCAAGAGCGTGTGGCCGCAGCGCAGCGCGCTGCACGTGCTGCCGGCCTGAACACGGGCATACCCCCGCCACAGCCGCTACCACCGCTTCACGCCAAGAACGACTCGATCAAGCGCGCCAAGACCTCGGGCTGGTCGTGGTGCAGCATGTGGCCGCAGTCCTCGATCCACTCGCTGCGCACCTGGGGCACCACCTGCAGCCGCTCCTGGTACTGGCCCAGGCTGTAGCGGTCGCCCCACCACTGGGCCAAATCGGTCTGTCGGCCCACCACCGACAGCACCGGCGCGCTGATGCGCTTCCAGCAGGCCAGCACCTCGCCCACGCGGTACAGCGTGGGGTTCACACGTTTGTGCGCCGGGTCGCCCAGGATGTTCCAGCGGCCTTGAGGGTCGGGCTCAGCCCAGTGCCCCGCCAGCCAAGCGGCCTTGTCGGGGCTCAAGCGCGGGTTGTTCTTCATCAAGCGCCGCGCCACGCCCTGCGCACTGTCGTAGGGTCGCAGCTCCTGCGGCACCGTCAATTCATCCAGCCACTTCGCATACTGGGTCGGTGCTTGATCGGCCGGTCGTTCGGGTAGGCCAAAGCCTTCCAGGTTGATCAGCCGGCGGATGCGCGACGGGCGCACGCCCGCATACATCATGACCACGTTGCCGCCCATGCTGTGGCCCAGGAGGTCGATGTGGGGCAAGGCCGGCCAGCCGACTTCCGGTGCACGCAGCAGCGCCTCCAGGTCGGCCAGGTAATCGGGGAACCAGTAGCAGTCGGTGTGTGCAGGCACTCGGCTGTGGCCAAAGCCACGCCAATCCGGCGCCACGATGAAGCGGTCCTGTGCCAGGGCATCGACGAGGAATTGCCACGAGGCGGCCACATCCATCCAGCCGTGCACCAAGACCAGTGCCGGGCGATCGGCGCTGCACCGGCTGGGGTCGCCCCACAGCCGCACGTGGTAGTTCACGCCGCGAATGGGCAGGTGCAGGCTGCGGCTTTCGCGCCGGGGGTGGTAGGGTGTTGTCGCGGGCGCTTCAGGCGACGGCGCTGGCGTGCTCGGGCGTTCGTTCATCCGCGCATCCTAGCGTTGCGGTGAACAGCCCCTCGATCAGCTCCAGCCGCGCACGCCGCTGGGCCACAGCCGCATGCTCGCTGAGTTCGCCCAGCAGGGAGTCACCCAGCAACGAGCTGTACAGGATGAAGGCCCGCCGGCGGGCTTCCATGACCCCAAAGCCCAGCGCCGAGAACACCTGCGCGATGTAGCCCAGGCGACTTTCATCGGCTTCCCGCACCACTTGCGCGGCCATCTCGTCGCGGCGGCCCCATGAGCGAATGGCCAGCTCGATGCGCGCGGCGCGAACGGCGGCTCGGCCGCGCCAGGGCAGGCTTACGAGGTCCTGCAGCTGCTCGCGGGGGTCGGTGTGTGCGCACTCGAGCCGTTGTGTCAGGGCTTCGGTGGCGCTGTTGCGCCAGGCCTGCAACACCCGGCGCAGCAGCTCTTCCCGGTCCTTGAAGTGCCAGTAAAAGCTGCCGCGGGTCATGCCCAGTTCCTGTGCGAGCACGTCCACCCGCACCCGGTCGATGCCCTGGTCGACCAAGACTTCCGTGGCGGCCTCGACCCAGGTTTCCGGGGTGCAGGTGCCGCGGGCGGGCTTGGTGGGGCGGGGCTTGGCGGTGGTCACGTGGGGCATCATGCTTCCATACACATTTGTACGGAAGTCAGAGAAAACCCAAGTAGTTCTTGAAACATCCGTACATAAGATTTAGATTCAACCATACACAACTGTACGGAGTGGCATGCGCCCCGTGGGCTGCCTGTCATCGGGAGGATGGCTGAGCGTGCAACGAGCATTCGACGACCCCATCGACCTGCGGCCGCCGGCCACGGTTTGCGAACGCCGCTCCGACGGCTCCTTCGTGCTGCGATCGCCCCACGCCTTGCCCGAGCCGGTGCGCTGTGTGGGTCAGTGGCTGGAAGACTGGGCGCAGCGTACGCCCGATGCCGCGGCCTTTGCCGAGCGTGCATCGGCCGACAGCTGGCATGAGCTCACGTGGGCGCAGGCCCGTCAGCAGGTGGGGCAGTTGGCACAGGGCCTGTTGGACCTGGACTTGCCAGCCGATGACCCGGTGGTGGTGCTGTCCGACAACTCCCTGCACCACCTGCTGTTGATGCTGGCGTGCTTGCAGGTGGGCCGGGCCGTGTGCACGGTGTCCAGCGCCTACAGCCGCCTCACACAAGACCACGGCAAGGTCACCCAGATCCTCAAGACCCTCCAGCCGGCCCTGGTGTATGCCGACAACGCGCAGGTCTACGGGCCTGCGCTCCGCGCAGCCCGGGCCGCGGGCTTGAACATGCCCGTGATGCTCAGCCGCGGTGCTGCCGAAGTACCCGGTGCGCTGGCCTTCGAGACTGTGGCCGCCACACCCGAGACCCCCGCGGTGATGCAGGCCTTTGGGCGCATCACGCCCGACACCGTGGCCAAGTACCTGTTGACCTCAGGGTCCACGGGGTCGCCCAAGGTGGTGATCAACACGCACCGCATGCTGTGTGCCAACCAGGAAATGCTGGCCAGTGCCTGGCGCTTCCTGGCGCATGAGAAGCCGGTGGTGGTGGACTGGTTGCCCTGGAGCCACACCTTCGGCGGCAACCACAACCTGCACATCGTGATGCGCAACGGTGGCACCTTGGTCATAGATGAGGGCCGCCCAGCGCCGGGTCTGGTGGAAAAGTCCCTGGCCAACCTCGTGAAGTGGCAGCCCACGCTGTACTTCAACGTGCCGCGCGGGCTCGACCTGATCCTGCCCTTGCTGGAGGCCGATCCGCAAGCCGCCCGTGCCTTCTTCAGCCGGCTGCGAATGGTCTTCTACGCCGGTGCGGGCATGCCGCAGGCCACCTGGGACCGTCTGCAGGCTTTGTCGCGCCAGGTGCGTGGGCAGGACGTCTGGCTCACCACCTCCTGGGGGGCCACCGAAACCGCACCGGCCATCACCCTGGCTCACTTCCGCCTGGAGCGTGCCGGCAACATCGGCATCCCCCTGCCGGGTGTGGACCTCAAGTTCGTCCCCAACGGTGGCAAGTTGGAGATGCGGGTGCGTGGCGTCAATGTCTTCCCGGGCTACCGCAACGCCCCCGAACTCACCGCTCAGGCCTTCGACGACGAGGGCTACTACTGCATTGGCGACGCAGGAGTGCTGGTGGATGAAGCGCATCCGGAAAAGGGCATCATCTTCAACGGGCGGGTGGCCGAGGACTTCAAGCTCACCACCGGCACCTGGGTGTCGGTGGGCACCTTGAGGCTCAAATTGGTGTCGGCCTTGTCGCCCTGGGCGCAGGATGCGGTCATCACCGGACACGACCGCGACGAAGTGGGCGCCCTGATCTTTCCGAGTGCGCAGGCCGCAGCGCTGCCGCCGGCGCAGTTGCAGGGCCACCTCAAAGCGGCACTTCAGGCCCTCAAGGCCCAGGGTGGGGGCTCCTCCCAGGTTCCCATGAGGCTGCTGGTGCTGGCCGACCCCCCCAGTGCCGATGGTGGCGAGATCACCGACAAGGGCTACATCAACCAACGCGCGGTACTGACCCGCCGAACCGAGCAGGTCCTGGCCCTGTACGGGGGTGCGCCGGGCGTGGTGACGCTCCAGTGACGGCCGCCCTCCCATCACCGACCGCTGGGCTCATCGGATGAGCCTGGCCCCAATCCTTTACACCTCCACATGAGCACGGGCCTGTTTCAACGCTTCGAAGGCGTCTTCATTCTGGATGGCGTGCGCACGCCGATGGTTGACTACATGGGCGCCTTTGCCGATGCCAACCCCATCGACCTGGGCATTGCCGCGGCGCGCGCGGTTCTGCAGCGCAGCGGGGTATCACCCTCAGACATTGACTCCGTGTTGGCCGGCAACATGGCCCCGGGCGGGTTCGACCAGTTTTACGTGCCCCGCCACATTGGCTTGTATGCGGGTGTGCCGGTCCAGGTCTCGGCGCTGATGGTGCAGCGCATCTGCGGCACCGGCTTTGAGCTGTTCCGCCAGGCAGCCGAGCAGATGGCCACCGGTGGTGCCAGCGCAGCCCTGGTGGTGGGCACCGAATCCATGACCCGCAACCCCATCGCCGCTTTCGACCACCGCGGTGGCTTCCGGCTGGGCGCGCCCGTGGCCTTCAAGGACTACATGTGGGAAGCGCTGAACGACCCAGCGGCGGTCTCCATGATCATGACGGCCGAGAACCTGGCCAAGCAATACGGCATCAGCCGTTCGGAAGTCGACGCCTTTGCGGCGCAGTCCTTCGCGCGCGCGCTGGCTGCGCAAGACAGCGGGTGGTTGCAGGGTGAAATTGCGCCAGTCGAGGACTCGGTCTTCGAGTTGCCGGGCTACAAGCCGCGAAGGCTCAGGCTCTCGGGCAAACACAAGCGCGCCGATCGCGACACGCATCCGCGCCCCACCACGGTGGAGGTGCTGTCGGGCCTGCGCACGGTGTTCCCAGAAGGGGTGCAAACCGGCGGCAACAGTTCGGCCCTAACGGATGCTGCGGCCGCCGCCGTGGTGGCCCGCGCCGATGTGGCGCAGGCTTGGCAACAGCGCACCGGGCGCCAGCCCCTGGGGCGTGTGGCTGCTGCGGCGGTGGTGGGCGTGCCGCCCGAGGTCATGGGCATCGGCCCGGCGCCGGCCATCCAGCGGCTGCTGCAAGGCGCGGGCCTGTCGATGGACGACATCGCCCGCTTTGAAATCAACGAGGCGCAAGGCGCGCAGACCTTGGCGGTTTCGCGTGCCTTGAACCTGCCCCAGGACCGGCTCAATGTGTACGGTGGCGCCATTGCCCTGGGCCATCCCTTGGCCGCTACCGGTGTGCGGCTGACCATCACCGTTTCCCGCCAGTTACAGGCCATTGGCGCACGCTGGGGCGTGGCTTCGGCCTGTATTGGCGGAGGGCAGGGCATCGCCCTGCTCATCGAAAACCCGGGCGCTGCGGCATGAGCGCAGCCGCTTGGTTTGACGCGGGTGCCACCGTTGGCGCTGCAAGGTTCGTCGCGAACTCCGGCCGTTCGCCTTCTTCACACGCGCTGCAACCCAGCGCCAGCGCTGGGCCGGCAGCGTTTCCATCCAACAAGAGGAGACCATGATGAAGCAATTGATCAAGAAGACGCTGGTGGCGGCTTCGCTGCTGGCCGCCGGTCTGGGATCGGCCTGGGCCGACATCACCATCGGCGTTACCGTGCCCATGACAGGCCCTGCCTCGGGCCTGGGCATCCCCATGAGCAACGGGGTGAAGATGTGGCCAGCGTCGGTGGCGGGTGAAAAGCTCAACGTCATCATCCTGGATGACGCCACCGACCCCACCAAGGGGACGCAGAACGCACGCCGTTTTGTCACTGAAAACAAGGTCGACCTGCTGGTGGGTTCGGGTGCAACCCCGGTGGGGATTGCGGTTGCAGCCGTGGCCATGGAGAGCAAGACGCCGCAGCTGGCCCTGTCGCCCATCGGTCTGCCGCCCGGGCAGGACGCCTGGAGCTTTCGGATGCCTCAAAGCAACGGGGTGATGGCCAATGCCATGCTCTCGCACATGGTCAAGAACGGCGTGAAGTCGGTGGGCTTCATTGGCTACACCGATGCCTATGGCGAGCAGTGGCTGCAGGCGCTGTTGCCCCTGCTGGAAAAGGCCGGCATTCGTCTCTTGGCCACCGAGCGCTTCGCGCGGGCCGACACCAGCGTGACGGCACAGGCCCTGAAGATTGCATCGGCCAACCCCGACGCGGTGATCGTTGTGGCTTCGGGATCGGGCGCCGCCATGCCGCAGTTGGGTGTGATTGAGCGGGGCTACAAGGGCAAGTTCTACCAAACCCACGCCGCAGCCACGCGTGATTTGATGCGCGTCGGAGGCAAGGCCATGGAAGGCACCTTTGTGACCGCCGGTCCGGTGGTGGTGGCTGAGCAGCTGCCCGATGCACACCCCAGCAAGGCACTGGGCGTGCGCTTCAATGCCGAGTACGAAAAGCTGCACGGTGCCGGTTCGCGCAACCAGTTCGCAGCCCACTCCTTCGATGTCTATTTGATGCTCGAGCGTGTGGTTCCGGTCGCCTTGAAGAAGGCCAAGCCGGGCACCCCCGAGTTCCGCGCCGCCCTGAAGGAAGCGCTGGAGAGCGCGCCAGCCTTGGCCGTGTCCCATGGTGTGCTGGACTTCAGCCCCACTGACCATTGGGGCTACCGGCCTGATACCGGCGTCATCATGAAGGTCGTCAACGGCGACTGGAAACTGGAGAACTGAGGTCCATGCCGTACGGGTACCGGGCACCCACCCACCACATGCGCTTCGTGATGGAGCGCGTGCTCCACGCGCCGCAGTCGTGGGGGGCTTGCCCAGGCCTGTCGGAGTTGGACATCCACACAGCCGAGGCGGTTCTGGACGAGGCGGCCCACTTTGCCAGCGGGGTGCTGCTGCCGCTCAACGCGCGGGGTGACCAGCAGGGCTGTGTGCTGAGCGCCGATGGGCAGGTACGCACACCCGATGGCTTTGCACAGCTGCTGGCCCAAACGCCTGAGGACACCCAGGCCCGCGCCCGCCTGGAGCGCATGCGCTACGGCGTGCAGTGGCTGCTGCCGCAGGCCCAGGTGCATTGGCAGGCGCTGCAGACAGCTCGGGCCGTGCCGTTGGAGGTGGGCTGAGGCACGGGCTTGGTCGGCATTTGCCAGAATCGGGGCTTCATCACGTTAGCCCGCATCGGCCCACCATGCCCATTCGCAATGCCCAAGCTGCCGACGCGCCCACCGTGGTGGCGCTGATCCACGAACTCGCGGCGTTTGAACAGCTCAGTCACCTGGTGAGCGTCACACCACAATCGCTGGCGCAGCACTTGTTTGGCCCGCAGCCGGCTGCACAGTGTGTGGTGTTCGAGCAGGGGACTGAGATCGTGGCCTTTGCCCTCTTCTTCCACAACTTCTCAACCTTCTTGGGTCAACCCGGCTTGTACCTGGAAGACCTCTATGTGCGGCCCGCCTATCGGGGTCAGGGCATTGGCCGCTCGCTGCTTGTCCACTTGGCGGGCCTGGCGCGTGACCGCGGATGCGGCCGCTTCGAGTGGAGCGTGCTCGACTGGAACGCCAACGCCATTGCCTTGTACGAGAAGCTGGGTGCCACCGTGATGCCCGATTGGCGCATCTGCCGGGTCACCGGGCCCGGCTTGCAGACCTTGGCCGCTGCGGGGGGCGTGGCCTCATGAACGCAGCGCTTCGCGAAGTCGACCAGTACCCAAGCCTGCACGGCCAGTTCCACTGGGAGGTGCCCGCTGACTTCAACATCGCCGAGGTCTGCGGCCGGCGCTGGGCGAAGCAGTCACCCGATGCGGTGGCCATCATCCAAGAAACCGAGCGGGCCTTTGAAGGCGGGCCCGTGGCGCGGTGCACATACGGCGAGTTGCAGGCCCAGGCCAACCGGCTCAGCCATGCCCTGACCACGGCCGGCGTCCGGCGTGGCGACCGCGTCGCGGTGATCCTGCCGCAGCGCATCGAAACCGCGGTGGCGCACCTGGCCTTGTACCAAATGGGTGCCGTGGCCATGCCGCTGTCCATCCTGTTTGGCCCAGAAGCGCTGGAGTACCGCCTGCAGGATTCCGAAGCCGTGGCCGCCATTGCAGACGAAACGTCTTTGGATGTGCTGTTGGGGGTACTGCCCCAGTGCCCCACGGTACGCCAGGTGATAGCCGCAGGCGCTGTGCGTGCGGCACCGCCGCCGGGCTGTACCGCTGCACTGCTGTCCTGGCAAAGCGCCTTGGCCGAGCGGCCGGACCGCTACACCGCGGTGAAGACCAAGGCTGACGAAGCCGCCGTTCTCATCTACACGAGTGGTACCACCGGCCCGCCCAAGGGAGCCCTGATTCCGCACCGCGCGCTGATCGGCAACCTCAGCGGCTTCGTGTGCAGCCAGAACTGGTTTCCACACGTGGCACGCGACCCCCACACGGGCGATCAACCGCCCCCGGTGTTCTGGTCCCCGGCCGACTGGGCCTGGACGGGTGGGCTGATGGATGCCCTGCTGCCCACGCTGTACTTCGGCCGAACCATCGTGGGCTACCAGGGGCGCTTCTCGGCCGACCGTGCCTTCGAAATCCTGCAGCGCCACCGCGTCACCCACAGCTTCTTGTTCCCCACGGCTCTCAAAGCCATGATGAAGGCACAGCCCAAGCCCCGCGCACACTACCGGCTGCACTTGCGCGCCATCATGAGCGCAGGCGAGGCCGTCGGCGATGCCGTGTTCAACTGGTGCCAGCGTGCCCTGGGGGTCACGGTCAACGAGATGTTCGGCCAGACCGAAATCAACTACATCGTGGGCAACTGCACCCTGAGCCTGGATGCGTCGGGGCGTGTGCAGGCCGGCTGGCCCGCGCGTGCAGGCAGCATGGGCCGTGCCTACCCCGGCCACCGGGTCGCCGTGATCGATGAGCACGGCCATGAATGCCCGCGGGGGACCCCGGGCGATGTGGCGGTTCACCGGCTGGACGTCCACGGCCGGCCCGACCCCGTGTTCTTCCTGGGCTACTGGAAGCGCGAGCAGGCCACGCGCGACAAATACACCGGTGACCCCATGGACAGTTGGTGCCGAACCGGCGACACCGCGATCATGGACGAAGAGGGTTACCTCTGGTACCAAGGGCGCAGCGACGACATGTTCAAGGCGGCCGGCTACCGCATCGGCCCCAGCGAGATCGAGAACTGCCTCGTCAAGCATCCGGCGGTGGCCAATGCAGCCGTGGTGCCCAAGCCTGACGCGCAGCGCGGCGCGGTGGTCAAGGCCTACATCGTGCTGGCAGCGGGCCATGCACCCAGTGCGGCACTCGTGCAAGCGCTGCAGCACCATGTGCGCGGCAAGCTGGCGCCGTATGAGTACCCCAAGGACATCGAATTCATCGACAGCCTGCCCATGACCACCACCGGCAAGGTACAGCGCCGCTTGCTGCGGCTGCAGGAAGAGGAGCGGGCCCGCGCTGCGGGTCTGTGAGGCCCTTTCATTCAACCGAGAACTGCCAATATGGACAAGACCACCCTGGGCCGCAGTGACCTGGAGGTCTCCCGCATTTGCCTGGGCACCATGACCTTTGGTGAACAGACCAAGGAAGCCCAAGCCCACCGCATCCTGGACGCAGCGCTGGAGGCGGGCATCAACTTTCTGGACACCGCCGAGATGTACGCCGTGCCGGCCACCCGCGAAAGCTTTGGCAAAACCGAGACCATCATCGGCAACTGGTTTGAGCAACGCCCCGGTGCGCGGCACAAGGTGGTCTTGGCCAGCAAGATTGCAGGGCCCTCGCGCAACATGGACTGGATCCGCAACGGCGCCTCCGACCTCAAGCCCGAAGACTTCAAGGCGGCCTGCGACGCCAGCCTGAAGCGCTTGAAGACCGATGTCATCGACCTCTACCAGATCCACTGGCCCAACCGCAACGCGCCGGTCTTCGGCCAGCTTTACTACGACCCCTCGAAGAACAAGCCGCAGACCTCCGTCGAGGCCCAACTGCGGGCCCTGCAAGACCTGGTGAAGGCCGGCAAGGTGCGACACATCGGTTTGTCCAACGAAACTCCGTGGGGCCTCAGTGAGTTTCTGCGCCTGGCGCAGGAGCACGGCCTGCCGCGGGTGCAGTCGGTGCAGAACCCCTACTGCCTGGTCAACCGCGTGGTCGACAACGGATTGGATGAAGTGATGCACCGCAGCGAGGTGTCCTTGCTGGCCTACTCGCCCTTGGGGTTTGGCACCCTCACCGGCAAGTACGACGACCACGGCATCATTCCTTCAGACCTGGATGATGCACCGCGCCTGTCCCGCTTCGAGACCATGCGCAAGCAGCGTTGGGCACGCCTGGAAACCCTGGCGGCTGCGCGGCGCTACAACGCCGTGGCCTGGGAGAACGGCCTGAAGCCGTATGAGATGGCCCTGGCGTTTTGCTACCGCAATTGGCGCGTGGCCTCCACCATCATCGGTGTGCGCACGTTGGAGCAGTTGCAGCAGTGCGTGCAGGCCTGGTCGGTGGAACTCCCGCCCGAGGTGCTGGAGGCCATCGACCGCATTCGTCGGGAACACCACGACCCAGCGCAGTGATCCCAGCGGGTGGGCAGGGCATCCATGGCCAAGAAGGACAAGCACGTCAGCGAAACACCGGCGACCCAGTGGCTCAAGGCCCACGGGGTGACGTATACCGAGCACGCCTACGGCTATCTGGAACACGGTGGAACGGCTGAATCGGCCCGCCAACTCGGCTGGGACGAGCACGCCGTCATCAAGACCCTGGTCATGCAGGACGAGCAGGCACAGCCCCTGGTGGTGCTGATGCACGGGGACTGCACCGTCAGCACCAAGGCCTTGGCACGTGCCATCGGATGCAAGTCGGTGGAGCCCTGCAAGCCCGAGGTGGCCCAACGCCACAGCGGCTATCTCGTGGGGGGCACATCGCCCTTTGGCTTTCGAAAGGCCGTGCCGGTCTACGCGCAGGCCACCATCTTCGACCTCCCCCGCATCCTCATCAACGGCGGGCGGCGCGGGTTTTTAGTGGGCATCGAGCCGTCTGTGTTGAGCCAGGTGCTGGGGGCACAGGCTGTGTCCTGTGCTTTGGCGCAGAATCGCAGCAGTTAGCCCGGCATCGAATCAAGCACTCCACGCTTCTTGAGCACGCAACAACATGTCCACCATGCAATACCGTTCATTGGGCCGCAGCGGCCTGCGCGTCAGCGCGCTGTCCTTGGGTTCTTGGGTCACGTATCACAACCAGGTCGATGCAGCGGCGGCGGTTGAGATGATGGCCGCCGCCTATGACGCGGGGGTGAACTTCTTCGACAACGCCGAGGTCTATGCCGGTGGGCGCAGCGAGGAGGTGATGGGGCTGGCGCTGCAGCAATTGAAGTGGCCGCGCCTGAACTACATCGTGAGCACCAAGTTCTTCTGGGGCCTGGACCGCAACGGAGAAGCCGTCAACCGCAAGGATACGCTCAACCGCAAGTACCTGATGCAGGCCATGGATGGCAGCCTGCGGCGCTTCGGGCTGGAGCACATCGACCTGGTCTATTGCCACCGGCCCGATCCGAACACGCCGATTGAAGAGACCGCGCGGGCCATGAACGACATCATCGTTCAGGGCAAGGCGCTGTACTGGGGCACCAGTGAGTGGAGCGCTGCCGACATTCGAGCGGCCTGGGAACTGTGCGACCGCCATGGATGGCACAAGCCTGTGATGGAGCAGCCCGAATACAACCTGTTCCGACGCAAGCGGGTGGAGCAGGAGTACGCGCGGCTGTACCAAGACACAGGCCTGGGCCTGACCACCTGGAGCCCCTTGGCCAGTGGTCTGCTCACGGGCAAGTACAGCCAGGGCATTCCTGAGGGCAGCCGAGGCGCCCTGCCCGACATGGCGTGGATGCAAGCCAAGCTCACCGATGCGGCGCGCAATGCGGCGGTGGCGCAGCTGCAGCCCCTTGCCCAAGAGTTGGGCTGCTCCGTGGCCCAGTTGGCCATCGCCTGGGCAGCCCACAACCCGCGCGTGTCCACCGTGATCATGGGCGCTTCACGGGTGAGCCAGTTGCAGGACAACCTGGGCGCGCTGGAGGTGTTACCCAAGCTCAGCACCGAGCTCGTGGCACGGATCGAGGCCATCACCGCGCCGCTGGCGCAGTAGGCGAAGGTGTCGGGCGAACTGGTGCACCTGCAAGTCCCACGGCCGGTCGCCATTGATGCGAATATCGGCACGGTCCAGCAGGCGCTGGGCTTGGACCCATGCACTGCGATCTCCCCCTTCGTGCACCGTGCTCGTCCGCGCCCAGGCGGGGGGCATGCGGTGGTGCAGGGCCAGGCTCGGAGCCGTGCCCGTTTTGTTAAGAACGGTCTGTGGGTCAGAAGGGGGTGTCATGCCCCAGGATGTTGGGGCCAGTTCCGCCTCGGGGCCCTGAGCGTGCTCACGGGTGGGCGCGGTGGGCTGGTGAGGTCGTCAGCGGCCTTGATCCACCATGATCCACACCAAGCAACCTTGAGCGGCCTCACTTCTCCAAGCGCTGGCGCACCCGGCGCACCAGGGCGTACACCAAGCCCACCACCGGCAAGATGGCAACCGCGGTGACCACATCGGGTTGCAGCGTGACGCTGCCAAACAGGTGCGCGCCCTTCATCGCCTTGGCCACGTAGGCCACGATGCTGATGGTGTAGTAGCTGATGGCCACCACCGACAGGCCTTCCACCGTTTGCTGCAGGCGCAGTTGCAGCTTTTGACGGTGGGCCAGCGATCGGAACAGTTCCTGGTTGTTGGCCTCGCGCTGCGCCTCCACGCGAACCCGGGCCAGGTCGACGGCACGGTTGATCCGGTCGGCGATGTCCGTGATGCGTGCATCGGTGCTTTCACACAGGGCCATGGCCGGCGCAAACCGGCGGTTGAAGAAACCGGCCAGCTTTTGCAGGCCCAGCAGACGCTCTTCCCGCAGGTCGGACAAGCGCTGAAGCACGATGCGGTGGTAGGCCCGTGTCGCAGACAAACGGTATCGCGTTCGGGCTGCACCGTGCTCGATTTCAGCGGCCAGCCGCAGGAGCGAATCGAAAGCCGCTGCGTCGTCCAGGGTGCGTGCGCCGGCCATGTCGTCCACGATGGTCTGCAGCTGTGCTTCGATCTGGCTCAGGAATTGGGCTTCGTTTTGGGCCACCGGAAACCCCAGCATGGCCAGCATGCGGTAAGCCTCAATCTCACAGACCCGCTGCACATCACGGGCCAGCCGGTCCGGCGTGAGCCCCATGTCGGCCAAGATGAAGCGGGTGAAGCCGTCGCGGCCCAGCCGCAGGTCTGTCATCACCGCCGCTTGCCCGTCGGACACGCGCGCAGCCAGCAAAGCCGCCGAGTCGTCTGCTGCGCCAGAGTCGCCCAGCATGGAGGCGTGCAGGATGTGGCTGAACCGCTCCAGCCCTGCATCGTCGGCTTTGAGGATCACCACATGCGCAGCGGCCAGCATGGGCGTGTCGGCAATATCCCGAATGAAGGAAGCGGGCAAGGCCTCCATGGCGCGCGAGCCCAGCAGGGCCGCTTGCAGCGCCGGCGTGTCGGCCGCATCGGGTGCGGCCAGACCCGCGCACAGCTGCCAGCTGATGAACTCACCATGCCGCTCGAACTTCAGATCGAAGGCCTCAGACTTCACCACGAAGTGGCGCGCACCCGCGTCGGGGGTGGGGTGCCCGATGGTGGAACACAGCTGGTGCAGGGCCTGTAGGGCGCGCGCCGGATCCATCTGGTGCTGCGCCCAGTAGGACACCACGCCAGGTGAACGCGCCGGCATGGCCGGCCGGGCGTGCAGTTCTTCGTGCAACTCCACATGCGCACGTACAGGCCATGTGGCGCCCCCCGCCGCTGTGCCGGGGGTGGGTACAGCGGTGATCAAGGGTTCGGTCATGACCGCATGATGCCCCATGTTTACACTTCGCGGTGATGGAGAACCTGCAAACCCTCTGTGCCGTTCTGGCGGCCTACCTCACGGGCTCGCTGTCCTTTGCCGTGCTCGTCAGCCGCCTCATGGGCCTGGACGATCCGCGCACATACGGCTCGGGCAACCCGGGGGCCACCAACGTGCTGCGCTCAGGAAACAAGAAGGCCGCAGCCCTGACCCTGTTGCTCGATGCGCTCAAGGGGCTGGTGCCGGTGGCCCTTGCCGTGCACTTTCAGGCCCACCTGGGTTGGGAAGAAGGCACCGTAGCCCTCATCGGCTTGGCGGCCTTCCTGGGCCATCTGTGGCCTGTCTTCTTCCGCTTTCAGGGCGGCAAGGGTGTGGCCACGGCCGCCGGTGTGCTTATGGCCTTCAACCCCATATTGGGCGCAGCCACCTTGGCTTCGTGGCTGCTGATCGCCTACTTCTTTCGTTACTCCTCACTGGCCGCTTTGGTGGCCGCCGCCTTCGCGCCCTTCTATCACGCCCTCATCTGGGGTGGCAGTCCGGCCACCCTGGCCATTGCTGTCATAAGCCTGCTGCTGATCTGGCGCCATGAGGGCAACATCCGCAAGCTCCTGGCCGGTACCGAGGGCAAGATCGGGCAAAAGTCCTGAGCGCCATTCAAGCGCACCACCCCAGTCAAACCACCCCAACAAGGAACAACATGATCCAGCGATTCGATGTGGGCCCACGCATGAGCGAAATGGCCGTGCACAACGGCACGGTGTACCTGGCCGGCCAGGTGGCGGAAGACGGCAGCCAAGACATCACCGGGCAAACACAGCAGGTCCTCAAGGCCATCGACGCGCTGTTGGCCCGTGCCGGCAGCGACAAGAGCAAGATCCTGCGGGCCCAGATCTTCATCAAGGACTTGGCTGACTTTGCAGCCATGAACGCCGTGTGGGAGGCTTGGGTGGTCCCGGGCCACACGCCACCGCGGGCCACGGTGAAGGCCGATCTGGCGCGGCCCGAGTGGAAGATTGAAGTGGTGGTGACCGCCGCCGTCTAGGCGTCTACGCCGATGGCGCCATCAGCCCCAGGGCTGCCGGGTCGCCACCCCCTTCGCGCAGCACCGCCGGCTCCTGGCCACTCAGGTCGATCACGGTGGTCGGCTCCAGGGAGCAGGCACCGGCATCCAGCACCACTTCGATGTGGCGTTCCAAGGCACGGCGGATCTCGGCCGGGTCGTTGAGCGCCGAATCCTGTTCGGGCAGGATGAGCGTGGCGCTCAACAGGGGCTGCCCCAGCCGCTCCAAGAGCGCTTGGGCCACCCGGTGTTGCGGCACGCGCAGCCCGATCGTGCGCCGAGAGGGGTGGCTCAATCGGCGCGGCACTTCCTTGGTCGCTTCCAGGATGAAGGTGTAGGGGCCGGGTGTGCCCAGCTTGAGCAGCCGGTACTGCCGGTTGTCCACCCGCGCATAGGCGGCCAGTTCGCTGAGGTCTCGGCACATCAGGGTCAGGTGGTGGCGGTCGTCCACACCCCGCACGCGGCGCAGGCGCTCGGCTGCAGCCTTGTCGTCTAGGTGGCACACCAGCGCATAGCTGGAATCGGTGGGGATCGCTGCCAAACCGCCCTGGTCCAGGATGCGGGCCGTTTGGTCGATCAGGCGGGGCTGGGGGTTGTGTGGGTGGAGTTCGAAGTACTGCGCCATCGGTCCGCGGCCATCAGTGGTGATCGGGTTGGATCAGTGGGGATGGATCACCCGGTTCCTCAAGGCCTCCCAAACGGGTTGCAAGGCGCCTGGAAGGTCGGGCAGCGACCCCAGGTCGGTGTGGCTTTCCTCGGGTGAGTGGAAGTCGCTGCCGCGTGACGCGTAGAGCCCGAACTCCTGGGCCATCTCGGCGTACTTCACATACTCGGCTGCCGTGTGGCTGCCGGTGACCACCTCCACACCCTTTCCACCGTGGGCTTTGAATTCACTGAACAAGGCGTACTCCTGCGTGGGGGTGGTGCGGTAGCGGGCGGGGTGGGCCAGGATGGCCATGCCCCCGGCACCGTTGATCCACGATACCGCGTCGCCCAGCGCCGCCCACCGATGCGGCACAAACCCAGGCTTGCCTTCGGTCAAGTAATGCCGAAACACCTCATGGGTGCTGGAACACACGCGCGCTTCGACCAGGAAGCGGGCGAAGTGGGTGCGTGAAATCAGGTCGGGGTTGCCCACATACTGCAGCGCGCCTTCAAAGGCCCCCTTGATGCCCACGGCCGCCAGCTGTTCGGCCATTTCACGCGCGCGGTTCTCCCGGCCACCGCGTGTGGCCTGCAAGCCCGCCTTCAACCGTGCGTCATCGGGGTCCACGCCCAAACCCACGATGTGCACGGTCAAGCCGGCGAAGGTGACGGAGATTTCCGTGCCGGTCAGGTAGGGCAGGCCCTGCTTGGCCGCAGCAGCCATGGCGCGGTGTTGCCCGCTGAGCTCGTCGTGGTCGGTCAGCGCCCACAGCTCCACACCGTTGGCCTTGGCCCGCACGGCCAGGGCCTCGGGGGTGAGGGTGCCATCGGAGATGTCCGAGTGACAGTGCAGGTCGGCGTTGGTCAAAATGTTCACCCGCCGATGTTATCGGGCCTGCGCCGCTTTGGCTTGAGGGCACGCCCATGCGTCGAGCAAGGGGTCATCGCCCGGTTTTGGGCACACCAGTGCCTGGATGAACATGCCCGTGCCCAGCCCTTCGGACCTCCCCCGCGTTCAATCAGCGGGGCCCAAGCCCGTCGGTGCGCCACCTCAACCTTGGCGGAGGCTTTGGTGTGCCCAATTTCCCCGGTGACCAGGCCTTGGATCTGGCGCCCATCGCGCAGAACCTGGCCGACCTGGTGGAGCAGGCTGCGCGCGACACGCCCCAGGCCCACTTGGTGTTGGAGTTGGGCTGCACCACCACTTGGCCGCCTCGGGCAACTTCGGTCAGGTGGTGCGCCGCAACTATCCGGTGTGCTCTTGGCCGACCGCATGGCCTTGGCCCGCGCCGATGTGGGCGACCTGGTGATTGTTTTCCAGTCGGGAGCCTATGGCGCCAGCGCCAGCCCACAAGCGTTCCTGGGCCACCCCCGCGTGGCGGAGGCCCTGGTGTAGACCTGCCGGCGGCCCACGGCCTTCGGCCCACGGCACGGCGTACGGGGCTCGACAGCCGAGCCCAGCCGTCTCAATCCAGGCGCTGTGCCACCACCACCATTTGCGCGCTCAAGCGGCCCTGCCATTCATTGACTTCCAGCCGGTAGGCCAACACCGCTTCGTCGGGTACCGCCTGGGTTCGTTGAAACCAGATCGCCTCGCGCGGCGCAGCCCGGGGGTCCCCTGCGGGCCTGACGCTGAGCTTGAGGTGCTTCTCACCCACCACCCGTTGGTGCAGTACCTGCACCCGTTCGCAAAACACCGGCGCTTCAAAGCCCTGGCCCCACACCTGTGCGTCCAGAAGCTGCGCCACTTCGGCGTTGAAGGACTCCGGTGGCAGCGCGCCATCGATGCGCAAGCGCCGCTGCAGGGTGGCCTCGTCCAGCCATTCGCCGGCCACTTGCGCCAAGGCTTTTGAAAAGGTTTCGAAGGCATCGGGGGCCAGGCTGCAGCCGGCGGCCATCGCATGCCCGCCAAAACGCACCAGGGCCTGCGGGTGCCGCTTGCTGATCAGGTCCAAGGCATCGCGAAGGTGGAAGCCTTCGATGGACCGGCCCGAGCCCTTGAGCAGTCCGTCCTGGCCGCGCGCGAAGACGAACACGGGGCGGTGCAGGCGGTCCTTGAGCCGGCCAGCCAGGATACCCACCACACCCTCATGGAACTGAGGGTGGAACAGGCTGAGCGCGGCCTGGGCGTTCGGCCCAGTCGACCCGACGTCCACAGTACCCATCAGCTCTTCGGCGCGCTCACGCATGCCGTCTTCCACCGAACGGCGCTCACGGTTGATACCGTCCAGTGTCTGCGCCAGCTCGGCCGCGCGGACGGGGTCGTCGGTGGTCAGGCACTCGATGCCCAGCGTCATGTCCGACAGGCGTCCCGCCGCGTTGATGCGTGGGCCCAATGCGAAGCCAAAGTCTTGCGCACGCGCCTGCTGCGGGTTGCGACCGGCCACGGCAAACAAAGCGGCCAGGCCGGCCTGCAGTCGGCCGCTGCGGATGCGCTTGAGGCCCTGTGCCACCAAGCGGCGGTTGTTGGCGTCCAGCCGCACCACATCGGCCACGGTCCCCAAGGCCACCAGGTCCAGCAGTTCAATCAAGCGGGGCTGGGTGTGTTCATCAAACTGGCCGCGCCGGCGCAGTTCGCTGCGCAGGGCCAGCAACACATAGAACATCACGCCCACGCCGGCCAGGTGCTTGCTCGAAAACGTGCAGTGCGCTTGGTTGGGGTTGACGATGACATCGGCAGCGGGCGTGTCTGCGGCGGGCAGGTGGTGGTCGGTCACCAAGACCTGCAGGCCACGGGCCCGCGCATGCGCCACACCCTCTACGCTGGCGATGCCGTTGTCCACCGTGATCAACAGCTCAGGCGGCGCAGCCGCGTGGCGCTCCAGCGCCAGGTCCACGATCGCAGGTGTCAGGCCGTAGCCGTGCACACTGCGATCGGGCACCACGTAGTGCAGCGCATCCGCGCGCGCGCCCAACATCTTCAAGCCGCGAAGGGCCACCGCACAAGCGGTGGCGCCGTCACAGTCGTAGTCGGCCACCACGCACATTCGTCGGCCTTGCGCGATTGCGTCGGCCAACAGCGTGGCGGCACGGTCTGCATTCGTCAGCTGCTGCGGCGGAATCAGGTGCTGGAAGTGGTCGTCGAGCTCTTGTGGGTCACGCACCCCGCGCGCTGCGTACAGGCGCGCCAACAGCGGGTGGATGCCGGCCTGCTCCAGCTGGTGCGCTGCGCGCGGTGGAACCTCGCGGGCCACCAGGGCCAGCGCGGCTGACGGGGTGCTGGCTTCGGCGTTCACCGCTGGGCTCCACCTGGGGGTTGGTCCACCTGCTGCAGCCAGTGGGCCAAGGGGCGGGTGCGCGGCGGCGGCAAGATCGTGCGTGCCAGGGCGCCCCGCCATCCAGCCGGCAGGCGCCGCATGGTGAAGGCCTGTGCAGCGTGGCGCCCGCACAGGACGAGGGTCGGCTCGGCTTGCCCGGCGGGCGGAGGCGGCAAGGCGGCGTCGACCCACGCTTGCACGGCCGCATTGGCCTGAACCCAGGGCAGGACCACCGGCTGGTGAAGGGCGGGCGCGAGGCCTTGACCGCTGCCCGCAGCCGATCCTGCGTGGTCCAACCACAGCGAATTCACCGTGGGTTCTCCCCTCGCTTCCCGGTCTTGGTTGACCGGATGCCCGTGCAGCACCATCTGCGCTTCGTTCTGCAGACGGCGCAGCAGCCGAGAGGCGCTCAGCGGGGTACGTCCTTGCCAACGCTGCACGGAGTCGCCCTCGGCACGCAGTCGGCTTGCACAGGAAAGGCCTTGCAGGCTCTCGTGACCCAGTCGCCAGTGCAGCGGGCCGTGCCAATGCAGCTGAACCGATTCGCTGTCGAACAAGGGACGGATCGAATCGAACAGGGCCCGCGACTGCGCTTGGCCCAATCGCAGTTCCGAAGGCGGCATCAGGGTGATGCGGTCGGCGCCCACGACACCATGAAACGGACTCAGGCGGGCCCACGCGGCTCCAGACGTGTCGCCCAAGGACCAGGCCTGCAGGGGCAGCCGTCCATCATCTTCAGCCCTCAGGGGGCGGTTCCAGATCAGCCGTGCCAGCGCCCGCTCGGCCAGGGTGTTCAAGGCCTCCTCTTCTTCCTGCAGGTCCCACGCGGGCACCAGGCGCGTGGCCAGGGGGCTCCAACGCTCCAGCAAGGCCTCCCAGGGGCTGTCTTGAGGCGACTCAGGCACGGTGCCGCCTTGGGCTGCTGGGGTCATCAAGATCAGGTGCATGGCGCAATTATCCCGATGCCCTCGGGCAGAATCGCGCACATGTGGGGTTTGAACATGCCATTCGAGCTGCAGGTGGGCTGGCGCTACACGCGCTCCGGCCGTGCCGGGCGCCGCAATGGCTTCATATCCTTCATCTCCGGCGTGTCCATGATGGGCATCGCCTTGGGGGTGGCCGCGCTGATCATCGTGTTGTCGGTGATGAACGGCTTTCAAAAGGAGGTCCGCGACCGGATGCTGGGCGTGATTCCGCACGTCGAGTTGATGGCGGCCGATGGTCAAGCCCTGCCCGATTGGCAGGCGCTGGCCCGGGCCGCGGCCCAGGCCCCCGGTGTGGGGTCGCAACTGCAGGGTTCAGCGCCGTATGTGGTGTCGCAAGTCCTGCTGGCCCGCGGCCAGGACATGCGCGGTGTGGTGCTGCGCGGGGTGGACCCCGCGCATGAAGGCCAGGTGACCGAGCTGGCACGCAGCCAGCCCGCGTTGGTGCAGCGCTTGGAGCCGGGGCAGTGGCACGTGCTGCTCGGTGCGGAGATTGCGCGCCAACTGGGTGTGACCGAAGGCTCGGCTCTCACGCTGATCACCCCGGGTGGTCAAGTCACGCCTGCAGGCGTGCTGCCCCGGCTCAAGACGGTGCGCGTGGCGGGCCTGTTCGAGTCGGGCCACTACGAATTCGACAGCACCCTGGTGCTGATGCATCTGGACGATGCGGCGCGGCTGCTGCGCGTGCAGGGCCCCACCGGCGTGCAACTGCGGCTGCAGGATCAGCAAGCCGCGCGCGCGGTGGCAGCGCAGCTGCAGCAGCACCTGGGCCCAGAGGTGGCGGTGCGCGACTGGACCCGCACCAACGGCAACTGGTTCGACGCGGTGCAGTTGGAAAAGCGGCTGATGTTCATCATCCTCACCCTGATCGTGGCCGTGGCAGCCTTCAACCTCGTGAGTACCCTGGTGATGACGGTGACCGACAAGCAGGCTGACATCGCCATCTTGCGCACCTTGGGCGCCAGCCCGCGCTCGATCATGGCCATCTTCATGGTGCAGGGCGCCACGGCCGGCGTGGCCGGCACCGCAGCGGGTGTGGGCTTGGGGCTGCTCGTGGCCTTTCATGTGGACACGATCGTGCCGGCGCTGGAGCGCCTGCTGTCCACCAGTTTTCTGCCGGCTTCGATCTATGTGATCAGCCGCATGCCCAGCGACCCGCAGTGGGGCGACATCGTGCCCATTGCGATCGTCTCGCTGGTGCTGGCCTTTCTGGCCACCCTCTACCCCAGTTGGCGCGCCTCACGCGTCCAACCGGCTCAGGCGCTGCGCCATGAGTGAGGCCCCTGACGACCGCGCATCGGCCGCACCCGCATCGGCAGCCGACTCGGTGGTGATCGAGGCGCGCGAGGTTTCCCGGCGCTATGCCGAGGGTGCCTTGGACGTCTCGGTGTTGGAGGGCGTGGACCTGCAGGTCCGGCGCGGCCACAGCCTGGCGCTGGTGGGTGCCTCGGGCTCGGGCAAGAGCACGCTGCTGCACCTCTTGGGCGGGCTGGACCGGCCTTCGGCGGGTTCGGTTCACCTGATGGGCCGCGATTGGGCGGCCATGGGGGTGGCGCAGCAAGGCGCCTGGCGCAACCAGCACCTGGGTTTTGTGTACCAGTTCCATCACCTGCTGGCCGAGTTCACCGCCTTGGACAACGTGGCCATGCCGCTGCGCATTCGGCGCATGGACTTGGCCTCTGCGCGGCAGCAAGCCCAGCAGGCGCTGGAAGCGGTGGGATTGGGCCCGCGAGCGGGCCATCGCCCCTCCGAGCTCAGCGGGGGCGAGCGCCAGCGCGTGGCGGTGGCGCGTGCCTTGGTGACCGGCCCGGCCTGCCTGCTGGCCGACGAGCCCACGGGCACCCTGGACCGCCGCACCGCAGAGGCGGTCTTCGAGCTGCTGTTGCGGCGAACCCGAGAAGAGGGCGCGGCGCTGTTGGTGGTCACGCACGATGAGCAGCTGGCCCGCCGATGCGACGATCGCTTGCTGCTGGTGGGCGGGCGATTGGCTGCTTCGAACCATGGTCCCGTGGATTGACACGCATTGCCACCTGGACGCGCCGGAGTTCGCACACGATGTGGCCGACGTGGTGAGCCGGGCGCATGCGGTGGGCGTGCGCGGCCTGGTGGTGCCGGCCGTGCGGGTGCAGGACGCCGCGCGCGTTCGATCACTGGCCCATGCGTTTGGTGCCGCATACGCCCTGGGCATCCACCCCCTGGCTGTGCCACAAGCCGCCGAAGCCGACCTGCAAGCCCTGGCTGAGCAGTTGGACGAATGGCGCGACGACCCGCGCCTGGTGGCGGTGGGTGAAATCGGTTTGGATCATTTTGTGCCGGGTCAGGATTTGGCGCGCCAGGAGCGGTTCTACGAGGCCCAGTTGCGGATGGCCCATCAGCTGAAGTTGCCCGTGATCTTGCATGTGCGACGCTCGGCCGATGCCTTGCTCAAAGGCCTGCGCCGCTGCCGCGTGATGGGTGGTATTGCCCATGCCTTCAATGGCAGCCACCAACAGGCCAAGGCCTTCGTGGAACTGGGCTTTGCCCTGGGCTTCGGGGGCACCTTGACCTTCGAGCGTTCGCGTCAGATTCGCCGCTTGGCGGTGGACCTGCCAGCGCAAGCCCTGGTGCTGGAAACCGACGCGCCCGACATTGCGCCGCAGGGGCTGTACCGCCCAGCCGCCGTTCGCAACGCCCACCCACCGGTGCGCAACGAGCCGGCGCAGGTGCCCCAGATCGGACAGGTCTTGGCTGATCTGCGGGGCTGGAGCGTGGCTCAAACGGCCAGCCTCACCGCAGCCAATGCCCACCGGGTCTTGCCGCGCCTGTCGCAATTGCCGGGAATGCCCGTGTGAGCCGAAGCGCCGCGCAAGACCTTCCCATGGTCACCGTGTCCGAGCATGCAGGGGTGCGCTACCTGCACCTGGACACCCCCTGGGTGCAGGGGGCCATGCGCTTATCCAAACCCGATGCCATCGAACTGGAATACGTGCGGCGCATGTTGGCTGCCCTGCTGTGGCGGCCCAGCGAGGCGCTGGGCCAGGGACAGGCGGTGCAGCTGGGCCTGGGTGCTGCGGCCTTGACGCGGTTCACACACGGGCGTTTGGGGCTGCGCACCACCGCCGTGGAACTCAACCCGGCGGTGATCCGGGCTTGCAGGATGTGCTTTCGCTTGCCGGCGGACGATGCACGCTTGACGGTCTTGTGCGAGGACGCCGGCGCCTGGATCGCACGCGCCCAACGCCGCAGCAGCATCGACCTGCTGCAGGTGGACCTTTACGACCACGAGGCCGCCGCGCCCGTGCTGGACTCGGAAGCCTTTTATGCCGATTGCCGGACCGCTTTGGCGCCAGGCGGCGTGATGGCCGTGAACCTCTTTGGGCGCTTGTCGAGCTTTGAGCGCAGCGCCCAGCGCCTGGCTGCGGCGTTTGGGCGTGACCAGGTCTGGCGGGTGCAGGCCACCCGGGAGGGCAACACCGTGGCGGTCGCCACCCGTGGGGTGGAGGTTCCCGGGCGGGCCGAGCTGAAGGCCCGTGCCCAGTTCATCGAAGACCAGTGGGGCCTGCCCGCGGGCCAGTGGCTCAGGATGATCCGGCCTCTTTAGCGGCCCTGGGCACGCGGAAGGTGCCGGTGCCGCGAGTGCGTGTAAACCACACCGGGGTCAGGGTTGGGTCTGCCTAGAATTTGTGGCATTCACGCGCCGTTTTCCGGCGCACGGAGGTGTTTTGACATGAAGATCAAGAGCCAGCAGGACTTCTGGTCCGGCTTGATATTCCTGGTGACCGGTGCGCTGTTCGCTTGGGGCGCCATCGCCAACTACAGCTTTGGGTCCTCGGCACGGCCTGGCCCCGGTTACTTTCCCTTCGGCCTGGGTGTGATCCTGGCGCTGTTGGGGGCCTTCATCCTGTTTGAGGCGCTCACCATCGAAACCGAAGACGGCGAGCCGGTGGGTGACATTGCCTGGAAGCCCCTGCTGGTCATCCTCAGCTCGGTGGCCCTGTTTGGCCTGATGCTGCCCTTGGTGGGCATGTTCATTTCGCTGCCGGTGCTGGTGATCTTCTCCAGTTGGGCCAGCCAAGAGTTCACCTGGAAAGGAACCTTGGCCAGCGCCGTGTTCCTGACCGGATTCTCCTGGTTGGTCTTCATCAAAGGCTTGGGTTTGACGATTCCGCTGCTGCCGGCCTTCCTGCAGTTCGCCAGCTAAGGGGTACACAAGATGGAATTGCTCAACAACCTGGCCCTGGGCTTTCAGACGGCCCTGACGCTGCAAAACCTGACCTACGCGCTGTTCGGCTCGATCCTGGGGACCCTGATCGGGGTGCTGCCGGGCCTGGGCCCGGTGGCCACGATTGCAATGCTGCTGCCCAGCATCTACACGCTGGACGCCATACCGGCGCTCATCATGCTGGCCGGCATCTACTACGGCGCGCAGTACGGCGGCTCCACCACCGCCATCCTGATCAATGTGCCCGGCGAGTCCTCATCCGTGGTGACGGCGCTGGACGGCTACAAAATGGCCCGCAAGGGCCGTGCCGGCCCCGCCCTGGCTGCAGCGGGCTTGGGCTCCTTCTTTGCAGGCTGCATAGGCACGGTGATCATCGCGGCCTTTGCGCCACCCCTGACGGAGCTGGCCTTCAAGTTCGGCCCGGCCGAGTATTTCTCGCTGATGGTGCTGGGCCTGATCGGTGCCGTGGTGCTGGCCTCCGGCTCGCTGATCAAGGCCATTGCCATGATCATCCTGGGCCTGCTGCTGGGGCAGATCAACACCGACGTCATCTCGGGCGTACCGCGCTACAGCTTTGATGTGGCTGAACTCACCGACGGCATTGGCTTTGTGGGCATCGCCATGGGGGTGTTCGGCTTCGGTGAAATCATCAGCAACCTCGGCCGGCCTGAAGAGGAGCGGGAAGTCTTCACCCGTGAGGTGAAGGGGCTCCTGCCCACGGCACAGGATTTCAAGGATGCCTTCCCGGCCGTGCTGCGGGGCACCACCCTGGGTTCGATTCTGGGGGTCTTGCCCGGTGGTGGGGCGCTGTTGTCTTCCTTTGCAGCCTACACGCTGGAAAAGAAGATGCCCCTCAAGCCCCACGAAACGCCGTTTGGTGAGGGCAATATCCGGGGTGTGGCCGGGCCTGAGTCGGCCAACAACGCCGGCGCCCAAACCTCCTTCATTCCGATGCTCACCCTGGGCATTCCGCCCAACGCGGTGATGGCGTTGATGGTGGGTGCCATGACGATCAAGGGGATCCAACCCGGTCCCCAGGTGATGACGAGCAACCCCGAACTCTTCTGGGGTCTGATCGCCTCGATGTGGGTCGGCAACTTCATGCTGATCATCCTGAACCTGCCGCTCATCGGCATCTGGATCAGGCTGCTGACGGTGCCGTACCGTTTGCTCTATCCCGCCATCTTGGTGTTCTGCTGCATCGGCTTGTACACGCTGAACAACAACAACTTCGACGTTTACATGGCCGTGATCTTTGGCTTGTTGGGCTATGCGTTCTACAAGCTCAAGTGCGAACCGGCGCCCTTGCTGCTGGGGTTCATCCTGGGCCCCATGATGGAAGAGAACCTGCGCCGGGCGCTGCTGCTGTCGCGTGGTGACTGGTCCGCCTTCGTCACCCGTCCGCTGTCGGCTGCGCTGCTCATCGCAGCGGTGCTGATGGTCGTGGTGGTGTCGCTGCCGTCGATCAAGCGAAGCCGCGAAAAGGCCTTCAAGGAAGACTGAAGCAAGACCGCGGGCCCCAGCGCCCACGGTTTTGTTTTGCGCTCAGCGCCAGTCCCAAGCGAACTGAAACATCACGGCAGCGTCGCCCAAGGCATGCACCGTGAGCGAGGCCTGCTGGTTGAACTGCCAGCCCACTGAGGCCAAGGCCCCCGGTGAAAAGCCGTTGTGGTTGAACGGAACCTTGTTCTGGTACTGGCCTCGATAGCCGTAGAGCAGGCCGCCTGACAACTGTCCGAACAGCTGAGGGTGGCCCAGCAGCGCTGGGAAGCGCCTGCCCAGGTACAGATAGCCGCTGGGCTGCCCGAACGAGTTGCTGAAGAAGGAGCCGCCGGCCATCCAGTTGTCCGGGCGCTGCCGCTCCAGGGCCACGGCCCAGACATCGGCGTGTTCGGGGCTGTAGCGCAAGTGGGGGGCGTAGGGCGAAAAGGCGCTGCGCCAGTGCCCCTGCTGCCAACCGGTGCTCAAGGTCTCCAGGGTGGAGGCCGCCGCCGCGCTGCTGCGCGACCAGGTGCTGCTGATCAGGCCGGGAGCGGGGGGCAAGGCGTCGCGAGGGCTGGTTGATTGGGCCAGCACCGTTGTGGCCGGTGCCAGGGCACCGAGAAGGGCGCCGATCCCCAGCCCCATGGCGCGCTGCAGGGCTGTGCCCAGCCGGCAGGCGGTGGGCGCTCCGTGGGGCGCCGAGGTGCGTGTAGCCGTGGCGTCTTGGCCACGGTGCCGGCGGAGGGGCCCCTCATTCAGGGCAAGACGGGTGCGCATGGCGCGGAATTGTGCCCATTTGGCAGGCGGCTCGTGCTTCGGCTCGCCTCGTTCGACAATGGGGCTTTTCACGGCGATCCCTACAGCCCATGGCCTTCGACTACCGCCCCCGCTACACCAGCCGCCGCACGCCCGTCTTCGGCTGTGACGTGGCCGCCACCTCGCACCCCCTGGCGGCTCAGGCGGGCTTGAAGATGATGCAGTCCGGCGGGAACGCCGTGGACGCCGCGGTGGCCATGGCCGCTTGCATGACGGTGGTTGAACCCTGCAGCAACGGCTTGGGATCGGACCTCTTTGCCATCGTGTGGGACGGCTCGCAACTGCTGGGCCTCAACGCTTCGGGCCATGCGCCGGCAGCCTGGAACCCGGCCTACTTCACCAGCAAGTACGGCGCGCAGATGCCCCGGCGGGGCGTGGATGCGGTCACCGTGCCCGGCGCGGTGTCGGGTTGGGTGGCGCTGCACGGGCGCCTGGGCCGCCTGCCCTTTGGGGATGTGCTGGCCCCGGCCATCGAGCTGGCCGAGCGCGGCTACGCCGTTCCCGTGGTGGTGCAGGAGAAGTGGGCCCTGGCCGCCGGCGTGGAAGAACTCACGCGACAGCCCGGCTTTGCCGAAACCTTTCTGCCCAAAGGCCGTGCCCCGCAAGTTGGGGAGCACTTCGCCATGCCGGCCGCAGCACGCACCCTGCGCGAGATTGCGCGCAGCAATGCTGAAGCCTTCTATTGCGGGGAAGTGGCGCAGGCGATCGCAGCCCACGTGCAGGCCCATGGCGGTGCCTTGAGCGCGTCCGATCTGGCGGCCTACGCGCCCGAGTGGGTCACGCCCCTGGCACAAAACTACCGTGACCACACCTTGCACGAGATTCCGCCCAACGGCCAGGGCATCGCCGCGCAGATGGCCGCGGGCATCCTGGAGCACCTCAACATCGGCGAGCATGCCGCCGACAGTATCCAGAGCTGTCACCTGCAGATCGAGGCGATGAAGCTCGCGTTCGCGGATGTGTACCGCCACGTGAGCGACTCGCGCACCATGCGCATCACACCGGCTCAAATGCTCGACCCGGCCTATCTGGCCGACCGCGCGCGCCTGGTGGACCGCCGCCGTGCCCAAGATTTCAAGGCGGGTGACTTGCCCCGCGGGGGCACCATCTACCTCACGGCGGCCGACCGCAGCGGCATGATGGTCAGCCTCATCCAAAGCAACTACATGGGCTTCGGCTCGGGGGTGGTGGTGCCGGGATGGGGCATCAGCCTTCAGAACCGTGGCCATGGCTTCACCCTGGACGAAACCAGCGCCAATGTGGTGGCACCTCACAAGCGCCCGTTCCACACCATCATCCCGGCTTTCCTGACGCGTGACGGCCAGCCGATGATGAGCTTTGGTGTGATGGGGGGGCACATGCAGCCTCAAGGCCATCTGCAGACCTTGGTGCGCATGTTGGACTACGGCCAGAACCCCCAAATGGCCTGCGATGGTCCGCGCTGGCGGGTCAATGGCGGCCTGTCGGTCAATGTGGAGCCCCACATGCCGGCGGCCACCGTTGAAGGCCTGGCGGCCCTGGGCCATCAACTCGAAGGGCTCAACGACACCTACATGGACTTCGGTGCGGGTCAGTACATCTGGCGGCTGGGTGATCCGGCCGTCGAGGGCTATGTGGCCGCCAGCGACCCGCGTCGGGATGGGGCTGCGGTGGCGTGGTGAGCGTCTTTGCCGCCAGCAGCGGCGCGGCCCACGGCGTCCGCTTTGCGCAGGGCATGGCGCTGGCCGTGATCGGAGCCTTGGGCTTTGCCGGTAAGGCCATTCTGGCCAAGCTGATGTACCGCCATGGTGTGGACGCCGTGACGGTGGTGGCCTGGCGCATGCTGCTGGCGCTGCCGCTGTTCGCCGCTATGGCCTGGTGGGGTGCGCGCGGCGCATCGGCCTTGACCCGGCGTGACGCCGTGACCATCGTGGCGCTGGGCTTCTCGGGCTACTACCTGTCCAGCATGCTCGACTTCTATGGCCTCATGTACATCACCGCCAGCTTGGAGCGGCTCATCCTGTACCTGGGCCCCACCTTTGTGATGGTGTTGGCGGTGGTGGTATTCAAGAAGCGGGTCACGCCACGCCAATGGCTGGCTGCAGGCATCAGCTACGCGGGTGTGCTGGTCGTTTTTGGACATGAGCTGCTCGCCCCATCGGTTCCTGCGGTGGCCGATGCCGTTGCGCACACGGTCTCGTCAACACCCAGCGGTGTAGCCGCCACCGTGCTCGGGGCAGCCCTGGTGCTGGGCAGTGCCGTGAGCTATTCAGGCTACTTGCTGGCCAGTGGCGAGGTGGTGGCTCGCTTGGGTTCACTGCGATTGACGGGTTTGGCCAGCAGCGTGGCCTGTGTCTTTTGCCTGTTGCACTTTGCGGCCGTGCACCCGCTGTCGGTGATGGTGGTTCCCGAGCCGGTGATGTGGATGAGCCTGCTCAACGCCTTGTTGTGCACGGTGATGCCGGTTTTGGCCGTGATGATGGCCATCGAGCGCATTGGGCCGGCCCTGAGTTCGCAGGTGGGCATGGTGGGCCCCTTGGCCACGATTGCCTTGGGCGTGTACCTCTTGGGCGAGCCGTTTACGGTTTGGATCTTGGCCGGCACGGCCTTGGTGCTGTTGGGCGTGGGCCTTTTGGCGCGGTGGCGTTGAAGACAGCGCCGCCTTTTTTCATGGAGTGAGAACCAACATGGATCTTGGAATTACAGGCCGTTGGGCCTTGGTGTGTGCGGCCAGCAAGGGCCTGGGCCGGGGCTGTGCACATGCCCTGGTGCGCGAAGGCGTGAACGTGGTGATCACGGCTCGCGGTGAAGAGGCCTTGCAGGCCACCGCCGCAGCCTTGCGCGAACTCAACCCTGGGGTGACCGTGCACGCCGTGGCGGGGGACATCACCAGCGAGCAGGGTCGCGCCAGCGCACTGGCGGCCTGCCCACAGGTGGACATCCTGATCAACAACGCCGGTGGTCCGCCACCTGGCGACTTCCGCGACTGGGACCGCGAGACCTGGATCAAGGCCTTGGAGGCCAATATGTTGACCCCGATCGAACTGATCAAGGCTACGGTCGATGGCATGGCCCAGCGCGGCTTTGGCCGCATCGTCAACATCACCTCCGCCGCGGTGAAGGCGCCCATCGATGTGCTGGGCTTGAGCAACGGTGCGCGCACGGGCCTCACCGGTTTTGTGGCGGGTGTGGCCCGGCAAAAGCGACTGGCTTCGCGCAACGTGACCATCAACGGCCTTCTGCCCGGCCCCTTTGACACCGACCGTTTACGCACCACCCTGGCTGGCGCGGCGCGGGCCTCGGGCAAAACGGTGGAAGAAGTGGCCGCTGCGCGGCGCGAGGCCAACCCGGCTGGGCGCTTTGGAACGGCCGAAGAGTTTGGTGCGGTCTGCGCCTTCTTGTGCAGCGCGCATGCAGGCTATCTGAACGGACAGAACCTACTGCTCGACGGTGGCGCCTATCCCGGCACCTTCTGAGGCCTCGGCCCATGGCTGGGGCGCCAGGGTTGCGGCCCTGCTGCTCGTGTGGGGCGGCGCATGGACGCTGTTCTTGCTGTGGGCCGTGCGCGAGGTACCCGTGGACAGCGCCGAACAATTGGCGTGGGTGCGTTCGCTGCAGTGGGGCTACCACAAGCATCCTCCCCTGCCGACCTGGTTGATCGCGCCGGCCGTGGCCGTGTTTGGCCTGCAGGCCTGGATCCCAGCGGTGTGGGGCGCCCTGGTCAAGCTGGCGGCTTTGCTGTTGTGTTGGGACCTGATGCGGCGGCTGTTCGATGGGAACCGGGCCACCTTGACCCTGGTGTGCATCACGGCGGTGGCCTACTACAGCAGCCGGCTGCACACCTACAGCCACAACGAGGTGATGCTCCTGTGCAGCAGCGGGGCCGCCTGGTCCTTGTGGCAGCTGATGCAAACGGCCCAGCGCCGCTATGGCTTGATGCTGGGCTTGAGCCTCGGCCTGGGCCTCTTGGCCAAGTACCAGGCGGTCACCACCGTGGCGGCGGCGCTGGCGGTCTTGGGGCTCACCGGTGCTTGGACGCAGCCGCGTTTGCGCCCTGCGCTGCTCTTGGCCTTGGTGGTCGCTGTGGGAGTGGTGCTGCCGCATGGGCTGTGGCTGGCCGGTGCCGCGCACACGCCGCTGGACTATGCGGCCCATTCCACCGGGGCAGGCGAAGCGCGCGAGGTCGGGCGCTGGGGTGTCTGGCTGGTTTGGAACGGCGACCTCGTGGGCCGCAGCCTGGGCGCCTTGCTGCTCTTGGCATGGGTGGCGTGGTGGGCCAGAGGGCAGGGACCCGCCGCGGTGGCATCCACAAGCTCGGCATTCACCGCCCTGGCGTCTGGGGGCCTTGCCGAACACCGGATGCATGCCAGGGTTCTCCTGTGGTGTTGGGCCTTGGTGCCCCTGGCCTTCGTGTGGGGCTTGGCCCTCTTGGGTGGTGGGATGGTGCGGCCGCACTGGGCCACGCCCATGGCCATGTGGATCATGGCCGCCTTGTGCGCAGGGCTGCCCGCGGCGGCAGCTTCGGCCCTGAGCCGCCCGGCCTTTTGGGCCTTGGCGCTGGCCGTGCAAGGCGTGCTTGCGGGCCAGTTGCTGTGGTCTGAGCACCGCGCCGCAGCCGGTGAAGCGCGCTGGGGCCAGCCCCGTGTTCAGCGATGGGCGCCGGCCCTGGCCGAGGCGGCACGGGCTGAGCTGGGCGGTGACATTCGAGTGGTGGTGGCCCCCGAGACCGTGGCGTCCACCGTCGCTTTGGCACTGGCCGAGCGCCCTTATCCGGTGCTCGACGGTCGCCTGGAGATCAGCCCGTGGGTGCCCGAGGGCCTGATGGAGCGCTGTGGCGTGCTGTTCATCGTCTACGAGCCGCCGGGCCCGGGCCGGCATCCCGTTGTGGGCGGCCCGCCCGGCATGGTGTGGCGGGTCGTACCACCACGTGAGGGCCGTGCCTGCACGGGCGACCAGAAGCAGCCTTCAAGGTATTGAAAAGCCTAGGGTTCAGCGGCTGCTTTTAAGCGATGACAGGGCGATGCCCCCCACGATGAGGCCAAAGGCCATCAGGTGGTAGGCCTGGGGCCACTGGCCCAGTAAAGCACCCTGCATCAAACCTGCGAACAGCGGTGTGAGGTTGCCAAAGAGCGCGGCCATGGCGGGCCCCGCTTGTGCCACGCCCATGCCCCAACTGCGGTAAGCGATGATCGAGGGGCCCAAGGCGGTGAAGAGGATGGCTGCACACACGCCCGGCGACCACTGGATCTCAGACGGCACCAGCACGGCCTCGGCCGAGGCCGACAGGGCGGCCCAGCCGATGCCAAACAGGGTTTGAACCAGCAGGAAGCCGGCCCAATCCTCGCTGGGCTTGGGCAAGCCCGTTTGCAAAGCGGCCGGTGGACGTGACAGCATCCAACTGTAGAAACACCAGGAGATGATGGCGCCGATCATCATCACGTCGCCGGGCACAAAGGCGATATCGGCCAGCCGCGCGGGGTCCCCACGCGAGAGCACCAGCAGCACGCCCACCAGAGAACAGGCTGCGCTGATCAGGGCCATGGCGCCAGGCCTTTGGCCGTAGAACAGGGCACCGATCGACAGCGTCCAAAAAGGTGAGCTCGCCGCAATCAGCGTCACGTTCAAGGGCGTGGACGTGGTCAGGGCCAGGTACTGCAGCGCGTTGTAGGCGCCCACACCCAACAAGCCCAACACGGCCAGCGGCCCACGCCGCGCCCACAGCGCTGCCCTTTGCTCGGCCGTTCTCAGCGCATGCCAGCCCAGGGGCAGCAGGATCAGCAAGGCCAGGCTCCAGCGCAGCAGGTTGAGCTGCAGCGGCGGCACCAGCCCCACCATCAGCCGGCCCACCACCGCGTTTCCAGCCCACATGAGCGGCGGCAGCAGCATCAGAAGGGCCAGTCGAGGGCTGAGGGCTTGGGGCATTGCCACGCGATTATGGGCCGCTCGATCGTGTTGCCGTGGGCAAGCCTGACCTCAGCCTACTGCAACACAGGGCCGCAGGCGAAGTGGCACACTGCGGCGCGACACAGCCCCGTGCACCGCTCAGGAGATTGCCATGACCACCACCATCCGCGCCATTCAGATCGCCGAGTTCGGCGGCCCTGACAAGCTGCAGGTCGTCCACCGCGAGGTGGGCGAGCCCGGCCCCGGCGAGATCCGCATCCGCCACCGTGCGGTGGGCCTGAACTACATCGACGTCTACATGCGCACCGGCCTGTACCCCAACCAATTGCCCATGACCCTGGGCATGGAGGGCGCGGGTGTGGTGGAGGCCGTGGGCGAGGGTGTGACGCACCTGGCCGTGGGTGACCGTGCCGCCTATGCGTCCCAGCCCCCAGGCAGCTACTGCGAGGCCCGCGTGATGCCCGCCAAGTGCGTGGTCAAGCTGCCCGATGCCATCAGTTTCGAGGAAGGTGCAGCCATGATGCTCAAGGGGCTGACGGTGCAGTACCTCTTGAAGAAGACCCAGCCGCAAGGCGGTCTGAAGGCCGGTGACTTCATCCTCTTCCACGCCGCCGCCGGTGGGGTGGGTTTGATCGCCTGCCAGTGGGCACGCGCCATGGGTCTGCGGCTCATCGGCACCGCCGGTGGCTCTGACAAGTGCAAGCTCGCCCTCGAGCACGGCGCCTCGCACGTGATCGACTACCGAAGCGAAAACTTCGTGGAGCGCGTCAAGGTCATCACCGGGGGCAAGGGCGTGCGGGCGGTGTACGACTCCATCGGTAAAGACACCTTCGAGGGTTCACTCGACTGCCTGAGCCCCTTCGGCTTGCTGGCCACCTACGGCAACGCTTCAGGCCCGGTGCCGCCATTCAACCTGGGCACGCTGGGTCCCAAGGGCTCGCTGTATGTGACGCGGCCCACTTTGTTCACCCACTTGGCCACGCGCGAGAGCACCCAGGCCATGGCCGACGACTTGTTTGCCATGGTCACCAGCGGTCAGGTGAAGATTCGTATCGATCAGCGCTACCCGCTGGAGCAGGTCGGGCAGGCGCACGCCGACCTCGAAGCGCGCAAGACCACAGGCTCCACGGTCCTGCTGCCCTGAGGCCAAGGGCAGCGGCCGTTCAACGGCCGCGCCGCACCCGCAACACCTCGTCCAGGATCAGGCAGGCCGCGCCCAGCGTGATGGCACTGTCGGCGAGGTTGAAGGCCGGGAAGTGCCAGCCGCCGGCGTGGAAATCCAGCATGTCCACCACATAGCCGTGCACCGCGCGGTCGATCACATTGCCCAAGGCACCGCCCATGATCATGGTGATGGCGAAACAGAAGAGTGTTTGCCCGGGATGGCGGTGCAGCATCCAAATGATGAAGGCCGATGCCGCCATGCCGATGGTGATGAAGAACCACCGCTGCCAGCCGGATGCGCCAGCCAGGAAGGAAAAGGCCGCGCCGCTGTTGTGCACGCGAACCAGGTTGAAGAAGCTGGTGATGGGCATGGAGTCGCCCCAGGCGAAGCTGCCCAGGATCAGCACCTTGGTGAACTGATCCAGCACCACGACCAGCAGCGCCAGGGCCAACCAGCCCGGCAAGCCCGACACGAGTCCGCGCTTGAGCGTGGCCATGCCGACCTCAGGCCACGCTGCGGTGCTCGCCCGCACCGTGCAGGTTGGACACACAGCGGCCGCACAAGTCGGGGTGGGCTGTATCGGCCCCCACATCGGCGCGCCAGTGCCAGCAGCGGCCGCACTTCGCTTGGGTGCTGGGCACCACCTGTACCGCCAGTTCGGCACCGGCGATGGCCTGGGCCGCCGACGTGATCATCACGAACTTGAGGTCCTCGCCCAGGCTGTGCAGCAAGGCCAGGTCATCGGCGGGAGCCTGAATCACCACCTCGGCCTGCAAGGAAGAACCCACCTGCCCCTGTGTGCGCACATCCTCGATGGCCTTGTTGACCGCCGCCCGGATCTCGATCACGCGCGCCCACTTGGCCAGCAGTGCCGGTTCTGCCGGTGGCAGTGTCCAGTATGTTTGCGTGAAGATCGAGTCCTTGCACTGCGCGCCGCCATGCACGGCCCACGCTTCTTCGGCGGTGAAGCTCAGGAAGGGGGCCATCCACCGCAGCATCGCGTGGGTGATGTGCCACAGCGCAGTCTGTGCACTGCGCCGGGCCAGGCTCTTGGGCGCGGTGGTGTACAGGCGGTCCTTGAGCACATCCAGGTAGAAGGCTCCCAGATCTTCTGAGCAGTACACCTGCAGCTTGGCCACCACCGGATGGAACTCATACACCTCAAAGTGCGCCAGGATTTCCGCCTGCAGCTGCGAGGCCCGCGCCAAGGCATAGCGGTCGACCTCCAACCATTGCTCGGCGGGCACGGCATCACAAGCGGCATCGAAGTCGCTGGTGTTGGCCAACAGGAAACGCAAGGTGTTGCGAATCCGGCGGTAGGCATCCACCACCCGCGCCAGGATCTTGTCGTCAATGCCCAAGTCGCCGCTGTAGTCGGTGGCCGCACACCACAGGCGCAGGATCTCCGCGCCGTACTTCTGATAGACCTGTTGCGGCTCCACGCCGTTGCCCAGGCTCTTGCTCATCTTGCGGCCCTGGCCGTCCACCACAAAACCGTGGGTCAGCAGGCCGCGGTATGGCGCACGGTCGAACAAGGCGCAGCCCAGCAGCAAGGAGGAGTGGAACCAGCCCCGGTGCTGATCGTGCCCTTCGAGGTACAGATCCGCCTCCGGCCCTTCGGCGTGGAAACCCCCGGGGTGCTGCGCCCGCAGCACGTGCCAGAAACTCGATCCCGAGTCGAACCACACCTCCAGGATGTCGGTGCTCTTGCTGTAGTGCTGCGCATCGTGGTCACCCAAGATCTCAGCCGTGCTCACCCGGCTCCAGGCTTCGATGCCACCTTGCTGCACGATGTCGGCAGCCTGGTCCAGGATCTCCATCGTGCGGGGGTGCAGCTCGCCGCTGTCCTTGTGCAGGAAGAAGGGCAGGGGAACGCCCCAGCTGCGCTGGCGGCTGATGCACCAGTCGGGTCGGTTGGCAATCATGTCGCGCAGCCGCCCGCGGCCGTTCTCGGGATAGAAGCGCGTGTCGTCGATGGCCTCCAGCGCCAACTGGCGCAGGGTCTTGCCGGCCTTGTCCTTCGTGAACACGCCTTCGCCCTCATCCATGCGGATGAACCACTGGGCCGCGGCGCGGTAGATCACCGGTGTCTTGTGGCGCCAGCAGTGCGGGTAGCTGTGCTGGATGTCGGTGGTGTTGAGAATGCGGCCGGCGGCACGCAGCGTCTCGATGATGGTGGGAATGGCCTTCCAGATGTGCTGCCCACCGAAGAGTGGGAAATCGGGCGCATACACACCGCTGCCTTGCACCGGGTTGAGGATGTCGTTCAGGGCCATCCCATGCGCACGGCAGGAATTGAAGTCATCCAGGCCGTACGCGGGAGAGGAGTGCACGATGCCGGTGCCATCATCGGCCGTGGCGTAGTCAGCCAGATAGACCGGGCTGTATCGATCGTAGCCTGCATCGGTTTCGGCCAAGGGGTGCTTGAAGCGGATGCCGCCCAGCTTTTCGCCCAGGGTGGTGGCCAGCACCGTGCCCTGCAAGGCCCAGCGTTCCAGGCACTTCTCCACCAGGGAGGTGGCCATGATCAGCAGGCCGCGCTCGGTCTGCACCAGTGCGTACTCCAATGCCGGGTTCAGGTTCAGCGCTTGGTTGGCGGGAATGGTCCACGCGGTGGTGGTCCAGATCACTGCGAAAGCAGGCTGAGAAAGCGTGGACAAACCGAAGGCCGCAGCCAGACGGTCGGGTTCTGCACAGGGGAAGGCCACGTCCAGCGTGGTGCTCTTCTTGTCGGCGTACTCGATCTCAAACTCGGCCAGAGACGAGCCGCAGTCAAAGCACCAGTACACCGGTTTCAGACCACGGTACACGAAGCCACGCTCCATCACGCGCTTGAAGGCCCTGATCTGTGAAGCCTCGTTGGCGGGGTCCATGGTGGCATAACGGTGACCCCAATCGCCCAACACCCCCAAGCGCTTGAAGTCCACCATCTGCTGCGCAATCTGCTCGGTGGCATAGGCGCGGCTCTTGGCCTGCATGTCGTCACGGCTGAGGCTGCGGCCGTGTTTCTTCTCGATGGCGTTTTCGATCGGCAAACCGTGGCAGTCCCACCCCGGCACATAGTGGGCATCCAAGCCCGCCAACTGTCGTGCCTTGACGATCATGTCCTTGAGAATCTTGTTGGCCGCATGACCCATGTGGATCTGGCCGTTGGCATAAGGCGGGCCATCGTGCAGCACGAACAAAGGCTGACCGCAGCGTGCGTCGCGCAACCGGCTGTAACATCCCTCCTGTTCCCACTGGGCAATCCAGGCGGGTTCGCGCTTGGGCAAATCGCCCCGCATCGGAAAGGGCGTGTCGGGCAGGTTCAGGCTGTGGCGGTGGTCGCCTCCATCCGGGCTGGCTGCGGCGGCGCTTCGGTTCTGGTCGTTCATGGCTTCAATCGAGCAGGTGTCCGTTGGTGGTGTGCACCGGGGTGTGGGTTCTGGCCGGGCCACTGCAGGGCCCCGGTGGGCATTGCGGGCTGCGGCAGAGGTTGCTCAAGCAGGCCGCCGGCAAACGCGGCAGCATGGGGCCTTGGGCACTTCAGGGGCCCGCATGGACGGGCCCAAGGCCTCAAGAGCGAATTCGGTCGCGGGTGGTCTGGCGCCGTGTGCAGGCACCGTGCGGCTCCAAACCGTGCGACCGGTTCAGACGGGTCGGCAGGAGCAAAACCAAGCCATGAGGCCCATAAGCACGCATCCTTCCAGTGTACCGCCGGCCGCTTCAGGGGCTTGAGCAACGGCGGCCCACTGGCCAGCCGTGCAGGCGAGCCCGCAGAAGGCGGTTTGGCGGCCGATGTTCTGGCCCAAGACCGGCTCAGCCTGCGGGCGCACGGGCAACAGCGCGGAGGGGGTGGTGCTGCACGAGTGGCGCCCGGCTTTCCTGGACGGCCGGGGCTAGCGGGCGCACGCTTGGAGCCTGTCCCTAGGCTTGGGCCGGCGCTTTTAGCGTGTAGCGCGGCGGCTGAACCGCCAGCCAGGCTCGTGCATCCGCCACATCCTGCGCAATGCCGGCTTCCAAGGCTTGCAAGGACCCGTAGTGCCGCTCGTCATGGAGCTTGTGCAACAGGTCCACGGCCACCAAGCGGCCATAGCCCGCCTGCACAGGCAAGGGCCACTCCAGACAGTGCACCTCCAGCAGCACCCGCCCGGCGTCTTCAACGGTGGGGCGCACGCCCAGGCTGGCCACGCCGGGCAGGGGTTGGGGGGTCAGGCCCATCACCTGCACCACGAAGATGCCCATGGCCGCGGGTTTGGCATGGGGCACACGCACGTTCAGGGTGCGAAAGCCATCGTCACGTCCGGGAGCGCTGGCCCCCAACTGCCGCCCGAGCTGGCGGCCGTACACCACGTGGCCGCTGATGCGGTAGGGGCGCCCCAGCAGCGCCGCGGCACGGTCCATGTCGCCGTCGGCCAAAGCCTGGCGCACGGCGGAACTGGACACGCGCAGCCCGTGCACCTCGTAGCTCATCATCCGGGCCACATCCAAGCCGCGCGCGCTGCCGTGGGCGTCGAGCAGGGCGTAGTCGCCCGCCCGCTTGGCGCCGAACCGGAAGTCGTCGCCCACCAGCAGGTAGCGGGTCTGCAGGTCCTGCAGCAGCATGCGGTCAATGAAGTCGGTGGCGCTCAGGGCGGCCAGCTGTTCATCAAAGCGTGCCACCACCACCTCGTCGATGCCACACCGGTGCAAGGCTACGAGCTTGTCCCGAAGTGAGCCCACGCGCGAGGGCGCCAAAGCCGGCTGTCCGAGCCGTGCGGCAAAGTAGTCACGCGGGTTGGGCTCGAAGGTCATCACGCAGGCGGGCAGTCCGCGTTGGCGGGCTTCCCCGCACAGCAGCGCCAACATGGCCTGGTGGCCTCGGTGCACCCCATCGAAGTTGCCGATCGTCAGTGCGCAAGGCCCACGGGACTGGGGACGACGGGCTCGAAACACCTTCATGCCTTCATTATCCTGTCATGCACCCCGGGCGGTCTGGGAATTGGCCGGGCGGATAGACTGAACGTTTTCGGTCGCGGGTGCGCATGTCCTCTTCTCCTTTGATCCTTGGCCTGGGGGGCACCCCCCGAAACGGGTCGACCACCGAACGTTGCCTGCGCTTGGCGCTGGACCATGCTCAAACCTTGGGCTGCCGCACCCGCTTGCTGAGTGGTCCGGATCTCCCCCGAGACATCTACGAGTTTGATTCGGGCCAGCGCAGCCCGCAGGCGCAGAACCTGATCCAGGCCATGCGCGAGGCTGACGGTCTTATCCTGGCCTCGCCCTCGTATCACGGCTCCATGTCAGGCCTGCTCAAGAACGCCTTGGACTTTGCCGAGGACCTGCGCCAAGACCAACGGGTCTACCTTCAGGACCGCGCGGTGGGTTGCATCGTGTGCGCCGAAGGGGCGCAAGCCCTGGGATCGACCCTCATGGCCTTGCGATCGGTCGTGCATGCCCTCAGGGGCTGGCCCACACCCTACGGCGCTGCGGTTCACACGGTGGTGCGGCCATTTGACGACCACGGCCGCTTGCTCGACGAGAGCGTGCGCACAGCCTGCCACACCGTGGCCGAAGAGGTGGTGTCCTTCGTGCGCCGTTAGTCCAGGGCAAGCGAGGCCCGCAGGGCGCTTTCCTCTTCAGACTGGAGCCACCGCCACTGCCCGGCTGCCAAGCCCGGGTCCAGGTTCAAGGTTCCCATGCGCACGCGCTGCAAGCCGTCCACGCGGTTGCCCACTGCCGCCACCATGCGCTTGACCTGGTGGTAGCGGCCCTCGCCGATGGTCAACAGCACCCCATGCGCTTGCGCTGGGCTCAGCGGCTGCACCGCCAGGGCCTGCACCGCTTGGGGGTCGTCGTCCAGCACCACGCCCGCCAACAGCTTTGCGCTGGCCTCATCCGTCCAAGGATGGCGGCATTGCACCCGATAGAGCTTGGGCGCATGCCACTTGGGCGAGGTCAGGCGGTGGTTGAGTTCGCCGTCGTCCGTCAACAGCAGCAGCCCCGTCGTGTCCTCGTCCAGCCGTCCGATGGGCTGCAAGCCGCGCAGCCGCAGCGGCGTGGGCAGCAGGCTCATCACGCTGGGGTGGTGTCGGGGTTTGAGCGAGCATTCATACCCAGCGGGCTTGTGCAGCATCACCACGGCCCGCTCACGGTAGGGCCAGTGCCGTCCGTCCACCTCCAGCGCCCAGTCGTGTGGCGCAGCCGCGCCCATCAACTCGGACAAGGCTGCATCGGGGTCTTCAGCGGGTGCACCGGCCACACGCACGCGCCCCAGCCGCACCAGGGCGCGGCACTCGCGCCGGCTGCCAAAGCCCTGCGCATGCAGGGCGTCCTCCAGGCTCAGCGCGCCGCGCCCGCTTGCGCGTTGGCGGCGTTTCAGGCGAACACTCCCGCGGTGTCCTGCATGTGTTGGCTCACCAGGCCCAGGTGATGGGCTGTGTCGCCCCAGGCCATTTCGATCATCGTCAGCCGCTTGAAGTCGTGGCTGGCGCTGTACTCGTCGGTCACGCCGATGCCGCCATGCAGCTGGATGCACTGTTGGCCCACGAACCGCACGCTGTGATTGAGCTGCACCTTGGCCTGGCTCAGGGCACGACGGCGTTGCGCTGCGGGCTCTGCGAGTTTGAGCGTGGCGTAGTAACTCATCGAGCGGCCCAACTCCAGCTGCATCTTCACATCGGCCATCCGGTGGCGCAGGGCTTGAAACGTCGCCAGGGCCGCGCCGAACTGCTTGCGCGTGTTCAGGTAGTCCACGGTGGTGTGCACCAAGCGGTCCATCACGCCCACCGCCTCGGCCGCCAGGGCCGCGATGCCGATGTCCTGCGCCCACTCCAGGCTGTCCAGGCCATCTCGCGTGATCAGGGCCGCAGGCGCCCCTTGCAGTCGAAGTTCGGCTGCCCGCGCGCCGTCCTGCGTGGGGTAGGCCTGAAGGGCCACGCCATCGGCCTGACGCTCCACCAGAAACAGGGCGATCTTGCCTTCCAAGACCGCGGGAACGATGAAGGCATCGGCCTCGTCACCGGCGGGCACCACACTCTTGTGGCCGCTCACCCGCCACTGGGTGCCGTCGCGCTGCGCCGTGGCATCACAGCGGGACAGCCCATAGCGCGCCGCGCGCTCTTGATGCGCCAAGACCACCAAGGCCGATCCATCGGCGATGGACGGCCACCACTTCGGCCCCAAGTCCTGTGCGCTGCAGCCCAACAGCGCCGGGGCCACCAGCGCGCCGGCGGCATAGGGGGCCGACACCAGGCCACGGCCCAGCTCCTCCATGACCACCATGGCTTCCACCGCACCCAAGCCCAGGCCACCATGCGCTTGCGGCACGGTCACGGCGGTCAGCCCCAGATCGGCCAGTTCGGCATACACCGCGCGGCAGGCGCCACCTGCTTTGGCCAGTGCATGACGCCGCTCGAAGCCATGAGCCTTGGCCACCCAGCGCGCCACGGCTTCACGCAAGGACAGTTGCTCGTCACTGAAATCAAAGTCCATCTTGTCTGTCCCTTCAGCCCAGCACGGTTTGCGCCACGATGTTGCGCTGCACCTCGTTGCTGCCGCCGTAGATGGTGGTCTTGCGCATGTTGAAGTAGGTGCTCGCCAGTGGGGCGCAATGGGCCGCGCCCACATGCTCGCCCTGCCAACCGGCCTCCATGGCGTCGCTGATGAAGGGCGCAGCGTAGGGGCCTGCGGCCTGCATCATCAGCTCGCTGTAGCGCTGCTGAATCTCGCTGCCACGGATCTTGAGCAGGCCCGCCACGTCCAGCGACTGTTTGCCGCTTTTCTCGGCGCTGAGCACCCGCAACACCATCATCTCCAGCGCCACAATGTCCACCTCCAGCAGCGCAATCTGGTCTCTGAAGCGCAGGTCCTCGTACACGCCCTCAGCCTTGGCGATGCGCTTGAGGCGCTCCAATTCCCGCTTGGCGCGGTTCACATCGGCGATGTTGGTGCGCTCGTGGGCCAGCAGGTACTTGGCATAGGTCCACCCCTTGTTTTCCTCGCCCACCAGGTTGTCGGCGGGTACCTTCACGTTGTCGAACCACACCTCGTTGACCTCGGCCTCGCCGTCGAGCAGCACGATGGGCCGCACCGTTACGCCGGGGCTCTTCATGTCAATGAGCAAGAAGGAAATGCCGGTTTGGGGCTTGCCCTCATGACCCGTGCGCACCAGGCAGAAGATCCAATCCCCGTGCTGGGCCAGCGTGGTCCAGGTCTTCTGGCCATTGACGATGTAGTGGTCGCCCACGCGCTCCGCGCGGGTCTTCAGCGAAGCCAGGTCCGACCCCGATCCGGGCTCGCTGTACCCCTGGCTCCACCACACTTCACCGCTGGCGATGCCGGGCAGGAAGCGCTGCTGCTGCTCGGCCGAACCGAAGGCCATGATGACCGGCGCCACCATGACCGGCCCAAACGGGATCACCCTCGGTGCACCGGCCAAGGCCAGTTCTTCTTCGAACAGGTGCCGTTCCACCGCGTTCCAGCCCGGCCCACCGAAGGCCTTGGGCCAGTTCCAGCCCAGCCAGCCCCGCGCACCCAGGATCTGCGCCCAGCGCTGGTGGTCCTGGCGGCTCAGGCGCAGGGCGTTGTGCACCTTGTGGCTGATGTCCTGGGGCAGGTTCTGGGCTACCCACTCGCGGATCTCGGCGCGAAAGGCCAACTCTTGGTCAGTGAAATTCAGGTCCATGTCGACAAACTCGGTACGAAATGACGGCAAGCCGCGGTTGTAGCACGGCCATGCCCGTGGCGCGCGACCTATGAATGGGCGTGCATATCGTGCGCAAGTCCTTCGGCGCGCCACAATCGCGACCCGTCGTACTCCTTTGCCCCCACTCCATGGGTTCCTTCACCGAAAGCCTCCGACTGGCCTGGGACATGGCCACCCGCTGGGACCCCGCGCTGTGGCAGGTGGTGACCCTCTCGCTGCAGGTCAGCGGCACGGCCACCGTCATCGGTGCGGCCTTGGGCCTGTTCGGTGGGGCCTGGCTGGCCGTGGCCCGTTTCCCCGGCCACCGGGCGGTGGTGGTCTTGCTCAACACCCTGTTGGCCCTGCCCTCGGTGGTGGTGGGTTTGGTCGTCTACCTGATGCTCTCGCGCACAGGCCCGCTGGGCTCTTTCGGTATCTTGTTCACGCCCACGGCCATGGTGGTGGCGCAAGCGGTGCTGGTGGTGCCGGTGGTGACGGCGCTCACCCGCCAATTGGTGGCCGATGCGGCCCATGGCAATGGTGAGCAGCTGCGCTCCATGGGCGCGCGCCCGCTGGGGGTGGCGTTGCTGCTGTTGTTGCACGAACGCTGGGCGCTCTTGACGGTGCTGCTCACGGCGTTTGGCCGTGCGGTCAGCGAGGTGGGTGCGGTGATGGTGGTGGGCGGCAACATTGCCGGTGTAACCCGGGTCATGACCACCACCATCGCATTGGAAACGAGCAAGGGAGACCTCCCGCTGGCCCTGGGTTTGGGCATCGTCTTGCTGTTGGTGGTGGCGCTGATCAACCTGGGCATCGCCGTGCTGCAGTGGCTGCAGCGGGACCGTGAAGCGGCTGTAGAGCGCCCCCTTGTACAGGCGGGCGGTGGCCGGGGTGCGGCTTCATGAAGGCGTCGTCCATGGGAGCCCCTGCGCCGCACGCCGCAACACAGCTGATGGCCTTGGAAGGGGCTTCGGTTCACTTTGGAGAGCGCACCGTGCTGCACCGCGTGGACATGGCGGTGCACGCGGGAGAGCGGGTGGCCTTGCTGGGCTCCAACGGATCGGGCAAGACCACCCTCTTGCGCCTGCTGCATGGCCAACTGCCCTACACGGGCCTGCGCCAGGTGCACGCCGACCCCCAAGGCCGCGAGCCCACCCAGGCCATGGTGTTTCAGCGGCCCTTCTTGTTGCGCCTGTCGGTGTCGTGGAACCTGCAGCTGGCCCTGTGGTTGGCGGGGGTGCCCCGCACCGAGCGGCGCGGGCGCGCGGTGCAGGCCCTGGCGAGGGTGGGCCTGTCGGAGCACGCCCACCGCCCTGCGCGCGTGCTCTCGGGTGGGCAGCAGCAGCGGTTGGCCCTGGCCCGTGCCTGGGCCGTTCGGCCCCGTTTGCTGTTCCTGGACGAACCCACGGCCAGTCTGGATCCAACGGCCAAGCGCGATGTGGAAGCGCTCATCGAAGAGTTCGCTGCCGAGGGCATGACCGTGATCATGAGCACCCACAACCTGGGCCAGGCCAAACGGCTGGCCACCCGTGTGCTGTACCTGGAGTCGGGCCAGATCGTGGTGGACCGCGGAGTGGACGCCTTCTTCAACGAACCCCTACCAGCGGCGGCTGCACAGTTCCTCAGCGGCGAACGCGCCTAGCGCCTAGCGCCTGGGCGTGCCGGCGCCCATACACCTGCAGCGGCGTGGCCAGGCCGGTCACGGTATGGTGTTCGGATGCCCCTCTCATCCCACCGGCGGCGCAGCGTTGCCGCCGCCTCCCTGCTTTGCGCTGCAGCGGCCGTTTGCAGCCCGATCAAGGCCGTGGCGCAGACCACACCCAGCGAAAGCCCGCAGCCCGAGTCGGTGGTCATCAGCGGCTCCCTGGTGGAGCGCATCACGGTGGACGCGCCGTATGCCATCGGCCTTGTCGAGCAGGCCGACATTCGGTCCGCCGGCCCCATGATCAATGCCAGCGAAGCCCTGCAGCGCGTGCCGGGCCTGGTGGCCAACAACCGCTCCAACTTTGCGCAGGATCTGCAGATCAGCTCGCGGGGCTTCGGTGCCCGATCGGGGTTCGGGGTTCGCGGCTTGCGCATCGTGGCCGATGGGCTGCCGGCCACCGGCCCCGACGGGCAGGGCCAGGTGTCGCAGTTTGACCTGGCCTCGGCGCAACGCATCGAGGTGCTGCGGGGTCCTTACTCGGCCCTGTATGGCAACAGCTCAGGCGGTGTGATTGCCATCATCAGCGCGCCCATCACCCAAAGCGCGATGAGCCTGGACAGCGATGTGGGCAGCTTCGGCCTGCGCCAAACGCGAGCGGGGCTGCAGCTCCAGGGCTCCGGTGGCTGGGAGGCCCGAGCCTCGGCCTCACAGGCCGAGTGGGACGGCTTTCGGCCCCAAAGTGGCGCGCTCAAGCGGCAGGCCCATGCCCGCTTGGGATGGCGCGGCACAAACGACGACATCATCGTGCAGTTGGGCTACCTGAGCCAGCCTGCCGACGATCCCTTGGGCTTGTCCCGCGCGCAGTTCAACGCCGCCGCGCTGCAAACCACCAACCAAGCCCTGCAGTTCGACACCCGAAAGACCCTGGAGCAGGCCCAGTTCGGCATGGCTTGGCGGCACCGCTTCGACCAGGGCGCCTTACGCGAAACCCGGGTGAGCGTCTACAGCGGCCAACGATCGGTGGCGCAATGGCTGGCCATCACACCGGCCACCCAGGCCAATGTGCGCCATGGCGGCGGCGTCATCGACTTCGACCGTCGTTTCGAGGGCATGGAGGCGCGCGCCCGTTGGGCGTGGGATCGGGTGGGTCTGGTGGCCGGGGCCGCGACCGACCGCCAACGCGACGACCGTCGGGGATACGAGAACTACACCGGCACGGGCGCCGCCCAAGTCCTGGGGGTGGTGGGCGGCTTGCGCCGCGATGAAGCCAACGAAGCCCAGGCACGCGACGTCTTTGCTCAGGCCGAGTGGGCCTTTGCGCCCCGTTGGATGATGCTGGCCGGTGGCCGCAGCGGCCGCGTCGACCTGGGTGCACAGGACCGCTTCCTCAGCAACGGGGACGACTCGGGGCGCCTGCAGTTTCGCTACACCAATCCGGTTTGGGGCTTGCGTTGGCAGGCTTTCCAAGGGCTGATCCTGCACTTGAGCGCGGGGCGCGGGTATGAGTCCCCCACGCTCGGTGAACTGGCCTATCGGGCCGATGGCGCTGGGGGCTTGAACACCGCCTTGAAAGCCCAATCGAGCACCCAGCTCGAGCTGGGCTTCAAGGCGCGCTCGGCGCTCTTGGATGGGGACGTGGCCTTGTTCGAAGCCCGCACCGACAACGAGATCGGTGTGGCCACCAACGCCGGCGGGCGGTCGGCCTTCCAGAATGTGGGCCGCACCCTGCGGCGCGGGCTGGAGGCCGGCAGTACCTGGCGCGTGGACCGACAGTGGCAAGTCCGCTTGGCCGCCACCGTGCTTCAGGCCAGCTACGAAGACCGTTTTCTCACCTGCGAGGGCATCCCCTGTACCGTGCCCACGGCCGTGGTCAACCCGGGCAACCGAATCGCCGGTACACCGCGGGCTTGGGCCTACCTGGAGTGGCGCCGCACCGACCCCGTCTTGGGCGTTGCTGCCTTGGAGTGGCGCGCGGTGGGCGCGGTGCCGGTCAACGACCGCAACACGGATGCGGCGCCGGGTTATGGCCTCCTGGGCCTGCGGTGGTCCAAGGCCTGGCCGCTGGCCGGCACCTGGCGCCTGGAATCCTTGTGGCGCGTGGACAACCTTCTCGACCGCCGCCACGCCGCCAGCATCATCGTCAACGAGGCCAACGGGCGCTTTTTCGAGCCCGGCGCCCCGCGCAACACCCTGTTGAGCCTGCGGCTGAGCGCGCCCCTGTAGTCAGGCTCGGGCCCCGGGCGGCCGCAACCTAGGGTTAGACCTAGGTGGTGCGCTGCATACCTTCCTCGCAACATATCTGCTGGTTTCATATCTCAAAAGACTCACGAGGAAGTCCATGCAAAAGACGCTGCACATCAACCCCGAGAAGTGCACCGGTTGCCTCCAGTGCGAGATGGCCTGTTCGTTCGAGAACTACGCCACCTATGCACCGGCCAAGTCGCGCATCAAGGTGTTCGACTTCCACCATACCGGGCGCAAGGTGCCCTACACCTGCACCCAGTGCGATGAAGCCTGGTGTCTGCACGCCTGCCCGGTTGAAGCCATCACGGTGGACAAGGCCACCGGTGCCAAGGTGGTCAACGAGTCCACCTGCGTGGGCTGCAAGGTCTGCACCATCTCCTGCCCGTTTGGCACCATCAACTACGTGCAGGAAACCGGCAAGGTCCAGAAGTGCGACCTGTGCGGTGGTGACCCGGCCTGTGCCACGGCCTGCCCCACGGGCGCCATCACCTACGTGGACGCCAACTGGACGGGACTGAACAAGATGCAGGCCTGGGCCGACAAGCTGGGCAACCAGCCCGCGGCTTGATACGGCCACCGGCCATCGCCACGGCCTCCGCGATCCATCGCACCGAATTCGCCTTTAGGAGCTACACATGAGTTGGGCAGGAAAAATTCTTCGGGTCAACCTCAGCGCCGGTACCTGCAAGTCCGAACCGCTGAACATGACCTGGGCCAAGCAGTACCTGGGCTCGCGCGGCCTGGCCACCAAGTACATCTGCGACGAGGTGGACCCCAAGGTCGACCCGCTGTCGGTCGACAACAAGATCATCTGGGCCACCGGCCCCTTGACAGGCACGATGGCCTCCACCGGTGGCCGTTACACGGTCGTCACCAAGGGCCCGCTCACCGGCGCGATCGCGTGCTCCAACTCCGGTGGCTATTGGGGTGCCGAGCTCAAGATGGCCGGCTGGGACATGGTCATCTTCGAAGGCAAGAGCGCCAAGCCGGTGTACCTGTTCATCGAAGACGACCACGCTGAACTCAAGGATGCCGCCCACCTGTGGGGCACCAGCGTGTGGAACACCGAAGAGGTCATCAAGAAGCAGCACCAAGACCCGCTGATTCGCGTCTCTTCCATCGGCCTGGCCGGTGAGAACCAGGTGCTGTATGCGGCCGTGGTCAACGACCTGCACCGCGCCGCCGGCCGCTCGGGCGTGGGCGCCGTGATGGGCAGTAAGAACCTCAAGGCCATCGCCGTTCGCGGCACCAAGGGCGTGGGCAACATCGCCGACCCCAAGGGTTTCATGCAGGCCACCTTCGAGAAGAAGAAGATTCTGGCCGACAACGCCGTCACGGGGCAGGGCCTGCCCACCTACGGCACCCAGGTGCTGATGAACGTGATCAACGAGATCGGCGCACTGCCCACGCGAAACCACCGCGACAGCCAGTTCGAGGGTGCCAAAGACATCTCGGCCGAAGCCATGGCCACGCCGCGCAAGAGCGACGGCAAGCCCCAGCTGGTCACCAACCAGGCCTGTTTCGGCTGCACCATCGCCTGTGGCCGCATCTCCAAGATTGACCAAACCCACTTCTCGGTCGAGAACAAGCCGCAATACTGGGGCGCCACCGGTGGCCTGGAGTACGAGGCCGCTTGGGCACTGGGTGCTGCCAATGGCGTGAACGACCTCGAAGCCCTGCAGTACGCCAACACCATCTGCAACGAACAGGGCATGGACCCCATCTCCTTTGGTGCCACGATTGGCGCCGTGATGGAGCTGTTTGAAATGGGCGTGCTCACCCAGGAGCAGATCGGCGTGGAGGCCCCCTTCGGTTCCGCCCGCGCGCTGTGCGAACTGGCCGACATGACCGCCACCGGCCAAGGCTTCGGCAAGGAAATCGGCATGGGCTCCAAGCGCCTGTGCGCCAAGTACGGTCACCCCGAGCTGTCCATGAGCGTCAAGGGTCAGGAGTTCCCGGCCTACGATGCGCGCGGCATTCAGGGCATGGGCCTGACCTATGCCACCTCCAACCGCGGTGCCTGTCACCTGCGCAGCTACACGGTGGCCTCCGAAGTGCTGGGCATCCCGGTCAAGACCGACCCGCTGGTGGCTGAGGGCAAGGCCGAACTGGTCATGGCCTTCCAAGACGCCACCGCCGCCTTCGACTCCGCCGGCATCTGCATCTTCACCAGCTTCGCCTGGGGCTTGGCCGATGTGGCGCCGCAAGTGGCTGCGGCCTGTGGCCCTGAGTTCACCCTGGAGAACATGGCCCTGATCGGCGAGCGGATCTGGAACCTGGAGCGTGACTTCAACAACCGCGCCGGCTTCACCGCTGCCGACGACACGCTGCCCAAGCGCTTGCTCACGGAAGCCGCCAAGACCGGTCCGGCCAAGGGCCTGGCCTCCAAGCTGCCCGAGATGCTGCCGCAGTATTACGCGGCCCGTGGCTGGAACAGCGACGGCACGATCAAGCCCGAAACCCGGGCCAAGCTGGGCCTGTGACCGCCCTTGGGCGGTTGCCAACCTGACAAAGGCGGTCCTGTACCGCCTTTGTCCTTCTCGGGTGTCCCTTTGAATCTGCAGAAGACAGGAAAGCCAACATGAAGCATGTGATCCTGGGTGCCGGCCCTGCCGGCGTGATCGCCGCCGAAACCATTCGCAAGCATGCGCCCCACGACAGCATCACGCTGGTGGGCGATGAGCCGCAGGCGCCGTATTCGCGCATGGCCATTCCCTACCTGCTCATCGGCAACATCGAAGAGTCCGGCACCCACCTGCGCCACCAAGCCGATCACTTTGCGCAGCAGCGCATCGACGTGCTGCGTGGGCAGCGGGCGGTTTCCGTCAACACCCAGGCACAAACCGTCAAGCTCAGCGACGGCCGGGTGCTGCCTTACGACCGGCTCTTGGTGGCCACCGGTTCTCGCCCGGCCTCGCCGCCGATTCCCGGCATCAACAGTGCGGGCGTGCACGCCTGCTGGACCCTGGACGACGCGCGCGCCATCATGGCCCTGGCCAAACCGGGTGCGAAGGTGGTGCAGATGGGGGCGGGCTTCATCGGTTGCATCATCATGGAGGCCTTGGCCATGCGCGGGGTGCAGCTCAGCGTGGTGGAGATGGGCGACCGCATGGTGCCGCGCATGATGGGCCCCACCGCTGGGGGCATGATCAAGGACTGGTGCCAGCGCAAGGGCGTTCAGGTCTACACCGGCGCGCGCGTGGAGGCCATTCAGGCGCAAGGGGCGGGCAGCCCCGCCCAACCGCCGCAGGAGGACGGTTTGCTGGCGCGCCTGGCTTCCTTGTTGGGCTTTGGGGACGCCAGCAGCGGGGCCGCCCCCTCGTCGGCGTCGGCTGGCCCGGCGCTGACGGTGCGCCTGTCCACGGGCCAGACCCTGCAGGCCGATCTGGTGATCAGCGCCACCGGGGTCAAGCCCAACGTCGACTTCCTTCAGGGCAGTGGCGTGGACATCAAGACCGGCATCCTCACCGATGCCCACATGGCCACCAATGTCCCCCATGTCTATGCCGCCGGCGATTGCGCGCAGGCCTTTGACCAGGCCTCAGGCACACATGTGGTCAGCGCCATCCAGCCCAATGCAGCCGATGAAGCGCGCATCGCCGCGCTCAACATGGTGGGCCAGGCGGCCACGCTGCCGTGCGTGCCCCAGATCAACGTGTTGGACACGCTGGGCTTGATTTCTGCCAGCTTCGGTCAGTGGCAGGGCGTGCCCGGTGGCCAACACGTGGAGTTGACCGACCGTGCGGCCGACCGCCACCTGAGCCTGCAGTTCAGTGGCGACCGCCTGGTGGGCTGCAACAGCATCGGTTGGACCGAGCACGTGGGCGTGATGCGTGGCCTGGTCGAAGGCGAGGTGAGCCTGGGGCCTTGGAAGCAAACGCTGCTCAAGGACCCCACGAAGTTGATGGAAGCCTATCTGGACCGCGCCCAGGGAGCCTCAACCCATGCCCTGGTCAAGTCCTGAGCTTTCCACTGGGCCTACCATCGGCGCATGAACATCACCTTCAAGCTGTATGCCTCCCTGGCCCAGCAACTGCCACCCGAGGCTGCCGGCAGCAACGCCGTGCAGATCGACGTGGCGCCGCAGTCCACCATCGCCGACATCATTGCGCCCTACAACCTGCCCATGAAGCTCGTGCACCTGGTGCTGATCAACGGCGTGTACGTGGCGCCCGAAGACCGTGCCAGCCGCACCCTCCAGGAAGGCGACGTGCTGGCGATCTGGCCGCCGATTGCCGGAGGCTGAGGGCCTGAACCCCGTGTTGGGCATCGATGCAGGCTGAGTATCCCGCCCGTTTTTCAAGGGAGATGGGCTGTACCGCGCAGGAGTTGCAGCAGTGGTTGCCCGGCGCGAGCAAGGGTTTGCCCATTCAGTGGCCAGCCGAGGGATGCGCGTGGGTGGTCCTCGACGGTACCGAGGGCCTGCGGCTGCAGTGGGCCGCCTTGCCACCACGCCGCATCGCCCTGATCACCTTGCCGCGCCTGCAGGTGCAGTTTGATTTCGGTGGCTGCAGCACCGAGGTCCGTCACCGCTACATGCGGCACTTCGACCTCTACACCCAGCGCGGGGGTGGCTAGCGTCGAGCCTTGAGCCTCAGGCGGGACACGCCGCCCGCACCTCCTCCAGGGTGGTCAGCCCCTGCCACACCTTTTCAAGGCCGTCCTGGCGCAGGCTCACCATGCCCTGCTCCAGGGCACAGGCCTGCAGGGCACCGGAGGGCTGGCGCGCCTGGATGAGGCCACGGATGTCCGGGCTGACGACCAGCAACTCGTGCAGGCCGATGCGCCCGCGCAACCCACCGCCCTGGCAGTGCGCGCACCCCGGCGCCCGCCAGCTCATCAGGCCTGATGCGGCGCCCGGGTCTGTGGTCCCTTCGGCCGCCGTGGCTGGTCGGCTTTGCCGGCACTGCGGGCACAGCCGGCGCACCAGGCGCTGCCCCATGACGGCCAAGAGTGCATCACCAAAATGGAAGGGGTCCAAGCCCATGTCCAACAAGCGCGTCACGGTTTCGGCTGCGCTGTTGGTGTGGATGGTGGACAGCACCAAGTGGCCGGTCAGGGCCGCCTCCACCGCGGTGCGCGCGGTGTCCCGGTCCCGCACCTCGCCCACCATGATCACATCGGGGTCGGCCCGCAGGAAGGAGCGCAGCGCCTGCCCGAAGGTCCAATCGATGCGGGGGTTGATCTGCACCTGGCGCAGCCCGGGCTGTGTGAGCTCCACCGGGTCTTCGGCCGTCCAGATTTTTCGCTCGGGGGTGTTCAGGTGGGCGAGTGCTGCGTGCAGCGTCGTCGACTTGCCGCTGCCCGTGGGGCCGGCGCACAGGATCAGGCCGTGCGGTCGGTTCACCACCGACTGGAATCGGCTCAGGGTGTGTGGATGCAGCCCCAACTGTTCCAAGGGCAGGGCCTGGGCCGCCGTCAACAGCCGCAACACCACGTCTTCCAAGCCCTGCACCGTGGGGATGGTCACCATGCGCAACTCCAGCGGGTGTTCGGGGCAGTAGCGACCAAAGGCCATCTTGCCGTCCTGCGGCTTTCGGCGTTCGGCAATGTCCAAGCCGCACATCACCTTCAGGCGAGACACCAGGGCTGCGCGCAGGGTGTGGGGCAGTTCGCGGTAGGGCTGAAGGCGCCCGTCCAGCCGAAAGCGAATGCGCACCTTGTCGCGCCCGGCCGGGGCCTCCACATGGATGTCCGAGGCGCCCTGCGTGTGTGCATCGATGATCATTTGGTGGACCCACTGCACCAGGCCGCTGTCCCCTTCATCGGGCTGTGGCCGGTCGGCTTCGTCGGCCCAAGCATCGGCCCAGCCCTGCGAGGTTTGCGCCTGCGCGTGGGCCAGCCAGCGCTCGGCAAGGCCCAAGGTATCGGTGGCGGCGGCCTGCAGCCCCGCCCCATCGCGACCCTGGATGATGGCCTGCAGGCGTTGGCGTATGGCGGGGGCCTCGGCCACGGCGGGGCGCACGCGGCACTCGCTGGCCCAGGCCAACTCGTCCAGGTCGCCCTGGCGCTTGGGGTCGGCCATGGCCACCAGCAGTTGGCCGTCCCAGTGCATCAGTGGCAGCACATGCAGGCGCTGCAACAGGGACACGGGTACCAGGCTCCACGCCTGAGGCTCGATGGGAAAGTGCAGCGCATCCACCCGCACATAGCCCAGCTGCAGGTTCAGGGCCAGGTCCAGCTGTTCGGGGCTGATACGGCCTTGCTCCACCAGGCGCGCACCCCAGGGCTGGGATGCACCGGGCGCGGCGGGCTTCAAGGCCTCGTCCCGTTCGGCCGGGGTGATCAAGCCCAGGCTCAGCAGGGTTTGGCTCAGGTGCTGCACCGGACGGCTGGCCTGCGCCAGCAACAGATCTTTCAAGGCCTGGGGATGCTGTGCGGCCGGGTAGGCCCGACAGACCGCGTCGTCTGGCGGCACCTCCGGGTACGCAACGGCAGCGGGCACACGGGGGTGGTCAAGCATGCAGCGATGCTCGCATGCGCCCGGCCAGCTTGTCTGCGCAGGCCCGCGCAGGTGGGGCCCTGCCACGGTTGGGCCACCCGTGCGTGGCGGGCCCAAGCCGAAGAGGGGACTACTCGCGGCGCGAGAACTGGATCACGATGACCGGCGGCACGCGGCCGTCGACATCGCGTGGCAGCATCTCGGCCTTCTCCACTGCGCGCATCACGGCCGCATCCCACTCGGGCGATTCGCTCTTGCGCAGCAGCCGCTGGCCCAGGATGGCCCCGCTGGGTGCCAGGCGCACCTCCACTTCGGCCACGGGGTTGCCCGGCAGGCTGTCGGGGTAGACGATCAGGGGCTTGATGCGCGCCTTGATACGGCCGGCGTAACCAGCCGAAGGGCCGCTGCTCTGCGCCGCTGAGCCGGTGGCCTCTGCGCCACCACTGGCACCCGCCATGCCCTTGATGCGGGCCAGGTTCTCCTGTCGCTGGGCCTCTGCGCGTTCTTCGGCGGCCTTCTCGGCCTTCAGGCGCTCGCGTTCCTTTTGGCGCTCACGCTCCTTCTCCTTCTCACGCTCACGTTCTTTTTGGCGCGCTTTTTCCTTTTCCCTTTCGGCCAACTCGCGGCGGCGTTCCTCGGCGGCTTGGCGCTCGCGCTCTTTCTCGCGTTCGCGCTGCTCAGCCTCTCGGGCCTTCTTCAGGGCAATATCGGCCTGCGGGTCGGCCACCTTTGGGGCCGGCGCCGGCGGTGGCGGGGCAGGGCGGAAATCAACATGGTCCCCTTCATCGATGTGATGTTGGTGCTGCTGATCATCTTCATGGTGAGCGCACC
>JBJTHN010000027.1:0-26723 GCA_046094505.1 Betaproteobacteria bacterium
GGTGCTGCAGCAAACGGCCATCAAGCATGTCGTGGTGGCCGATGTCACCGCCTTTTTCCCGGCGGTACCGCGTGCCTTGGTTCGGGCCGTGCAAAAGGTGTGGAGCCGAACCCTGCCCCCGGTGAGGGTTCCCCATCAGCGGCTGGCCGTGGCCTTGGAACGCGGGCGGCAAGCCTTGGCGCGCGACCCTGGGCTCTTGGATCTGGCCGACCTGGGGCCACAGGACTTGGCGGTTCTCCAGTACACCGGCGGCACCACCGGTGTCAGCAAAGGCGCCATGCTCACCCACGCCAATTTGCTGCACAACGTACAGCAGATGTTGGCCATGGGCGGTTCCTTCATGGAAGAGGGCCGTGAGTGCGTGTTGACCGCTCTTCCCCTGTATCACGTGTTTGCCTTTACGGCCAACCTGCTGGGCTTCCTGAGCATCGGCGCTCGCAACGTCTTGGTGCCCAGCCCGCGTCCGGTGCAAAACCTGCAAAGGGCCATTGAGAACAACCCCATCACCTGGATCACGGGTGTCAACACGCTTTACAACGCCTTGCTCAACGAGGAGTGGTTCTTGGCCTACCCGCCCCCGCACCTGAAGGCGGCGATCGCGGGCGGCACCGCGCTGCATGCCGCCGTGGCGCAGCGCTGGCGTGAGGTCACGGGTGCCCCCATTGCCGAAGGCTATGGTCTGACCGAGACCTCCCCGGTGGTCAGCTTCAACCCCCTGGCGGGCCCCGCACGCAGCGCGGGCATCGGCATACCTGTGCCCGGCACTGATGTGCGGCTGGTGGGTGAAGACGGCGCGCCCGTGGGGTTCGGTGAGCCCGGCGAAATCCAGGTTCGCGGGCCTCAGGTGATGCAGGGCTATTGGAACCAGCCGGTCGAAACGAGCCGCGTATTCGATGGGCCCTGGCTGCGAACCGGAGATGTGGCCATCATGGAGCCCGATGGGTTCATGCGCATCGTGGACCGCAAGAAGGACATGATTCTGGTCAGTGGCTTCAACGTCTACCCCAACGAGGTGGAAGACGTGATTGCACAGATGCCCAGCGTGCTGGAGGTGGCCGTGATTGGGGTGCCCGATGGTGCCGCAGGCGAGGCGGTGCAGGCCTATGTGGTGCCCAACCCAGGTCACGAGGGTGAGCTCAACGAGCCAGCCGTGATCGCCTATTGCCGCTCAAACATGACCAGCTACAAGGTGCCGCGCCGCGTGTTGGTGCGCACCGAGCTGCCCAAGACACCGATCGGCAAGGTGTTGCGGCGCGAACTGCGCGATGAAGCCCTGAAGTCGGGTGCGGGTCGCTGAGGTCACAGGAGTCTATCGATGGTCACCGAATTCGAAACCAAGCTGCTGGGCGTGATGATGATGGTCATCATGCTGGGGATGGGGGCGTCGCTCACCTGGCGTGACTTCTTGATCGCCTTTCGCAAACCCAAGGGCGTGATCGTGGGCCTGGTCTGCCAGTACGGGATCATGCCGGCGCTGGGGTTCCTGCTGGCGCAGGCCCTGGGCCTTCCGCCGGCCATTGCCATGGGCTTGATCCTCATGGGCTGCATGCCGGGTGGCACCACGTCCAACATCTTCACCTACTTCAGCAAGGGTGTGCTGGCCCTGTCCATCATGATGACCAGCGTGTCTACCCTGATGGCGTTGGGCATGGTGCCGGCCACCTTGGCCTTCTATTCAGGGCTGGGCGGCTACAGCGGCGACTACACGATCCCCGCTTCGAACGTGGCCCAGGTGCTGGTGGTGCTGCTGGTGCCCACCATCATCGGCATGGTGCTGCGCAAGGCAAACCCGAACGTAGGTGCCACGCTGGAACTGTTGGGCGGTCTGCTGGGCGTGTTCGTCATCCTGTTTTTGATCGTGACCTGGATTCCACGCAACTACCAGTTGCTGCTGGACACCTCGGCATCCGTGTATGCGGGGGCCATCGGCCTGGGGCTGGTGGGCATGCTGTTGGGCTATGGTCTGGCCCGCTTGCTCAAGCAGGACGCCAACCGCAGCCGCACGATCAGCCTGGAAACGGGCATTCAGAACGGGCCGCTGGCGGTGCTAATCGTGACGTTGAGCATTACGGGGCCGCAGCAGCAGGAAGTGCTGCTGATTCCGGTGCTGTATTCGCTGTTCATTGTGGTGAACTCCAGTCTCGTAACGGTGTGGTTCCGTCGCTTGGCTGACCGCGAAGCTGCCGCGCGAGACCGGGCGAAAGTAGGGGCGGTGGCGGCCGTGAACTGAGATTCCGCGTGGCGTGCGCTTGACCTGCGCTAGAGCTTCATCTGCGCGGGCAGCCACGTCACCAGCCCCGGCACGAACCAGATCAACAGCACCGCACCGACCATCAGGCAGAACATCGGCAAGGAAACCCGGGCCAGATAGGGCAGCTGACGGCCCGTCATGCCTTGCAGCACGAACAGGTTGAAGCCCACAGGCGGGGTGATCTGGGCCATTTCGACGACCAAGACCACGAAGATGCCAAACCAGATGGGGTCGATGCCCGCCTTGATCACGGTGGGCATCAAGACGCCCATGGTCAACACCACCATGGAGATGCCATCCAGGAAGCATCCGAGCACGATGAAGAAGGCCATCAGGGCCAGCATCAGCATGAACGGTGTCAGCCCCAGCGAGCTGATCCACTCGGCCAGGTGGCGCGGCAGGCCGATGTAGCCCATGGACAGGGTCAGGAACGAGGCGCCGGCCAGGATCAGCGCGATCATGCAGTACAGCCGAGTGGCGCCCATCAGGGCGTCTCGAAAGATGGCCCAGCTCATCGAGCCCTGTGCACTGGAGAGCACCAAAGCGCCCAGTACGCCCACCGCCGCAGCCTCCGTGGCCGTGGCAATGCCGGCGTAGATCGAGCCCAAAACCGCCAGGATCAGCAGCACCACCGGAATCAGGCTGCTGGACTCCCGCAGCTTGGCCATCCACCCCATGGGGGGGTCGCGCGGCGGAATCTGCTCGGGGTGCCGCAGTGCCCACAGCGCGATGTAGCCTGAGAACAGCAGGGCCAGCAGGATGCCCGGGATGACGCCGGCGATGAAGAGCTTGGCAATCGACACATCGGCCGCCACGCCGTACACGATCATGATGATCGAAGGTGGGATCAACAGCCCCAAAGTGCCCGAGCCGGCCAGGGTTCCGATCACCAGGTCCTGGGGATAGCCGCGTTTTTGCAGCTCGGGCAGCGTCATCTTGCCGATGGTGGCGCAGGTGGCTGCGCTCGAACCCGACACCGCTGCAAAGATGGCACACCCTACGACATTGGTGTGCAGCAGTCGGCCGGGCAGGGCCTGCATCCAGGGTGCCAGTCCCTTGAACATATCCTGACTCAGACGGGTGCGAAACAGAATCTCGCCCATCCACACAAACAAGGGCAGGGCCGTCAGGGTCCAGCTCGATGAAGAGCCCCAGATCGTGACGGCCATGGCGTCACCGGCGGGCCGCGACGACATGAGCTGCATGCCAATCCAGGCCACGCCCGACAGGGTCAACCCGATCCAAACACCCGAGCCCAAGATGAGAAACAGGCTGCCGATCAGCAGCGCGGTGATGGCGAGGTCACTCACGAAAATACCATCACTCGTTGCGCAAGGCTTCGGCCGTGCTGGGCTCGCGCCGCCGGCCCCGTAGCTCCAGGACCCACTCGTCCAGCATGGCCAAGGCAAATACCATCGAACCCAGTGCCATGGCCAGTTGCGGAATCCACAGGGGTGTGGCGTCGTTGCCGGTGGAGATATCGTGGAACAGGTGGGACTGCCAGGCCAGACGAACGCTGTAGAAGGCCAGCAGGCCTGACAGCAGTACGCCGGCGCTCAAGCTCCAGATTTCCAAGGCACGCCGGGCCGCCGCAGGCAGCGCCTGCAACACCAAGGTCACTCGAATGTGTTCACCACGCTTGAGCGTGTGGGCCAGGGCCAGGAACGCCGAGCCCGCCATGAGGTAGCCGGCGTAGGCATCCGTGCCCCGGACATGAAAGCCCACCTCGCGGCTGACGATCGACAGCAACACCATGCACAGCAGCCCCACCATGAAGGCTGCCGCCAGCCACGCTGTGGCGTCAAACAGGGTGTCCAGCAGGCGCCGCATCAGGGCTTGTTATAGGCGTCAACCAGGGCCTTGCCTTCGGCGCCTGCCTTGTCCATCCACTCCTTGAGCAGCGTATCGCCCACCCGCTTGAGGTCGGCCTTCAACTGTGCCGAGGGCGGCGTAACAGACATGCCGTTTTGGCGCAGCACTTCAAGCGTGCTGGTGTTGACCTTGCGGGATTCCGCCCACCCACGGGCCTCTGCATCGGCGGCCGCCTTCATCACCGCGTCCTGCGTGGCCTTGTCCAGGGCCTCGAAGGCCTTGCGGTTGGCAATGACGGCGTTCTTGGGCAGCCAAGCCTGCACGTCGTAATAGAACTTCAGGTGCTCGAAGAGCTTGCTGTCCACGCCGGTGGCGCCTGAGGTCATGGTGGACTCCACCACGCCGGTGGCCAAGGCCTGCGACAACTCGGCCGCCTGCACCGTCACGGGCTGGGCGCCCACCAGCTCTGCAATGCGCGATGTGGACGGGCTGTAGGCGCGCCACTTGATGCCCTTGAGGTCGGCTGCACTGTTCAGGGGCTTCTTGCTGTAAATGCCTTGAGGAGGCCAAGCCACCGAGTACAGCAGCATCAAGCCTTGCTCGGCCAGCTTTTTCTCCAGCAGTGGCTTCTGCGCGCGGTACAGCTTCAGGCCCTCTTCGTAGCTGTCAGCCAAGAAGGGCAGGCCATCGGCGCCGAACGGCTGCCATTCGTTTTGGAAGTTCACGAGCAGGATCTCGCCGGCCTGCGCCTGGCCTCCCTGCACCGCCCGCTTGATCTCCGGCGCCTTGAAGAGGGAGGCATTTGCATGCAACGTGATCTTGAGCTTGCCTCCGCTGAGCCGGTCCACGTCGGCGGCGAAGGCGTTCAGGTTTACCGAGTGAAAGTTGGTGGCCGGGTAGGCGGCGGGAAGGTCCCACTTGGTTTGGGCCGTTACAGGAAGGGACAGGGACAAGGCACCGGTGGCCAGGACAGCAGAGAAAACGCGACGCAGCATGGAGGGCTCCTGAAGGTGGTCGGAAAGCCGTAATGTAGAAAGGGGGCCTGGGCTTGGACACCAAGGGTTTCCCGAGGGGTGGGGCCCGCGACCCTACACTTGATCCATGAGCTGGGAGTTCTGGATCGACCGAGGCGGTACCTTCACCGACATCGTGGCGCGGCGCCCCGATGGGCAACTGGTGACCCACAAGTTGTTGTCTGAAAACCCGGAACGCTACCGCGACGCAGCCGTGGCCGGCATCCGGCACTTGCTGGGGCTGCAGCCGGGGCAGCCCATTTCCAGCGCCCAGGTGGCCTGCGTGAAGATGGGCACCACCGTGGCCACCAATGCCCTGCTCGAACGCAAGGGCGAGCCCACCTTGCTGGTCACCACGAAGGGCTTTTGCGATGCCCTGCGCATCGCGTACCAGAACCGCCCGCGCTTGTTCGACCGTCATATCGTCCTGCCCGAATTGCTCTATGAGCGGGTCATCGAGGCTCAGGAGCGTATCGGCGCGCATGGCGGGGTGGTAGAGCCGCTGGACGAAGCCCATTTGCGAGAGCGCTTGTGGGCCGCCTTTGATGCCGGACTGCGCAGCGTGGCCATCGTGTTCCTGCACGGCTACCGCTACACCGCCCACGAGCAGGCTGCGGCCCGCTTGGCACGGGCGGTGGGTTTCACCCAGGTGAGCACCTCACACGAAACCAGCCCGCTGATGAGGTTCGTCAGCCGTGGCGACACCACGGTGGTGGACGCCTATCTGTCGCCCATCCTGCGCCGCTATGTGGACCAGGTGGCGGCCGAGATGCCTAACGTGCCGCTGTACTTCATGCAGTCCTCTGGCGGGCTGACGGACGCCCACCGTTTTCAAGGCAAGGACGCCATCCTGTCGGGTCCGGCCGGCGGGATCGTGGGCATGGCGCGAACGGCCGAGATGGCCTTCGCCGAGGAAGCCCAGGCGGGATCGCTGCGGGTCATTGGGTTTGATATGGGCGGCACCTCAACCGATGTGTCGCACTACGCGGGCGAGTTCGAGCGCGAGTTCGAGACGCAGGTGGCCGGGGTGCGCATGCGTGCACCGATGATGAGCATCCACACCGTAGCCGCTGGTGGCGGCTCGATCCTGCAGTTCGATGGCGCGCGCTTTCGCGTGGGGCCGCAGAGTGCCGGCGCCAACCCCGGCCCCGCGTGTTACCGCCGGGGGGGGCCACTGGCCGTCACCGATGCCAATGTCCTGCTGGGCAAGATCCAGCCTCAATGGTTCCCGCGCGTGTTCGGTCTCACCGGCGACGAACCCTTGAGCCAGGAGGCGGCCGCCGCTGGCTTTGAATCGCTGGCCCAGCAAACCGGGCGATCGGCTGAGCAGGTGGCCGAAGGGTTCATTCGCATTGCCGTTCAACAGATGGCCAATGCCATCAAGAAGATTTCCGTGGCGCGTGGCTACGACGTCACGCGCTACACCCTGCAGTGCTTTGGCGGTGCCGGAGGCCAGCATGCTTGTCTGGTGGCCGATGCCTTGGGGATGACGCGGGTGTTGGTGCATCCCATGGCGGGGGTACTGAGTGCCTATGGCATGGGCCTGGCCGACCAATCCCGGCTGCGGGAGCAGTCTGTCGAGTGGCCGCTGAGCGCGCAGACACTGCCGTCGATCGAACAGCAGCTCGAGGCGCTGGCGGCGGAGGTGAGGGGTGACCTCCAGTCCTCAGCGGTGGTGGCCGGTTCGGTGGTGGTCCACCGTCGCGTGCATGTGCGCTACGAGGGTACCGATGCGGCCCTCGTGGTACCCCTGGATACGGTGGAGGGCATCACCCGTTCTTTTGAGGCCGCCTACAGGCGGCGTTATGCCTTTCTCATGACGGGCAAGCGGCTGATGGTGGAGGCTGTTTCGGTTGAAGCGGTGGTGGCCGGCGACGCGCCACTGGAGCCCGCGATGCCGGTGCAGCCCGAGCGCCCTGTGCCGCGGCGCGAAACGGTGCGGGTCTACAGCGACGGCCGTTGGCATGAAGCCGCACTCGTCGTGCGGCAGGACCTGCAGCCGGGAGACCGCATAGCCGGGCCGGCCATCATCGCCGAGCAAAACGCCACCACCGTCGTCGAGCCCGACTGGCAAGCGGTGCTGACTGCGCGCGACCACCTGGTATTGAGCCGCCGCACCCCGCGCGAGCAGCGCTTTGCCGCCGGCACGCAGGCCGACCCGGTGCTGTTGGAGGTGTTCAACAACCTGTTCATGAACATAGCCGAGCAGATGGGCCTGCAACTGCAGAACACGGCTTATTCGGTCAACATCAAGGAGCGCCTGGACTTCTCCTGTGCCTTGTTCGATGGCCAGGGTCAGCTCATCGCCAATGCACCGCACATGCCCGTCCACCTGGGCTCCATGGGCGAGAGCATCCAGACCGTGATTCGTGAGAATGCGGGCCGCATGCGGCGTGGCGATGTGTTCGTGCTCAACGATCCGTATCACGGCGGCACGCACCTGCCCGACGTCACGGTCATCACGCCCGTGTTTCTGGAGGCGCCACCGCTGGCAGCCGCATCCGTTGCTGAACCGAACGCCGGGCCCTTCGAGGCGCCGCTGTTCTACGTGGGTTCTCGCGGCCACCATGCCGACATTGGGGGCCTGACCCCCGGCTCCATGCCGCCGTTTTCCACCCGCATCGAGGAGGAGGGCGTGCAGATCCGCAACTTCCTACTGGTCGAAGGAGACGGGCAGGGTGGCGGGCACTTGCGTGAGGCTCAGATGCTGGCGCTGCTCAACAGCGGCGAGTACCCCAGCCGCAACCCTCAGCAAAACCTGGCCGACCTGAAGGCGCAGATTGCCGCCAACGAAAAAGGCGTTCAGGAACTGCGGCGCATGGTTGAGCAGTTTGGCCTGGAGGTGGTGCAGGCCTATATGCGTCATGTGCAAGACAACGCCGAAGAGTCGGTTCGGCGCGTGATCACGCGGCTGCACGACGGCGCCTACACCCTGCCGCTGGACAACGGTGCCCAGATTCAAGTGGCGGTGCGTGTGAATGCGGCCGACCGCTGTGCAGAGATCGACTTCAGCGGCACAAGCCCACAGCTGGCCAACAACTTCAACGCACCGCGCGCGGTGTGTATGGCCGCGGTGCTGTACGTTTTTCGCACGCTGGTGGACGACGACATCCCCCTCAACGCCGGTTGCCTCAAACCCCTGAAGGTCATCATTCCCGAAGGTTCCATGCTGAACCCCAACCCACCGGCTTCCGTGGTCGCTGGCAATGTGGAGACCTCCAGCTGTATCACCAATGCGCTGTTCGGCGCCCTGGGCGTGATGGCCGCATCCCAGCCCACCATGAACAACTTCACGTTCGGCAACGACCGCGTGCAGTACTACGAGACCATCTCGGGCGGCAGTGGGGCCGGTGGTGTCTTCGATGACCAAGGTGCTTTGGTGGACGGGTTTGAGGGCACCAGTGTTGTGCAAACGCACATGACGAACTCGCGCTTGACGGACCCCGAGGTGCTGGAGTTTCGCTTTCCGGTTCGGCTGCTGTCCTATGAGATTCGGCGCGGCTCGGGGGGCACAGGCCAGTGGCGCGGCGGCGATGGCGGTGTGCGCAGGGTGCAGTTCCTGGAGCCGGTCACAGCGGGCATCTTGTCCAATGGCCGGGTGCATCCCGCCTTTGGCGCACGGGGCGGCCAGGCAGGGGCTACAGGCCTGAACCGCGTGCGCCGCGCAGACGGGCGGGTGGAGTCCATCGGGCACATCGGCAGCGTGCAGATGCTGCCCGGCGATGTTTTTGAGATCCAAACGCCGGGCGGTGGTGGCTTCGGCCCAGCCGTCGACCACAAGCCCTGATCCCGATCAGGGTTTTCCCGCTACAATTTCCGGATGCGCCCAACTTCGCTCCTACCGATGTCTGCCTTGGCCCAGCTGGCCAGCGCGGCGTTGTGTTCGCGCACGGGCCTCACGACCACGACCAAGACCAAGATCACCACGGGCTGATCGGCTCCGGTTCGTCGTGCGCCCTCCCGGCCAGACGAGCCGGGCAGACAGCCAGACCAGTTTCTGACTGCATACAAGAAAGGGCGGACAACATGAGCAAGCGGGTAGGCCTCGTCGGATGGCGCGGCATGGTGGGATCGGTTCTGATGGACCGCATGCGGGCCGAGCAGGACTTCGACCTCATCGAGCCGACCTTCTACTCCACCTCCAGCGCGGGCGGCCGCGCCCCGGCCATGGCCAAGCAGCACACCACGCTCTTGGACGCCAACGACCCGGCCCAGCTGGCCCAGTGCGACATCATCATCACCTGCCAAGGCGGCGACTACACCAAGGACGTGTTCCCCCGCCTGCGGGCCAGTGGCTGGAACGGCCATTGGATTGATGCGGCTTCGGCGCTGCGCATGGAGTCAGACGCGGTCATCATCCTCGACCCGGTGAACGACAGCCTGATCCAGCGCAAGCTGGCTGCGGGCGGGCGCAACTGGATCGGCGGCAACTGCACCAACTCGATCCTGTTGATGGGCTTGTCGGGTCTGTTCAAGGCCGGGCTGGTGGAGTGGGTCAGTTCCATGACCTACCAGGCGGCCTCAGGTGGCGGCGCCAACCACATGCGCGAACTGCTCAAAGGCATGGGCGTGTGCCACGCGGCCGCAGGGGCCGACCTGGAAAACCCCGCCACGGCCATCCTGGACATCGACCGCCGGGTGGCCCAGGCCATCCGCGAGGACGTGCCCACCGAATTCTTCGGTGCGCCCCTGGCCGGTGGCCTGATCCCCTGGATCGACGCGCAGCTCGACAACGGCCAATCCAAGGAAGAGTGGAAGGGCCAAGCCGAGGTCAACAAGATCCTGGGTACCGAGCACACCATTCCCTTGGACGGCTTGTGCGTGCGCATCGGCGCCATGCGCTGCCACAGCCTGGCCCTGACCCTCAAGCTCAAGCAAGACCTGCCCCTGGAGCAGATCGAAGGCCTGATCAAGGGCGGCAACCCCTGGGTCAAGTGGGTGCCCAATGAGCGGGCCATCACCGTGAATGAACTCACACCGGCCTCCATCACCGGCGGCTTGCAGGTGGGCGTGGGCCGTGTGCGCAAGCTCAGCATGGGCCCGCAGTACCTGTCGGCCTTCGTGATCGGTGACCAGCTGCTGTGGGGCGCGGCCGAGCCGCTGCGCCGCATGCTGCGCATCCTGCTCAAGGCGTGAACCTGCCATCCGGCGCTGCGGGCCGGATCGCCCTGGGTGTGCGCTACCGGGGAACGGCCTACCGCGGCTGGCAAAGCCAGCCGGGTGGCCAAACGGTGCAAGACCGCCTGGAGCAGGCCCTGGCGCAGTTCATGGGGCTGCCTGAGCCCGTTCGAACCATCTGTGCCGGCCGCACCGACACCGGCGTGCACGGCCTGAACCAGGTGGTGCACCTGGACGCGCCGGTGGTGCGCGAGCCTTTTTCCTGGGTTCGGGGCACCAACCGGTTTTTGCCGCCCGACATCGCGCTGCAGTGGTGCACGCCTGTTCCGGCCACCTTTCATGCACGCAACAGCGCCATGGGGCGGCGCTACCGTTACCGGCTGCTGCAGTCACCCGTGCGGCCCTCACTCGAAGCGGGCCTAGTGGGCTGGACTTTCATGGAGCTGGACGGCCAGGCCATGCGTGAAGCCGCGGCCCACCTGATCGGCGAGCACGACTTCAGTTCGTTTCGCGCGGCCGAATGCCAGGCCGCCACGCCGGTGAAGACCTTGCGTGACATCACGATCCGCCAGCAAGGCCCGGTTTGGGACTTTGACTTCGAAGCTTCGGCCTTCTTGCACCACATGGTGCGCAACATCATGGGCTGTCTGGTCTTTGTGGGGCAGGGCAGGCGGCCCGTGGCGTGGATGGCCGAGGTGCTTCAAGCCCGATCACGCGAGGCTGCAGCGCCCACCTTCGCCGCCGATGGCCTGTACTTCGTGGGCCCCCGCTACGAAGACCACTGGGGCTTGCCATTGGCTGCTACAACCAGCCTGCCCGTCTGAAGCGCCAGAACAACAGGCCGCCGCTGCAGGCGATGATGCCCAGGGCCATGGGGTAGCCCCATTGCCAGTGGCGCTCGGGCATGTACTCAAAGTTCATGCCCCAAATGCCGGCCAGGGCTGTTGACACCGCAAAGATCGCGGCCCAGGCCGCCAGGCGCTTGGTGACCTCGGACTCTTCAATCGTCACCATGGACAGGTTGACCTGGATGGCGGTGGCGATGGTTTCCCGGATACCGTCCAGCGCGGCGTTGATGCGCACCAGGTGGTCGTGCACGTCGCGGAAGTACTCCTGGCTTTGCTGACACACCGTGGGCACACGGCTGCCGTGTAGCTTGCCCGCCACCTCCAGCAGGGGCGCTACGGCATGGCGCACCACCGCTGCGCGTTGCTTGAGGGTGTACAGCCGTTCGATGTGGCTGCGGGCCTGTCCGCGATCAAAGATACGGGCCTCGATGGCCTCCAGTTCCGTTTCCAGGCGCTCGATCAGGGGGAAGTAACGATCCACCACCTCGTCCATCAGGGCATAGAGCACGAAGCCCGCGCCACGCTTGAGATGCTCAGGCTCCCGTTCGCAGCGTGCCCTCACGCCCAAGAACCCAGGCTCGCTCTGGCGCCGAGAGGACAAGACGAAGTTTTCTCCTACGAAGACGGCCACTTCGCCAAGGCGCCAGGGGTCTTCATCGTGGAGGCTGTTGGGTCTAGAGGAGGGCGGCGGATCGCTGGCCAAGGCGGGCATCTTCATCACCACGAACAAGGTGTCGCCGTATTCCTCCACCTTGGGCCTTTGGTGTCCGTTCAGGGCATCTTCCAGGGCCAGTTCATGCAGGTCGAACTCGCTTTGCATCTGCCTCAACTCCGCCTCGCTGGCGTCCTTGAGCGCCACCCACACAAAGCAGCCGGGCTTGTGCAGCCACTGATCGATGTCGTCGGTGGGAATGTCGGAGAGCTTGTGCCCCTCTCCGTAGGCCACGCAATTGATCAGCATGGGCAAGTCCTGGCGGTGATCGAAGCGCCCCTGACGGGCCTTCAACAGACACGTGAAGGCGCTCGGCCGGCAAGGTAACACAGCGGCCGGCCGCCGCAGCCATGGCCGGGCGACAATGCCGGCATGACCCGGCGTACCCTGATCAAGATCTGCGGCCTGACCCGCGCGGCCGACGTGGAGGCCGCCGTGCAGGCTGGGGTGGACTACCTCGGCTTCGTACATTACCCTCCCAGCCCACGCCACGTGGCTTTGGAACAAGCGGCCGCCTTGGCCCAGGGCTTGCCCGATTCGGTGACGCCCGTGCTGTTGTTCGTGAACCCCGAGCCCAGCACGGTGCAGCATGGCCTGAGCCTGCTGCCGAGGGCCGTGGTGCAGTTTCACGGCGACGAAACCCCCCAGTGGTGCGAGCAGGCGCTGGCCCAAGGGCCCAGCCCCTACTGGCGCGCCGCGCGCATGCGAGCGGGCTTCGACTTGCTAAACTTCGCGCTTGAATTTCAGCAGGCGCAGGCCATCCTGCTCGACGACCATGTCGAGGGTTATGGCGGTGCCGGAAAGTCCTTCGATTGGTCGCTCATCCCCGCCGGCGTTCCCGCTCGGCTCGTTTTGTCTGGTGGGTTGAATCCTGCCAATGTGACCGATGGCATCCATCGCATGCGGCCTTGGGCCGTTGATGTGAGCTCGGGCGTTGAGGCGAGCAAAGGCCTCAAGGACCCCGAATTGATCCGCGACTTTTGTCAGGCGGTCCGCCAGGCGGACCGAACCCTTCCATGCTGAACTACGCACAACCCGATGCCCGGGGCCACTTCGGCCCCTATGGCGGCACCTTCGTGGCCGAGACCCTCATCCATGCCTTGGATGAACTGAAGGAAGCCTACGCCCGCTATCAGCACGACCCTGAATTCCTGGCCGAGTTCAGGCGCGAGTTGAAGCATTTCGTGGGTCGGCCCAGCCCGATCTACCACGCCGACCGGCTCAGCCGGGAACTTGGCGGCGCGCAGATCTACCTCAAGCGTGAGGACCTCAACCACACCGGCGCACACAAGGTCAACAACACCATCGGCCAGGCCTTGTTGGCCAAGCGCATGGGCAAGCCCCGGGTGATCGCCGAGACGGGCGCCGGCCAGCACGGCGTGGCCACCGCCACCATCTGCGCCCGCTACGGCCTGGAATGCGTGGTGTACATGGGCAGCGAAGACGTCAAGCGCCAAAGCCCCAATGTCTACCGCATGAAACTCTTGGGTGCCACCGTGGTGCCGGTGGAGTCGGGCAGCAAGACGCTCAAAGACGCGCTCAACGAAGCCCTGCGCGATTGGGTGACGAATGTAGAGAACACCTTCTACATCATCGGCACCGTTGCCGGGCCTCACCCCTATCCCATGCTGGTGCGCGATTTCCAAAGCGTGATCGGCGAGGAGTGCCTGGTGCAGATGCCCGAGATGACCGGGCGCCAGCCGGATGCGGTCTTGGCCTGTGTGGGCGGGGGCAGCAACGCCATGGGCATCTTCTACCCGTACATCAAGGAAGCCGGTACCCGCTTGATCGGGGTGGAAGCCGCGGGCCATGGCCTGGACAGCGGCAAACACTCGGCCTCGCTTCAACGGGGCCAGCCCGGCGTCTTGCACGGCAACCGAACCTATTTGCTGCAAGACGAAGCGGGCCAGGTGACCGAGACCCATTCGATCTCGGCGGGTCTGGACTACCCCGGCGTAGGGCCCGAACACGCCTATCTCAAGGACATCGGCCGTGCCGAGTACGTGGGCATCACCGACGACGAGGCCATGGTGGCCTTCCACCGCCTGTGCCGCACCGAGGGCATCATCCCGGCACTGGAAAGCAGCCATGCCTTGGCCTACGCCATGAAGCTGGCCCCCACCATGCGCCCGGACCAAACGCTCTTGGTCAACCTTTCGGGACGCGGCGACAAGGACATCGGCACCGTGGCCGACTTGAGCGGCGCCGACTTCTATTGCCGGCCGTCCTGCCGGGGCCAGACGGTCAAGACCGGCGGGGCTCAGGTGGTGAGCCTGCCGGAGGCCACGCGATGAGCCGCATTCAACCCACCTTCGAAGCACTCGCGGCCACCGGGCGCAAGGCCTTGATTCCCTTCGTGACGGCGGGCGACCCCTATCCCGACGCCACGGTGGACATCATGCTGGCCATGGCCCGCGCGGGTGCTGATGTGATTGAGCTGGGCGTGCCCTTTTCCGACCCCATGGCCGATGGCCCGGTCATCCAAAAGGCGGCTGAACGAGCCCTGGCGCAAGGCATTGACCTGGCCCGTGTGCTGGAGATGGTTCAAGGGTTCCGGGCCCAGGACGCCCACACACCGGTGGTGTTGATGGGCTATGCCAACCCCATCGAGCGCTACGACATCAAGCGCGGCGCCGGGGCTTTCGTGCGCGACGCCCAGGCCGCCGGCGTGGACGGTGTGCTGGTGGTGGACTATCCGCCTGAAGAAGTGGAGGCCTTCTCGGCTGCGCTCGAGGCGGCCTCTATCGACCTGATCTTCCTCTTGGCCCCAACCTCCACCGAGGCCCGAATGGCGTCCGTCGGCCGGCTGGCCAGCGGCTACGTTTACTACGTGTCGCTCAAGGGCGTCACCGGCGCCGGTCACTTGGACACCGAAGCCGTGGCCCAGGCCATTCCGCGCATTCGCCGCCATGTCAGCATCCCGGTCGGTGTGGGCTTTGGCATTCGCGACGCGGCCACGGCCCAGGCTGTGAGCCGGCATGCGGATGCGGTGGTGATTGGCTCTCGCCTGGTGCAGATCCTCGAAGCCCAGCCCCGTGATAAGGTGGCGGTTTCGGCCGGTGCGTTCATCGCCGAAATCCGCGGCGCCCTGGACGCTCTGTCAGAAACCCGGCCCGCGCCCCAACCAGGAGCTGTTGCATGAGCTGGTTTGAGAAGCTGCTGCCGCCCAAGATTCAACCCACCGACCCTGCCGAACGTCGCTCGGTTCCCGAAGGCTTGTGGGTCAAGTGCCCCTCCTGCGAATCGGTGCTGTACAGCACCGATCTTCGCGAGAACGTCAACGTGTGCCCCAAGTGCGGGTACCACCACCGCATTGGCGCACGTGCGCGCTTGGACGCCTTCCTGGACGCAGAGGGCCGCTACGAAGTGGGCCAGGAAGTCATGCCGGTGGACGCCCTGAAGTTCAAGGACAGCCGCAAGTACCCCGAGCGCTTGAAGGAAGCCCTGGAGAACACGGGCGAGACCGATGCCTTGGTGGTGATGGGTGGCTCGGTCATGAGCGTGCCGCTCGTGGCGGCCTGCTTTGAGTTTGGTTTCATGGGCGGCTCCATGGGCTCGGTGGTGGGCGAGCGCTTTGTGCGCGGCGTGGAGTCGGCCATCGAGCAAAAAGTGCCCTTTGTGTGCTTCACCGCCACCGGCGGGGCCCGGATGCAGGAGGGCTTGCTGAGCCTGATGCAAATGGCCAAGTGCAACTCGGCCCTGACGCTTCTGGCCAAAGCCAAGTTGCCCTACATCAGCGTGCTCACCGACCCCACGATGGGCGGCGTGTCCGCAGGCTTTGCCTTTATGGGCGATGTGGTGGTGGCCGAGCCCAATGCGCTCATTGGCTTTGCCGGCCCGCGCGTCATTGAAAGCACGGTGCGCGAAAAGCTGCCCGAGGGATTCCAGCGTGCCGAGTTCTTGCTCAGCAAGGGGGCGGTGGACATGATCGTTGACCGGCGCGAACTGCGTTTGAAGGTGGCCCGTCTGCTGGCCATGCTGCAGCGCCAGAGCGCCGATGCGGTGGCATGACAGCAGCCGACCCCAACAGCGCCACACCCAACCCTGCCGCGGCGCCTGAACTGGGCGCCGCGGGCGTCTTTGGCGAAGAAGGTGCCGTGGAAGGCTTGAGGGCCGCACAGCGGCAGTGGACCTTGGCTGACTGGCTGGCCCATGTGGAGCGCCTGCACCCGGTGGGCATCGACATGACGCTGTCGCGCACCCGCGATGTTGCGCAGCGGCTGGGCCTGCGTTTTGAGGTGCCGGTGGTGATGGTGGCCGGCACCAACGGCAAAGGCTCCACTTGCGCCATGCTTGAAGCAATTGCCCTTCGTGCGGGCTACCGCGTGGGCCTTTACAGCAAGCCCCACCTGGTGCACTTCGAGGAGCGGTGCCGGCTGCAGGGCCAGATGGTGGAGCCCGGCGCGCTGCTGCCGCACTTTCAGGCGGTCGAGGCAGCGCGCGGCAAGACCACGCTGACCTACTTCGAGTTCACCACGCTGGCCATCATGCGGCTGCTGTCGCAGGCCCCGCTGGACTTGGTCATCCTGGAGGTGGGCCTGGGCGGGCGGCTGGACGCGGTGAACATCATCGATGCCGATGTCAGCATCATCACCAGCATCGACCTCGACCACACCGAGTACCTGGGTCCCGACCGCGACAGCATTGGCCGCGAAAAGGCCCACATCATGCGCCGTGGCCACGCCGCAGTCGTCAGCGACCCGGTGCCGCCGGCCTCGGTTGTCGGCCATGCGCAGGCCGTGGGCGCCGACCTCTGGCTGGCCGGACGGGACTTTGCCCATGCGGGCGACCGCCAGCAGTGGCAGTGGAAGGGCCGCAGCCGGCGCTACCACGCCTTGTCCTATCCGGCCCTGCGGGGTGCCAACCAACTGATCAACGCGGCCGGCGTGTTGGCGGCCTTTGAAGCACTGTCCGATCGTTTGCCCATCAGTGCACAGGCTGTCCGCGAGGGGCTGGCCTTGGTTGAGCTGCCTGGCCGCTTCCAGATCGTCCCGGGCCAGCCGGTGCTGGTGCTGGATGTGGCCCACAACCCCCACGCCGTGGCCACCTTGGCGGTCAACCTGGACCAGATGGGCTTCTACCCCCGAACCTTCGCGGTGTTTGGCGCCATGCGCGACAAGGACCTGGCGCAGGTGGTGCGTCCGCTGTTGCCGCTGGTCACACAGTGGCATGTGTGCGGTCTGCCCACGCCGCGTGCAGCCACGGCCCAGGAGTTGCAGCAGGTGCTGCAGGGCGCTGAGGTGATGAGACACGACAACCCCCAACAGGCCTTGCAGGCCGCCCTGGCCGCTGCAGACCCCGCAGATAGAATCCTGGTGTTTGGATCCTTCTGGACTGTGGGGGGCGTGACCGCCCAGGGCTTGCCCCGATTGGGGTCGGCTCACGGCCGCTAGCGTGGCACCGCCTGGCCGGTGCACGGCGGCTTCGCAGCCCAACTGGAATCCGCCCTGTTGCGCATGACTGGCCTGCCGGTAGCGGCCGACCGACCCACAAAATGGCCTTGCTGAAATTCCTGCGTCGCCCCGGACCTGCCACGGATGCCGCCTCCGCGGCGGGGGGCACCGCCACCGGTGTGGGCGGCTCCTCCGCAGCCCTAGCGGTCCAGGCCGCTCGAGACCAGGCTCGCCGCCGCCTGCTTGGGGCCGTTGTGCTCCTGGGCATTGGCATCATCGGCTTCCCGTTGGTGTTCCAAACCCAGCCCCGCCCGCTGCCGGTGGACATCCCCATCGACATTCCCAACCGCGAGCAGGCACCCCCCTTGAGCAGTGCGGGCGCAGCAGGCGCAGCGGCCACCCCGGGCTCTGGAGCGGCCACCCCCACACCGGCGGTCAAGCAGCCCCCTTCGGCACCCTCGGCTGCGGTCCTGCAGCAGCCCCCGGTAGAGCCAGCCAGCCCACCAAGCACCACCGCCGTGGCTGTTGCCGCACCCAGCCCAGCGGCCCTCGTGGAGGTGGAGGTCCTGCCGCCCAGCAAGGGTGACCGTGCCAAGGACGGCGGTAAAGACCACGCCGCAGACAGCCCCAAGGATGGCAAGAAGGACACGGCCCCACAAGGCGCCAACGACCACGCCAAAGGTGCCGACAAGGACCGCGGCCGCTTCATCGTGCAGGCCGGCTCCTACACCGACCTGGATACGGTGCGCGAGGTGCGCCAGAAGCTGGAGCGCATGGGCATCAAGACCTACACGCAAGCCGCTGTGATCGAAGGTGTCACGCGGGTCCGGGTGCGCGTGGGCCCCTTCGCCAGCCGTCAGGAAGCCCAGGACGTTCAGACGAAGATCAACGCAGCAGGTGTGGCAGCTTCGCTGCTGCAGCTCTGAGGCGGGCGGCCCTCGATGCAGATCTTGGACATGCCCGCGGTGGACGTGGCCATGCTGATCGTGCTGGCGGTTTCCGCCGGGGTCGGCGTGTGGCGGGGCTTCATCTACGAAGCCGCCTCCCTTTTGGGCTGGGTGGTCGCCTACGTGGGTGCACAACGGTTTTCACCCTGGCTGATGGCACAGTGGTCTTTGCAGGGCTACACCCCAGAGCTTGGCCGTGGCAGTGCTTTCGTTGTGTTGTTTCTGGTGATCCTGCTGGTGTGGGCCGTGGCGGCGCGGCTGCTGCGCCGTGTGGTGCATGCCACGCCCTTGCAGGTGCCGGATCGGCTGGGCGGTGCAGCCTTTGGCCTGGTGCGCGGCGTGCTGATACTGCTGGTGGTGGCCACCGTCGTGGGCTGGACACCGTTGAAAGACTTGGAGGGTTGGCAGGCCTCCCAGGGGCGTGTCTGGTTGGAGCGCCTCATTGAAGGTCTGCGCCCCTATTGGCCCGATGGCCTGAGCGAGCAGGTGCAGGAACAGATCCCCGAAAAGGCACGCGACGTGCTCATCGGCAAGTAGCGAGGAGAAACGGGCATGTGCGGGATCGTCGGCGTGATGTCCCAGTCAGCGGTCAACCAGCTGATCTATGACGCCTTGTTGCTGTTGCAGCACCGTGGCCAAGATGCCGCGGGCATCGTCACCATGCAAGGTAACAGGTACTTCATGCACAAGGCCCGCGGCATGGTGCGCGACGTGTTTCGCACCCGAAACATGCGGGTCCTGGGCGGCAACATGGGCCTGGGTCAGGTCCGCTACCCCACCGCAGGCAATGCCTACAGCGAAGAAGAGGCGCAGCCCTTCTACGTCAACGCCCCTTACGGCATCGTGTTGGTCCACAACGGGAACCTGACCAACGCCACGGCGCTCAAGCGCGAGCTGTTCGACATCGACCGTCGCCACCTCAACACCGAGAGCGACACCGAGGTGCTGATCAACATCCTGGCCCACGAACTGGAGGGCGTGGCTCGAGATGTGCAGCTCACCCCCGATCGGGTCTTCGAGGCCGTGCGCGGTGTACACCGACGCATCAAGGGCTCCTACGCGGTGGTGGCCTTGATCGCAGGCCATGGCCTTCTGGCCTTTCGAGATCCTCATGGCATTCGTCCACTGGTCTACGGGGTGGCGCAAACCGACCAGGGCACCGATGTGATGGTAGCCAGTGAGAGCGTCGCCCTGGACGGCAGCGGCTTCAAGGTGGTGCGCGATGTGGCCCCGGGCGAGGCCCTGTTCATCGATCTCAAGGGGCAGGTCCATGCGCAGTCCTGCGCCGATCGCACCGTGCTTCACCCCTGTATCTTCGAATACGTGTACCTGGCGCGGCCTGACTCGGTGATTGATGGGGTGTCGGTTTATCAGGCGCGGGTCAACATGGGCCAAAGCCTGGCCCAACGCGTGATTTCCATGATGCCGCCGTCTGACATCGACGTGGTGATCCCCATCCCAGAAAGCAGCCGTCCTTCGGCCATGCAGTTGGCCGTGGAGTTGGGTCGCCCTTATCGCGAGGGCTTTGTGAAAAACCGTTATGTGGGCCGCACCTTCATCATGCCGGGGCAGTCCATGCGCAAGAAGAGCGTGCGCCAGAAGCTCAACGCCATCACCAGCGAGTTCAAAGGCCGCAATGTGCTGCTGGTCGACGACTCCATCGTACGCGGCACCACCAGCAAGGAAATCGTGCAGATGGCCCGTGAGGCGGGGGCTCGCAAGGTCTTCATGGCCAGTGCGGCGCCTCCTGTGCGTTTCCCCAATGTGTACGGTATCGACATGCCCACGCGCGAGGAGTTGATTGCGCACGACCGCTCGGTCGAGGAGATCCGGGCCTTCATCGGTGCCGATGCCTTGATCTACCAGGATGTGGATGCCATGAAGCGTGTGGTGGGACAACTCAACCCTCGAATTCAGGGCTTTGAGGCCTCCTGTTTCGATGGCCACTACATCACGGGCGATGTGAGCGAGAGCGATTTCGCCGCCATGGCTGCGCAGCGTCAGGCGCAGGGCGAAGAGGAAGAGACCAGCGGCCGAGGACGTCTGGCCTTGCCCAATGCTCCAGATCGGGAGGGCCTGTCATGAACACGAGCAACAAGCGCCAGGGGGCAGGTACCCCAGCCGGCGTCGAAGACACGGCCAGCCCCTGGGGCAACACCCGGCTTCCCGCGGAGGTCGGGCTGGACACATTGGCCGTTCGCGAAGGTCTGCCGCCGTCTCAGTGGGGCGAAAACGCCGAGGCCCTGTTTCTGACCAGCAGCTTCGTACACCCCAGTGCTGAAGTGGCCGCGCGTCGCTTTGCCAATGAGGAAGAAGCCTTCGTCTACACGCGCTTTTCCAATCCCACCGTCAGCATGATGGAGCGTCGCCTGGCCGCACTGGAAGGAACCACGGCCTGTATCGGGACCTCCAGCGGCATGTCAGCTGTGGTGTTGTTGGTCATGGGCTTGCTCAAGGCGGGTGATCATGTGGTGTGTTCGCGCAGCGTGTTCGGCTCCACCATCAAGCTCCTGCAAGGCGAGTTCGGCAAGTTCGGCGTGCAAAGCAGCTTTGTGTCCCAAACCGATGTGGACGAGTGGAAGCGCGCCGTGCAGCCCAACACCAAGCTGCTGTTCGCCGAGACCCCGAGCAACCCCCTGACCGAGGTGTGCGACATCGCCGCGCTGGCCGACATTTCGCGACAGGCCGGCGCTTGGCTGGCCGTGGACAACTGTTTCTGCACACCGGCCTTGCAGCGTCCCGTCGACTACGGTGCCGATCTCGTGATCCATTCGGGCACCAAGTACCTCGATGGTCAGGGCCGTGTGATGGCCGGCGCGGTGTGCGGCTCTTCGGAACTGGTGGAAGAACGCTTTGTGCCGGTCATGCGATCGGCCGGCATGAGCCTGTCGCCCTTTAATGCCTGGGTGGTGCTCAAGGGTATGGAAACCTTGGGCATCCGCATGCAGGCCCAAAGTGCACGGGCTCTGGCCCTGGCGCAGTGGCTGGAGGCGCAGCCCCAGGTGGTGCGCGTGTACCACCCGGGCCTGGCATCACATCCTCAGCACGAACTGGCCATGCGCCAGCAAAGTGGCTGTGGCGGCGCGGTGGTGAGCTTCATCGTGAAGGGGCAGGGCGCTGCAGCGGCTCGGGCCAACGCCTTTGCCACCATTGACGCCACACGCGTGTGCTCGATTACCGCCAACCTGGGCGACACCAAGACCACCATCACCCACCCGGCCAGCACATCGCACGGCCGTTTGACCGAAGCCCAGCGCGAAGCCGCCGGCATCACGCAGGGCATGATTCGCGTGGCTGTGGGATTGGAAGACCTTGAAGACCTGAAGGCGGACCTGGCCCGTGGCCTGGAACTGTTGAACTGAAGATGAGCAGCCCGATCCGCACCCGCATTGCACCGTCGCCCACCGGATTTCTCCATCTGGGCACTGCCCGCACCGCCTTGTATTCATGGGCCTACGCGCGCCACTTCGCAGGGCAGTTCATCCTGCGCATCGAAGACACCGATGTTGCACGCTCCACGCAGGAGTCGGTGGACCAGATCCTGCAGTCCATGCACTGGCTGGGCCTGACCTACGACGAGGGCCCTATTTTTCAGATGCAGCGTCTGCAGCGCTACCACGAAGTGGTGGAGCAGATGATCGCCTGTGGGACGGCCTATCGGTGCTGGTGCACGCCGGCTGAGCTTGAGGCCATGCGGGAGCAGCAAAAGGCCCGCGGTGAGAAGACACGCTACGACGGCCGCTGGAGGCCTGATCCGGGCAAGGTGTTGCCCACCGCGCCTGCAGGGGTGAAGCCTGTGGTGCGGTTTGCCAACCCGCCACATGGCGTGGTCAGTTGGGACGATCTGGTCAAGGGGCCGATCAGCATCTCCAATGAAGAGATTGATGACCTCATCATCCTGCGCCCGCCACCCGACGATGCGCCGGTGGGTGCGCTGGGCATACCCACCTACAACTTCGCGGTGGTGGTGGACGATTGGGACATGCGCATCACCCATGTGTTTCGGGGGGATGAGCACATCAACAACACCCCGTGGCAGATCAACCTGTACCGTGCCTTGGGCTCGGCCATCCCCCAGTTCGGCCACTGTCCCATCATCCTGGGCGACGATGGTCTGAAGCTGAGCAAACGCCGCGGTGCGGTCAGCGTGACCGCCTACGAGGAAGCCGGCTACCTGCCCGAAGCGATGCTGAACTATCTGGCGCGGCTGGGTTGGAGCCACGGTGACGATGAACTCTTCAGTGCCGACCAGATGGTGCAGTGGTTCGATGGATCGCACCTGGCCAAGAGCCCAGCCCAGTGGGATCCGGCCAAGCTGGCTTGGGTGAATGCGCACTACATCAAGCAAGCCGATGACCAGCGCTTGGCGGCACTCGTGCAGCAGCAGTTGCACAGCCGCGGTGTGGGCGTGGCGCTGGACGCCACACTGGTGGCGCAATGTGCCCTGTTCAAGGAACGTTGCAACACCACGGTCGAGCTGGCCGATTGGATTGAGGTCTACCATCGCGCGCCCGCACCAGCTGCAGCTGAGCGGGCACAACATGTGACCGAGGCTGTGGTGCCGGCCCTGCGTGGCTTGCGTGAGCGACTGGCCGCCTGCGAGTGGACGAAAGAGGGTGTGGCCGCTGCACTCAAGCAAACCCTGGCCGAGCATGGCCTGAAGATGCCGGCCTTGGCCATGCCGCTTCGCTTGCTGGTTTGTGGGCGCCTGCAGACCCCCTCAGTGGACGCGTTGCTGGCCTTGTTCACCCGGGAAGAAGCCCTCAGCCGCTTGCGGGATGTGTGAAAAACATGCTAGACTCGCGGTCTTGCTTGAACGGTGCGACACCTTCAATGCTCGGCAAAAACGAGCGGGGGTATAGCTCAGCTGGGAGAGCGCTTGCATGGCATGCAAGAGGTCAGCGGTTCGATCCCGCTTACCTCCACCACCACAAGTGGACAGCCGGTGGCGCAGCGTGAAGGCAGGCAAAGATCAAGTCCCCTTCGTCTAGAGGCCTAGGACACGACCCTTTCACGGTTGTAACAGGGGTTCGAATCCCCTAGGGGACGCCAAGTTGGGCGGCACTTGCAGGGTAACCTGGAACGCCACCACCGCTGCGGAGCGGTAGTTCAGTTGGTTAGAATACCGGCCTGTCACGCCGGGGGTCGCGGGTTCGAGCCCCGTCCGCTCCGCCAAACACCCAGCAAAGACGCGCCTTCGGGCGCGTTTTTCGTTTCTGTGCAGCCGCACGGCTGAACCATTTGGGCCGGACCTAGGGAAACCCTGTGGGCTGCACGCGGTTCTGGCGCTGGCCATGCATCCCGCCTTGTGATACGCTCGCCGCCCAGTGCGGTTTCGCACAGTCGGTGGAGGGGCCGATGGCGTCGACCTACGAAGCATTTGAGTTCAACGTCCGTTTGGGGTATTCGGCTGACGCCGTCCTCCATTTGCGTGTGCACGCGCCAGATCGGGCACGCGCTTGGGAGCGCGTACGGCAGATGCACCCCAGGGCTGTGGAAGCCATAGGCCGTAACGCCAACGACCCAGGTGCTGACTCAGCGCCTACCGGGGAACGCCGCCAGGCTACTGGCTGAGTGCCGCTCTAACGCGATCAAGGCCGCTGTCCAGCGGCCTTTTTCGTTTCTGCGCCTATGCGTGCTCCATGCAGGCCACGCTGCCGCTGCTGCGGCACCGACGGTTGAGGCGTGAAGGGCATCGTCAAAAAGTCGGCATGGGCCGTTTTCCGCCAGAAATCCCTTCATAAACAACAGCTTGCCTTTTTTCGGCGATCGTTTGCCGTGTTGGCATGGCAGTTGCTTGCCGGTGTGGGGTCATCAGTCAAACCGACACCACCATGCGTGCGAGCACCTCCCCCATTCGAGTCGCCTGGATCGACCCCACTGGCCCGGCCGATAGCGCCGAGCAGGCCCGCGTGGTCGCGCTGGGGTTTGATGCCCGCCACCTGCTGGACCCCAGCCAGCTCATCACCTCGCTGGTTCATGTGCAAGTCTTGGTGGTTCGCATCGAGCATGGCGTGGACATGCTGCAGGAGTGCCTGACCCTGGCGCAGATGCCGGGCCGCCGGCTGCCCGTGGTGTGCCGCGTGCCGCCGCACCGGGTTGACCTGGCTGCCCAGGCGACCCGCCTCGGTGCTAACCATGTGATTTCAACGCAGGACTGGAGCCCCGAGTCCTGGGAGCCCGTGGGGGCTGCCTTGGCGGCCCCCGCAGCGCCAGCCCGCCCACGTAGCGTCGTGTTTGTTGATCCGGCCAGCCAGCAGTTGTTGGCCTTGGCGCAGAAGGTGGCGCAGACCGAAGTCAGCGCCTTGCTAATCGGACCGACCGGCGCAGGCAAGGAAGTTCTGGCCCGTGTGCTGCACGAAGCTTCGCCGCGTGCCGGTGGGCCGTTCGTGAGCCTGAACTGCGGCGCCTTGCCGGAGCAGCTGATTGAAGACATGCTGTTTGGCCATGAGAAGGGCGCCTTCAGCGGCGCCATTCGAGACCATCAGGGCGTATTCGAGCAGGCCCAGGGCGGCACGGTTTTCCTCGACGAAATCGGAGAGATGCCTCTGCATCTGCAAACGCGACTCTTGCGTGTGCTGCAAGAGCGCTGCATCACCCGGCTCGGGGGCAGCCGCAGCATCACGGTGGATGCGCGCATCGTCGCCGCCACGAACAAGGACCTTAAACAAGCGATGCTGCAGCGCGAGTTCCGAGAGGACTTGTACTTTCGCATCAGCACCTTCACCTTGCGCGTGTTGCCGTTGGCACAGCGTCCCATGGACATCCTGCCACTGGCCGCCCATGTGCTGCAGCAACATGGCACGCCCGGAACGCCTTACCGCATCACAGACGAAGCCCGCCATCGCCTGCTGGCTTACCACTGGCCAGGCAATGTGCGCGAGTTGGGCAATGTAATTCAACGTGCGTTGGTGCTTTGCCCAGACCGGACGCTGACCGAAGACCACCTGCTGTTCGACGACGACGTGTTTGCCGCTGACAGCGCCCCCGTGTCAACCGCAGCGGCCCATGTGGCTGCGCCGATTGATGTCGCCAGCGGACAGAACCCGCCGATACCGACCCCAGCAGCTTGGGGGGGGCGTCACACCACCATAGGCTCCTCCAGCGCACCGCCGCCGGCCGTCTCTCGTGTGGCGCCTGCATGGGCGCCGGTCGAAGACGTGCATGCCGATCCCGCGGCTGAGTATCTGGGGCACGAGCCCCTGAGCGCCAACCCAGCGCGCACCGCTGAACAGCCGGCTGCGGCTGGCCTGCAGTGGGCCGTTCGGCACAGCGAACTGCGCGTCATTCTGGACGCCATCCGCAACACCAACAGCCGAGAGGCCGCTGCCCGTGTGTTGGGCATCAGCCCGCGCACGCTTCGCTACAAGCTTGCCCAGATGCGAGACCTGGGGATGATGACCGCTGAGGCGGCCAACTGAAGGGGAGATCAACATGATCGAGAACGCCACTTCCGCCGCCAGCATTCAATCCATGCTGCGCACCATGGCCGCCTATCGGAACGAGGCGGCAGGGGGCTTGCAAGGCGTGGGAGCACCCCTGCCCGGTCTGCAGGAGCCCGCCAAGCCCGCAGCGAGCGGGTTCGGTGCCGCTGTGGAGCGCGCACTGGGCCAGGTCAATGCTGCACAGCAAAAGGCCAAAGGCTTGCGCGAAGCCTATGAAATGGGTGAACCCGTGCCCCTGACCGATGTGGTGATTCAGATGCAGAAGGCCTCGCTGGCCTTTGAAACCACGCTGCAGGTGCGCAACAAGGTCATGAAGGCCTACGAAGACATTCTGAACATGCCGGTCTAAGCCCGGTGCCAGCCCCAACTGACGCCTACAAGCGAACGACTGTATCGAGAACCAGAGGACCAGCATGGCCACCGCGACTCTAAACCCCAACACCGCTGACTTGAACCAGGCTGCGGACGACGGCGCCATGGGCACCGCGCTCAGCACCAATTCGGCCATGACCGCAGTCCCAGGTGCCGTACCTTTGTCCACGGGTACCGAAGTGACCACGCTGCCCGGTGGGGCTGTCGGCGCTGCCGCACCCGGTGGGTTGGCGGGCCTGCGAGCCACGGTGGAGCGTGTGCTGTCGCAACCCGCCGTGAAGCGGGCCCTGCCCTTGATCGCCGTGCTGGCGGTGTTGATGGTGTTCGGTCTGTACTACGCCTGGATGCAGTCTACGCCTTACCGCAGCGTGATGCCCGGCTTGATGGAAGCGGATCAGCAGGCCGCCTACGAGGCGCTCAAGACTGCCAACTTCAAGCCGCAGATCGACCCAAGCAATGGCCAGCTCAAGGTGCCTGCCGACCGATTCCACGAAGCGCGCATGCTGCTGGCTGCGCAGGGTATTCCCAAGCAGGGAACCACCGGCATCGAGGGTCTGAAGGACTCCACGTCGATGACCACCAGCCAGTTCATGGAACAGGTGCGTGTGAACGCCGCCATGGAGCAGGAACTGGCCCGCAGCATCATGCAAATTGCCAGTGTGCAAAGCGCACGCGTGCACCTGGCCACTCCCAAACAAAGCGTGTTCGTGCGCGATCGCACGCCCCCCAAGGCGTCGGTGGTGATTGCACCGCACCCCGGACGTGTGGTCTCTGCGTCCCAGGTGCAAGCCATCGTCCATCTGGTGTCCTCG
>JBJTHN010000028.1:0-121985 GCA_046094505.1 Betaproteobacteria bacterium
TGAGATGTTGTGCTTTCAGTCCAACCACGAAGGTGCCCTGGTTGACCGCATCCAGCAGGCCCGCACCGAAGGGGTGGACTGGGTGATCATCAACCCAGGCGCCTACACCCACACCAGCGTGGCCCTGCGTGATGCCCTGGCCGGTACGGCCTTGCCCTTCATTGAAGTGCACATCAGCAACGTGCACGCCCGCGAACCCTTCCGGCGCCATTCCTACCTCAGCGACATTGCGCGCGGCAGCATCGTAGGCTTGGGCGTGGCCGGCTACCGCTGGGCGCTGATGCACATCTTGTCTCACCCGGCTGTGGCGCCCTGAAGCGGCACACGCCTCGCATGCCCATGGCCACCAACCCTCTGGACAACAAACAACAAGCTTGGTCGGCGCTGTTCAGCGAGCCGATGAGCGACCTGGTCAAGCGCTACACCGCCAGCGTGTCCTTCGACAAGCGGCTGTGGCAGGCCGACATCGAAGGCAGCTTGGCGCACGCCGACATGCTGTGCGCGCAGGGCGTGATTGCTGCGCAAGACCTGGCCGACATTCAGCGCGGCATGGCGCAAATTCGCCAAGAAATTGAAAGCGGCGCCTTCGAGTGGAAGCTGGAGCTCGAAGATGTACACCTGAACATCGAAGCCCGCCTCACGCAGTTGGTGGGCGACGCGGGCAAGCGGCTGCACACCGGGCGTTCACGCAACGACCAGGTGGCCACCGATGTGCGCCTGTGGCTGCGCGGCGAGATCGACCAACTGGCCCCGTTGCTGCGCCAAATGCAGGCCAGCCTGGTGGAGCTGGCCGCCGACCATGCCCACACCATCATGCCCGGCTACACCCACCTGCAGGTGGCGCAGCCGGTGAGCTTTGCGCACCATCTGCTGGCCTATGTGGAAATGTTCGCGCGCGACGAGCAGCGCTTGGCCGAAGTACGCCGCCGTGTGAACAGCCTGCCCCTGGGCGCAGCCGCGCTGGCCGGCACCAGCTACCCACTGGACCGTGAACGCGTGGCCCGCACCCTGGGCTTTGAATCGGTGTGCCGCAACAGCCTGGATGCGGTGAGCGACCGAGATTTCGCCATCGAGTTCAGCGCCTTTGCCGCACTGGTGATGATGCACATCTCTCGCATCAGCGAAGAGATCATCATTTGGATGAACCAGAACTTTGGCTACATCGACCTGGCTGACCGTTACTGCACGGGCTCGTCCATCATGCCGCAAAAGCGCAACCCCGATGTGGCCGAGCTGGCGCGCGGCAAAACAGCGCGTGTGTATGGCCACCTCAACGCCTTGCTGGTGTTGATGAAGGGCCAGCCGCTGACCTACAACAAAGACAACCAAGAAGACAAGGAGCCGCTCTTCGACACGGTCGACACGGTGCGCGACACGCTGCGCATCATGGCCGAGATGGTGCAGGGCATCCGCGTGAAGCCTGAAGCGATGGAACGCGCTGCCCTGCGCGGCTACGCCACGGCCACCGACCTGGCCGACTATCTGGTGAAGAAGGGGCTGCCCTTCCGCGACGCGCACGAGGTGGTGGCGCATGCGGTGAAAACCGCCTTGGGCCGCGGCATCGACCTCTCGGCCTTGAGCCTGGCCGAACTGCAGGCCTTTGATGCGCGCATCGAGGCCGATGTGCACAGCGTGTTGAGCCTGGCCGGCTCCCTGCAGGCCCGGCAGGTCTTGGGCGGCACCGCGCCGGTTCGGGTGTTGGAAGAAGTGCAGCGGCACCGACAGCGCTTGGCTGCACCCTGACACGGCCGTGCAGCGCCGGTGGATCGCCCACCTGGACATGGACGCGTTCTACGCGTCGGTTGAACTGCTGCGCTACCCTGAACTGCGTGGCCTGCCGGTGGTGATTGGTGGCAGCAGGCGGCATGCGCCGCAGCGCAACAGCCAAGGCCGTTGGCAATTCGCCACCCTCAAGGGCTACCAAGGCCGCGGCGTGGCCACCACCGCCACCTATGAAGCCCGGGCCCTGGGCCTGCACTCGGGCATGGCACTGGCCCGCGCGGCCGATCGTGCGCCCCACACCGTGCTGCTGCCGGTGGACTTTGAAGAGTACCGCCGCTGCTCGCGCCTGTTCAAGGCGGCCGTGGCCGAAGTGGCCCCGGTGATTGAAGACCGCGGCATTGATGAGATCTACATCGACCTCACCGAGGTGCCGGGCGCGCAAGACGTGGTGGGCCACGACCCCTGCGGGGGTGTGCGTGCCGTGGGCCAGGCCATCCGCAACTCGGTGCGCCAAGCCACCGGCCTGAGCTGTTCCATGGGCATCACGCCCAACAAGCTCTTGAGCAAGATCGCGTCTGAACTCGACAAGCCCAACGGCCTGACCATCCTCACCCTGGAAGACCTGCCGCAGCGCATCTGGCCTTTGCCCGTGGCCCGCGTCAACGGCATCGGCCCCAAGGCGCAGCAGGCCCTGACGGCCATGGGCCTGCACACCATTGGCGACCTGGCCGCTGCCGACCGCGGCATGCTGATCGAGCGCTTTGGCAAGAGCCAAGGCCGGTGGCTGCACGAAGCGGCCCTGGGCCACGACGACCGCGCGGTGGTGACCCACAGCGAGCCGGTGTCCATGAGCCGAGAGACCACCTTTGAGCGCGACCTGCACGTCAAGCAAGACCGCCAAGCACTGGCTGCCGCACTCGACCAACTGGCCCAACGCCTGGCCACCGACCTGCAGCGCAAGGGCTATGTGGCACGCACGGTGGGCATCAAGCTCAAGTTCGAAGACTTCCGCAGCGTGACCCGTGAGCTCACCCTGCCCCATCCGGTGCAGGAAGCCTCGGCGATCCGGGAAGCCTGCGGCCAGTGCCTCAAGCGCATCACCTTCGATCGCCGTATACGGCTCTTGGGTGTTCGTGCGGGGGGCCTGGCCAGGGGCTAGGATGCAGGTGTTTGCAATCGGAGTGTCCCCATGCCCGTGATCACCAACATCGAAGACCTGCGCGTGCTGGCCCAAAAGCGCGTGCCCAAGATGTTCTACGACTATGCCGATTCCGGCTCGTGGACCGAAGGCACCTACCGGGCCAACGAGAGCGAGTTCGCCAAGATCAAGCTGCGCCAGCGCGTGGCGGTGAACATGGAAAACCGCAGCACGGCGGTGGAACTGGTGGGCCAAGCCGCCAAGATGCCGGTGGCCATTGCGCCGGTGGGCCTGACCGGCATGCAGCATGCTGACGGCGAAATCCACGCCGCGCGTGCAGCCGAGAACTTCGGCATTCCCTTTGCGCTGTCCACGATGAGCATCTGCTCGATTGAAGACGTGGCCGAGCACACCTCCGCGCCGTTTTGGTTTCAGCTGTACATGATGCGCGACCGCGAGGCCATGGCCCGCATGATCGACCGCTGCAAGGCCGCGCGCTGTTCGGCCCTCATCCTCACGCTTGACCTGCAGGTGATAGGCCAGCGCCACAAGGACTTGAAGAACGGCTTATCCGCTCCGCCCCGCCCGACCCTGGCCAACCTCCTCAACCTGGCCACCAAGCCCCGCTGGTGCTTAGGGATGCTGGGCACGCAGCGCCGCACCTTCCGCAACCTGGTGGGCCACGTGAAGGGCGTGAGCGACATGAAGTCGCTCTCAGCCTGGACCAACGAGCAATTTGACCCGCGGCTGAACTGGGACGATGTGGCCTGGGTGAAAGAGCGCTGGGGTGGCAAGCTCATCCTCAAGGGCATCATGGAAGTGGAAGACGCCGAGCTGGCGGTGAAGGCCGGGGCCGATGCGATTGTGGTGAGCAACCACGGCGGGCGGCAGCTTGACGGCGCACCAGCCAGCATCGAAGCCCTGCCGGCCATCGTGCAGGCGGTCGGTTCCCGCACCGAGGTGTGGATGGACGGCGGCATTCGCAGCGGCCAGGACGTGCTCAAGGCCTGGGCCCTGGGCGCGCGCGGCACCATGATCGGCCGCGCCATGGTCTACGGCCTGGGCGCCATGGGCGAAGCCGGCGTCAGCACGGCCTTGCAGATCTTGCACAAGGAACTGGATGTGACCATGGCCTTTTGCGGCCACACGCAGCTGCGCGGCGTCGACCGTTCGATCTTGGTGCCGGGCACCTACCCGGTGCCGCGCTGATCGATCAGGTCTTGGGCAGCGTCACCCCGCGCTGGCCCTGGTACTTGCCGCCGCGGTCTTTGTAGGAGGTTTCGCACACCTCGTCGCTTTCAAAGAACAGCACCTGCGCACAGCCCTCGCCGGCATAAATCTTGGCCGGCAGCGGCGTGGTGTTGCTGAACTCCAGCGTCACATAGCCTTCCCACTCGGGTTCGAAGGGGGTGACGTTGACGATGATGCCGCAGCGCGCGTAGGTGCTCTTGCCCAGGCAGATGGTCAGCACGTTGCGCGGAATGCGGAAGTACTCCACGGTGCGCGCCAGCGCAAAGCTGTTGGGCGGGATGATGCAGACATCGGCCTTGATGTCCACAAAGCTCTTTTCGTCGAAGTTCTTTGGGTCCACCACGGTACTGTGGATGTTGGTGAAGACCTTGAACTCGGGCGCACAGCGGATGTCGTAGCCGTAGCTGCTGGTGCCGTAGCTCACGATCTTGTGGCCGTCGGCGGCAAAGCGGACCTGTCCGGGCTCGAACGGTTCGATCATGCCGTGCTGCTCGGCCATGCGGCGGATCCAGCGGTCGCTCTTGATGCTCATGGGGGTTCCTGGGGCTGCGTCAGCGCCGGGGCCCGTGCGGCCCCGCTGCTGATCATTCTAGGGAAGCCCCGGAGCTTGTCCCATTCGGTTCGGTATTAGTATCGGGCCGTGCCGCCACACCCGGGTGTGCGCGCGGCATGGAGGACCCCATGCGCGACACCACGACCCTGCTCGTTCAGTACGCCCGCTACCACCGCGACCCGCGCAACATTGCCACCCACTTGGTGGGTATTCCGCTCATCGTGGTGGGCATCGGCGTGCTGCTGTCTCACCCGGCCATTCCACTAGACCCCGGTTCGCCCTGGGTGCTCAGCCCGGCCTGGGCACTGTGGGCCGCCGCTGCGCTGTGGTACATCACCCGCGGCAACCCCGTGGTGGCCCTCAGCGTGATCGCAGCCAATGGCTTGGCGATGTCGCTGGCGCATTGGCTGGCCTTCGAAGTGGGTGAACAGTGGGTCGCGTGGGGCGCTGGCCTGTTCGTGGCGGGCTGGATCATCCAGTTCATCGGCCACTACTATGAAGGCCGCAAGCCGGCCTTTATGGACGATCTCATTGGCCTGTTGGTGGGCCCCATGTTCGTGTGCGCCGAAATCCTGTTCGCCTTGCGCCTGTGCCGTGACCTGCGCGAAACCATCGAGGCTGAAGCCGGCCCGGTGCAATTGCGCGACCTGCACGCCAGCGCCCTGCGCTGAGCCACTGGGCCCGGCCCTCATCACAGCCCCAGCCCGGGCTGCGCCGGGCTGGCGGCAGGGCGATCAGGCCACGATGCCCCGCTCGCGCAGCTGCGCAATCTGCTGCGCATCCAGGCCCATTTCACGCAGCACCGCGTCGGTGTCTTCGCCCAGGCGCGGCGCCGCTTGGCGCACCGTGGCCGGTGTGGCCGATAGCTTGGGCACCACACCCGGCACCTCCAGCTCGTAACCCTCACGCGTGTGTTGCTTGAGGATCATGTCTCGCGCGCGGAAGTGGGGGTCGGCCGCAATGTCGGCCACCGTGTACACCTTGCCCGCCGGCACGCGGGCCTCGCCCAGGGTCTGCAGCACCTGATCCACTTGGCGCGGCGATGTCCAGGCCTCGATGGCCGCATCGATTTCCGCCACGCGCGCCACGCGCCCGCTGTTGCCGGCAAGGCCCGGGTCTGCGCCCAAGTCGGGCCGGCCAATGGCCTGCATCAGCCGCTTGAAGATGCTGTCGCCGTTGCCGGCCACCAGCACATAGCCGTCTTGGCAGCGGTAGGCGTTGGACGGCGCAATGCCCGGCAAGGCCGAGCCGGCGGCCTCACGCACGGCACCAAAGGCGCTGTACTCGGGCAGCAGGCTTTCCATCACATTGAACACCGCTTCGTGCAGGGCCACGTCGATCACCTGCCCGCGGCCCCCACGCTGGTCGCGGTGGTACAGGGCCATCATCACGCCAATGGTGGCGTGCAAAGCGGCCAGCGTGTCGCCGATGGACACGCCCACCCGCACCGGCACACGCCCCGGTTCACCCGTCAGGTGCCGCAGGCCGCCCATGGCTTCGCCGATGGCCCCGAAACCGGGCAGGTCGCGGTAGGGGCCGGTTTGCCCGTAGCCTGAAATGCGCACCATGATCAGCCGTGGGTTGAGGGCCATCAGGGCTTCGGGGGACATGCCCCAGCCCTCCAGCGTGCCCGGTCGAAAGTTTTCGATCAACACATCGGCCTGGGCGATCAGGTCTCGGGCCAGTTGCTGACCTTCGGCCTGCCGCAGGTCCAGGGCCACGGATCGCTTGTTGCGGCTTTGCACCTGCCACCACACCGAGGTACCGTCCTTGATCAGGCGCCACTGGCGCAGCGGGTCGCCGCTGCCGGGGGCTTCGATCTTGACCACATCAGCGCCAAACTCGCCCAGGGTCTTGCCGCAAAAGGGACCGGCAATGAGTTGGCCCATCTCCACCACCCGCACGCCTTGCAGCGCGCTGGGGCTGAGGGTTGTGGGCGAGGGGGCTTGCATGGCTTAACCCTCGTGGCCGGAGGAGGACACCACGCGCACCGACGGGCGCATGGGTTCAGGCTCTGAATCGAAACGGTCAAAGCCGCAGTAGCACAGGAAGTGGCGGTTCGAGGCACGCCCGAAGAGCGTCATGCCCAAGCGCGTGGCCAGGTCGTGGCCCATTTGGGTGACGCCGTTGCGCGAGACGATCATCGGCACGCCCATGTGGGCCGCCTTCATCACCATCTCACTGGTCAGGCGGCCCGTGGTGTAGAACAACTTGTCATCACCCTGCACGCCGTTCATCGCCATCCAGCCTGCAATGGCGTCGATGGCGTTGTGGCGGCCCACGTCTTCCACGAACATCAGCAGCTGCGCGCCTTTGAACAGGGCACAGCCGTGAACACTGCCGGCGCGGCGGTGCACGCTGTCTTGTTGGCGCATCACCTCCAACACCGCGTGCAAGGTGCTTTGCCGTATGCGGGCGGTGGCGGCGTCGGGCAGCCGTATGGTCTCCAGCCCCGCCATCACATCACCGAACACGGTGCCCTGGCCACAGCCGGTGGTGACCACCCGCTTGGCCGTACGCGCTTCCAGGTGCTCGATGCCCAAGTGGGTCTTCACCGCCGCAGCCGACACGTCCCAATCCACGGTGATCGAAGCCACCTCGGCAGGTGTGGCCACCAGGCGCTGGTTGATCAGGTAGCCCAAGACCAACAACTCCGGTGCCGAGCCCAGGGTCATCAGGGTGACGAGTTCGCGCTTGTCGACGAACACGGTGAGCGGCCGCTCAATGGGAATGGCAATCGTGCGCCGCTGGCCGTATTCGTCGAGGATCTCGATTTCGCGCGTCAAGGCGCTGCCCGCGCTGGTCAGGTGCGGCAGGCCGCTGGGTGCTGCGCAGGCCACGCTGGGGTGACGGGCAAGGGGGGCTTCAGACTGCGGGCCAAGCATCCAGCGATTCTCGCCCAGTCGGTATCGCCCTTGCACGGCGGGGGTTCGGGGCTTGTTCAGGCCCTGCGGGCAGCCCTCGGGCAAGCGTGTAGCATCTGCCGCTTCAAACACCGCCCCTGCACTCGGAGACCCGCGCATGATTGTCGGCACCGCCGGCCACATCGACCATGGCAAAACCTCCCTGGTCAAAGCCTTGACCGGCGTTGACGCCGACCGCCTCAAAGAGGAAAAGGAACGCGGCATCACCGTGGACCTGGGCTTTGCCTACCAGGCGCAGGCCGACGGCCAGGTGCTGGGCTTCGTGGACGTGCCCGGCCATGAAAAGCTGGTGCGCAACATGCTGGCCGGGGCCACCGGCATCGACCATGTGATGCTGGTGGTGGCCGCCGATGACGGCCCGATGCCCCAAACCCGCGAACACCTGGCCATCCTGGACCTGCTGGGCCTGAACCGGGGGGTGGTGGCCTTGAGCAAATGCGACCTGGTCGACGAGGCCCGGCTGCGCCAGGTTCAGCTCGACATTGCCGCCTTGCTGCGCGGCACCGCCCTGGAGCAAGCGCCGCTGCTGCCGGTGTCCAGCGTCAGCGGTGCGGGTTTGGATGCGCTGCGGGCCCACCTTGACCAGGCCCGCCAGGAAGCCACCCCGCGCGCCTTGGACGGCCACTTCCGTTTGTCGGTGGACCGCAGCTTCACCCTGGCCGGCATCGGCACCGTGGTCACCGGCACCGCCGTCAGCGGGCGGGTACGCGTGGGCGACCGCCTGCGCCTGACGCCATCGGGCCTGGAGGTGCGCGTGCGCGGCCTGCACGCCCAAAACCACACGGCCGAAGAAGGCCGGGCCGGCCAGCGCCTGGCACTGAACCTGGTGGGCGCTGAAAAGCAGCAGATTCAACGCGGCCACTGGTTGGTGCACGAAGACCTGCACGCCCCCACACAGCGCCTGGCCGCGCGGCTGCGCCTGCTGCCCTCCGAAGCCAAGGCCCTGGCGCACTGGACCCCGGTGCACCTGCACCTGGGCGCCGAAGATGTGAACGCACGGGTGGCCTTGCTTGAAGGCGGCAGCTTGGCCGCAGGCGGACAAGCCTGGGTGCAGTTCGACCTGGACCGCCCCATCGGCGCGCTGCGGGGCGACCGCTTCATCATCCGCGACCAATCGGCCCAGCGCACCTTGGGCGGCGGCCAGGTGGTCGACCCCTTCCCACCCCCCACCCGTCGGCACCGCAGCCAGCTCATTCAAACGCTCAAGGCACTGGAAGCGCCAAGCCCGGCCGCTGCGCTGGCGGGCGTGTTGGCGCTGGAGTCGCCCTACGGCGTCGAACGGCGGCCCTTTGCCCAGGCCTGGAACCTGGTGCCCGCGGCGCTGCAAGCGGTTGAACAGGCCGCCGCGCAAACCAAGCCCCTGGCCACGGTGGGCGAAGGCGAGGCCGCGCTGTGGTTCACCCAAGCGCAGCTGCAGCGATACCAGGAACGCATCACCGAAGCCCTGGGCGCGCACCACCGGCGCAACCCCGACAGCCCCGGCCTAAGCCAGGAACAGCTGAACCGGCAGGTGCGCGACAAGCCCACGGCGGCTGTGTTTGTGCAGCTCCTGGCCGGCCTGGTGCGCGAAGGCCGTTTGCAGCGCGCCGGTGCGGCGCTGGCCTTGGCCGGCCACGAAGCCACGCTGCAGGGCACTGAAAAACTGATTTGGGAACGCCTGAAGCCGTGGTTGGACGAAGGCGGCCTGGTGCCCCCGCGATTGAGCGAGCTGCTTGAGCGCGACCGCACCCTGCGCAAAGACCAGGTGCTGCGCACCTTGCAGCGCCTGCAGCGCATGGGCAAGGTGCACCCGGTGGGCGCGGAGTACTGGTTTCAGACCGAACAGATGCTGGCGCTGAGCCTGCGCGCCAAGGCCCTGGCCGAGGCCGACCCCAACCACCGATTGAACGTGCGCGACCTGAGGGAATCGGTGGGGGTGAGCCGCCACCTGTCGGTGCCTTTGGTAGAGTACTTTGATGAGATCGGTTTGACCGAACGTGATGCGGTGGGGCGGCACTTCAAGCGCGACCCCCGCAAGATGTTCGGCGGCTGATGCGATTGCCGCAGGAGGCGGATCGTCCCCCGGTGGGGCGTCCGGTCTGCAAAACCGGGTGGGGCCGCTCAGCGGTCCCAGGTGGGTTCGACTCCCACCCACCTCCGCCAACTTGAGTGCGAGCATGAACAATTCACCGGTGGCGGCTCACCGCCCACCCGCCATGGACCGCTTGCTGGAACGCCCAGCCATGCGTGCCCTGCAGGCCACCCATGGCCGCCAAAGTGCGCTGGGGGCCGCTCGTGCGGCCCTGGAGACCTGGCGCAGCAGCGGCCTGCCCTTTGATGTGGACGCCTTTGAAGCCGCCGTAGACAGCAGCCTTCAGGCCCAAGCCCAATCAGCGCTGCGCCCCGTGTTCAACCTCACCGGCACCGTGCTGCATACGAACTTGGGCCGCGCGGTGATGGCCCCAGAGGCCATCGAGGCGGTGATGTCGGTGATGCACGGCTTCAGCAACCTGGAGTTCGACCTGGGCCGCGGCGCACGCGGTGACCGCGACGACCACATCGAAGGCCTGCTGCGCGAATTCACCGGGGCCGAGGCCGCCACGGCCGTCAACAACAACGCTGCGGCCGTGATGCTGGTGCTCAGCGCACTGGCTGAAAAGAAGGAAGTGCCGGTGTCGCGGGGCGAACTGGTGGAGATTGGCGGCGCGTTCCGCATCCCCGACATCATGCGCCGCGCAGGCTGCAAGCTGGTTGAAGTGGGCACCACCAACCGCACCCACCTGCGCGATTTCGAAGAAGCCTTCGGCCCGAAGACGGGCATGGTGATGAAGGTGCACACCAGCAACTACCAGGTGCAGGGATTCACTGCAGCGGTGCCGCCGGCCGAGTTGGCCGCGCTGTGCCACCGCCACGGCATCCCGTTTTCTGAAGACCTGGGCGCCGGCACCTTGGTGGACCTGAGCCGTTGGGGCCTGCCGCATGAACCCACACCGGCCGAGTCCATCGCCAACGGCGTGGATGTCGTCACCTTCAGCGGCGACAAGCTGCTGGGCGGGCCGCAAGCAGGCCTGATCGTGGGCCGCAAAGACTTGATTGCCCGCATCAAGAAGTGCCCGCTCAAGCGCTCGCTGCGCCTGGACAAGATGACGATTGCCGCGCTGGAAGCCACGCTGCGCCTGTACCGCGACCCCGACCGCCTGGCCCAGCGCCTGCCCGCGCTGCGGCTGCTCACCCGTTCACAGGCCGATCTCACCGCGCAGGCGCTGCGGCTGCAGCCCGCCGTGCAAGCGGCCTTTGGCGAACGCGCCCTGGTGCGGGTGGTGGAGTGCCGCAGCCAAATCGGCAGCGGCTCCCTGCCGGTGGACCGCCTGGACAGCGCGGGGCTGGCCGTGGCCTCGGCCAGTGGGGCCAAACGGTCGGGCGCCTTCCCCGAAAAGGTGGCACGCGCGCTGCGCGAGCTGCCGATCCCGGTGATCGGCCGCATCGAAGACGGCGAAGTCAGGCTGGATTTGCGCTGCCTGGACGGCGCGGAAATGGAACAACGCTTCCTGCAGCAGTTGATGCAGCTGAAGATGCCGCGCTGAGCGGCTCGTCGTTGCTGGCCTGATCGGGCACCAGCTTGAGCTCCACCAGCACCGGCTGCGCGGGGCCTTCGCCTGAGGCGTCTGCCACCAAGCCTTCGGCGGTGATCGCGTCGGTGCCGGGCTCGCCGGTGCCGGCGCCAGCAGCGTCGTGTGCAGGTTCAGCCGTACCCTCGCCGTCTGCTGGGCCTGCACCTTCGCCAACGGCCTCACCCGGCTGCGAAGCCTCGGCCGCTCGGGGTGGGTCTTGCTCCTTGAGCTCGTCGTCAATCAGGCCCATGGCACGCGCCTGCACCAGCGTCTTCATGATGGCCACGGGCAGGGGATTGGGCGTGTTGTAGTCGTCGATGTACACGTCCAAGCCGTCCATCACATTGAAGTGCGGGTCGGAATGGAAGAGCTTCTTGAAGGCCGCGTTGCGCACCTTGGGGTCGACATCACGCGCCACGAAGGATCGATAGTCCGACTTCGCGTCGAGCTGCTCCACGTCTTGGAGGGTGGGCTTGGGTGCGGGCGCGGCTTGCTCGGGGCCTGTTAGGGGCGTGGCCTCTGCGGGTGATGCGGGTGATGCCGCTGATGCAAGTGGTGCAGCGCGCGCTGCATCCGCGAAGGCCGGTGCCTTGCGCAGGTCTGGGGCCGCTGGCGCAGCGGGCACCGCCGGCGGCGGCTCCACGCCCGGGTGCACCTGCGCTTTGCGGCGCGACCAGCGCGAAAGAAAGCCGGCCGCGTCGTCGTCGGGCTTGCTCATGGCCAAGGTCTGCCTGTCATCAAGCTTCAGGCCTCACCACCGGCGTCCCATTGGGCGAGGGCACGACGGCCGTGGCGCTCCCGTTCTTCGGGCGTGAGGAAGGACATGGCGCGCACCTTGCGGGTTTCTTCGGGCACAAAGTGGTCGTTGGTGTAGGCCTGCAGCCATTGGCACAACTCGGGCGCCAGCGGCACGCTTTCCACCTGTTCGCCGGCAAACAGCCGACGGTCGGCTTCAATGTACGACACGCTGGCCGCGGTGATTTCCACCATCGACTCGTCGCCATCCACCGGCCGGTAAGACACAAACCAGCACGGGTTGCCCGAGGTGAGGTTCAGGAAGTAGCCCTTGCACTCGTCGGCGTAGAGCTCCAGCGTGAAGCCCGGATACAGCCAGCGGGACACACGCCCGTCGTCAAACACCTGGCGCTGGGTGTACCCGAAAGCGCCCTCGTGGGGCACCACTTCCAGCACCCGAAAAGACCAGTCTTGCCAGGCGTTGGGCTGCGCGGTGCGCTCCAACACAACGGCCACGTCGATGCGTGGCCGTTCGGTGCCTGGGGCGCGGTTGGCGGCCCCCGATGGTGCGCTGCAGTCGCTCAAGACTTCTTGGGCGCCGCCGCGGCTGCCGGCGCAGGGGCGGCAGCTGGGGCTGCAGCCGGAGCGGCTGCCACAGGCGGCGTGTACACGAAGGGGCCCGGGTCTGCGCAGGGCGGCGTGGGTGTGGGGGTCACCGGCTTGCCGGCCTTCTTCTGTGCAGCGGCGTACTTGGCAGCCACATCGTTCATCGACAGGCACAGCTTGTGGTCGGCCACCTTGTTGCCATGGGCCGTCTTGGCGGCCGCTTCGGCGGCCTTGGCCTTGGCTTCGTCGCTGGGGGGCGGCAGCTTGGCGGCTGCTGTAGAGGCCACAGCCGCCACGCTCAGGGCCAAGAGGGTGTGAAGGGTTGTCGAGGTCTTCATCTCGCGTTGCTCCTCAGTCGGTGCTCTGTTCAATCAGGCGCTGGTCTTGACCGCTGCTTGGCCACCAGCCTCGGGCGGGGTGCGATGCGCAGGGATCTTGCCCGCCTTGATGTCGTCGTACCAAAGCTCGTGGTGTTCCTTGGCCCAAGCTTCATCGACATAGCCGGTGCGCATGGCCTTGTAGGCGCCGTCCATGCCCAGCGTGCCAATGTAAATGTGGCCCGCAAACATGGCCATCATCAACACCGTGGCCACACCGTGCACCATGTGCGCCACCTGCATGTCGGTGCGCAGGTACTCCAGACCCGGGATGACCTTGTCCAGCCACAAGCCCGAGACCACCACGATGGCACCCAGGAAGAACGCACCCGCCCAGAACACGAGCTTTTCGCCGGCGTTGAAACGGTGGGAGGGCACTTCGTGACCGCTGAGCAGGCCACCGCCCTTGAGCAACCAGTTCAGGTCACCCTTGGCCGGCCAGTTGTCCTTCAGGAAGGTGAAGAACACGATGACCAGCGACACGGCGAACAAAGGGCCGGCAAAGTTGTGAGCATTCTTCAGCAGGTAGGTCAACCAGCCAAACAAAGTGCTGCCGATGATGGGCAGCAGAAAATACTTGCCCCAAGCGATGATGATGCCTGACACCGCCAGGGTGACGAAGGTGATCGCGTTGGTCCAGTGTGCGGCCCGCTCCAACGGTGTGAAGCGCTCAATCACGCGACCGGTGTCGGTGCTGTGCCCACCGAGCTTGCCCACGCGCCAGTAGAACAGCGCGATGGCCAGCCCCACGATGAACAGCAGCGAGCCACCGTAGGGAATGATGATCTTGTTGCGCACCTGGCGCCAGGCTTCGCCCGCGTTGGTGTAGTCCGACCCCGGGTAGGCGGTGAACTTTTGCACCAAGATGCCCAGCTCCTTGCCGGGCAAGGAGGTGGTGCCCGGCTCGGTGCCGGAGTCGTGCACGCCGCGCCAGAAGGGCGCGTTGTTGCCCGGTTGACTCTTGGCGCGCTGGGCCGTGTTTTCGTCAGCCTTGGGCTCAGCGGGTGCCACGAAGCCCGCTGGCGGCGCGGCCTTGTCCGCCGAGGCGGTGTTTGCAGGGGCCTGAGCCCAAGCGGGCGCAGCGCTCAGCGCACACAGCGCAGCCCCGGCCAAGCAGGCCCGAAGGCCCGCCCAGGAGGAAGACAAGCTTGTCATCACCACTCCATCAAATCGGTCGGGGCCCGCATGCAGCCTCATCACGCCAGGCGATGAAGCCGCGGCGAGCCCCGGTTCAGGTCCTCAACGGCCGTACTCGTTTTGACCCTTGTTGCGCTCTCGCATCTGGCCTTCCCAGCTGGTCTTGTCACCAGCCTTCCAGCCCGGCTCGGTAAAGCCGTTGACGGTAGAGCCGCTGTAGGCGGTGGCGTCGACCTTGCGCTGGGTGGCGGTCTGCGGCTTTTCGCCACAGCCCGACACCCACAGTGCCGTGCCCACGCCCACGGCTATCGCCAAGACAGCGCCGGCCTTCATGCCTTGCTCCCCTCGGCGGGCTTGCCGCCACTGGGCTTGCCGTAGGCCGTGCCCCAGCCCCAGACCTCCGAGCCCTTGCCGCGTTGCAGCACACGGGTGCGGAAGATGTCGGCCACGACGTCGCCGTCGCCACCCAACAAGGCCTTGGTCGAGCACATCTCGGCGCAGACGGGAAGCTTGCCTTCTGCCAGGCGGTTGCGGCCGTACTTTTCGTTTTCGGCTGCAGAACCGTTGGCCTCAGGGCCACCGGCGCAGAAGGTGCACTTGTCCATCTTGCCGCGCAGGCCGAAAGTGCCGTTGGTGGGGAACTGCGGCGCACCGAAGGGGCATGCATAGCTGCAGTAACCGCAGCCGATGCACACGTCCTTGTCGTGCAGCACCACACCGTCGTCGGTGCGGTAGAAGCAGTCCACCGGACACACGGCCATGCAGGGCGCATCGCTGCAGTGCATGCAGGCCACCGAAATGCTGCGCTCTTGGCCAACGATACCGTCGTCGAGCGTGACCACCCGACGACGGTTCACGCCCCAGGGCACATCATGCTCGGCCTTGCAGGCCGTGACGCAACCGTTGCACTCAATGCAGCGCTCGGCGTCGCAGATGAATTTCATTCTTGCCATCTTGCGTCTCCGTTACCTCAAGCTGCCTTCTCGACCTGGCAGACGGTGGTCTTGGTCTCCTGCATCATGGTCACGATGTCGTAACCATAGGTGGTGCCGGTATTGACGGCCTCACCCCGCACGATTGGCGCCGCGCCAGCCGGGTAGTACTTCTGCATGTCCACACCCTGCCAAGAACCCGCAAAGTGGTAAGGCATGAAGGTAGTGGTCTTGTCGACCCGTTCGGTCAACATCGCACGCACCTTCAACCTCGCGCCGGTGGGCATGGTCACCCATACCCATTCGCCGTTGCGGATGCCGCGATCGTTGGCCGCTGCCGGGTTGATCTCAATGAACATGTCCTGCTGCAGCTCGGCGAGGTAGCGGTTGGACCGCGTCTCGTCGCCACCACCCTCGTACTCCACCAAACGGCCGGAGGTGAGGATGAGCGGGAAAGCCTTGCCCACGTCCTTGTTCTTCTCCTGCACGCTCTTGTACAGGATGGGCAGGCGCCAGCGGTTGGCTTGGTCGGCGTGGGTGGGGTACTTCTCCACCAGTTCCGGCCTCGTCGAGTACAGGGGCTCGCGGTGCTTGGGAATCGGATCCGGGAAGTTCCACACGATGGCACGCGCCTTGGCATTGCCGAACACATGGACACCATGGTTCTTCATCGCCACACGCACAATGCCGCCGGACAGGTCGGTCTTCCAGTTCTTGCCTTCGGCCTTCTTCTTCTCGTCTTCGGTCAGCTCATCCCACCAGCCGAGCTTCTTCATCAACAGATGATCAAACTCGGGGTAGCCAGTGGTGATGTCTGAGCCCTTGGAGTAAGAGCCGTCGGCTGCCAGCAGAGACTGGCCATCGCGCTCCACACCGAAGTTGGCGCGGAAGCAACCGCCGCCGTCCCACACGTGCTGGTTGTTGTTGTACAGGATGTGCGTGCCCGGATGCTTCATCTCGGGCGTGCCCCAGCACGGCCAGGGCAAACCAAAGTGCTCGCCGTCTAGGTTGTAGCCGGTTTCCTTGTCGATGCCGCCCTTGGCACGCAGCGTGGTCGGATCAAACACATGCATATTGCGCATGTGCGCCTTGATCCGCTCCGGGCTTTGACCCGTGTAGCCGATGGTCCACACGCCGCGGTTGATCTCGCGCAGGATGTCCTCCGGCACGGGTTCTTCCTGGCCCTTGACCGTCTGCATCTTGTAGTTCTTGGTCAGCTGCTCGGCAAAGCCCAGCTTCTTGGCCAATTGATACAGGATCATGTGGTCGCTTCGCGATTCGTACAGAGGGTCCATCACCTTCTCGCGCCACTGGATGGAGCGGTTGGAGGCGGTGACGGAACCACTGGTTTCGAACTGCGTGCACGCGGGCAGCAGGTACACCGAGCGGTTGGGGTTTTGGTCTTCGGCCTTGCCCGGCATGGCGGCCATGGCGGCCGTTGCAGACGGGAAGGGGTCGACTACCACCAGCATGTCGAGCTTGTCCAGGGCGCGCTTAAGTTCCAGACCACGGGTCTGGGAGTTCGGCGCGTGGCCCCAATAGAACATCGCCCGCAGGTTGCTCGGCTGATCGATGACTTCGTTCTTCTCGAGCACACCGTCGAACCAGCGGGAGATGGTCAAGCCCGGCTTGTTCATCATGCCCGCGGCGTAGCGGCTCTTGATCCAGTCGAAATCGACGCCCCACACACCGGCGTAGTGCTTGAAGGCACCGTCGGCAATGCCGTAGTAGCCCGGCAGCGAGTCGGGGTTCATGCCGACGTCGGTGATGCCCTGAACATTGCAGTGGCCGCGGAAGATGTTGGCGCCACCGCCGCTCACACCGATGTTGCCCAGCGCCAGTTGCAGCAGGCAAGACACGCGCACCTTGGCGTTGCCGATGGTGGACTGCGTGTGACCCACGCACCACACCAGCGTGCTCGGGCGGTTCTCGGCCATGGTCTTGGCCACGCGGAAACACTCGTCTTCCGTCACCCCAGAGGCCTCGAAGACCTTGTCGGGCGACCAGTTGGCCAGGACCTCTTCCTTGACCTTGTCCATGCCCCAGACGCGGTCGTTGATGTACTTCTTGTCTTCCCAGCCGTTCTTGAAGATGTGCCACATCACCCCGTACAGGAACGGGATGTCAGCGCCCGAGCGCATGCGCACATATTGGTCGGCCTTGGCGGCGGTGCGCGTGAAGCGCGGATCCACCACGATCACCTTGCAGCCCTTTTCCTTGGCATGCAGGGTGTGCAACACGCTCACCGGATGTGCTTCGGCTGCGTTCGAGCCGATGTACATCGCAGCCTTGCTGTTGCGCATGTCGTTGTACGAGTTGGTCATCGCACCGTATCCCCACGTATTCGCCACACCGGCGACAGTAGTGGAGTGGCATATTCGTGCCTGGTGGTCTGTGTTGTTAGACCCCCAGAACGACATCCACTTGCGCATCAGATAACCCTGCTCGTTGTTGCTCTTGCAGGAGCCCACGACGAACAGGGAATCCGGACCGCTCTCTTCACGAAGCTTGAGCAGCTTGGCGCTGATCTCGTCGAGGGCCGTGTCCCAACTGATGCGCTGGTACTTGCCGTTGACGAGCTTCATGGGGTACTTCAAGCGGAATTCGCCGTGCGCGTTGTCGCGCACCGCTGCGCCCTTGGCGCAATGCGAGCCCATGTTGATCGGAGAGTCGAACACCGGCTCCTGGCGAACCCAGACGCCGTTCTCGACCACCGCATCGATCGCGCAACCCACGGAGCAGTGGGTGCAGACCGTGCGCTTGACCTCGATCTTCTTGCCGTCCGAAGAGGCCGCTGCCGTGGTGGCGTCGGCCTTCTTCACCAAGGTGAGCTGCGAGGCCGCCAGGCCTGCGCCCACGCCGAGCCCGGAACGGCGCAGGAAAGCGCGCCGGTCCATGGTCGGCATGGCACGGGAGATGCCCCGCGCCAGACTGTCGACGAGTCCCCGGGACGGCGGCGCCGCTCCGGTCTCGTTCGACCTGCGTGTCAACAACATGAAAACCTCCTGTTGGACAACCGGTTGATGAAAGGGGTTGCAGCCACGCGTTGCACTCAGGTGCGGGCGGTGCTGTAGTAGCGCTTGATGTGCTCGGTGAGGCGGTAGCCGGCCTGCTCGGCGTCAGCCGGCGCAGGGGCGGCAGCGGCCGTTTGCTCGGGCGCAGCGGTCAGCCCGGTGGATGCCACAGCAGCCACGGCGGCCACGGCCCCAACGGCACCGGCGCCAGCCAGGGCCTTGCGGCGGGAAAGCACTTGATCAGAAGCTGGTTTCATGAAACCTCCATTCAGTCCAGCACGGTACGGGCACGGCACACGTGTGCACGCCCGTGCATACGGTGTATTGGCGCTAAATTGGCGTCGGGCAGCAATGCGGGACTGCCCTGATGGGAATTGGCCGCTTTGACCGCCGCTTGCGACAAGTTGTCGCAGACAAGGTGGGCCGCTCGATTTACTGGAAAACCCTTATTCGTGGGCCCGACCCTGGGTTCGGCTCCACCATCCGAGGTGCTGGCAAGGGCATGCGGCCACCGGCCCCGGGTGCCATGGGCCCGGTTCATACAATGCTTGCCGTCATGAGCCAAGCCGCCGCCCCCTTGGACCACCTGAACCCCGGTACCTGGTCCTGGGCCTCGGCCTTGGTGGTGGATGATGAACCCGGGATGGTGCACTTCATCGCCAAGACCCTGGAGCCCCTGGTGGGCCGCCTGCACACCGCATCCAGCGCCGAGCAGGCCGCAGCCCTGGTGGAACAACACCGCTTCGACCTGGTGATCCTGGACATTTCGCTGCCCGGCCAAAGTGGGCTGGACTGGCTGCAGGCCCTGCGATCCAACGGGCACGCATTCGAAGTGGTGCTGATCACGGCTTTTGCCGACGTGGACTCCGCGATCACGGCGCTGCGCGCCGGCGCCAGCGATTTCATCCTCAAGCCTTTTCGCATACCCCAGGTTCTCAATTCGGTGCGCCAGTGTTTGGAGCGTGCACAACTCAAGCGTGAAAACTTCCTGCTGCGGCGCAACCTGGCGCAACGCGCGCCCACGCCGGGTGCACTGATCGGCTCGTCCTTGGTGATTGCCGGCCTGCAAGAGGCCATCCGCCGCACAGCCACGGTGGACAGCACGGTGCTGCTGACCGGCGAAAGCGGCACCGGCAAAGAACTGGCGGCCCTGGCCCTGCACCACAACAGCCCACGCGCGGGTGGGCCCTTCGTGCCGGTGAACTGCGCCAGCCTGTCGGGTGAACAGGCCGAAGAGGAGCTCTTTGGCAGCCCCGGGCGCGACGGCCTGTTCGTGTATGCGCAAGGGGGCACCCTGTTCCTGGACGAAGTGGCCGAGCTGCCGCTGGCCCAGCAGGCCAGCCTGCTGCGCGCACTCGAAGAACGCCGCATTCGGCCCATCGGCCGGCGTCAAGAGATTCCGGTGGATGTGCGCATCGTGGCGGCCACCAACCGGCCACTGGCCGGTGAGGTGGCCGCTGGCCGGTTCAGGGCCGACCTGTTCTACCGGCTGCAGGTGGTGGAGCTGCGCTTGGCGCCGTTGCGCTCGCACAAGGAAGACATCGCCGAGCTGGTGCCGCACTTCATCGAAGCCCTGTGCGCGCGGCTGGGCCTGCCCCCCATTGAGGTCACCGCCCAGGAAATGGGCTATCTGCAGGCTTACGACTGGCCGGGCAATGTGCGCGAGCTGCGCAACTTCATCGAACGCTCGATCATCCTGGGGTCTTTGAACGTGTCGGCCCTGTACCCACCCATGCCCAAGGCCGAGTCTGTCGACGCGGTGCGGCCGGGGCCATCAGCGCCGGGGGCTCCTGCGCCGCAGCAGGGCTTGGCCAAGGCCACACACAGCCCCCCGTGGCCCGCGCAGCCTGCGGTGACCGACCTGTCCACGCTGGAGCGCCAACACATCGAATCCACCCTGGCATCGGTGGGCGGCGACAAGACCCGCGCGGCGCAGCTGCTGGGCATCTCGCGGCGCACGCTGGAGCGGCGCGTGGCCGACTGGGCCGCGCAGTCGCTGCGCTAGGCGGATACAGCCATGCTGCTGTCGGGCACCTCGATTCGGCGAAAGCTGTTGGCCCTGGTGCTGCTGCCCCTGCTGGGGGTGTTGCCGCTGCTGGGCCTGATCCTGCTGTGGTGGGGCGACGAAGCCATCGACGAGCTGCTGCGCACCAAGGTGCGCAGCGACCTGGCCGTGGCGCAGGGCTACTTTGACAAGGTGATGGCCGATGTGGCCACCGTCGCCGCCACGGTGGCCGAGTCGCATGGCCTGCAGCGCGCGCTGCAAAGCCGCGACCCCACCGCGGTGCAGTCCTTGCTGCAGGCCTATCGCAACCGAAGCGACCTGACCTACCTGAACTGGCGTTCACCTGATGGTCGCCTCCTGGTGGCCCATTGGGGCACGGCCGAGGGCCCGCCCGCCGAGCTCTTGGGCGAGCGCGACGGGCGGCCCCATGTGGCGGTGATCGAAGGTGCTGAGTTCGCCCGGTTGGCCCCGCAAGCGCGGCACCTGGTGGCCCTGCCCATCCTGGCCACGCAGAGTGCACGGCCCAGTGCGCGCGCGGTGGAAGACCGGGCCATGGTGATCACCGCGGCCGCACCGGTGCGCGACGACAAGGGCGTGCTGCTGGGCCACATCCAAGCCGGCGTGCTGCTCAACCGCAACCTGGACTTCATCGACCGCATCAACGACATCGTCTACCCCGAAGGCGCCCTGCCCTTTGGCAGCCAGGGCACGGCCACCTTGTTTTTGGACGATGTGCGCATCAGCACCAATGTGCGCCTGTTCGAGCCCGATGCGTCGGCTGGCGTGGGGGCGGACACGCGCGCCATCGGCACCCGGGTGTCTGACCGCGTGCAAGGGGCTGTCTTGGGCGAAGGCCGCACCTGGCTGGACCGCGCCTTCGTGGTCAAGGAGTGGTATGTGTCGGCCTACACGCCGCTGCAGGACCACTTGGGCCGCCGTGTGGGCATGTTGTATGTAGGCTTTCTGGAACACCCGTTCACGGTGCTGAAGTACGCGGTGCTGGCGGCCATCGGCGCGCTGTTCTTCAGCGCGATGATCGGCGCGTCCTGGTGGAGCCTGCGCGCCGCACGCGGCATCTTCCGGCCCGTGGAGCGCATGGAGCTGACGATGCGCACCTTTCAGGCCGGCGACCCACAGGCCCGGGTGGGCAGCTTGAGCAGTCCGGATGAACTGGGGCACCTGGCACAGGGCTTGGACGCCCTGTTGGATGCCATCACCGAAAAGACCCGCGCCCTGCAAGATTGGAACGCCGTGCTTGATGCGCGCGTGGCCGAGCGCACCGCGGCCTTGCAGGAGGCCCAGGACCAGCTGATGCGGTCTGAGAAATTGGCCGTCATCGGCCAGCTGACCGCGGGCATGGCCCACGAGATCAACAACCCGATTGCGGTGATCCAGGGCAACCTGGACCTGTTGCGCCAAACCCTGGGGCCTCAGGCTGAACGGGTCAAAACCGAACTGGACCTGGCGCAGCAACAGGTGGAGCGCATGCGCTTGATCGTCACGCAGATGCTGCAGTTTGCGCGGCCGGGCGACTTCGCCGGCTATGTGCAGGCGGTAGACCCCGTACAGGCCATGGAGGACAGCCTGGTGCTGACCGACCACGCCCTGCGCGAGCGGGGCATACGGGTGGCCCGTCACTGGGTGCCCGGTTTGCAAGCGGCCATCAACCGCCAAGAACTGCAGCAGGTGTTGGTGAACCTGGTGATGAACGCGGCACACGCCATGCCTTCAGGGGGGACCATCACGCTCAGCTGCGCCCCGCAGGTCCTGGACGATGGGTCTGAAGGCGTGGCCTTGACCGTGGCTGACCAAGGCAGTGGGCTGCCCGAATCGGTGAAGAACGGCCTGTTCCAGCCCTTCGTGACCCACAAGAAAGACGGCACCGGCCTGGGGCTATGGGTCAGCCGCAGCATCGTCGAGCGCTACGGTGGCGACATTCGTGCGGCCAACCGTGCGGCGCAGGACGGCGGCGGCGCGGTGTTCACCGTGTGGCTGAAAGCGGTCAGGACTCCAACAGATCGAAGCCCTGCGTCTCCACTTGGATAAAGGCGCGAGTGAAGTCGGCCACCCGGGCATAGGCCTGGGCCCGAGGATGGGCGTTGACCGCATCGCACATGGCTTGCACCCAGGTTTGCACGTGGCTGCGGAAGAAGCGGCGCTGGCGTTCGAGGTTGCACACGGCCACGTCGTCGCCGGCAATCAGGTAGCGCATCACTTCGAAGACGAAGGCCACATGGTCTTCGGTTTCGCCGCGTGACTCGTCACGGGCCAGGCCCAGTTCGGCCAGGTCGGCGCGCAGGCTGGCCAAGGGTTTGTCGTTGAGGTAGCCGCTCAGGTGGTACGAGCCGTACAGGAACACCTCGGGGCGGCCCACCCCGTGGAACAGCGCGTCGTACTCGCTGGCAATGGCACTGCGGTCTTGTTCGCGGAACAGGGCCACCAGGCCCTCCCAAGGCGCCTCCAGAAAGGCACCGGCCTGTGGGGCCTGGGTGACGGCCACCTTGAACTGCTGCATGAGTTCGTCGTCGGGCGGTGCAAACCACAGCCGGGCCAAAAGGCCGTAGATTTCGGCGCGGGCGAGTTCCTCGCCATCGTCCATCGTGGCAAAGCTCAGGGCGCGGAGTTCGTCTGAATTCATGGCCTCAAAGGTCGGTGATCCGAACTTCGTTGGGGTTGGTGTGCAGGTCGATGACACGGCAGTCGCCGCACATCTTCAGGCGGTCGGCACCGGCGCCTGCAAACGCAGGGTGGCCGGCGAGCTTGCTGAGCATCGATTCGATGGCGCGCAGCGTACCAAAGGGCTTGGAGCAGCGGATGCAGCGGAAGGGTTCCACTTCGTGCAGCACCCTGAGTTGCTTGCGCGCCTTGCCCTCATCGGCCAACCACAGGCGAGGCTGCAGTGAGATGGCGTTTTCAGGGCAGGTTTTCTCGCACAGGCCGCACTGCACGCAGTTCTTTTCCACGAAACGCAGCTGGGGCTTTTCGGGGTTGTCGGCCAGTGCGCCCTGCGGGCACGCGCCCACACACGACAGGCACAGCGTGCAGGCCTGGGTGTCCACCACCAGGGTGCCGAATGGCGAGGAGCCAAAGGTCTGTCCACCGGGCAAGGCAATCTGCTCCAGCGGGGTGGGCGAACCCGGCGCAGCAGCCGGTGCTTGGCCCAACAGGTGGTCGATGCACAGTTCCAGCGTGGCGCGCTTTTCGGGCAGCACGGTGAAGGTGGCGGGCTTGAAGGCGCTGGCAGCGGCCGCCGGTGCGGTGGGGGCCGCTGCCGAGCCGGCCGGCGGGGCCAGCTGGCTCAAAGCCTTGTCGACCTGCACCAAGGCTTGCATGCTGGGTGCAGTGGGCGAAGCCAGAGCGGCATGGGCCGAGGTGGGCGCAGCCTCCAGCAAGGAAACGCCCGCACCGCTGTAGCCCAGGCCCTTCCAAATCGCGCGGGCCAGGTCCACCTGTTCCTGCAAGGCCGTGCGGTAGTCAGGGGCTTCTTCACCCGTGAGCATCACCACCACTTCGGCAGCTCCCCAGCACAGGGCCGAAAGCCAAATGTCCAAGCCGGTGCTGGCGGTGTGCCACACGCCCAGGGGCAGCACCCGGGCGGGCAAGCCCCGCAGCACCTGACCGTCGGGGCCGCGCCGGCCCAGGCGGGTTTGGCGACCCAGTTCATCAATGAAGGCGCCGCCGCGCTCTTGGCTGTGGATCAGCAGCACGGGTGCGCCGGGGCGGTCTTGGCCGCCGGCTGCACGCCAGGCCTGCAGCATCGTGCGGATGCGGCCTCCGAGCTCGGGCGCCGTGGGTGTTTGGTAGCTCAGTGCCCCCGTGGGGCAGGCCGTGGTGCAGGCGCCGCAGCCCACGCACAGATACGGCTCAACGATGATGCCGCCGCCTTGGCCGCCCACCACGTGCTGCTGGTCGGGCCGGCGCACCTTGGCGCCGGAGGTACCCGCTTTGCCCTTGAGCGATGCATCGCTGCGCACGGCCTTGGCCGAGCACACATCGATGCAGGCGGTGCAGCCGGTCTTTTCATTGCGGCTGTGGGCACACAGCTTCTGCTTGTATTGAAAGAAACGCGGCTTGTCGAATTCGCCCACCAGCTCGCGCAGCTGCACCACCGCGGCCCACTGGGCCGCTTCGCCGGCCTCAGGGGCCACGTGCACATAGCCTTGGGGCCACTGGTGCTGCGTGTAGGCGGCTTGCTCGCGCAGGTCCAGGATGAGGTCAAAGCGGCCCTCGCCGCTCTGCGAATCGCGTTGGAAGTCGATGGCGCCGGCGGCCTCGCACACCCGTACGCAGGCGCGGTGGCCCGAGCAGCGCGACAAATCGATCTGGTAATCCAGCCCAATGGCCCCTTCTGGGCACACCTCCAAGCAGGCGTTGCAGCGGATGCACAGGTCCAGGTCAATGGGGTTGGCGCTTTCCCACTGCACTTCGAACTGGCCCAGCCAGCCGGTGATGCGCGCGGGCACACCGGCGTGTACCAGGCGGTTGCGCTGCTGCGCAACGCCCGCGCCGTTGCGGCCACCGGCCTGTGGGGTGCACAGCAGTTCCACCTCCAAGCGGTCTTGCAGGCGCTGTGCAGCGGCTTCGGCACGGTCGGCCGGCCCGATCACCAACACGCGGCCCTGGGACTTGTAGGTCACCACCGGCACCGGCTCCGGGTCGGGGCGCTGGGCCGCGGCAATCAGGGCGGCCATCTTGGGCAGCACCGCAGCGGCCGCGGCCGGCTCGCCGGTGGCCGATGAACGGCTCCAGCCCGCGGTCTCACGCAGGTTCACAAAGCGAATCGGCCGCTCTTGTACGGAGGGTGCCCCTTCCGTCTGTTCATTCAGCTCAAGGAACAGCCGCTGCTCTTGGGTACAAGCCACCAACAGCTCTTCGCCCGCACCGGTTGTTTTAGCGGCCTTTTGGAAGGACGGGGCCTCGCGCCGGCACAAGAGGGTGTGCACCGTGGTTAGGCCATCGGCATCGGCACCGGGCACCTTTTCGAGCGCGGAAGCCAAAGCCGGGCCGTCCAGCTTCATGGTGCCGTTGCAATCGCAGATCAGGGTCTTCATGTCGTGATGTCCAAATCAGGCCATCCGGCCAGCAAGCCCGAGTGCCCTGTGCGGGGCCCAGCCCGATCGGCTGGGCGGCCCGCGCCGCGTATTCACCACGGGAGGGTGCCTCAGGTGTTCTTGGAAATGGAAATGGTCGGGAACTTTGAACTGAAGTCCTTGGCCTTGGCCGCCACCTTGATGGCCACCGTACGTGCCACGGCCTTGTAAATGCCGGCTACTTCGCCATCGGGGTCGCTGACCACCGTGGGGCGGCCGGCGTCGGCCTGCACCCGGATCGACAGGTTCAGCGGCAGGGCACCCAGGTAGTCCACGCCGTATTCGGCCGCCATCTTCTTGCCGCCGTCGGCGCCGAAGATGTGCTCGGCGTGGCCGCACTGTTCGCACACGTGCACGGCCATGTTCTCCACCACGCCCAGGATGGGCACACCCACCTTTTCAAACATCTTCAGGCCTTTGCGGGCGTCCAGCAGGGCAATGTCTTGTGGGGTGGTGACGATGACCGCGCCGGTCAAGGGCACGCGCTGGCTAAGCGTGAGCTGGATGTCGCCGGTGCCCGGGGGCATATCCACCAGCAGGTAGTCCAGGTCGTTCCAGTTGGTTTGGCGCAGCAGCTGTTCCAGGGCCTGCGTGGCCATGGGGCCGCGCCAGATCATGGGGTTGTCCGAATCGACCAAAAAGCCGATGGACATCACCTGCACGCCGTAGTTCTCCAGCGGCTCCATGCTCTTGCCGTCGGCGCTTTCCGGGCGGCCTTCGATGCCCATCATCATGGGCTGGCTGGGGCCGTAGATGTCGGCGTCCAGGATGCCCACGCGCGCACCCTCGGCCGCCAGGGCCAGGGCCAGGTTGACGGTGGTGGTGCTCTTGCCCACGCCGCCCTTGCCCGATGCCACGGCGATCACATTGCGCACGCCGGTGATGAGCTGCACGCCGCGCTGCACCGCATGGGCCACGATCTTGGCGCTGAGGTTGACGCTGACGTTTTCCACGCCGGCCACGGTGCGCGCCGCCGCGATCAGGGCCTTGCGCAAGGCAGGGATCTGGCTCTTGGCCGGATAGCCCAGTTCCACGTCGAAGGAGACGTCCCCGCCCTCGGCGCGCAGGTTCCGCAACTGCTTGCCCGACACGAAATCCTGGCCGGTGTTGGGGTCAACCACCGTCTTGAGCGCCTCCTGGACGGCTTGGACGAGTGCGGAATCAGACGCAGACATAGGAACAGCGCAGCAGAAGTAAACCGACAATGGTAGCGGCTAGTGCGCACTCACTAAAATCAAGCCCCTATGGCCGCATGCCGTGCACAGGCATTGGCCGGCCCAACCGAAGCACCCATGACCCGCAAGCTCTTCGTCACCACCGCCCTGCCCTATGCCAACGGGCCTTTTCACATTGGCCACATGATGGAGTACATCCAGGCCGACACCTGGGTGCGGGCACAGCGCATGATGGGCTCGGAAGTCGACTTTGTGTGTGCCGACGACGCCCATGGCGCACCCATCATGATCGCCGCGGACAAGGCCGGGAAAACCCCGCAACAGTACGTGGCCGACATCGCTGCCGGGCGGCCGCGCTACCTGCAGGGCTTTCACATCGGGTTCGACAACTGGCACAGCACCGATGCGCCAGAGAACCACGCCTTGGCCCAGTCCGTGTACCGGGCACTCAAGGCGCATGACCTGATCGAAGTCCGTACGATCGAGCAGTTCTTCGACCCCGACAAGGGCATGTTCCTGCCCGACCGTTTCATCAAGGGCGAATGCCCCAAATGCGGCGCCCAGGACCAATACGGCGACAACTGCGAGGCCTGTGGCGCGGTCTATCAGCCCACCGAACTGAAAAAGCCGTACTCGGCCCTGTCTGGCGCCACCCCGGTGCTGCGCACCAGCGAGCACTACTTCTTCAAGCTGTCTGACCCGCGCTGCGTGGAGTTCTTGCAAGCCTGGACGCAAGATGGGCGGCTGCAGCCCGAAGTGGCCAACAAGGTGAAGGAGTGGTTCACCCGCGATGAAGCCGGCAAGATCAACCTGGGCGACTGGGACATCTCGCGTGACGCGCCGTACTTCGGCATTGAGATCCCCGATGCGCCGGGCAAGTACTTCTATGTGTGGCTGGATGCCCCGGTGGGCTATCTGGCGTCTCTGAAGAACCTGCTGGACCGCCGCGGCGTGGACTTCGAGGCCTATATGGCCGACCCGGCGCGCGAGCAGGTGCACTTCATCGGCAAGGACATCGTCACCTTCCACACGCTGTTCTGGCCGGCCATGCTGAAGTTCAGCGGACGCAAGGTGCCCACGGCGGTGCATGTGCACGGCTTTCTCACCGTCAACAACGGCGAGAAGATGAGCAAGAGCCGTGGCACGGGCTTGAGCCCCTTGCGCTACCTGGAGTTGAACCTCAACCCCGAGTGGCTGCGCTACTACCTGTGCGCCAAACTCAATGCTCGGGTGGAAGACATCGACTTCAACCCCGAAGACTTCGTGCAGCGGGTGAACGCCGATCTGATCGGCAAGTACATCAACATCGCCTCACGCGCCGCCGGCTTTTTGAGCAAGCGCTTTGGCGGACGGCTCACCGACCGCATCGGCGGCTCTGGCGCGGAGCTGCTGGGCGCACTGCGCGCGCACCGCGAGGCGGTGGGCACGCTGTACACCGAGCGCGAATTCGGCAAGGCCGTGCGCGAGATCATGGCGCTGGCCGATCGTGTCAACGGCTACGTGGACCAGAACAAGCCCTGGGAACTGGCCAAGCAAGAGGGCCAAGACAGCCAGCTGCACGAGGTGTGCTCGGTGTGCATCGAGGCCTTCCGCGTGCTGACGGTTTACCTCAAGCCGATCCTGCCGGCCCTGGCCGCGCGGGTGGAGGCGTTCCTGCAGGTGCCCGCGCTGCAATTGGCCGATGCGGGCAAGCCCTTGGGCGCCCACACGATTGGCGTGTACGAACACCTGATGCAGCGGGTCGATCCCAAGCAGGTGGATGCGCTGTTTGAGCCGTCTGCGCCGGCGGCCGGCGCTGCAGCGGGCCCCGCCACAGTCGAGGCCCCCTCAGCCAACGCCGCCCCTGCCTTGCCCGGCGGCGAGGCCCTGGCCCCCACCATCACCATCGACGATTTTGTCAAGGTCGACCTGCGCGTGGCCCGCATTGAAAAGGCCGAAGCCGTGGAGGGCAGCACCAAGCTGCTGCGGCTGACCCTGGACGTGGGCGAAGGCCAGCTGCGCAACGTGTTCAGTGGCATCGCTTCGGTCTACAAACCCGAAGACCTGCAGGGCAAGCTGACGGTGGTCGTGGCCAATCTGGCCCCACGCAAGATGAAGTTCGGTGTGAGCGAGGGCATGGTACTGGCTGCCAGCCACGCCGATGAGAAAACCCAACCGGGGATCTTCGTGCTCGAACCCTGGCCCGGTGCTTTGCCGGGCATGCGCATCCGCTGACACGGCCTGCGCCCCGCCGTGCGGATCCCCTGCACCTAAAATGCGTTCTTGATGCGCTGAGCTTTCAAGCGCAAGGATCGAGCCCATGCCGCTGTTCTGGAAACCCTATCAGTCCGATGTGACGCAGTTCATTGATTCGCTCAAGCAGGCCAAGCCCACGCTGGAGCAGGAACAGCGCCAGGGCCGCGCCCTCTTGTGGGACAAGGCCATAGACCGCGATCAACAGGCGCAGGCCCGGCAAGCCCGCGTGCCCCAGCAGGGCTACGTGTATCAGACCAAGGCCCGCTGAAGCTGTGGAAACGCCCCCTGGCGACAGCCCCGTTCCCGAAGCGCCCAGCCAGGCGCAGGCCGTGGACCATGTGGCCGTGGCCCGCTTGTACGGCGAACCGCTGTTCGCCCTGCCCACCGATCTGTACATCCCGCCCGATGCGCTGGAGGTGTTCCTGGAGGCCTTTGAAGGCCCTCTGGACCTGCTGCTGTACCTGATCCGCAAGCAGAACTTCAACATCCTGGACATCCCACTGGCCGATGTGACCCGCCAGTACCTGGCCTATGTGGACCAGATCCGCCAGCGCAACCTGGAATTGGCCAGCGAGTACCTGCTGATGGCGGCCATGCTGATCGAGATCAAGAGCCGCATGCTGCTGCCGCCCAAGAAGAGCGAAGATGGCAGCGAGCCGCAGGACCCGCGCGCGGAACTGGCCCGCCGGCTGCTGGAGTACGAGCAAATGAAGCTGGCCGCCGCACGCATCGACGAGCTGCCGGTGATCGGGCGGGACTTCCTGAAGGTGCAGGTCACCATCGACCAAACCGTGGCGCTGCGCCTGCCCGATGTCAGCCCACTGGACCTGCAGGAAGCGTGGCGCAACATCCTGATGCGCGCCAAGCTCAACCAACACCACAAGATCAGCCGCGAGCAACTGTCGGTGCGGGAGCACATGGGCATCGTGCTGCGGCGCCTGCAGGGCCAACGCTTCATGGAGTTCGCCGAGCTCTTCGACACCCACGCCGGTACACCGGTGGTGGTGGTGACGTTTGTGGCCCTGCTGGAACTGGCACGCGAACACCTGCTGGAAATCACCCAAGCCGAGGCCTTTGCGCCCATCTATGTGAGGCTGGCCTACCAGCCCAGCTGACTTTGCTTGCCCAGCACCGGCCGGGCTGAACCCCTGCCGGTGGGGCGTGGCCTCACAAGGCGCGGTGGATCACCGAAACCGCGGGCGGGCGCAGGTGGGCTGCCCCCGAGTGGCTGGGGTGGCCGGGCCCGGACATCATCTGGCTGGCCACCACCACGGCCTGGGTTCGTGAACTCACACCCAGCACCCTCAAGAGCGATGCGACGTGGTCCTTGACCGTCTCGACCGACAGCTGCAGCTGTCGGGCAATGAGCTTGTTGGGCTGGCCCTGCAGCAGCAACTGCAGCACCTGTGTTTGCCGGGGCGTCAGATTCAGCTGCGCCAGCGGCGCGCCACGCGGGGCCTGCGCCACGGCGGTGCCCGCGCGGGTATCGACCAGCCGTGAGGCCGGCCACCAGGCCGTTTGGAGGCTGGGCTCCGGGATGGACATCCGCTGCGGTTCATGCAGCCGGATGGGCGCGGACGACGCAGCGCTCGCCTGTTCCAAGGACGCCAGCACAGGGCGCGTGGCCAGGGGCGGCACGTAGGTGCCACCCGACATCACCCGGCGCAAGGCCTGCCCCAAAACCTCGGGCGCCATGCGTTTGGATACAAAACCGGCCGCCCCCTCTTCCAAGGCCCGCAGGGCCTCCTGCACCGAATCGGCAGCCGACATGATCACCACCCGCATCTGCGGGTGAGCCTCGCGCCAATCGGCCAAGAGCGCGAAACTGTCGGTATCGGGCAGCTGTAGGTCCAGCAACGCGATGTCGAAGGGGCCTGCCTCGGCCAAGCACTGCTGCGCGTGTGCGGTGCTGGCCACACTGTGCACGGTCACTTCACGCCCCAGGGACTGGATCACGGCTTCCAGGGCACACCGCACCAGGGGATGGTCATCAAGCAAGAGCATCTTCATCTTCAACTCCTTGACCCGGCTGAACACGGAGCCGGTTTGGAAGATGCTAGGAGGGGTGGTGGTGTGGCAAAACCCCTCATCCCAGGGGTTACCCTTCAAGCGGGGGGGCTTGCGGCTACAAAGCCCGCCATCCGTCCCACAAGAGTTTGCCGCCGGCAGCCGCCATGCCCGTGTAGGCCACCCGGTAGAACCAATCAGAGGCCATGCGGCGGGTCAACCACACCCCCACCCAAACACCCACCGGGGCCAGCGGCGCCAGGACCAAGGAGGTCCACAGGTTGCGGGTATCGAGCAGGCCGAGCCCCGCGTACGGCAGCCACTTGGCCATGTTCACCGCGGAAAAGAACACTGCGGTGGTGGCCGTCACGCGCATGGGATCCAGCCGCATCGGCAACACATAGGCACTCAGGGGTGGCCCACCGGCATGCGCCACAAAGCTGGTGAAACCGCTGACGATGCCCAAGGAGAACCCCCAGCGGGGTGAAGGTGCCGCGCGATGGGCTCCAGGCTTCATCACCAAACGCTGCAGCAGGAACAGCAGTGTCAGCACCCCCACCACCACCGACACCACCGGTTCGGAAACCCGACTGAACAGCACGGTGCCCAACAGAATGCCCAACAGACCAGCCGGCACCAGCAGCCGCAGCAGGTCTTGGTCTCGGTTGCGCCACATCTGCTGCAGGCTGGTCAGGTCCATCAGGCACAGCAGCGGCAGCATGATGGCCGCCGCCTGGGGTACCGGCACGGCCATGGCCATCAGGGGGGTGGCCACGGCCCCAAAGCCGCTGAGGAAGCCGCTCTTGGACAAACCCACCAGCAGCACGGCAGCGATCGCCCAAAAATAGAACTGCGGGTCGGTGATCATCCACAATGCCCTAATGTTTGCCCCGTCACAACAGGATGTTCGCCGTTTCTTTTGCGACATCTGGCGTCGCCAGCGCCAGGGCCTGCCGCTGGATGCGATGCAGGCCAAGGCCGCGCCGTGGGTGGCGCTGCACCCCGAGTATGACGGCGATCTGGCCGATGAGGCCGCGGCGCTTGCGTCCGTCTACACCGTTGAAGAAGGCCGCACCAACCCCTTCCTGCACCTGAGCATGCACCTGAGCCTGGTCGAACAAGTGGACATCGACCAGCCTCGGGGCATCCGGCAAGCCTTCCAAGCCCTGCGCGACCGGTTGGGCAGTGAACACGAGGCCCACCACCAAATGATGGACTGCCTGGGCGAGATGATCTGGGCCTCACAGCGCACTGGCCTGCCCCCTGATGGGCAGGCCTACCTTGACTGCGTGTGGCGGCGCAGCCGCGGCTGAGGGCCGCAGGTTTTTACTGCGCCGCACGGCGCAGTGTGTCCACCACCGGCCGCTGCCAAATGGAGCGCAGGCCCCAGGCGCCGGCCCACCAGGCCAGCAGCGCACCCGCGGCGGCACCGGCCACCGGTACCCAAGGGCTGGGTGCCCAGTTGAACTCAAAGACCGAGCGTGCCAAGACCGCACCCACGGCCATGGCCACGCAGGACGCCAACAGGCCTGACAAGGCCCCCACGCCCAGCAACTCGGCGCGCTGCATGCGCTGAAGCAATTGGCTGCGGGCGCCCAGCGCCCGCATCACCGCGTACTCCCGCACCCGCGCTTCGCGTGTGGCGGTGATGGTGGCCACCAGCACCAACAGACCCGATGCCAAGGTGAAGGCGAAGAGAAACTCCACCGCCCCAATGACCTGGTTGAGAACCTGCTGCACCTGGGCCACCGATGCCGAGATGTCGACATGGGTGATGTTCGGAAAGGCCTGCAACAGTTGACGGTCCAGGGCCTGCGCGGCACCGGGCTGCGCCGGCGCCTTGAAGGCACTGATGTAGGTGCTGGGCACCCCACCGAGCTCGGCCTGCTGGAACAAGACAAAGAAGTTCACCCGCATCGAGCCCCACTCCACCTTGCGCAAGGAGGTGATGCGGCCTTCGCGCACCGTGCCAGCGATATCGAACTGCAAGCGGTCGCCGAGCTTGAGGTTCAGGGTCTGGGCCAGGCCTTCCTCCACACTCAAGCCATCGGCTTCATCGGGCGTCCAGCGCCCCGACGACACCTGGTTGTGCCCCGGTAGTTGGGCCGTGTGGCTGATGTTGAATTCGCGCTCGACCAGGCGCTGGGCACGGTCGCTGCCGAACAAGCCCGGCCGAATGGCTTGGCCGTTGATGCCCACCAAGCGGCCCCGGATCATCGGGTACCAGTCGTAGCCTTGCACACCCGCCTCGCGCAACTGCTGCTCAAAGGCGGTCGACTGTTCAGGCTGAATGTTGATGACGAAGCGGTTGGGCGCATCAGGCGGCGTGGCCGAGCGCCAGCTGGCCACGAGGTCGGTGCGCAGCAGCACCAACAACACCAGAGACAACAAGCCCACCGACAAGGCGCTGACCTGCAACACCGAAAAGCCCGGACGTGCGGCCAGTTGCCGGGTGGCCATGACCAAGGCCTGCCACCGACCCGCCGATGACAAGCGCGGAACCAAGCGGCGCAAAGCCACCATGGCCACGGCCGCCAAACCTGCGAAGACCAGCAGGGCCAAACCAAAGCCCCCGACGGTGATGAGGCCCAGGCGCAGGTCAGACGAGACCGCCAAGAGCAGGCCTGTGAAGCTCAAGGCACCAGCGGCCAGCACCCCAACGGAAAAGGGCCGTGGCCGGCCGACGTCGCGCCGGATCACACGCAAGGGCGGCACTTGGGCCAGCTGCAGGACCGGTGGCAAGCCAAAGCCCATCAGCAGCACCCAGCCCAGGGCTGCCGCCAGCAATCCCGGCTGCAGGCTCGCGTCCGGCAGAGCGGTTTTCACCAAGCCGGCCAGCAAGGCCACAAAGCCATGGTGCACGAGCCAGCCCAAGGCCACGCCCAACACGCAGGCCACCACGCCCACCAGGGCGAACTCCAGCGCATACAAGGTGGCGATCTCACGCTGGTGCAACCCCAACACGCGCAACAGGGCGCAATCGTCCAAGTGACGGTCGGTGAAGTCGCGCGCAGCGATTCCCACGGCCACCGCCGCCAACAGGGCCGACAACAGGGCCACCAGGGTCAGGAAGCGCTCCGCGCGGTCCAGGGCTTGGCGCATCTCGGGTCGTCCGGCTTCCAAGCTGTCCAGGCGAATGCCGCGCAGGCTTTCACGCTCGATCTGCGCTTCAAACGATGCACGAAGCGTGGACAGCGCCTGCTCGGCTGCCCGGCGCCCCATGGCATCGGGGGCCATGACCATCAGCCGATAGGTGACCCGGCTGGCCGGTTGAATCAGCCCGGTGGCCTCCAGGTCCCGCTCATGCAGCATCACCCTTGGCGAAAAACTCATGAAGCCTGCACCACGGTCGGGTTCATTGAGGATGGCTCGCTCAATGCGCAGCCGCGCCTCACCCAAGAGCAGATGGTCGCCCAGCGCAAGGTTCAGTCCGTCCAACAAGGGGGCGTCCACCCACACCACGCCGGCTTGCGGGCCGTGCGCCACGGCCGATTCGCCCCCCTGCGCGTCGCGCACCGTCAGCCGACCCCGCAGCGGGTAGCCGCCGGCCACGGCCTTGACGGCCACCAGGCGGAACTGGCCACCCTGCTCCTCAGGCGCACGGGCCATGCTGGGAAAGCTCACGGTACGGGCGGTGCGCAGGCCCCGTTCCGTGGCCGCCTGGGCCCACACCGCCGGCAGGGGCTGGTCGCCTGACACCGCCAGATCTCCGCCCAAGAGCTGGCCTGCGTCGCGTGACAGGCCAGCCTGCAGCCGGTCCGCAAAAAAGCTCACCGCTGACAAGGCCGCCACGGCCAAGACCACGGCCAAGGCGAGCAGCCTCAACTCACCACCACGAAAGTCGCGCCACGTCTGGCGCCAAGCCAACAGGGCCAAGGGCGGCCGATTGCGCACGGTGTTCATCCTCGAATGATGCATGCAATCGGCCGCAATGGTCGGTTGTGGGGATGCTGTTGAAATCCGTGTCATGGAACCCACCGCCCTGTTTGTGTCGCACGGCTCGCCCATGACCGCCCTCCAAGGGGGGGCCGCCGGTGCGTTCACGAGTGGCAGCATCACCCACAACCTGGGCTGGTTCATGCACGATCCGCAGCCCATGCAAGCGCCCGTACGGGCGGAGAGTGCTGCGTTTCGGCACTGGTGGCCCTGGGCCGCCGCGCCAGCCGCGTTCATGAGAGCGCACAGCATGGGGTGATCGGCATGGATGCATATGCCTTTTGATGGGGCTAGGATGGGCGCATGAACTTTGCCCTGACCCCTGAACTGCAGGCCCTGCAGGCGCGTGTGCGCCGCTTCATTGCCGACGAGATCCTGCCCCTGGAGTGCGACCCGCGCTGGGGCGACCACGGCCCGAGCGAAGACTTTCGGCTGGAACTGGTGGCGCGGGCCAAGGCTGCAGGCCTGTTGGCGCCCCATGTGTCGGCGCACTACGGCGGGATGGGCCTGGACCATCGCAGCCGTGCGGTGGTGTTCGAGGAAGCCGGCTACTCCACGCTGGGCCCCTTGGCCATGAACCTATTTGCGCCGGACGAGGGCAATATGCACCTGATGGAGGTGGTGGCCACGGCAGACCAGAAGAACCGCTGGTTGGCCCCACTGGCCTCGGGTCAGATTCGGTCTTGCTTTTGCATGACCGAGCCGCCACCCGGCGCGGGGTCTGATCCTTCCATGCTGCAGACCACGGCCACACCTGTGCAGGATGCGCACGGCGACGGCTGGCTGATCAACGGACGCAAGTGGCTGATCACCGGGGCGCAGGGTGCGGGCTTTGCCATCATCATGGCGCGTTTGCCCGATGGTTCGGCCACCATGTTCCTGTCCGACATGGACGCGCCGGGCATCACGGTCGAGCGGCAAATGGACTCGCTGGACCGCTGCTTCCCAGGCGGGCACTGCGTGGTGAGTTTCCACAATCTGCGCGTGGGGCCGGACGCGGTGCTGGGTGAACTGGGCAAGGGCTTTCGCTACGCCCAGGTGCGCTTGGCCCCCGCGCGCCTGACCCACTGCATGCGATGGCTGGGTGCAGCCCGGCGCGCACACGACGTGGCCCTGGCCCATGCCCGCAGCCGCACGGCCTTTGGCAAGCCCTTGGGCGAACACGAGGGCGTGGGCTTCATGCTGGCCGACAACGAACTGGACCTGCACACCGCGCGCTTGTCGATCTGGCACTGCGCCTGGGTGCTGGACCAAGGCGGCAAGGCCAACACCGAGTCCAGCATGACCAAGGTGATTGCATCAGAGGCGATTTACCGCATCGTCGACCGCTGCGTGCAGATCCTGGGTGGCCAGGGCGTGACCGGCGAAACCATCGTGGAGCGCATTTGGCGCGATGTGCGGCCATTTCGCATCTACGACGGCCCCAGCGAGGTGCACCGCTGGAGCCTGGCCAAAAAGCTCATGGCCGCGGGGTGAACCCAAGGCCACCCCAAGGACGTGCACCGCCCTGTTCACCACACCCGAACACCGCGCTCAACCACCTCTCCCGGGGATCGACAGGTACTGGCCTTGCCGCTAGGATGTACACGTACATCCAAAGAGGAACAAGGCCCCATGACCCCCACCAAACTCTTCAAGAACGGCAATTCGCAAGCCGTGCGCATCCCAGCGGAGTTGGCCTACAGCTCGTGGGATGTGGAGCTGGTGATTGAGCGCCACGGTGAGGAACTGCGCATCCGGCCAGCGGCTCGCCGCATGGGTGATGTGTTGAGCACGTTCGCGCGCTTTTCCCCCGACTTCATGGCCGAGGGCCGTGGCCGCAACACCGAAGGACGGCGGGAAAAGCTGTGACGGCCCGCTACCTGCTGGACACCAACATCTGCATCTACCTGATGAAACACCAGCCGCCGCAGGTGCGCGAGCGGTTTGCGCAATGTTTCGTGGGTGATGTGGTGATGTCGACCGTGACCCTGGCCGAATTGGCCTTTGGGGTAGCCAGCTCAGGAACCGCACGGCGGCGCAACCACGCGGCCCTTCAAGCGCTGCTGGAAGAAATTCCTGCCGTGGCCTTTGACGCCAGGGCTGCCCACGCCTGCGGGCCCCTGCGTGCAGCGCACCGCGCCCGCAATCGGGACGCGTTGGACAAACTGATTGCAGCGCAAGCGCTGGCCATGGGGGTGACCCTGGTCACCAACAACGAAGCCGACTTTCAGGGCTTTGCGGGCCTGCGCATCGAGAACTGGGTCGCCGGGCACTGAGCCAGGCGACCCCAGGGTTCAAGCCACCAACAAGCGCGTCACCCGCTGCACATGCTCGGCGGGGTTTTCCAAGGCGCCGCCTTCGGCCAACACGGCCTGGTCGAACAGCAGATGGGCCAAGTCGGCAAAGTGCGCCTCGTCGGCCTCAAGCTTCTTGACCAAGGCGTGTGAGGGGTTCACCTCCAGGATGGGCTGCGACGCCGGTGCCGCTTGGCCGGCCTGCTTCAGCAGCCGGGCCAGGTGCCCGCTCATATCGCCCTCTTCCACCACCAAGCAGGCGGGCGAGTCCACCAAGCGGGTGGTGGCGCGCACATCCTTGGCGCGGTCCTTGAGCGCTTCCTTGATCTTGTCGAGCACCGGCTTGAAGGCCTCGGCCGCGGCTTCGGCCTGCTTCTTTTCCTCTTCGTCCTGCAGCTTGCCCAGGTCCACAGCACCCTTGGCGATGCTTTGCAGCGGCTTGCCCTCGAACTCGTACAGGTGCGACAGCATCCACTCGTCCACCCGGTCCGACAAGAGCAGCACCTCGATGCCCTTCTTGCGGAAGATCTCCAGCTGCGGGCTGTTCTTGGCCGCTGCCAGGGTGTCGGCGGTGATGTAGTAGATGGCCTCTTGGCCCTCCTTCATACGGCCCACATAGTCGGCAAACGACACCTCGGGTTCGTCGCTGTTGGTGTGCGTGGAAGCAAAGCGCAGCAGCTTGCTCAAGCGCTCGCGGTTGGCCATGTCCTCGCCGATGCCTTCCTTGAGCACCGCACCGAACTCTTTCCAGAAATCGGCGTACTTGCGCTTGTCGTTGGCGTTGTCGGCGTCGGCCAGGGACTCGAGCATGGACAAGACCCGCTTGGTCGACCCCTCACGGATGGCCTTCACATCGCGGCTTTCCTGCAGCAGCTCACGGCTGACGTTCAGCGGCAGGTCGTTGCTGTCGATCACACCCTTAACGAAGCGCAGGTACACCGGCATCAGGGCCTCGGCGTCGTCCATGATGAAGACGCGCTTGACGTAGAGCTTCACGCCGCCGCGCTTGTCGCGGTTCCACAGGTCAAACGGGGCCTTGGCGGGGATGTAGAGCAGCTGCGTGTATTCGCTGCGGCCTTCCACGCGGTTGTGGGTGTAGGCCAGCGGCGCACTTTGGTCGTAGCTGATCTGTTGGTAGAAGGCCTGGTACTCGGCGTCGGTCACGTCGCTCTTGCTGCGGGCCCACAGCGCGGCAGCCTTGTTGACCGTCTCCCACTCATCCTTGCTGACGTATTCGCTCTTGTCTTTGTCCCACTCCTCTTTTTGCATGAGGATGGGCAAGGAGATGTGGTCGGAGTACTTGCCGATCACTTGCTTCAACTTCCAGGACTTCAGATAGTCCTCGTCCTCGCCTTCGCGCAGGTGCAGGATGATGTCGGTGCCGCGGCCCGCCTTGGTGATGGTCTCCACCTCGAACTCGCCGGCGCCCCCGCTGCTCCAGCGCACGCCCTGATCGGCGGCGGCGCCAGCCCGGCGGGTTTCCACCGTGATGCGGTCGGCCACGATGAAGCCCGAGTAGAAGCCCACGCCAAACTGGCCGATGAGCTGGGCGTCCTTCTTCTGGTCGCCTTCCAGGCGCGACATGAACTCGCGCGTGCCGCTCTTGGCGATGGTGCCCAGGTTGGCCACGGCCTCTTCGGCGCTCATGCCAATGCCGTTGTCGCGGATGGTGAGGGTCTTGTTGGCCGCATCGACCAGGATGCGCACCTCCAAATTGGGCTGGTCTTCGAACAAGGCGGCGTTGTCCAGGGCCTCAAAGCGCAGCTTGTCGCAGGCGTCGGAGGCGTTGGAAATCAGCTCGCGCAGGAAGATTTCCTTGTTGGAGTACAGCGAGTGCGTGACCAGGTGCAGGATTTGCTGCACTTCGGCCTGAAACGACAGGGTCTTCTTTTCCATATGCCTGGGGTAAGGATCAAGTGAGGGGAATGCCGGAGCCCGGCACGCAGCAGGCGCGCGCGAACCCGAACTTGCCAGCAGATGGGGGCAGCACGCGGGGTTTCAAGACCCCGAGCGGGGCGGCGGCGGCAGCCGGTAGCTGGGCGGCGTGCGCTCGAGCTTGATGGGCGAGCCGATGCCCCGGTAGTGATCGCCCACCTGCACCACCATGCCCCGGTGGGCGGTGTGGGCGTCTTGGAGCGCGGCGGCGATGTCTTGGATCGGCGCGCACGGTACGCCAGCCTCCAGCAGTTGCACGGCCAGGGCTTTGCCTTCGTGGCGCGCCAGGGCCGCCTCCAACAGGGGCCGCAGCTCGGCCCGGTGCTTGGAGCGCAGGGCGTTGCTGGTGAAGCGGGCGTCGCTGGCCAGCTCGGGGGCCCCGATGCCCTGGCACAGCTGGCCGAACTGGCGGTCGTTGCCCACGGCCAGGAACAGGGGTTGCGTGCCGGTGGGAAAGACATCGTAGGGGCTGATATTGGGGTGGTCGTTGCCGGTGCGCTTGGGGATGCGGCCGTCCATCAGGTGGTTGGCGGTGTGGGGGTGCAACAGGGTCAGGCCCACGTCGTAGAGCGCCACTTCCAGAAACTGCCCACGGCCGCTGCGTTCGCGCTCGAACAGCGCCAGGGTCACGCCCAAGGCGGCGTTCAGCCCGGTGGCCAAATCCACCACCGGCACGCCGGCCCGCAGGGGCTGCCCGCCCCGCTCATCGGGTTCACCGTTGACGCTCATCAGCCCGATCAGGGCTTGGATGGCCGCGTCGTAACCGGGCAGTCCACCATAGGGCCCGTCCGCACCGAAGCCGGTGACCCGGCAGTACACCAGGCGCGGAAAGCGCTCCCGCAGCACCGGCCAGCCCAGGCCCCATTTGTCCATGGTGCCGGTCTTGAAATTTTCCACCAGCACGTCGCTGTCGGCCAGCAGTTCCAACACCTTCGCGCGGGCTGCCTCGGTGTTCAGGTCCAGGGTGATGCCGCGTTTGTTGCGGTTCAGGCCATGGTAGTAAGAGGCTGTGCCCTGCGCGTCAAACGGTGGGCCCCAGGTGCGGGTTTCATCGCCCGAGGGCGGCTCCACCTTGAGCACGTCGGCGCCATGGTCGGCCAGGATCTGGGTGCTCGAGGGCCCCGCCAACACACGCGAGAGGTCCAGCACGCGGATACCCGCCAGGGCGCCGGGAGGCAGCTTCATCTTGATCCTTGGTGTGGGGTGTGGGGTGGGGCGTGGGGCGTGCGGCGTGGGGCACCCATCAGCTCAGTTCGACGTACACCCGGCCGTCTTCAATCTTCACCGGGTACACCCGAACCGGGTCACAAGCCGGGTCAGAGGTGGGTGCGCCGGTCTTCACGTCGAAGCGGCCCTGGTGCAGCGGGCATTCGATCTCGCCGTCGATCAGAAAGCCTTCGCTCAGATAGGCGTTGCCATGGGTGCACTGGTTGGCGGTGCAGTGCACCTGGCCGTCCACGCTGTACAGCGCCAGGTCATGGCCATCGGTGGACACCGGCATCACCTCTTGCGCTTGCACATCGGCCCATTGGGCTGCGTAGATCCAGTAGGGGGTGCTCATGGGTTTGCGCTTGCGGCCATCGCTTGGGCCTCAAATGGGATAGATGATGGAATTCGGAATCATCTCACTGTCGTAGATGACGCGTCGAACCGCGAACTTCAAGCCTTGCGGCGTCCACACCAGCTCATCCAGGTAGCGTCCGACATTGAAAACGGTGGTTTCCTGGTCGAGCTTGGTGCGGAAAACGGCATAGTTCGCTTCACAGTGAAGACGCCCGTCTTGCACGGCCGTCACCAAGGGCATCCCCAGCACATGGCGCTGGTCGTAGGGGTCGTGGAAGATGGTCTCGGTGACCGCGTAGGCGCGGTCCAGCAGCATGCCCCTGCTCTCAAAGCGCATGGTGGCCAGGGGAAAGCCCCGGTCGAAGTTCTCGCGCGGTTGCAGCAGGTACAGGCAGTCCTCGGTGAACAGCTCGGCCCACTCCACCCACCGCCCCGCATCGGCCAGGTGGGCCGCTTGGGCGTGCAGCTGGGTCAGCGCGACATGGTCGGCGGGGCTAAGGGTCGCGTGTGCACTCATGCCTGCATCACCTCGCGCCAATAGCGGTACATGCCACGGATCAGGGTTTCGGTGACCATGTGGTCGGTGTCACCCACACCGTGCCCGCCCAGTTCGGCCAAGGCTTGGCCCTGCCCGGCTTGCGCACGCGCAAAGGCCTGCTGGCACATCTCGATCACTTCTCCATCGTCAGCCGAGACAAAGCCGGCGGGACCAAACAGATTGGCCTGACGCAAGCGACGCTGCGTCATGGCCGGGTCATCGTCTTCAAAGCCGAAATGGGTCCACACGAAGTCGAAGTGGCCATGGCCATCGGGCTGGATGTGGCGCGTGGAGACGCTGTTGACCTGCTGTTGCAGGATCACGCTGGGAAACAGGGTGGTCATCACCGCGGTGGGCCCACCCCACCAGGCTTCGGGCACGATGTCCAGAAAACGGTCGTCGTGCAGCTTCATGGTTTCCTTGAAGGACGAGACCTGGGTCACCTGCGCCGCAGCCCCGGTGGCGCCTCGGGTGGAGATCATGGCGGCGTGGCGGTGGTGGCGGTCCATCTGCAGCTCGGCCTTGTTGTCGGCGCGCCAAAGCCCGAAGGTGACGAACCAGGTGTGCAGCAGCCCGGGGTGATAAGGGTCCTTGATGTTTTCCTGCATCAGCTTCCAGTTGCCCGGAATGCGCTGGCGGTTGTAGCCCAGGATGGTGAGCCGTCGGCCGTTGAAGAGCCGGTCAAACCAGCGCAGGATGGCCGGGCCCATGAAGTCTTCGAGCGACTCCATGTCATGGTCAAAGGTGGCAAACACCACACCGCCGCGCGTGGCCACCCGCAGCCGCGTCAGCCCGTGCTGCTTCGGATCGAAATCAGCCGGCATGCCGCCATTGAGCTTGCCGTCTTGCCGCACCCCCCTGCGAAAGGGCACGCCCTGCAGATCGCCGTTGAGGGCATAGCTCCACTGGTGATACGGGCAGACGAACTCCTTGCGGTTGCCGTGGCGTTCACGGCAGAACTGCATGCCACGGTGCTTGCACACGTTCTCCACCACATGCAGCTGCCCGTCTTGCGCGCGGGCCAGCACCACACTGCGCTCGCCCACCACGGTGCGCTTGAAGTCTCCGGGGTGCGGTACCTCGGCTTCCAGGCCGATGTAATGCCAGTGGCCCTTGTAGAACAGGCGCTCGAGCTCCATGCGGTGCAGTTCGGCGCTGTTGTACACGCCAAACGGGATGCGGTGGGTGCCGGGCGTGGGCCAGACGGGCGCTGGGGGCGGTGGAGCGGCGCTCATGCTTTGATTTTGCCGTGTTGGGGCTTGTTGGGGCGCTGATCTGGGCCGTTGAGCGGCACATCGCGGACACGGGGCCTCTGCGCCGGGGCGCCCTCCGCCTCGGCGAGCCCGGGAACCGACGGGAGACCGCCGTTGGGCGGGCTCGCCGAGGTGGAGGGCGTTCCGCACAGGGTGGCCCCGGCGCGGCCCGGCATCGCGCCGCTCAACAGCTCAACAGCTCAACCGCACAACCCCACCGGCACCGATGAGCCCAGCTTCTTTTGCAGCAGCGCAGTTCCGCTGCGCACTGCGATCACCTCGGCCATGATCGACACCGCAATCTCCGCCGGCGTCTTGGCGCCCAGGTCCAAGCCGATGGGCCCATGCAAGCGGCCAATTTCGGCCTCGCTCAAGTCGAACAGCTTCAGGCGCTCTTTTCGCTTGGCCGTGTTGCCACGCGAGCCCAAGGCCCCCACATAGAAGGCGGGAGACTTCAAGGCTTCCAGCAAGACCAGATCATCCAGCTTGGGGTCGTGCGTCACCGCCACCACCGCGCTGTGCGGATCCAGTTGCAGCGCCTGCACCAGGTCGTCGGGCATCTGCTTGCTGAAGACGGCGCCCGGTACGTCCCAGCTCAGGTGGTACTCCTCCCGCGGATCGCAGCAAATGACTTCGAAGTCCAGCATCAAGGCCATCTGCGCCACCGCACGCGAAAGCTGACCGGCGCCAATGACCAACAAGCGCCAGCGGGGGCCGAACAGCGCGCGCATGGTGTGGCCGTCGAAGGAAAAAACCTCACCGCGGGCGCCCGGCTGTAGGCTCACCGATCCGGTTTCCAATGACACGCAGCGGGCCACGATTTCGTGGCGTGCCGTGCGTTGCAGGACTTCATCGACCCAGCCGGTGTCGAGCAAAGGTTCCTGCACCAGTCGCAAATTGCCGCCACAGGGCAGCCCAAACCGGGCAGCCTCTTCCTTGCTCACGCCGTAATGGATCAGGCAAGGCTTGGTCACGCGCTCACCCGATCGAACCCGCTCGATCAGGTCGTCTTCCACACAGCCGCCAGAGACCGATCCAACGACCTGGCCGTCTCCGCGCATGGCCAGCAGAGCGCCCGGCGGCCGCGGGGCCGAGCCCCAGGTCTCAATCACCGTCACGAGCCACACCGGGTGGCCCTGGCGCTTCCAAAGGCGCGCCTGCTCAAGCACCTGCAGGTCCAGGGATTCCATGGGACTGTCCTCCAAGCTGCGATGCTAGCGTGCCCACAAGCCCTCCACCCCAACAGGGTGCTGGGCCAGGCCTCAGCCGGGTGGCGAGGCCAGCTTGCTCAACAGTTGTATCAAGCGGGCATGGTCGGCCGCGCTCAAGCGTTTCTTCAGGTCCTGCTCCATGCGCCGGGCCACGGGCTCGAGTCCTCGGGCCATGCGCACACCCTCTTCGGTTAGCGTCACCTGGACCGAACGCCGGTCCAGCGGGTCGGGTGTGCGGTCGATCAGGCCACGCGCTTGCATGCGGTCCAGCACCATGCTCAGCTTGGGTGCGGTCAGCGACAGCATCTTGGCCAAACCCTTGGGCGCCAGATGGCCGTGCTCGGCCACCAGCATCAGCAGGGAAAAGTCGACCTTACGCAGTCCGTGCGGGGTTCCGATGTGCTGTTCGAAGGCATCGTAGGCGACCACCGAGGCCCGGGCGATGTGAAAACCCAGCGTCGTGTCCAGCACGCCCTTGCCCGTCATCTCAAGCTGCTTCGCGTTGGGCTGCGCCCAGGTAGCTTTCGATCACACGCGGGTTGTGGGCCAGCTCGGCCGCGGGCCCTTCCACCGCGATGGATCCGGTTTCCAGTACGTAGCCATGGTTGGCCACCTCCAGCGCCGCCCGTGCGTTTTGCTCCACCAGCAAGATGGAGGTGCCCTCACTTTGCAGACGCTCGATGATGCGAAAGATCTCCTTGACCACCAGCGGCGCCAGGCCCAGGCTGGGCTCGTCGAGCATCAACAAGCGAGGCGAGCTCATGAGGGCGCGACCCACCGCCAGCATCTGACGCTCGCCACCGCTGAGCGTGCCGGCCAACTGCGCGCGGCGCTCCTGGAGGCGGGGGAACAGCTCATACACCCGCTCAAGTTCACGCTTCCAATGTGGGATGCGCTGCTTCATGGCGCGCCAGCCGCCCAGCACCAGGTTGTCTTCGACGGGCATGGTGGAAAACAGCTCGCGCTTTTCCGGCACCAGGGCCAGGCCCATCATCACCCGGTCTTCCAGGTTGGTGCCGCTGAGGTCTTGGCCATCGAACAGGACGCGCCCGCGCGAGGGCAGCAGGCCAATCAAGGCGTTGAGCGTGGTGCTCTTGCCCGCCCCATTGGGCCCGATGATGGTGATGACCTGGCCTTGGCGCACGGTGAAGTTCAGGCCCGTGAGCACCTCGGCACGCCCATAGCCGGCGTGCAGATCGCTGACTTCCAACAACAGGGTCGTCATGTTTGCTTCCTCAATGCTCGGTGCCCAGGTAAGCCGCCCGCACCGCGGGGCTGGCCTGCACTTGCGCGGGCGTGCCTTCCATCAACTTGGTGCCGAACTCCATCACCACGATGCGATCGGTCAAGCCCATGACGAAGTCCATGTCATGCTCGACCAGCAGCAAGGTCACGCCTTCATCGCGCAACTGCCGCAGCACCTGCGACAGGGCCTGCTTTTCCTTGTGGCGCAGGCCGGCGGCCGGCTCGTCGAGCAGCAACAGCGAAGGGTCGGTGCACAAGGCGCGCGCAATCTCCATCAGGCGTTGCGGGCCAAGGGCCAAATTACCCGCCAACTCGTCCATCCGGTCGTCCATGCCGATGCGCTGCAGTTGGCGGTGCGCCTCAGCGAAGATGCGGCGCTCTTCGGCCTTGTCCAGTGCCAAGATGGCCTGGGCCGTGTTGGCACTGCCGCGGATGTAGGCCCCCAGGGCGACGTTTTCCAACACCGTCATCTCGGGGATCATCTTCACGTGCTGAAAGGTGCGCGAGATGCCGCGCCGCGCCACCTCGCGAGACGGCATGCCGGCAATCGACTCGCCGCGCCAGCGCACCGCACCGGCGGTCAAGGGCAGCACCCCAGTGACCAAGTTGAAGGTGGTGCTCTTGCCGGCGCCGTTGGGGCCGATCAGGCCCACGATCTCACCGGTATCGACGTGGAAACTCACGTCGTTGACCGCCACCAGCCCGCCGAATTCCTTGCGAACCTGGTCCACCTCCAACAGGCGCTGTCCCTTCGGCGGTTTGGGGCCGTGGGGCATCTGGTCATCGGCGGTCCAGTCCACCGTTCGCGCCACCGCCGGCAGGCGCTTCTGGATGAAGGTCCACAGACCATCGGGCGCGTACTTCAGCACCAAGATCAGCACGACGCCGAACACGATGATTTCGAAGTTTCCGCTGGAGCCCAGCAGGGCCGGCAGCAGCACCTGCAACTCGTCTTCGATGATCTTCACCACGCCGGCACCCAGGAAGGCGCCCCACACATGGCCCACGCCGCCCAGCACCGCCATGAACAGGTACTCGATGCCCTTGTTCAGGCCGAAGGGTGTGGGGTTCACCGTGCGCTGGAAGTGCGCAAACAGCCAGCCCGAGATGGCGGCCAACACCGCCGCCAAGATGAAGGCGATGAGCTTGTAGCGGAAGGTGGAGATGCCCATGGCCTCGGCCATGGTGGAGCCGGTCTTGAGCGACCGGATGGCGCGGCCCACCCGGGAGTCCAGCAGGTTGGTGACCCCCACGGCGCACACCAGGGCCACCGCCCAGATCAGCCCATGCAGGCCCCGGCCCGAGCCCAGTTCCAGCCCGAAGAGGTCCAGGCTGGGTATGCCGTTGATGCCGTCGTACTTGCCCAGGAAGCCCATATTGGCCATGGTGTAGTTCAGCGCCAGGCCCCAGCAGATGGTGGCCAGGGGCAGGTAGTGCCCCGACATGCGCAGCGTCAACAGGCCCAGGAGCAAGGCGGCCACCACCGCCAGCGCGATGCCCACGGCCAGCGCCAACCAGGCCGAGGCCTGCAGCGACACCACCATGTAGCCCGCGGCATAGGCCCCCACCCCGACGAAGGCGGCTTGGCCGAAGCTGGTGAGGCCCGCCACCCCCGTGAGCAGCACCAGGCCCAGGGCCACGATGGCATACAGGCCCACCATATTGCTTTGGGTGATCCAGAAGTCGGGCACCGGCAGCAGGGGCAAGCCCAGCATCACCAGGGCAAAGACGGGAAACGCCCAGCGGCGAAGGTGGTTCATGTCAGTGCTCCTCCCCGTGCGGATCGGTGATGGAGCGCCACAGTAGCACCGGCAGGATGGCGGCGAAGACGATCACTTCCTTGAAGGCACTGGCCCAGAAAGAGCCAAAGCTCTCGATCAAGCCAACGAACAAGGCCCCCACCAGCGCCAAGGGGTAACTCGACAAGCCGGCAAACACCGCCGCCACAAACCCCTTCAGGCCAATCAGAAAGCCCGTGTCGTAGAACACGGTGGTGGTGGGGCTGATGAGCAGGCCCGACAGCGCGCCGATGAACGCAGCCATGGTGAAGGCGGTACGCCCCGCGCCGGTGCTGGAGATGCCCATCAGGCGTGCACCCGTGCGGTTGACCGCCGTGGCCCGCAGCGATTTGCCCAGCAAGGTGTGCTCGAAGAGGAACCACAGGGCCACGATCAACACCAGCGAAATCACGAAGATGATGATCGTTTGCCCCGAAAGCGTCAGTGCGCCCAGGCTGAAGCGTTCGTCCCAGAAGGGCGGATTGCGAAAGCCTTCGGCACCAAAAAAGAACAAGCCCAGCCCCACCAACGCGAAATGCACACCCACGGAGACGATGAGCAGCACCAGAACGGTGGCGTCGGCCAAGGCCTCATAGGCCAAGCGGTAGATCAGGCTGCCAAAGGGGGTGACCACGGCCAAGGTGAGGGCGGCCTGCACCAACAGGGGCAGCTTTTGCGGCGCGGCCCAGATGGCCAGAAGGCTGATGAGCACCGGGTAGGCGGTCACCTCCAGGGTCTGCTTCAGCAGGCGCGGCGCCGACAGCCCCTGGCGCAGGCCCTTGGCCAGCACGCCGGCAGCGGTCAAGGCGGCCAGCGCCAACAGGAACCAGACCGTCCCCGGCACCTGCCCCATTTGGAACATGGCCAGCGTCAGGGCGCCAAAGGCGACGAACTCGCCCTGGGGAACGAAGATGACGCGGGTGACGGCAAACACCAGCACGGTGGCCAGCGCCAACAGCGCGTACACCGAACCGTTGGTCACCCCGTCGAGCGCCAAGATGCTGGCGATCGTCATGTCCATGGTGCGTGGGTCTCCTGCATGTAGGGCTGCTTCCGAGGGCTGGAATTTATTTACCGACCGGTCGGTCTATTTTATTGAGACGGGCCCGCCCGTCAGGGCTTGGAATGTCCGGACAAACCCGCGTCAGCTGCAGGCGGCCCGGATGTCCTCAGGCACTTCGATGCTGCGAAGCCGATCGGGGTTCTCCGGGTCGCGCACACAAAAAACCCGCAGCTCGGTGCCTTCGCAGATCAGCTCGTCGCCGCGTCGGATGGTGTGGCGCTGGCGGAAGGTCTTGCGGTTCCACTCCAGCACGCAGGTGTGCACCTCCAGGTCTTCGCCGTAGGTGGCCGACTTCACGAAGCGGGTGTGGATTTCCAGCAGGGGCGTGCCGATGATGCCGCGTGTCTTGACCAATTCGCGCCAGGGTGGAATGCCACAGGCCACAAAGAAGTGCAGGGAGCTCTGGTCCATCCAACGGTTGAAGTTGGGGAAGAAGACGATGCCGGCGGGGTCGCAATCGCCGAATTCAACGCGCACCCGGTGGATGTGCGTGCGGGGCTCGACGGTGTGGTTGCTCATGACTTCAGCACCTTGGCCGCGCGGCCTTCCAGAAAGTCTCTCAGCCGCTCTTGCGCCTGTGGGGTGCTCTCGGCGATGGCCGCCATCAGCGATTCTGTGAACAGGCCCAGGCCCTGCGCCTGATCGGCGATGCGCGGCAAGGCCTGCATGACCGCATAGTTGCTCATCTGCGCATTGGTGGCGATGCGCTGGGCCAAGGCCATGCCCTTGGCCAGGCCCTCGCCGGCGCCCACCACGTACTGCACGAGGCCCGCCTGCAAGCCCTCCTGTGCGTCGTACACGCGCCCGGTGAGCATGAGGTCGCTCATCCGGGCCACGCCGATGAGGCGAGGAATGCGGGCCGAGCCGCCGCCGCCCACGAAGATGCCGCGCTGCCCCTCGGGCAGGCCGAAGTAGGCCGACTCTTCGGCCACGCGGATGTGGCAGGCGCTGGCCAACTCCAGCCCACCACCCACCACGGCACCGTGCAGCACCGCCACCACGGGTACCGGGCCGAACTGAACGGCATCGAAGGCGGCGTGCCACATGCGCGAGTGCTGAACGGCACTGTCGATGTCGCGTGCCACCAGTTCGGAAAGGTCTAGACCGGCGCAAAAGTGACTGCCCTGCCCGCTGATCATGACCGCGCGCACGCCCTCGGGCATGTTCACGAAGACGGTGTGCAGTTGCTGAATGAAGGGGTCGGACAGCGCGTTGCGCTTGGCCGGGCGGTTGAGCTGCAGGTGCAGCACCGGACCCGTGCGGGTGATGCGCAGCAGGTCCAGGCTGGCCAGCAGGCCCTTGACAGGCTGCTCGGCGTCACGGGCGCCGGCAGCAGGATCGACAGCGTTCATGGCTCGCTTTAGGTGAAGGATTCAAAGGGCAGAACGCGAATTTATTTCAAATTCAGAAATAAATCCAGCCGCCGTATGGGCCCCGGCGTCAACAGCGCTGTGCAGCGGGCCCGCGCAAGCCGGACAGCGACCTACCGCCCCCCGAGCCGCTGCTGCCGTGCCAGCCACGCCGCCATATGCGACTCCAACACCGACAGCGGTACCGAGCCGGTGGAAAGCACGGCGTCGTTGAAGTCCCTCAGGTCGAACCGATCACCCAGGGTGAGCTCAGCCTGCCGACGAAGCGCGCTGATGCGCAACTGCCCGATCTTGTAGGCCAGGGCTTGGCCGGGGGTGCCGATGTAGCGGTCCACCTCGTTGACGATGTCTTGCTCGGTCTTGGCGGCGTTGGCCCGAAAGTAGTCGATGGCCTGTTGACGGGTCCAGCCCTTGGCATGCAGGCCGGTGTCCACCACCAAGCGCACCGCGCGCCACATCTCGTACACGAGTTGACCGAAGCGGTCGTACGGGTCGTCGTACAGGCCCATGTCGTAGCCCAGCTGTTCGGCATACAGGCCCCAGCCTTCACCATAGGCCACGAAGTACGCGGTTCTGCGGAAGGTGGGCGCATCGGCCAACTCCAAGCCAAGCGCGAACTGATGGTGGTGGCCGGGCACGGCTTCGTGCAAGGTGAGCGGCACCATCTCCCAGGTGGGGCGCATCTCGGGTCGGTAGAGGTTCACATAGTAGTAGCCGGCTCGGCTGCCGTCATTGGCGCCTGGCTGGTAGTACGCGGTGGTGGTGTCGGGTGCCTGATGATCCGGAATCGGGCGCACGCCGTAGGGCAGGCGCGGCAGCTTGCGGAACACCTTCACCATCTGCGGATCGACTCGCTTAGAAACGGCCTCGTAGGCAGCCAGCAGCTCACCGGGCGTCTTCTTGTAGAAGCGCGGATCGGTGCGCAGGAACGTGAAGAAGGCCTCTAAAGACCCCGTGAAACCCGTCTCGGCCTTGACACCTTCCATCTCGGCGCGAATGCGCGCCACCTCGGTCAGACCGGTTTGGTGAATGGCTTGGGCGCTCAGCGAGGTCGTGGTGTAGGCATGGGCCAAAAAGCTGTAATAGGCCTGACCATCAGGCCGGGCCGTGGCGGCAATGCTCGTGCGGCACTGAGGCAGGTACTCCTCGCTGAAGTAGCGGCCGAAGGCACGGTACGCAGGGACCACCCGATCGCGGATCACCGACTGCGCCTCTTGGGCCAGTGCTTGGGCTTCGGCCGCTGCCAGCGATGGGGCCATGCGCTTGAAGGGCCGGTAGAAGGGGCTGGACGCCGGGTCGTCCACCACCTGCGCGGCAATCTGCGCCGGCACGCGCTGCATCAGCACCTGCGGCGGTGTCAGGCCCGCCTTCACGCCTTCGCGCATCAAGGTGATGTGCTGCTCAAGGTACGTTGGCAAGGCAGCCAAACGGTTGATGTAGCGGCGGTAATCCGCGGCGCTGGAAAAGCGCAGCAAGTCGCCGATGCGGTCAGCGGTTTGCGGGCCGCTCTGGTGGCCCACCGGCTGCAAATGTTCTTTGAAGTCCTGACGGCGGACCGCCTCCTGCTGCAACCAAGCGAAGGTGTCGTAGTGGAGTTGGTCGGCCGGCGAGAGCTTGTGCCGCGCAATGGCCTGCACGCGTTGCAAGGCCAAGCGGTCAGCCGCTTGGCGTGCGGCAATGGCCGGCAGGCTCAAGTCGGTCCAGCCCTCGGCACCGCGCCGGTCACCAAAGTACGCAGCTTCCTCGGGGTTCTGCCGCATGCGGCGTTCCCACTCGTCATCAAAGAGCCGGCGCAAGGCTTGCGCAGTGGCTGGGTCCGAGGCGGTGCGGGGCTTGGAGGGTGTGGCAGCGGGCAGCTTGGCCGCAGCCGGGGTGTGCGCCGAAGCTGGCGTTGGCGCTGGAGCTTGGGCTTGGGCTTGGGCTGCAGCGCCGGCGAACGCCGTTGTAGCCAAGGCCAAGGCCGCCATGGACCACGCCCCCAAGGAACAAGGGCGTGCGGCCCCTCGCAGCAGGCAGGCCGTGCGCGAGATCAGGACAGTCAACATGGGAGCCCTCCGGTTTGGCCGGATTCTGACCCCATTCAGCCGAGCCGATCCGCGCCGGGTTCAGGCGCCCAGGAAAAACAGAACCACGCAGCAGGCCAGGCCCACCAGCCACAGCAGCGACCGCAGGTTCGCCCGGTCGGTCACATAGGCCCAGATGTAGCCCAAGCGGCACAGGATGAAGGCCAGGGCCAGTGCATCCACCGTGGCTTGTGCAGCCCCGCCGTGCTCGGCAATCAACACACCGGCGATGAACACCGGCAGGGCTTCGAAGCTGTTGTACTGGGCCGCATTGGCCCGCGCCTGAAAACCCTGCAGCCCTTCCAACCAAGCCCGAGGGTTGTGGTTGTCATAGCCGCCCTCGCGGCGCGGCTTGCCAAACCCACGTGATTTGGCGATGCCCGCGCACGCGATGGGCAGCAAACAGGCCAACAGGATGCAGGCGTGCGAGACGGTCATGATGCTCAACGCTGCCAGCGCGGATCACGCGCCTGGAAAGCGCCGCGCGGCTTTTGCTCAGCGAATCGGCCACGGCCTGCACCGGCTGGTGCGGCACCCCGCCGAGCTTCTGGACCACCGCGGCGGCCTTCACCCTGGCCTTCAGCCCGGCCCTGTGCACCCCAAGGCGCTCGGCCACCGGAATGACCACCCGGGTGCCCACCGGGGCGGCCACCGTGGCGCGCGCCCGGGTGGCCATGGCCACCAAAGCGCGAGCCCGGATGCCCCCGATACTCACCACCCGCGCCTCGCGGCGCACCCATGAAGATGCGCGGCTCGGGCTGCTGGGGCTCCAGGCCCGTGACCTGCGCCACCGGAATCGACTGCGTGGTGAACTGCTGAATGCGCTTGACCATGGACACGTCACGCCGCTCGGCCAGCGTCACGGCCAAACCGCTGCGGCCCGCTCGGCCGGTGCGGCCGATACGGTGCACATAGTCTTCGGCCTTCATCGGCATGCCGTAATTGATCACGTGGCTGATGGTGGGCACGTCAATGCCACGCGCGGCCACATCGGTGGCCACCAACACGCGCAACTGGCGCGTGCGCAAGCCTTGCAGCACGCGGTTGCGCCGGCCTTGCGGCATGCCGCCGTGCAAAGAAGCCACGCGGTGGCCAAACTCCGCCAGGCGATCGGCCAGCCAGTCAGCGTCTTGCTGGGTGCTGGTGAACACCAAGGCCTGGTCCACCTCGCGGTCGGCCAAGAGATGGTCCAAGAGCGCGTCTTTGTGCTGGCGGTTGTCGGCCCAGTGCAGGCGCTGCTCGATGCTGGCGTGGGTGTCGGTGTGGCGGGCCACTTGAACGGTTTGTGCCTCGGGCTTCAACAGTTCATCGGCCAAGCGGCCCACGTGACCGGCGAAGGTCGCGCTGAACATCACCGTTTGGCGCTGCGCCGGGGTCTGCTCGGCAATGTGGCGGATGTCGTCGATGAAGCCCATGTCGAGCATGCGATCGGCTTCGTCCAGCACCAACAGTTCCAGGTTGTCCAACACGCACTTGCCGGTGCCCAGGTGGTCGATCAGGCGCCCCGGCGTGGCGATCACCACATCCAGAGGGCCTCGCAGCGCCTTGAGTTGGGCCCCATAGGGCACGCCGCCCACCACCGTGGCCACGCGCAAGCCCTGTACATGCTTGCCGTAGGTGGTGAAGGCCTTGGCCACCTGCATAGCCAGCTCTCGCGTAGGGGCCAGCACCAGCACGCGTGGGCCGTGCACCACGCCCTTTTCGCGGCGCTTGCTCGAGTCACCGCGTGCATCGAGGATGCGCTGCAGCGCGGGCAGGGCGAAGGCGGCGGTCTTGCCGCTGCCCGTTTGGCTGCTGACCTTGAGGTCCAAGCGGCTCAGGCCCATGGGGATGGCCTGCTGCTGCACCTCGGTCGCCTGCTCATAGCCGGCATCGGCCAGGGCACGGGACAAAGCGGGGGCCAAGCCCAGATTTTCGAAAGACATGAATTTCCAATCAAACAAGCAAAACACCACGCGCCTGGCCTGCCTGCGCCATGCACGGGTTCAGCAGATCAGCCCTTCAAGCAGGGTCTGTCCGCAGGTGAAGTCGCGAAGATGGAATTGGGGTCCGGCGGGCGTTCCAAACCAACCATGGAACGTGAGCCCGGGACGGTACCGGTGGGTCCGAAGCGACGGCATCGCCGCCGACCTGCACCAGGGAGTGTCAGCCAAACATCGAATGCACGACGGGGCTGAAAGGTCAGAGGGGATGAAGAACTCAGAGTTTACCCTAAATCGCTCGGGCACGCAGGAGTGTCGTTACAGTTGCCCAATGACTGAGCGCATGAACCGACTGGGGGCCGCAATCGGCCTGATGGGTGCGCTGCTGAGCCTTGCAGCTTGCGGCGGCGGAACGGACAACAAGGCAGCGACCCCTGCACCGGCTGCCGCCTCAGGCCCAGCCGCTGCTCCACCGCCGCCGGCCGTGGGGGTGCTCAAGGTCGCGCCCGCTGACGTGGGGCTGCTCACCGAACTGCCCGGACGCACCGAGGCGTCTCGGGTGGCGCAGGTGCGCGCGCGTGCAGCGGGCATCCTCACCAAGCGGCTGTTCGACGAGGGCAGCGACGTGACCGCCGGCCAGCCGCTGTTCACCATCGACCCGGCGCCGTACCAAGCCGCTGTGGCCAGCGCGCAGGCCCAGGTGGCAAGGGCCGAGGCGGCCTTGATGCAGGCCCAGGCCAATGCGGACCGCGCTCGGCCGCTGCTCGAGGCCAAGGCCATCAGCGAGCAGGAATCGATCAATGCGCAGGCGGCCCGGCAGCAGGCCTTGGCCGAAGTGGCCGCCGCGCGCGCGGCCCTGCAAACGGCACAGCTGAACCTGGGCTATGCCAGCGTCAGCGCGCCCATCGCTGGGCGCATCGGCCGTGCTCAGGTCACCGAGGGCGCTCTGGTGGGCCAAGGTGAAGCCACGCCGATGGCCCTGATTCAACAGGTCGACCCGCTGTATGTGAACTTCACACAGCCTGCGGCCGACGTGCTTCGCCTGCGTGCGGCCATTGCGCGCGGGCAGTTCAAGCAGGCTGGGCCCGAAGCGGCGTCGGTGACGCTGCACCTGGAGGACGGCAGCACGCACCCCCTGCCGGGCAAGCTCTTGTTCTCCGACCTCAGCGTGGACCCCACCACGGGGCAGATCACCCTGCGAGCCATCGTGCCCAACCCCAAGAAGACCCTGCTGCCGGGCTTGTTCGTTCGCGTTCGCGTGGAACAGGCCCAGGCCCCGGGCGCCATGCTCTTGCCCCAACAGGCCGTCAGCCGCGGCCCCCAAGGGGACACGGTGCGCGTGGTGGGCGAAGACGGCATGGTCGATGTGCGGCCCGTGAAGGTGGGGCCTGCGCGCGATGGGCAATGGGTGGTGCTGGAAGGCCTGAAGGCCGGCGAGCAGGTCATGGTGGATGGCTTTCAAAAGCTGCGCGGCAAAGGGCCCGTGAATCCGGTGCCCTGGACGCCAGCCAGCACAGCCTCACCGGCCAAGCCGCCCTCCAAAGGCTAGGAGCGGCACATGGCGCCCTTCTTCATCAACCGCCCGGTCTTCGCCTGGGTCATCGCGCTGTTCGTCCTGGTGGGCGGCGGCGTGGCGGTCACGCAGTTGCCCGTGGCCCAGTACCCGCCGGTGGCCCCGCCCTCCATTTCGCTGAACGTCAGCTACCCGGGTGCTTCGGCCACCACCTTGGAGAACACGGTCATCGCCCTGATCGAGCAGGAGATGAACGGCTCACCCGGCCTCGTGTACATGGAGTCGGTTGCGCAAGCCAACGGCTCGGGCTCGATCACCTTGAGTTACGAGCCGGGCACCAACCCCGACTTGGCGCAGGTGGATGTGCAGAACCGATTGGCCCGGGCCTCACCGCGACTGCCGGCTGCCGTGACACAGCAAGGCATACGGGTGGACAAGGCCAACCCGAACTTCCTGCTGTTCGTCGTGCTCTCGTCGGAAAACCCGGCCTTCGACCCCGTTGCCTTGGGCGACTATGCCGCGCGCACGGTGTTGCCCGAGCTTCAGCGGGTACCGGGCGTGGGCCAGGCCAACCTCTTTGGCACCGAGCGGGCCATGCGCATCTGGGTGGACCCGGTGAAGCTGCAGGGCTACCGAATGTCCATGCTGGACGTCAACTCGGCCATCGCACAACAGAACATCCAGGTCACCTCAGGCTCATTGGGCGAACAGCCGGCACTGCCCACGCAATTGGTCAGCGCCACGGTCACCGTTCAAGGGCAACTGACCTCGGTTGCGCAATTCGGCAACATCGTGTTGCGCGCCAACCCCGACGGCTCCTCGGTTCGCCTGCGTGATGTGGCCCGCATCGAATTGGGGGCGCAAAGCTATTCGCTGCGCACGCGGCTCAACGGCGAGCCCTCGGCCGGCATGTCGGTGCAACTGGCTTCGGGAGCCAATGCACTGGAGACCGCCGATGCCATCCGCGCCAAGCTCAAACAGATCGAGCGGTTCTTTCCTGCGGGCGTGAAGGCGACGATTCCCTTTGACGGATCCCTGTTCATCCGCATTTCCATCGAGCAGGTGGCCAAGACACTGGTGGAAGCGGTGGCCTTGGTGTTCCTGGTGATGTTCCTGTTCCTGCAGAACATCCGCTACACCCTCATCCCGACCCTGGTGGTGCCGGTGTGTCTCCTGGGCACCTTCGCAGCGCTGCTGGCCATGGGTTTTTCCATCAATGTGCTGACCATGTTCGGCATGGTGCTGGTCATCGGCATCGTGGTGGATGACGCCATCGTGGTGGTCGAAAACGTCGAACGCATCATAAGCGAAGAGGGGCTGAGCCCCCGAGCGGCCACCCAGAAGGCGATGTCTCAGATCAGCGGGGCCATTGTGGGTGTGACGGTGGTGCTGGTGTCGGTGTTCATCCCGCTGGCTTTCTTCAGCGGGGCCATCGGCAACATCTACCGCCAGTTTGCGGCTGTCATGGTCACGGCCATTTTGCTGTCGGCCTTCCTGGCGCTGAGCTTCTCACCGGCCCTGTGCGCCACCTTGCTCAAGCCCGTGCAGGCGGGGCATCACCACGCCAAGGGCGGCTTCTTCGGTTGGTTCAACCGGGGCTATGCCCGCGCGGCAAGAGGCTACGAAGGAGTGGTGGCGCGCATGCTTCGCAACTGCTGGCGCTACATGGTGATTTATGCGGCGGTGATTGGTGCTGCGGTGGTGATGTACACCCGGCTGCCCACGGCCTTCGTGCCCAATGAAGACCAGGGCAACATCCTGATCAACGTCTTGCTGCCACCAGGCGCCACACAGGAGCGGACCCTGGCGGTCATGAAGCAAGTCGAAGGTGTGATGCTCAAGCAGCCCGAGGTCAAGGCCATGACCAGTGTGCTGGGCTTCAACTTCTCGGGCTCCGGGCAAAACTCGGCCCTCAACTTCGTGGCGCTCAAGGATTGGGACGAACGGCCCGACCCCGAGCAATCGGCCCAGGCCCTGGTCAAGCGTGCACAGGGAATGCTGTCGGGCATCCGGGATGCCTTCATCTTCGTGGTGAGCCCGCCGCCGATCCGGGAACTGGGCCGGGCCAACGGTTTCGCCTTCCGCTTGCAAGACCGTGGCGGCGTGGGCCGCGAGGTGCTGCTGCAGGCCCGAAACCAGTTGTTGGGCGAAGCCCAGAAGAGCCCGTTGCTCAACGCGGTGCGCCCGGATGGGCTGGAGGATGCCGCCCAGGTGGAGCTGCAGATCGACCGCGACCGCGCCGCGGCCTTGGGGGTGGGCTTTGCGGCCATCAACAATGCCCTGGGTACCGCCTTGGGTTCGGCCTACATCAACGACTTTCTGAACGCCGGGCGGGTTCAGCGCGTGGTGGTGCAGGCCGATGCGCCCGCGCGCATGGAACCCGAAGACCTGCTGGCACTGCCCGTGCTGAACAACCGGGGCGAAAGCGTGCCCCTGGCCGCCTTTGCCAGCACCCGCTGGGTGACCGGCGCCATGCAGGCCGTGCGCTACAACGGCTACCCGGCCATGCGCGTGGCGGGCGAGCCGGCCAAGGGCGTGAGCACCGGGGAGGCCATTGCGGAGATGGAGCGCCTGGCCGTGCAACTGCCCAAGGGCATTGGCTACGAGTGGACCGGCCTGGCGCGCGAAGAAAAGCTCAGTGGGGCCACGGCCTACCTGCTGTTCTTCTTCTCGCTGCTGGCGGTGTTCTTGTGTTTGGCCGCGCTGTATGAAAGCTGGTCGATTCCGCTGGCCGTGATCCTGGTGGTGCCGCTGGGTGTGTTGGGCACGGTGGCGGCCACGCTGATGCGCGGCCTTGAGAACGATGTGTTCTTCAAAGTCGGCATGATCACCATCATCGGCCTGTCGGCCAAGAACGCCGTGCTGATCATCGAATTCGCCAAGGACCTGCACGCACAGGGCAAGGACCTGGTGGCCTCGGTGTTAGAGGCCGCACACCTGCGCCTGCGGCCCATCATCATGACCTCGCTGGCCTTCATTCTGGGCGTGCTACCCCTGGTATTGGCCAGTGGCGCGGGCTCTGCGGGCCAACGCTCCATCGGCACCGGTGTGATGGGTGGCATGGTGTCGGCCACGGTGTTGGCGGTGTTCATGGTGCCGGTGTTCTTCGTGGTGGTGCGCCGCCTGTTCAAGGGCAGCGAGCGGCAGCGGCAGCTCTACGCCCATGAGAACCCCGACAAACCGAAGGCGGAGGATTGGTCATGAGCGCGCGGCAGCGGCGGCAGGCCCGCGCGGTGGCCGGTGGCTCGGCATCGGCCTGTCATTCGGTGTGGGCCCTGGCCCGTTTGGCCGCTGCAGCCCTGGGCGCCTGCAGCTTGGTGGCCTGCACCACGACTCTCGTGGCGCCCACCGCCCTGAACGATGCGCAGCTGATCGCACCGCACTTTGCGGGCCCGGCGGCGGATCCGGGCGGCACAGCCGGGGCCGTGGGCGAGTCCGGCTCTGCGGCCTCATCCCCACCAGCCGCGCTTGGGGTATGGGACCAGTTCTTCACCGATCCTGCGCTGCAGGCCTTGATCCGCCTGGCACTGGAGCACAACCGCGACCTTCGCGTGGCCGCGCTGAACGTGGAGCAGGCCCGTGCACAGGCCGCCATACGCGAAGCCGATCTGTGGCCCACCGTCAACGCCGGCCTGGGCGGCAACCGATTGCCCACCAACTCGGGCGGCGTCAGCACCACCTTCACCGGCGGCCTGGCCACCACCGCCTACGAGCTAGACCTCTTCGGGCGTGTGCGCCAGCAAGCAGCCGCGGCCCAGGCCCAATTGCGCGCCAGCGAGTTTCTGCAGTCTGCGGCGCGCTCCAGCTTGGTCGCCGCCGTGGCGGCGGCCTATGTGAACGTCCAGGCCGATGAAGCCCTGCTGCGCATCACCCAGGACACCGTGCGCAGCCGAGAAGAGAGCCGGCAGATCGTGCTGGGCCGGGTGAAGGCCGGCGCCGCTTCCCATGTGGACTTGGCACAGGCCGATGCATTGGTGCAAGCCGCGCGTGCCGCCTGGGCCCAGGTGCAGCGCCAGAAGGCTTTGGATGAAAGTGCCCTGGTGCTGCTGGTCGGGCGCCCGCTGCCCGAGCCCTTGGTGCCGGCTCGGGCCCAGGGCGCGGCTGGCCCCCCAGCGGCCAGCCTGCAGGCCACGCTGATCGCTTGGCTGGGCCAAGCGGCACGGGGCGACAGCGCACCCCTGCCGGGCCTGCGGGTGCTGCAGGCCGGTGTGCCCTCTGAGGTGCTGGCCCGTAGGCCCGACATCGGCGCGGCCGAAGCCCAGTTGCGCGCCGCACAGGCCAACGTGGAAGCTGCGCGCAGGGCGTACTTCCCGCGGATCGCGCTGACGGCCTCGTATGGCCAAGCCAGCAAGGAGCTCTCGGCCCTGTTTGCCGGCGGCACCTGGGTGTGGGGCGTGGCGCCTCAGTTGATTGCACCCATCTTCGACGCCGGCCGGTTGCGCGCCGGGGTGCAACAAGCCCAAGCCGTGCAGCAGTCGGCCCTGGCCCAGTACGACAAGACGGTGCAGGTGGCGTTCAAAGAAGTGAGCGATGCGCTGGCCTCACAGACCCTGCTGGCCCAGCAGTTGCAGGCCCTGCAGCTTCAAGTGCGCGCCGAAACCCAGCGTGTGGGCTTGGCCCAGTCGCGTTGGCAATGGGGCGCCACGGCCTACGGCGAGGTGCTGGATGCGCAGCGCTCGCTGTATGCCGCCCAAACGGCCCTGGTGCAAAGCGCCGCGCTGGCGCTGATCAACCAAGCCACCCTGTACAAGGTGTTGGGGGGCGGCCTACCCTGATCACCGGGCAATGCCCGAGTGCGGGCAGCCCTGCCCGCAATGATGCAAGCTGCGCCCCTTCGCAGGCCCCACGAAGCTCCCGACCATGCCCCACTTGTCCGCCTCTGCTGCGCTGTCGCGCTTTCGTGTGATCGACCTCAGCCGGGCGTCGGCTGCGGGTGTTTGTGGAGCATGCCATTGGCTCGCTGCAACGCCCCATGAGCGATGCGGCCTTGGCCGACAAGTTCCATGCGCAGGCCGATGCGGTCTTGGGCCGGCATTGCGTTCAGGCGCTCGTGCAAATGTGTTGGCAGGTGGCGCAGCTGCCGCAAGCCCGCGCGCTGAGCTCAGCGGCCGCCGGCTGAAGGCGGTGCGCTCAGCAGCGCCTGCAGGGCCTGCGCCTGCGCGTCGCTGAGCTTTCCCGTGGTACGCGCCAGCTGCAAGCTGAACAGGCTCAAGTCCGCGTAGAGCTGCCGTTGCGCGGGGCCCACCTCAGCCAAGGCCTGCAGGTGGCGCGCCAGCACCCCTTGGTCGCCGCGGGCCACCACACCGGCCAGGGCCGTGCCCACGCCCTGCGCTTCAATGGCCTTGACGGTGCTTTGCAACAAAGGCACCAGCGCCTCCAAGGCCTGCTCTGGCGGCACGCCAAAGCGGGCCCAATGCTGCACGGCTTGCGCCATCAAGGTCACCACAAACGAGCCGGCGTAGTGCGCGCTGGCGTGGTACAGCGCACGGCTGCCCGCCGGCAGTTCAAAGGGGCGCATGCCGATGCGGCGTGCCAAGGCTGCCAGACCGGCAGCGGTTGGGGGGTCGGGCGACTCCACCGCCACGGCGCTGCCAGGCAGTGTGGCCAGGGCGGTGGCCACATCACCAAAGGTGTGCAGGGGATGAAAGCCCGCCACGGTGCTGCCCACGGCGGCGGCCGGCAACAAAGCGTCGAGTTCCGTGGCGCCACTGCAGTGCACCACGCACAGGCCTGGGCGCCACGGCAGCGCCTGGGCCACCGCAGCGATGTGGTCGTCCTGCACCGTGATGAAGACGGTGTCACAGGCCTGCACCAGCACATCGGGCTGCGGCTGCACCAGCGGCCGGCTGCCCATGGCGCCCAAGGGCTGCGCCAAAGCCTGCGCCGATGCGAGGCTGCGGCTGCTGACCGCCGCCACGGCCACGCCAGCCCGCGCAAAGGCCTGCGCCAGGGCCTGACCCACCCGGCCCGCACCGATGAAGCCCACGCGGCCGCAGTCCCAGGCCGGTGGCGATCCTGGGAGGGCATCCAAATTCACCTGCATGGATCAAGCTTAGCGCGGGCCGCATCCCCCTTGCGGCTGCGCTGCCGGTAAGCTTGGGGCACCACAGGAACCTTCGATGCCCACCGAACCGATGCCCACCGAACCCTCACGCCGGCGTTTCTTGATGTTGGGCGTGGGCACGGGCGGTGCCTTGATCGTGGGCTGCAGCCCGGTCGACCCGCGTGAACAGGGCCAGGCACCACGGCCTGCAGACGCGGCCCAGGCCGCGGGTGCCTCACAAGGGGCCGGTGGCGTAGCCCTCAACGCTTGGGTGCGCTTGGGACCCGACGGGCGCGTCACCGTGGCCCTGCCACGGGCCGAGATGGGCCAAGGGGTGCACACCGCCCTGGCCATGTTGGTGGCCGAGGAACTCGAGGTTGCCTGGTCGCAGGTGAGCGTGGAAGCGGCGGGCCCGGGCCGTGTGTATGCGAACACCGCCTTGCTGCATGCGGTACTGCCCTTCCAACCCGATGACCAGGGCTGGTGGGTGCAGGCCGCGCGCTGGGCTTTGTCGAGCACGTCGGTGATGCTGTCGCTCAACGTCACGGGAGGCTCCACCAGCGTGCGTGCTGCCTGGGAACCCATGCGCTGGGCGGGCGCCTCGGCCCGCGAAGTGCTTCGGGCCACGGCCGCCCGCCACTGGCAGGTGCCGCCGCAGCAGTGCCAGGTGGGGCAAGGACAGGTGCAGCACCTGGGAAGTGACCGCCGCTTGTCCTACGGCGAGCTGGCCGCCCTGTGGGTGGCCAAGCCCCTGGAGCCACCATCCACGCTGAGCCTCAAGCCGCCGGCTCAGTGGACCCTGATCGGCACCTCTCCCAAACGCCTGGACACCCCAGACAAGACGACGGGCCGCGCCGCGTTTGGCTGCGACCCGGTATGGCCCGGCCTGAAGCGGGCGGTGCTGCGCACCTGCCCCTATGTGCAGGGTCGCTTGGTGAAGACCGATGCACGAAAAGCGCTGCAGCTGCCCGGTATACGCGCCGTGCATGAGTTTCCCGACTGGCCCGTGCCCGCCGTGGCGGTGGTGGCCGACCACACCTGGCAGGCCCTCAAAGGCGCGCAAGCCTTGGAGCTGGAATGGGACCCCGGGCTCAACGCCGGTCACAGCACGGCTGCGCAGCTGCAAACCATGCACGACGGGCTCGATGACACCCCGGGCACACGGTTTCGGAACCTGGGCGACACCGCCGCTGCGCTGGCCAAGGCCGACCAAACCCTTCAAGCCGACTACCAGGTGCCCTACCTGGCGCATGCGGCCATGGAACCCCTGAACGCCACGGCCCGGTTTGAAGCGGGACGGCTGCAGCTGTACACCGGCACCCAGTCGCCCATCCTGGCGCGCTGGCGTGCCGCACAAATCGCCCAGTTGGACATGGATCAGGTGCAGCTGGAGGTGCCCTATCTGGGCGGAGGTTTCGGCCGGCGCCTGGAAACCGACATCGTGGAACAGGTCACGCACCTGGCCCTGAAGATGCCCGGTACCCCGGTGCACCTGATGTGGACGCGAGAGCAGGACCTGCAGCACGATGTGTACCGGCCAGCGGCTGTGGCCCGCATGCGAGCCGCTTTGGCCAAGCCGTCTGCGCTGGCTGGCGGGGATGCCGGGCCACCAGGGCTTGCACTCAGCGCCCTGCACATCAAAGTGGTAGCGCCCTCGCTCTCAGAAGGCACGACCAAGCGCTTGTTCCCAGGCCCTTGGAACGACGCGATGCCCGTGCTGCCGGACAAGTCGCAGATCGAAGGCGCCCACGACCTGCCCTACGCCATCCCCCAGCAAACCGTCGAACAGGTGTTGTGCCCATCGGTGCTGCCCGTCGGGTATTGGCGCAGCGTGGGCCACTCCTACAACGCCTTCTTCACCGAGTGCTTCATCGATGAGGTGGCTCAGGCACTGGCCCTTGACCCCCTGACCCTGCGCGAGCAGTGGCTGCAGCACCGGCCCCGCCACCGCGCGGTGCTGCAGGCCGCTGCGCAAGCGGCGGGCTGGGGCCGCCCCATGCCCGCTGGCCGCGCGCTGGGTCTGGCACTTCACGAGAGCTTTGGCTCGATCTGCGCACAGGTGGCCGAGGTCAGCCTCGTGCAAGGCCGGCCGCGCGTGCACCGCATCGTCTGTGCACTGGACGCCGGCACCGTGGTGCACCCCGACACGGTTCGCGCCCAACTCGAAGGTGCGATCGTCTTTGGCTTGAGTGCAGCCCTGTGGGGCCGGGTGCCCCTGGACCGCGGACAGGTGCAGCTGCGCGGCTGGGCTGACTACCCCGTGGTGAAGATGGCCGATATGCCCAAGATTGACACCATCCTGGTGCCCAGCGCCCAGCCCCCGGGTGGGGTGGGCGAGCCGGGCACGCCGCCGGTGGCACCCGCGGTGGCCAATGCCTTGGCGCGGCTGGATGGCCAACGCCGGCGCAGCCTGCCGCTGTGGGACCCCCCGTCGGCCACTTGAACGCAGCCCCCGGGCTTTTTCGCATGCACGGCCCGCCGTGGCCGCCCTATAGTGCGTTCCACGTTTGACCACAGCGGTCCACCAGGAGGCCCTTCCATGACCCGATTGACCCGTCCCAGCGCTAACGATTCTCAACCTGCAACCGGGCTTGGCCTAAGCCGCTGGGCACAGCGCAGCCTGGCCGGCGCGGCTCTGGCCCTGGCGCCGCTGATGGCCGGAGTGCCGCTGGGCGCACACGCGCAGGGCGCGGCGCCGGCGGTGACGCTGCGCTGGGCGGCCCAAAACGACATCCTCACGCTGGACCCTCACTCCCAGAACCACAGCACCACCTCGGCCATCCTGATGCACGCCTATGAAGGCCTGGTGCGCTACGACGCCGACCGCAAGATCGAACCGGCACTGGCCACCAAGTGGACCTACCTCAGCCCCACGCAGGTGCGCTTCGAACTGCGCCGCAATGTGCGCTTTCACGACGGCTCGCCGTTTACGGCCGACGATGTGATCTTCAGCTTCAACCGCATTCGCCAGCCCCAAGGCACGATGGGCATCTATGTCACCGGCATCGCGGAAATCCGCAAGCTTGACAGCCACACGGTGGACTTCATCATGGCTGCGCCCAACCCGCTGCTGTTGCGCAACATCGTGGACTTCCGCATCGTCAGCAAGGCCTGGGCCGAAAAGAACAAGTCCACCGAGGTGCAGAACTACAGGGCCAAAGAGGAGAACTACGCCTCGCGCAATGTGATGGGCACTGGCCCCTACATGATCACCGGCTGGGTGCCTGACCAGCGCGTGACGATGAAGGTCCATCCCAACTGGTGGGACAAGCACACCAGCAACATCACCGATGTGGTGTACACCCCGATCAAGAGCGACCCCACGCGCGTGGCGGCGTTGATCGCAGGGGACGTTGACCTGCTGACCGACCTTCCCACGCAGGACGTGGCGCGCCTGAGGCAAGACCCCAAGCTCAAGGTGGTGGACGGCCCTGAAGTGCGCACCATCTTCCTGGCGCTGGATCAACACAGCAACGAACTCAAGTACAGCGACGTCAAGGGCAAGAACCCCTTCAAGGACAAGCGGGTGCGCGAGGCCCTGTCCATCGTGGTGGACCGCGACGCCATCCGGCGCACCATCATGCGCGGGCTGTCCATCCCGGCGGCCATCATGGTGCCCCCCGGTGTGGAAGGATGGAGCGCCGAACTTGACGCCATCAGCAAGCCCGATGTCGAACGGGCCAAGCGGCTGTTGGCCGAAGCGGGCTATCCCAATGGATTTGAGTTTCAACTGAACTGCTCGAACAACCGCTACGTCAACGATGAGGAAATCTGCCAGGCGCTGCTGCCCATGTGGGCCAAGATTGGCATGAAGGTGCGCCTGGTGGCCGAGCCCTTTGCGCAGCACAGCGTGCGCTTCCAGAACTTCGACACCTCGGCCTACATGCTGGGCTGGGGTGTGGCCACCTTCGATGCGCAGTACACGCTGCAGTCCATCGTACGCACCCGAACCACGGGCGCCGATGGGAACTTCAACTTCGCCCGGGTGAGCGACCCCCAGGTCGACCAATGGGTGGACGCCATGAAGACCGAGATGGACGCCCCCAAGCGCCTGGCCATGATGCGCGAGGCCCTCAAACGCACACGTGATGAACACCTGCTGCTGCCGCTGCACCACCAGATACGCCCCTGGGCCATGAAGCCCGGCGTCAACACCCTGCACCGCTCCGACGACCGGCCCGAGGCGCGCTTCACCACGGTGCGCTGAAGGGGGGCACCGAGCACGGCGCGGCCCAGTTGGCATCTGGGTTCGCGATACCGGACCCTCGGTCCAAATCACCCCATGTGCGCCCACTACGAAAACATCCGCGACCCACGCGTCATTCGAGAGCACTTCAAGGCTGAGCCGCTGCACGCCGATAGGGCTGCCGAAGTCAAACAGGATGTGTGGCCGGGCTATACCGGAACCTTCATCGTCCGGCCACCGGAGGTCGACCACGGTGACGAGGCGGTGGCCTCGCGCATTGCAATGCCTGGCGTCTTCGGCCTCTTGCCGCACTGGGCCAAAGACGACAAGTTCGCGCGCCACACCTACAACGCCCGCAGCGAGACGGTGGCGGAAAAGCCGAGCTTTCGTGATGCCTGGCGCAAGGCCAGGCACTGCATCATTGCGGCCCAAGCCATCTATGAGCCCGACTGGCGCAGCGGCAAGTCGGTTCCCACGCGCATCACCCGCGCCGATGGGCAGGCGCTGGGCATTGCGGGCCTGTGGGATGCCTGGCGCTCACCCCAAGGGAACTGGGTGCACAGCTACACCATGCTCACGATCAACGCCGATGCCCATCCCTTCATGAACCGGTTCCACAAACCCGGGGATGAAAAACGCATGGTGGTGGTACTGCCCGAGGATCAGTACGGCGCCTGGCTGCAGGCCAGCGCCGACGATGCACGCCGCTTCATACAGGCCTACCCGGCCGAAGGCTTCGGGGCATGCGCGGCCAGCAGCGTGCCGCGTCGAATCTGATCGCGCTCCAGGCTTTCGAACAAGGCCTTGAAGTTGCCTTCGCCAAAGCCCTGGTCCGCCTTGCGCTGGATGAACTCGAAGAACACCGGGCCCAGCACCGGCTGGCTGAAGATCTGCAACAGCAAGCGCTTGTCGCCGCCGGCGGTGCTGCCGTCCATCAAGATGCCCCGCGCCTGGAGTTCGCCCACCGGCTCGCCATGCCCCGGCATGCGTTCGTGGAGCATTTCGTAGTACACCTCGTTGGGTGCGCTCATCAGCGGAATGCCCGCCATCTGCAGCGCGTCCACCGAGGCCAAGATGTCTTCGGTCAACAAGGCGATGTGCTGAATGCCCTCGCCGTTGAACTGCATCAGGAACTCTTCGATCTGCCCCGAACCGGCGCGGCCAGACTCTTCATTCAGTGGAATGCGGATCAGGTTGTCGGGCGCCGTCATCGCCTTGCTGGTCAAGCCGGTGTATTCGCCCTTGATGTCGAAGTAGCGGACCTCACGGAAGTTGAACAGGCGCTCATAGAAGCCCGCCCAGTAGCCCATGCGACCCCGGTACACGTTGTGGGTGAGGTGGTCGATGAGCTTTAGGCCATGGCCTACGGGGTGGCGCTGGTCCAGCGGCGCAAAGGCCGGCAAGAACTCGAAGTCGATGTCGTAGATGCTCTTGCCGTCTTCGAAGCGGTCGATGAGGTACAGGGGCGCACCCCCAATGCCCTTGATGGCCGGCAGCCGCAGCTCCATGGGCCCTGTGGGCACCTCCACCGGTTGGGCCCCCAAGTCCAGGGCGCGCGCATAGGCCTGATGGGAGTCCCGCACGCGAAACGCCAGGGCGCAGGCACTGGGCCCATGCTCGGCGGCAAAGTAGCCCGCGAGGCTGCGTGGCTCGCGGTTGACGATGAAATTGATATCGCCCTGGCGAAACAGCACCACGTCTTTGCTGCGGTGATGCGCCACCAAGGAAAAGCCCATGCGCTCGAACAAGGGCTCCAACAGACCAGGCTTGGGTGAGGCGAACTCGACAAACTCGAAGCCCATCAAGCCCATGGGGTTGTCTACAGGATCATTCATGCTGCGTCCTCTGAGGCCATTTTGGGGCCTAACATGCCAAGCCCATGAGCAAGATCATCGATGCCCCCGAACTGCTGAAGTTTTCTCGAGCAGGTGCTTGTACCCTCAGTCCTGATGGCCGCTTGGCGGTGGTGGCCGTCAGCCAAGCCGACCTCGCGGGCAATCGAATGGGCTCAGCCTTGTGGTTGTTGCCCACCCACACCGGCGCGGGCCCAGGGCGACCCTTGACCACGAACGGCCGTCAAGACAGCGCCCCGGCCTTTTCGCCCCAAGGGGATGCAGTGGCCTTTACCGCCGTGCGCCAACAAGAAGGCGAGGTAGACCCATCGCCGCAGCTGTACGTGATGGCCATGGCCGGCGGCGAGGCACGCCGCGTCAGCGACTTCAAGCCAGGTGTGGGCGCCTTTCGCTGGATGCCCGACGGGCACCACATCGTCTTCATCGCCTGGGTATGGCCTGAGCTACGGGGCAGCGTCGCTCAAAACCGTCGACAGGCGCAGTGGACTGCGCGCCAAGCCACAGGCCTGGTGACAGACCAGGCGCAGTACCGCTACTGGAACGCCAACCTGCCACAGGGCCGCGTGGCGCATCTGCACCTGCTGAACGTGGACACAGGCAAGGTGACCGACCTCTTCGAAGGCACCCCCTACGAACTGCCACGCGACGAGCCCGGCTTGGGTTCATTCGATGTGAGCCCGGATGGACGGCGCCTATGCTTCACCCACGACCCCGCCCCTGTGAAGGCCGGTGGACAGCGCTTTGAACTGGTGGAGCTCAGTCTGCGCGGCCGCCGCTTCGAGCCCATGGCCCACCATGCCAGCTGGGACTTCGCCAGCCCACGGTACAGCCCCGATGGACAGCACATGGCCGCCATCGCCACCCCCATCCGGCGGGGCGACACCCCCTTCGGCCATGCGTCATTGGGGCGCCTGGCGGTGTGGCCTCGGACACGGGGGTTCAGGCCTGCTGATGCACGACGCGGACACCTGGATCCACAGGCGCCGCTGCAGTGGGAACAGGACGGCCAGGCGCTGTGGTTCACCGCTGAAGAACGCGGGCGCTGCCACGCCTGGCGCCACGAACTCAAGACCGGCGCCTGCACCGCCGCGGTTGTGGGCGGTTGGGTCCAAGGCCTGGCTGTCCAAGGCAGTGGCCCCCAGGCCACGGTGCTGACGGTTCGCGACAGCATCCACCACCCGGCGCAGGTCTGGGTTCACCACGCTGGGCAAGAGCGCCGGCTTGACCGGTTCAACGACCATTTGCTCAAGGGCTTGCAGACTGGGCGCGTGGAGGAACAGACCGTCAAAGGCGCCCTGGGGGACCCCGTGCAGCTGTGGGTGGTGTACCCGCCGAACTTCAAGGCAGGCCGCCGCTACCCGTGTCTGCACGTGATTCATGGTGGACCCTACAGCGCTTCAGGTGACACCTTCGGCTATCGATGGAACCCGCACGCCTTCGCTGCCATGGGCTTTGTGGTGGTGCAGGCCAACTACCACGGCTCCAGCGGCTTTGGCGAGGCCTTTCGCATCAGCATCCTGGGCCGCCAGGGCGAGTTGGAGCTGCAGGACCTCAAAGCCGCTCAGGCCTGGGTCCAAGCCCAGTCTTGGTTTGACAAGGCCCGGGTGTATGCCTCCGGCGCCAGCTATGGTGGCTTCCTGGTGGCCTGGATGAACGGCCATTGGAAGCCCTGGCCCAGAGGGCCGATACGCGCCTACATCTGCCATGCGGGTGTGCTGGACCGCCGCGCCACGTGGAGCGCCGACTCCTACACCCAGCGTCCCAAGGACCTGGGCGGAACTTACTGGGAACAGCCGCAGAGGCTGGCCGCGCAAAGCCCCGTGGAGCATGCCGACAAGATGGACACGCCCACCTTCGTCATTCACGGCGCCCAGGACTTCCGCGTACCCGACCAAAACGGCCTGGCGTACTACAACACCCTCAAGGCCCGCGGCGTGGATGCACAGTTGCTGTGGTTCCCCGATGAGGGGCACTGGGTCATGAAGCCGCACAACGTGCTGCAGTGGTATGGCGAGTTCGAACGGTGGTTGGTGCGCCATGGAGCCCGCAGCAGGGGCGGGTCCAAGCCGCGCGGTGGGTAGATCGGGGGCGCGCCAGGTTCCAGCAGTCCACGGCAGGTGTCAGGCGAGCACACAAGGCGTTGCCCTAGCCCGTGTTGGGCGCCATGGTGGAGTCGCCCACCAGCACCACGCGCGGCCGTGGGTCTGGCTGCGGCGCGGGTGGTGTGTCCTGCGGGGTGGCCGCTCGAGCCGAGCACAGGGTGAGAGCCGTGATCAGCAGGGCCGTCAGGGTGCCCGTGCCCCACATCCCCATTCGCCGGCGGTGTCGTGCCGATACTCATGCCCGCTCATCGTCCAAGATCCTCTGTGCGTGTACCAAGGCTGCATCAGCCCCGCCCCGGGCGCTTGCGCTGAGCCGGCACTCCGAATCACTGTCGCCTCCGGTTGCCAGCCTAGGGCCTGGACTGCCACGTCTGCCCATGCCGCAACACAAAGAAGTTGGCGACAGACCCAGCCCTTTGCTGGGCCAAGGCCAAGTCTCGGGGCGGCTGGTCCAGCGGCTCATCGCTAAGCCCCTCAAAGGTGCCCCAGTGGATGCCCAGCGCCGCCTTGGCCCGAACATCGCCCATCACCCGCAGCGCCTCTTCGGGGTTGAGGTGAGACTCCTTCATAAACCAACGCGGCTCATAGGCGCCGATGGCGATGGCCGCCAAGTCGATCGGGCCGATGCGGCGACCGATGTCCACGGTGTCGGGCGAATAACCCAGGTCACCTGAAAACCAAAAGCGGAAGGTGGGGTGCAGGACGGCCCAGCTGCCCCACAAGGTTTGGTTACGGTCGCCCAGCGCCCGCGCGCTCCAGTGCTGCACCGCCAAAAAGTGAAAGTCCAGCGGCTGCGTGCGCCCCTGCACCGTGTGACGATCATCCCAGTCCAGAGCCACCACATTGCGCCTGGCGCCCTCGATCACCGCACCCCGAACCTCGCGCGCGAACCAATGCTGAACCCCCAACGGAACCAGGAACCGCACGCCCGGGTGACGGTCCATCAGGGCTTGCACGGTTGTCGCATCCAGGTGGTCAAAGTGGTTGTGCGAGATGACCACCACGTGGATGGGCGGCAGCTGCTCAAAGGGCACACCGGGAGCCTGGTGCCGCTTCGGCCCGGCAAAGCTCACCGGAGAGGCGCGCGGTCCCCAATGGGGGTCGGTGAGGATGTTCACACCGTCGACCTGCAGCAGCACCGTGGCGTGGCCCACCCAGGTCACCCGCGCGCGCCCATCAGCGCTGTTGATCAGACCGAGGTCGGGCTGCACACCCACGATCGGCTCGGCCGGCGGCTTGGGCAGCCCATCGCGCAACCGCTCCCACTGCCAACGCCAAAGCCCTTCCTTTTCGCTGCGCTCGGCGTAGCGGTTCACGAAGCCGTCGGGGCGGTGGTGGGGCTTGGCGGCCTGATAGTCTGGGTTGCTGCGCGGCATGAACGAGACGCAGGCGGCAATCAACAGGCACGACAACAGCGCGCCCCTCAGCACAATGGGATGTCTAAGGCGACTCATCAAGACCAGCTCCGTTGGAATGATCGCATCGAATTCATGAACCCGCAAACTTCAATGACCACGGCCTCATCATCACACGCCCCATCTGCTGTGACGCTGCGCGCCACCGACGGCTACCCGCTTCAGGCCTTGCGCTACCCCGCGCGCAGCCAAGCTGTGGGACACCTGCAGGTAGCCGGCGCCACCGGCGTGCCGCAGCGCCACTACCGCCGCTTTGCCGAATTCGCCGCTGAACGCGGGCTGGAGCGGCTGGATGTCGCCAGGCGAGCGCCTGCGGGTCACCATCATGTGGCGCGTGCTGGGGCCCTTGATCGTAAAGGCCAAGGGCTACCTGGCTTGGAGCCTGCTGGGCATGGGCGAAGACTTGCCGCGCGATGTGTTCTACCAATGGCGCCACTGGTGCCAGTGGCCACGTTACGTCTTTGACGACCCGGGGCTCGGTGAGCGCTGGCTGAACGAGCTTCCGTACCGAACGCGGCCTCTTCCGCAAGGAACTGGCCGCTCTGGTGGACGTCAATCCGCAAACCATCGGGTTTCTGGGCAGTTGCAACGGGGGCTACAGGCGCCGACATCAAGCCTCTGGGCATGCGCGCTCGCCATTCAGCAGGCCGTGCTGCGGCCGACCGCCGCCAACGGCTTGAGCGACTGCTGCGCTGGACACACCAACACCCGAACCATCCGATCACCATCGGCCAAGCGGCCGAGTTCCTGCACGTCAGTCCGGCGGCCTTCAGCAGGGCCTTCAATTCGTTCGGACCGCCCCGTTGCTGAAATCGCGGTCCGTTGCGGCTTCCCGACCCTGTCCAACTTCCATGAACAGTTTACGAGGCGAACCGGCGAGTCACCCCGGCGTTACCGAAATCGAACCGCAGCTCAGGGCCTGCCCGATGCCGGCAATCCCGGCGCGGCGCGCTGAGGCACCTTGACCAGTCGGCTGGTGTCGTAACCCATGGCCTTGACCCGGCCCACCAAGGCGGCATAGCGCTGATCGTCAAGGGTGGGCGTACGCGCCATGATCCACACATAGTCACGGGCACTGCGCGCGATGATGGTCTCGGTGTACTGGGCGTCGACATGCGAAATCACGAACTCGGCCTTGATCGGCCAGACAAACTGCATGCCCCAGACGGCGTTGTTGGAGCCCGGCACCACAAATCCTGTGGGCTGCATGCGCTTGGCCGGTCCATCGAAACCGCCTTGGTTGAAGGTGAACGTGGTCAGAACGCGGCCATCCGGTGCCTGTTCATAAGACTCAATGGCGTTGTAGATGTCTTTTTCCAAGAAGGTGGGAATCACGCCAATCACGTACCAAGGGCCCATGAAGCGCGCGAGGTCCACCATGGGCGCCACCGGAACCGTCACCTTTTGCGGCGTGATGGCGCAGCCAGCCATGAACGGCAGCAGCAGGGCCGCCAGCGCAGCGCGACAGGCGCGCAGTGAAGACTCCAACCTCATCAATGGGCTCCGAAAGTGATCGGGCGATCTTGCCTCATCATGCGTTCAATACAGCAAGAAGGGTTGACGCCGCCGCTTGAAGGCCTCCACACCCTGCTCCAGGCCGGCTGCCAGCGTCTGCGGATCCTGGCCCCGCCCCAAGGCCTCAAAGGTCTGTGCATGTACCAACAGAGCCAATAAGCGTTCAGGTTTCCAGTCTTGCGGATACAAGTGCCGCAGCGCGGCCGCCAATTCCAGACCCACGCGCACCGAACGAAACTGGGCGCGATCGGTGACGACGATGTTGACCCCACCACACCATTGACCCTTGAACACGGATGAACTGGGTTGGAACCGCACCGGAACGAAGCGCACGCCGGCCAGGCCTCGTGCATTCAGGTGCTGTGCCAGCACACGACCGTCGATGTAGGGAGCGCCCACCCATTCAAACGGTGTATCCGTGCCCCGACCCACCGACAAGTTGGTGTACTCCAGCAGGCCCACACCGGAGTACAGCGTGGCCTGCGTGAGACTGCGCATATTGGGTGAAGGGTTGATCCACAGTTGGTGGGTTTCGTCAAACCACTGCGTGCGCCGCCAGTTCTCCATGGCAATCACACGCACGTCCGCACCGATACCCTGTTCCCGGTTGAACATCAGAGCCAGCTCCCCGATGGTCATGCCATGACGAACCGGCAGTGTGTGGGTGGCCACAAAACTCAGCTTGTCGGCATCAGCCAAGGGGCCTTCCACCTGCAACCCGTTGATGGGATTGGGCCGGTCCAGCACGAACACCGGCTTGCCGGCCTTGGCCGCCTCTTCCAACACATGCTGCAGGGTGGAGATGTAGGTGTAGAAGCGCGTGCCGATGTCTTGGATGTCGAAGACCAAGGCATCGAGCGCTTGTAGCTGCTCAGGCTTGGGACGGCGGCTCTTCCCATAGAGGGAATAGATGGGCAGGCCGCTGGCCGCATCGACGTCATCGGCAATCTGCGCCTGGTCGAGCTCGCCCCGTATGCCGTGCTCGGGAGAGAACAGCGCCACCAGTTGCACCGGCTTGCCATTTCTCAACACGTCGATGGTCGATTGGCCAGCGCGATTGCGCCCGGTGTGGTTGGTCACCAGGCCCACGCGCAGGCCCGCCAGCGGCTGGAACCCATTGCGCTCCAATACATCAATGCCGTTGAGAACAGGGGCTGACGCCGCGCGCACCGTCGGCACGAAGGACTCACGCGCCTTTTCCGCCTGAAGCCTGAATCGTGGCAACTGCGCGGCCACTTGGGCGGCGTACTGTGCTTCGAATGTCGCAGAGCTTGGCAGCGCAGCCACTGGGGCAGCACCGGGCGACCCGGGCTCCGCAGCGTGCAGGCCCCCGCCGGCCCACGCGGCCACCAGCGTCATCACCTTGGCCCGCAGGGCGGTCACGTCGCCCTTGCCATCGGGGTGCACCCGGTTGGACAGAAACACCACATAGGTCTGCGACACCGGATCGATCCACAGCGAAGTGCCGGTAAATCCGGTGTGCCCGAACGATCCCAGCGGAAAGAGCTCGCCTCGATTGGCCGAAAAGGGCGTGGCCATGTCCCAGCCCAAGCCGCGCGTCCAGCCCTCCTCACTGACCACCACGGGGGCTGTCATGCGCGCAAGGCTCGCGGGCGACAGCAAGCGCTGGCCGTCCAGCACTCCCCCGTTGAGCACCATCTGAGCAAAACGGGACAAGTCGTCGGCTGTCGAGAACAGCCCGGCGTGTCCGGCCACACCCTGCATGCGGTGCGCTGTGGGGTCATGCACCTGCCCGCGCAGCATGCGATGCCCCTGCGCCGCGGGTCCCTGAAAGCTCGCTCCCAGATAACTCTGCTGGCCGCGAACACGCTCGGTGGGCGCCAAGCGGTTCAGGTCTGCCTCTTCACGAGCTGGGACCGCGGTGTCCAAGCGTCGAAACGCACTGTCGCGCATACCCAGGGGCCTGGCGATCTCCTGCGCAAAGAACTGGTCGAGCCGGCGGCCACTGACCCGTTCAATGATTTCACCCAACACGATGAAACCGATGTCGGAGTACACGAACTTCGACCCAGGGGCATGGGCCAGCCGCTCCGTGGCCAGGGCACGGAGCATGCCTTCGCGCCCCGTCCAGACTTGCTTGAGGTCGAAGTCTGGCGCGTATCCGGCCACATGGGTCAGGAGTTGGAAAACCGTCACCCGCTTGGCCGCCTCATGCTGCAAATCGGGTATCCAACGGCCGACGGTGTCAGCCAGCCGTAACTCGCCACGCTCCACCAGCATCATCGTGGCTGTGGCGGTGGCCACCACCTTGGTCAGGCTGGCCACATCGAACACCGTATCGGGCGTCATGCCTTCCGCCAGGGGCACGATCGCGCGCTGCCCTATGGCCTGCCGGTACACCACACGGCCACGATGGCCCACCAGCACCACGGCTCCGGGCAGCTTGCCAGCATCAATCTCTGCTTGAACCAAGGCTTGTAGCCGCTGCGCCAATTCCACAGGGGCGCGGGGCTGAGGGTTGGCCAGAGGCTGGGGAGCAGGCTGCTGTGGCTGAGCCGCCCCCGCGTTGCCGGCCACACAAGCCAGCGTGATCATTAGCGTGCGAAACAAAGCGTTGGATGCGGGCATTGGATATCGGCATGGGCGAAGGCCATGCCGGCCCCTTCGAATCTACTCCACCGTCACCGACTTCGCCAAATTCCGCGGCTTGTCTACATCCGTCCCACGCGCGCAGGCCGTGTGATAGGCCAACAGCTGCAGTGGCACCGTGTGCAAGATGGGTGAAAGCACCCCGTAGTGCTCGGGCATGCGGATCACATGCACGCCCTCTGAAGGTCCGATCTGCGTGTCGGCATCCGCAAACACATACAGCTCGCCACCACGGGCGCGCACTTCCTGAAGATTGCTCTTGAGCTTTTCCAGCAACTGGTCGTTAGGCGCCACGGTGACCACGGGCATGTCGGCATCCACCAAGGCCAGCGGGCCATGCTTGAGCTCACCGGCCGGGTACGCCTCGGCGTGGATGTAGCTGATCTCCTTGAGCTTGAGCGCGCCCTCCAGCGCCACCGGGTAGTGGCTGCCACGCCCCAGGAACAGCGCGTGCTGCTTGGGGGTGAAGGCCTGTGACCAGGCCATGATCTGGGGCTCCAGCGCCAGCACCGCTTGCACCGCCACGGGCAGGTGGCGCAAGGCCTTGAGGTGCTGCTGCTCCTCATCTTCATTCAAATGACCGCGCACCTGCGCCAGTGAAAGGGTCAGCAGGAACAGGCCCACCAGCTGAGTCGTGAAGGCCTTGGTGGACGCCACGCCGATTTCAGCGCCCGCGCGTGTGATGAAGGCCATGGAGCATTCGCGCACCATGGCGCTGGTGGCCACATTGCACACGGTGAGCGTGTGCAGCATGCCTTGCGAGCGCGCGTGCTTCAAGGCCGCCAGCGTGTCGGCCGTTTCGCCGCTTTGCGTGATGGTCACCACCAGTGTGCGCGGGTTGGGTACGCTGTCGCGGTAACGGTACTCGCTGGCAATCTCCACCTGACACGGGATGCGCGCCACCGATTCCAGCCAGTACTTGGCCACGCTACCGGCGTAGTAGCTGGTGCCGCAAGCCAAGATCAGCACCGAATCCACGTCCTTGAACACCCGGTGCGCGCCGTCACCAAACAACTCGGGACGAATGTCTTGCACCGCATCCAGCGTGTTGGCAATGGCCACGGGCTGCTCGAAGATTTCCTTTTGCATGTAGTGGCGGTACGGCCCCAATTGCGCCGCGCCGCTGTGGGCCTGAACCGTGCGCACCTCGCGCTGCACCGGCTCGAAGCGTCCGCTTTGCGGTGCAGCCGCCACGCGCGCGCTGATGCGCATGCGCCCAAGCTGCAGGTCTACCACATCGCCTTCTTCCAAGTAGACGATCTGGTCGGTCACACCGGCCAAGGCCATGGCGTCTGAGGCCAAGAAGAACTCACCCTGCGCAGCTTCACCCACCCCCAGCACCAAGGGCGACCCTTCACGCGCACCCACCACGCGGTTCGGTTCATCTCGGCAGAACACCGCAATGGCATAGGCCCCGCGCAGGCGGCCGATCGCCTGCTGAACCGCCTCCAAGAGGTCGCCAGCGTAAAGGTGGTCCACCAAGTGCGCGATCACCTCGGTGTCGGTTTGGCTGGTGAAGGTGAAGCCGCGGGCCTGCAGCTCCGCGCGCAACTCGTCGTGGTTTTCAATGATGCCGTTGTGCACCAGCGCAATACGCCCTGGGGCCGCCTCGGCCGCACGTGGGCCGTGCGAAAAGTGCGGGTGCGCGTTGTGAACCGCTGGCGCGCCGTGGGTGGCCCATCGCGTGTGTGCGATGCCCGTGCCCGAAGCCACCCCATCCACCGCCGCCTGTTGCTGCAACTCGGCGACCCGAGAGGTGCTGCGCGCGCGGCGCAAGCCCCCATCCTGGTGCACCGCCACCCCACAGGAGTCGTAGCCACGGTACTCCAGGCGCTTGAGACCCTCAATCAGGGTGGGAACGATGTTGCGCTGGGAAACCGCGCCGACGATGCCGCACATGGGGTGCACTCCGAAGTGGCTGTGTCCCCTGATGGTATTCAGACCACATATCAATCGGCGATCAAATTTCAAATCAAAACGCAATAATTTTGTGTCTCGCGCTCCATTAACAATAAAATTTACTTTTCTTTCCAATGAGTGAATAAATGATCGCCCTCGATGACCTCGACCACCGCATCCTCCACGCGCTTCAGGACCAAGCCGACCGGTCCAATTTGGAAATTGCCCGTCTGATCGGCCTCTCGCCCGCCGCCACACTGCGGCGCATCAAGCGCCTTAAAGACCAGGGCGTGATCGAGCGGGTGGTCGCCGTCCTCAACCCCCAAGCCGTGGGCGTAGGCCTCTTGACCGTGGTCGAGGTCAGCTTGGAGCGGCAAGGTGAGCACGCACTTCAGGCCTTCGCAGCGCTGGCCTGCAGGCAAGCCGAGGTTCAACAGTGCTACCAGGTCTCACCCGGGCCCGATTTCGTGCTCATCGCCCAGGTGCCCGACATGCCGGCCTACCACGCGTTCAGCCAGCGTCTGCTGACCGAAGAGGCCAACGTCCGCCATGTCAAGGCCTACTTCAGTGTGAAGCGGCACGCCTTCAAGGCGGGCTTGAACCTGATGGCAGCCGTCCGCTAGCCTTCCAAGTTTCAGGTTCACCACCGCGTCAGCTGGACCTGGACCCGAGCACCAAAATTAGCTAGACTTAGCTAATCTATCGGGTTCAAGGTACCGGGATGACCACCATCAACATGTTTGAAGCCAAGTCCACGCTCTCGCGCCTCGTCGACGACATCGAGCAGGGCCGCGAGCGGGAGATCATCATTGCCCGAAACGGCAAGCCCGCCGCGCGCCTGGTGGCCATGGAGCACGCGCCTGCGCTCAACCGCATCGGCGTGGCCAAAGGCCTCTTCGAGGTGCCCGACTCCATTGACCTCCACAACGCCGAGGTGGCGCAGCTGTTCAACGGTGATTCGCCATGAACCTGCTGCTGGACACCCACGTGGCCCTTTGGGCCCTGGTCGACAGCCCGCGTCTGTCGGCACAGGCCCGAAGCCGGATCCTGCATCCGCGCGCCAGCGTTTGGGTCAGCGTGGCCAGCCTCTGGGAAATCGCCATCAAGTACTCCCTGGGTCGAGGGGACATGCCGATTTCCAGTGCCCAGGCGCTGCACCACTTTCGGCAATCGGGCTATCGCATCCTGGCGGTCGAGGCTGAACACACCACCGCTGTGGAGCAACTCCCCGCCTTGCACCAAGATCCCTTCGACCGCCTGCTGGTGGCCCAAGCGCTGACTGAACCTATGCAGCTGCTCACCCACGACGCCACGTTGACGCTGTACAGCGCGAACATCGTGCACTGCTGAAGTGCAGCGGCCGCTCAGCGCTTGATGATGGCCAAGCCCTTGAGGTACTCCCCCTCAGGAAAACAGATGGTCTGCGGATGGTCGGGTGCTGCGGCCATGCGGTCCAAGATGTAGCCGTCCACACCCGCATCCATCCCGGCGCCCGCCACGATCTTGTGAAAGAGCTCGGGGCCCACACCGCCGGAGCAGGAAAAGGTCAGCAGCAGGCCGCCGGGCGATAGCAGCTTGAAGGCCAAGCGGTTGATGTCCTTGTAGGCGCGCGCAGCCCGCTCGGCGTGCGCAGCCGTTGGTGCGAACTTCGGCGGGTCCATCACGATGGCGTCATACCGCTCGCCTTGCTTGTTCGCTTCTCTCAGGGTCTGGTTCACAGCGGCGGCCAGCACCCGATGGCGAGCCGCTTCGAACCCATTGAGCGCCACATGCGCCGAGGCGCGCGCCAGGGCAGGCGCCGAAGAATCCACACTCACCACTTCGGCGGCACCGCCGGCCAGCGCCGCGACTGAAAACCCACCGGTGTAGCAATAGCAGTTCAAAACCCGCTGCACGCCAAACTGCCGCACCCACTGCGCAAAGCGCCAGCGGTTGTCGCGCTGGTCCAGGTAAAAGCCCGTCTTGTGGCCCTCCGCCACATCCAGGGTCAGCTTCCAGTCGTGCTCGTCGATGGTGACTTCAGTGGGCGGTGTGCGCCCCACCGTTGAGCTCACAGCAGCCTCCTGCCCACGCAGCCAGCCCGTCACCGGCTGCAGCCCCTCCAGGGTGCGCACGCCGGAGTCTGAGCGCTCATAGAGCGCGGCCAAGCCGGTGCGTTCCACCAGGATGTCGGCAATCGCCTGCTTCCAACGTTCGGTGCCGGCCGACAAGAACTGAACACTCAAGACATCGGCATAGCGGTCCACGATCAGGCCGGGCAGACCATCGGCTTCGCCATGGATCAGGCGTACCCCATTGCTGCGGATGGGCAGGCGCGCGCGCAGGTCCAGGGCGGTCTGAATTCGTCGCTTGAAGAACGCGTGGTCGATGCGCTCAGCTTCATCAAAACTCCAGGCCCGCGCACGGATCATGGAGCTGGGGCTAAAGGATGCCCAGGCCAGGAAGTCGCCCGCGGCGGACTCCACCCGAACCGTCTCTCCAGGATCGGCTTGGCCCTTGGCGATGCTGCCCTGAAACACCCAGGGGTGGCGGCGCAGCAGCGAACGCTCTTTGCCCTCGCGCAACTTGATGCTCTTCATGCGCCGGATTGTCGGCTACCGGGTCCGCCAGCCCTCACCCCTTGCCCTCACCCCTGGCCCTCACTCCTTTCGTTTGGCCCTGGGATGCGCCGCGTCGTACACCTTGGCCAGGTGTTGGAAGTCGAGCTTGGTGTAAACCTGTGTGGTGCTGATGTGGGCATGGCCCAGCAACTCTTGCACCGCGCGAAGGTCACCACTGGATTGCAGCAGGTGGCTGGCAAAGCTGTGGCGCAGCATGTGCGGGTGCACCGAGGTGGGCAGCCCCGCCTTCAAGGCTGCTTGGCGCAATCGGGTTCGCACCTGGCTGCCGCTCAGGCGCTGCCCCTGTCGGTTCAGAAACAAAGCCGCATCCCCAGCGGGCACCGTGCTGCCACGGTGCGCAAGCCACGCGAGCACCGCCTGCAGGGCTGCCTGTCCCATGGGCACCGCGCGGCGCTTGCTGCCTTTGCCGGTCACGTGTGCGGTGGCGTCCTGCAGGTCCAGCCAGCCCGCAGCCTGATCACCGGCCTGCACGTCCAAACCCACCAACTCACCAACACGCAGGCCACAGCCATACAACAACTCCACGATGGCATGGTCGCGCGCAGCCAAAGCCGCTTCCATCGGGGCTGTGGCGCGGTCTGCACGCGCCGGTGGGCGGTACTCGGCCAGTGCCACCGCCTGCTCCACCGACAAGGCCTTGGGCAGCGGGCGGGGCGCCTTGGGTGCCTTCACACCATCGGCCGGGTTGGCCTGCACACCGCCCTCGCGGCCCCACCACCGGAAAAAGCCACGCCACGCCGACAAGATGATGGCCACCGACCGCGGCGCCAGCCCCGACTGGTGCAAACGCGCCAGCCAACCGCGCACATGATGGGGCTGCACGGCCTGCAAGGCCAGGCCGGCTTCCGCACAACGCGCCTCCAGCCGGCCCAAGCCGTCACTGATCATCACCACGCTGCGCGGGGCCAGGCGCCGCGCCACGGTCACATGCTCCAGGTACCGCAGCACCGCGGCGTCGCGCGGGGCTGCGGCAGGGCTCATGCGGCCGGTGCGCTCAACATCCTGGACATCGCGGCGCTGGCCAGTTCGCCCATGCGCATGAGGAAGTCGGTGCCCATATCAGCCGCATAGCGGGTGGGGTCGGGCGAGCCCAAGACCAGCAAGCCAAAACAGCCGTCACCCGGTCCGTGGCGCAGGGGAATCATGGCCATGGAGGCCACGGTGTGGGCATCCTCCAACCACTTCACCACCTCGCCACCGGCGTTCAAGCCGCAAAACGGCAGGCTCAGCGACTGAGCCATCGCACGCACTTCCTCTGAAACGCCCTGGGCTTGCGGCAGCTCCGCATAGGCCGCCACCACGCCCCACAGCCGCACGGCGGCTTGCGGCACCAGAAACTGCTGCTTGACTTGGCTGACCAGCACGTCGGGCAGATCCCGGGGATCAGGGGTAAGCATGAGGCTGCGTGTCCAGCGGTGCAGGCGGTCGGCAATGGCCACGTTTTCCTGACCGGCACGGATCATTTCGATGATCTTATGCTCCAGGCCCTTGATGCGCTCACGCAGCATCTCCATCTGGCGCTCCTGCAGCGACACCGCGCGGGTTCCATGGGGGCTGGCCAAGCGGATGGTGGCCAACAGCTCAGCCTGGCGCTCGAAGAAGCCCGGCGTGTGCGCCAGGTAGTTGGCAATGTCGGCTTCGGTGATGCCCTGCACGCCCAGGTCGCCTGCGTTGTCGTGGTTCACAGTGAAATCTCTCCTTCAAAAACCGTCTCGGCCGGGCCCGTCATCATCACGTGGGCGCCCAGGCCCTGGGCCTCATACGGCCACTCGATGGTCAAGACGCCACCTCGCGTGTGCACGTCGACCCGGGGGCCTAACCAGCCCAGGCGTATACCCGCCACCACGGCGGCGCATGCGCCCGTGCCGCAAGCCAAAGTCTCTCCAGCGTCGCGCTCGTACACACGAAGCTTCACCTCGCGAGGCGACACGACCTGCACAAAGCCTGCATTCACCCGCCGCGCGAAGCGCGTATGCGACTCCACCAGCGGGCCCAGGGCTGCCACGTCAAAGTGATCAACATTGTCCACACGGTGCACGGCATGGGGGTTGCCCATCGACAGCACCGCCACCTCCAGCGCCAGGGGGCGGCCCTGCGGCCCCTGCAGCTCCAGCGGCCACAACTCAAATGAGCCCACGGCGCGCGCAAGCAAGTCGCTCGAATCGAAAGGCAGGGCCTCATGCGAAAAGACCGGTGCGTCCATGTCCACCGTGACGCGGCCATCGCCCTGCAAGCGCAACTCCAGGCGGTTGTTCAAGGTCTGCACCCGCACCACGTCGCGGTCAATCAGGCCATGCTCACGCACGTAGCGCACAAAGCAGCGCGCGCCGTTGCCGCAATGCTCCACCTCTTCCCCGCTGGCCCCATTGAAGATGCGGTAGCGAAAGTCCACATCGGGCGCCGTTGCGGGCTCCACCACCAGAATCTGGTCGGCCCCCACGCCGAACCGGCGATCGCCCAGGCGCTGCAGCAACGCGCGATCCAAGGGCAAGGCGCAACGGGTGGCATCCAGCACCACAAAGTCGTTGCCGGCACCCTGCATTTTGGTGAAGCGCAGTTTCATGGCTGGGATTATCCGGCTCGATCAGCCATAGAACGGCGCTTGCCCTTCTGGCCGCGTCTTGAAGCGCTTGTGCACCCACAGGTACTGGGCTGGGTGGGCCAGCACCTGCTCCTCGATCCAGGCGTTGAGCCTGCGCGTGGCCACCACATCGTCGTCGCTTGCCGGCCAGTCCCGCCAAGGCGGCAGGAACTTCACCACGTAGCCTCGGCCATCGGGCCGCATCAGGGCCAGCACGGGCTGTACCGTCATGTCCAAGGACCGGGCCATGCGGGCCGGCGCCAAGAGAGTCGCGGCTTGGATGCCGAAGAACTCCACAAAGGCCGCATCCTTCAGCCCGAAGTCCATGTCCGGCAGGTTCAGGAACGCCGCACCCTGGCGCAGGTCGCGCAATAGCTTGAGCGCGTTGTCGTGGCGCGTGTGCACCGTTGCATGGCCAAAGCGAATCCGGCCCTGGCGCATGGCCTCGTCGAAGACCGGATTGCTCTGGCGCTGGTAGAAGGCCGTCACCGGGCGGCTCTGAAACAACTGCGTGGCCACACCGGCCACTTCCAATGCCAGGAAATGCGGCACCACCCACATGAAGCGCGCCGTGCTTTGCTCAGCCAGGGCCACATCGCCCTGTACGTCGATCAGCCGCCGCAGCCGCGCAGGCGACGCCCACCACAGCACCCCCCGCTCCAAGAGGCTTCGGCCCAGGTACTCAAAGTGTTCACGAACCAGGGCCTGCTGCGCGGCCGCTCCCATGGCAGGCAAGCAGCGCTGCACATTGCGCAAGGCCACACGGCGGCGTGAACGCGCCAGTGCGTGCAAGAGCCGGCCCAGGCCACGGCCCAGCACAGCCAAGATCGGCAGGGGCAGGAGGTGCAAGATCCACAGCAAGGCCAAAGCTGCGCGGGCACCCATTCGCCCAAGCCACGGCCCCATCCCACGGCGCTCGTCGCGGCCACTCATGCCATGCCACCCGGCGCCGGCAAGGGGGCCGTACGCGGTTGTTTGTATCGGTGGTAGCCCCACAGGTATTGCTCCGGCGCGCGGCGGATCAGGGCCTCCATGTACCGGTTGATCGAGGCTGGGCTGTAGTCGCCCACCTCCGGCAGCAAGGCTTGCGGCTGCAGCACCTCCACCACCCACCCCGCCCCACGCGGCTGGCGCCGGGCCCACATCAGCAGCACGGGTGCCCCGGTCTGTTCCTGCAGGCGCGAGGCCAGCGTCATGGTGTAGGCCGGTTGGCCGAAGAACGGCGCCCACACCCCCATGCCGTCGGGCGGCACCTGATCGGGCAGCAAACCCACGGTTTCGCCGCGCCGCAGGGCCCGGATCATCTGCCGCACACCGGCCAGGGTGGCCGGCGCGGTCAACAGGCCTGGGCGCTGCCGGTTGGCCTCTTCCACCGCCCTCAACCAGGCCTGGCGCGCCGGGCGGTACAGGGCGGTCATGGGCGTTTGCAGCCCGAAGCACTGGGCATAGGCTTGGGCACACACTTCAAAGCTGCCCAAATGAGGCGTCAACAGAATCAGGCCGCGGCCTTCAGCCAGTGCATCTTGCACAGCCGCTTGGCCTTGCCAGCGCACCCAGTCCTGCACCCGGCGGCCCGGTGGCGTCAGCCACAGCCACGGCAGTTCGGCCACCATGCGCCCGGCCTGGGCCACCGAGGCCCTGCGCGGGCCCGGGCCCAAACCGGCCAATGCCGTGTTGGCCTGCAGGCGCGCCCGGTACGCCGCCGACCCCGCATAGGTCAGCCACCCCAACACCGAGCCTACGCCGTGCAATAGCCACAAGGGCCAACGGGCAAGCCAGTGCAACAAGGTCGTCATGGTTCCTATAATGAGCGGATCGCCGAGTTATTGAACTACTTGCGGGGCGATTCACAAATCCTGCTAAAGCGTTCGCCGCTCGCTTCCACTGCTCGGCAACGCGTCCGACAACCCCACACAAGGAGTGTAAGCAAGTGGCCAACGACTATCTGTTCACCTCGGAATCGGTCTCTGAGGGTCACCCCGACAAGGTGGCTGACCAAGTCTCCGACGCCATCCTCGACGCCATCTTCGCGCAGGACCCCCGTTCCCGTGTGGCCGCCGAAACCCTGTGCAACACGGGTCTGGTGGTGCTGGCCGGTGAGATCACCACCAATGCGCACGTCGACTACATCCAGGTGGCGCGCGACACGATCAAGCGCATCGGCTACGACAACACCGAGTACGGCATCGACTACAAGGGCTGCGCGGTGATGGTCTGCTACGACAAGCAGAGCAACGACATTGCCCAGGGTGTGGACCATGCGTCCGACGACTACCTCAACATCGGCGCCGGTGACCAAGGCCTGATGTTCGGTTATGCCTGCAACGAAACGCCCGAGTTGATGCCCGCGCCGATCTACTACGCACACCGCTTGGTTGAGCGGCAAGCGCAGCTGCGCAAAGATGGCCGCCTGCCCTTCCTGCGCCCCGACGCCAAGAGCCAGGTGACCATGCGCTATGTAGACGGCAAGCCCCACAGCATCGACACCGTGGTGCTGTCCAGCCAGCATGCGCCGGAAATGAGCGACGGTACCAAGATGAAGCCTGCCTTCATTGAGGCGGTGATCGAAGAGATCATCAAGCCCGTGCTGCCCAAGGAGTGGCTGCAGGACACGAAGTACCTGATCAACCCCACCGGCCGCTTCGTCATCGGCGGCCCTCAGGGCGACTGTGGCCTGACCGGCCGCAAGATCATCGTGGACACCTATGGCGGCGCCTGCCCGCACGGTGGTGGCGCTTTCTCGGGCAAAGACCCGTCCAAGGTCGACCGCTCGGCCGCCTATGCTGCCCGCTACGTGGCCAAGAACGTGGTGGCCGCCGGCCTGGCCAAGCAGTGCCAGGTGCAGGTGGCCTACGCCATCGGCGTGGCCCGTCCCATGAACGTGACGGTCTACACCGAAGGTACGGGCGTCATCTCCGACGAGAAGATCGCCGCCCTGGTCAACGAGCACTTCGACCTGCGCCCCAAGGGCATCACCCAGATGCTGGACCTGCTGCGTCCGATCTACTCCAAGACCGCGGCCTATGGGCACTTCGGGCGTGAAGAGCCCGAGTTCACCTGGGAGCGCACCGACAAGGCGCAAGCACTGCGCGCAGCAGCCGGCCTGTGAAGCGGCGCGAGGTGATGGCCGGCACCGCAGCCGCACTGGCTGCGGGCTGGCTGTCACCCGCTGCTGCCAACCCAAGCGCCCCGCCCACCGTGCACCCGGCCCGCGCCACCTCCGCCAGCTTGGCCCGCGCCCTGCGCGAGGGCCGAACCAACGTGCGGGACATCGCCCAGGCGCATCTGGACCGCATCGCAGCCCTGGACCGTGCCGGCCCGAGGCTCAACAGCATCATCGAGATCAACCCCGATGCCCTGCGGGAAGCACAGCGCCTGGACAGCTTGGCCCGCAAAGGCCAATGGCTCGGGCCGCTGCACGGGATTCCGGTGCTGCTCAAGGACAACATCGCCACCGGCGACCGGATGCAGACCACCGCCGGCTCACTGGCCTTGGAGGGCACGCGTGCCACCCGAGATGCCCACATCGTGGAGCAGCTGCGCCAAGCCGGTGCACTGATCCTGGCCAAAACCAACCTCAGCGAGTGGGCCAACATCCGGTCCAACCGCTCCACCAGTGGCTGGAGCAGCCGCGGCGGCCTCACCCGCAACCCCTATGCGCTGGACCGCAACACCAGTGGCAGCAGCTCGGGCACGGCTGCGGCCGTGGCCGCAGGCTTGGGCGTATTGGGGGTGGGAACCGAAACCGATGGCTCCATCATTTCGCCGGCCACCCGCAACGGCTTGGTGGGGCTCAAGCCCACGGTGGGCCGCGTCAGCCGCGACGGCATCATCCCCATCTCCCACACGCAGGACACGGCCGGCCCCATGACCCGCACGGTGGCCGATGCGGCCGCCCTCATGGCGGCCATCAGCCGAGCAGACCCGCGTGACCCCACCACCCAAAGCGCACCCGCCGCACCCGACTATGCAGCAGCGCTCAGGCCCGACGCGCTGCAAGGCGTGCGCATTGGCGTGGCGCGCAACCAGCTCAACCCGCACCAGGGGGTGAGCACACTGTTCGAGCGCAGCCTGCAGCAACTGCAGCAACTGGGCGCGCAACTGGTCGATGTACAGGCCCCGAGGCCCGCCACCTGGAGCGCAGACGAACTCACCGTGCTGCTCGTGGAACTCAAGGCGGGCCTGGCGGCATGGATCGCCGAGTTCGCCCCGCAAGCGCGCGTGCGCACCCTGGAAGACATCATCGCCTTCAACGAAGCCCACGCGGCCCGGGTGATGCCGCACTTCGCGCAAGAGCTCTTTTTGCAAGCGCGCGAATGGGGTGGCTTGGACAGCCCGGCCTATAAAGCCGCGCTGGAGAAGTGCCGCCGCCTGGCACGCACCGAAGGCTTGGATGCCTTGTTCCAAAAGGAAGGGATCCAGGCTCTGGTGGCCCCCAGCGGCGGTCTGGCTTCGCTGACCGACCTGGGTGCAGGCGACCACTCCACCGGTGGCTTTTCATCAGCCGCTGCGGTGGCTGGGCTGCCGCACCTCACCGTGCCCATGGGCGTGGTGGCCATACAAGGGGGTGCGGTGCTGCCGGCCGGCTTGTCTTTCGTCGGGCCGGCCTGGAGCGAGGCCCAGCTCCTGGGCTGGGGCTACGCCTTCGAGCAGGCCGGGCGGCACCGAGTGGCCCCCAGCTTCAGGCGACACAGCAGCGCCAGTGCCTGATTCGGCCAGCCTTCATCGGCTCTGATCTTCAGGCCAAGGCCCGCTGCCGGCTGGCCAAAAGCGAACCCAAGGCCAAGATGGCCGCGCTCACCACGAAGCCCCGCTGCAGGCCCCCCGAGCCATCGGCCACCAAGCCCACCAGCACCGGTCCCACGATCTGGCCCGCTGCAAAGGTGATCGTGAACGCGGCAATGCCCGAGGGCCAAGCGGCCTTGGCGCAGTTGTGGCGCACCAAGGCGGTGGTGGAGGCGACCACCGACAGGAACACGCTGCCAAACAGTGCACCCGAGGTGAACACCGCCACCGGGTGCGTGGACACCACCGGTAACACCGTGGCCAGGGCCAACAGCGCATTGAGCGTGGCCATGGGCCGCCCACCCTTGTGTTTCTGCAGCAGCGCAGCCCACAGCCAAGAGGAGGCCACCACGCCCATCCCGAGCACCACATAGAAGGCGGTGACCACGGAGACGCTCAATCCCTGCTCACGCAGCAGGGTGATGACGAAGGTCATGTAGCCGATGTAGCCCAGGCCAAAGCACAGATAGCCCAACAGGCCGTAGAGCAGGCCTGACAACGGGGCTGGCTCACGCTGGGCAGCGGGGGTTGGCGGGCAGCTCAGGCCACGCGTCATGGCCACCATGCCCAGGTGCGCGATCACGGCCAGGGCTGACAGGCAGATCCACGCGCGCTGCCAGTCGGCCGGCGCTTGCGGGGCAAACGCAAACCAGGCCTGCCAGCCCGCGCCCGCTTCAGGCGACATCACCCAGGGTACTGCCAGAGCACAGGCCGCGATGCCCAAACCGGTGCCACCGTAATAGATGCCCAGAATCAGGCCCAGCCGTTGGGCACCCCCCGGCTGCTGCGCCAGGGATGCGGCCACGAGCCCACCCCCCGCGAAACTGGCCGCGCTGGCCACGCCGCTGGCAAAGCGCAACACAAACAAGGCCTCTTCCGAACGCACCAAGCCGTGCAAGAACAGGGTCACGCAAGCACCGATACCGCCGGCCACCACCACAGACTTGCCGTCAAAACGCGCCTGCCACCGCGGCAGCAGCAGCGCTCCGGCCAGGTAGCCCGCCGCATTCACCGTGTTCAAGGCGCCCGCGGTGGCGTAGCTCCAATCCAAGTCGGCACGCATGGCCGGCAGCAGCAAGGCATAGGCAAAACGCGCCAAGCCCAGGGAGATCGCAGCGGCCAGTGCCAGGCCCATGGCCGTATACAACAGCCTGGCACCCTCCTTGGATTCCAACTTCATGGCCCCTCCTGACCGCCGCGCCGCACAGCCCCCAGGCGCGCAGCACCCAGGGGAACAAGCCGCCCAATCCCCCTGGCCTTCGTCAAGTGTCGCACGCAGCCCTGCACACCGAGATGGGGTCTCGGTTAAACTAAAGCTACCTTCCGAGGAGCGCTGCGAGACGGACCGTTGACCCCAACGGCTGACGTCCCAGGCTCGGAACCGTGTCCAACCGCGCTCACCCTGCTTCGGCCCATTCTGGGGCGTGCACGGCGAGCGAATCTCCCTCGACTCCAACCGCGCGCGCCTTGCGGCACGCAGCAGGCTCCAACTTTTTTCTTCGGAGCAAAGAGTCATGAACGCTGTCGTCAAACCCCTCAAGGACCAAGGTTACGTGGTCGCCGATCTCTCCCTGGCCGAGTGGGGCCGCAAGGAGATCAAGGTTGCGGAAACCGAAATGCCTGGCCTGATGGCCATCCGCGAAGAATTCGCCAAGGCCCAGCCGCTCAAGGGCGCGCGCATCACCGGCTCTCTGCACATGACGATCCAAACGGCCGTGCTGGTGGAAACGCTGCAGGCCCTGGGCGCCGATGTGCGTTGGGCTTCCTGCAACATCTTCTCCACCCAAGACCACGCGGCCGCAGCCCTGGTCGTGAGCGGCACGCCGGTGTTTGCCTACAGGGGTGAAACCCTCACCGACTACTGGGACTACACCCACCGCATCTTTGAGTTCGGCCCCAAGGGCTCGGCCGCCGAAGGCCCGAACATGATCCTGGACGACGGCGGCGACGCCACGCTGCTGATGCACCTGGGCCAGCGCGCCGAGAAAGACCCCTCGGTGATCGCCAACCCCAGCAGCGAAGAAGAGACCTGCCTGTTCGCCTCCATCAAGGCCAAGCTCGCCCAAGACCCGACCTGGTACACCCGCAAGGCCGCACAAATCATTGGCGTGACCGAGGAAACCACCACCGGCGTGCTGCGTTTGAACGAAATGAGCGCCAAGGGCGCCTTGCAGTTCCGCGCCATCAACGTCAACGACAGCGTCACCAAGAGCAAGTTCGACAACCTCTATGGCTGCCGCGAGTCGCTGGTGGACGCCATCAAGCGCGCCACCGACGTGATGATCGCCGGCAAGGTGGCGGTGGTGGCCGGCTACGGCGACGTGGGCAAGGGCTCGGCCCAGGCGCTGCGCGCGCTTTCGGCCCAGGTGTGGGTCACCGAAATCGACCCCATCAACGCCCTGCAGGCCGCCATGGAAGGCTACAAGGTGGTGACCATGGAATATGCGGCCGACAAGGCCGACATCTTTGTCTCCGCCACGGGCAACAAGAACGTGATCCGCTACGAGCACATGGCCGTGATGAAGGACGAGGCCATCGTCTGCAACATCGGTCACTTCGACAACGAAATCGACGTGGCTTCGCTGGAAAGGCTCCAGTGGGACGAAATCAAGCCGCAGGTCGACCACGTGGTCTTCCCCGACGGCAAGAAGATCACCCTCTTGGCCAAGGGCCGGCTGGTGAACTTGGGCTGCGCCACCGGCCACCCGAGCTTCGTGATGTCCTCCTCATTTGCCAACCAGACCATCGCCCAGATCGAGCTGTTCACCAAGAAGGAGCGCTACGAGAGCGGCAAGGTTTATGTGCTGCCCAAGCACTTGGACGAGAAGGTGGCACGCCTGCACCTGAAGAAGGTGGGCGCCATGCTCACCGAGCTCAGCGACGAACAGGCCGCCTACATCGGCGTGAAGAAGGAAGGCCCCTACAAGGCCGACACCTACCGCTACTGATCGCCGCCGCGATGGGGCTGTGGGCTGCAAGCCCGCAGCCCATGCGGTTGTGAACGCGAGTGCCGCATGCGAGCCGACCTGCTGCTGCTTGAAAAGGGCCTGGCCCCCAGCCGATCGGCCGCAGCACGCCTGATCGAGCGTGGTGCGGTGCGGTGGCGCCAGGCTCTGCAACCGTGGCAAACGACCCGCAAGGCCGGAGAAGACCTGCCCGCCGGCTGTGAGCTGGAGCTCACCGATGACGCCGAACTGCGCTGGGCCTCGCGTGCAGGCCTGAAGCTCGAAGGGGCGCTCGATGCCCTGGGTCTCAGCCCCGAAGGCACCACCGCACTCGATGTGGGTCAAAGCACCGGCGGCTTCACCGATGTGCTGCTGGCACGCGGCGCCATTCGAGTCGTGGGCGTGGATGTTGGGCACGGCCAGTTGTCGCCCCGCTTGCGCCAAGACCCGCGCGTGGCCGCCCATGAAGGCCTCAACGCGCGCGAACTCACAAAGGCCTCACTCGGCGCAGACTTGCCCCATAAAGGCTTCGACCTCATCGTGGGCGACCTGTCCTTCATCTCGCAAACCTTGGTGTGGCCTGCTCTCGTGCCGCTGTTAGCGCCGCAGGGTCACCTCCTCATGCTCGTCAAGCCCCAGTTCGAACTGCAGCCTCAACACATCGGAAAGGGTGGACTCGTCAAACCTGACGCACCGGTTGACGAAATCGAACATCGACTGCGCACCATGGCTCAATCGCTGAGCCTGCAGGTGCAAGCCTGGATCCACAGCCCCATCACCGGCGGCGACGGCAACCGCGAACACTTCATCCTGATGCGCCATGCCAGCGCCTGAGCCCCACCGGAACACCATGAACACCACCACCATCGGCCTGCCCCTGAGCCTCGAGTTCTTCCCCCCAAAAACCGAGGAAGGCGCCACCAAGCTCACCGCCGTACGCCAACAGCTCTATGCGCTCAAGCCCGAGTTCTGCTCGGTCACCTATGGTGCCGGCGGCTCCACCCAGGACGGAACGCTGCAGACCGTTCAAGCCATCCTGCGTGAAGGCCAGGCCGCGGCCCCGCACTTCAGCTGCATCGGAGCCAGCAAAGCCTCCATTCGCGACAAGCTCGCACAATTCAAGGCCGAGGGTATCCAGCGCATCGTGGCCCTGCGCGGCGACTTGCCCAGCGGCTACGGTGGCTTCGGTGAGTTTCGCTATGCCAGCGACCTGGTGGCCTTCATTCGCGAGGAAACCGGCAGCCACTTCCACATCGAAGTGGGCGCCTATCCGGAAACGCACCCTCAGGCGCGCTCGCCGCAGGATGATCTCAAGGCCTTCGTGACGAAGGTCAGGGCCGGCGCCAACTCGGCCATCACCCAGATGTTCTTCAACACCGATGCGTACTTCCGCTTCGTCGACGAAGCCTATGCCTTGGGCGTGGACATCCCGATCGTGCCGGGCATCATGCCCATCACCAACAGCAGCGGCATCATCCGCTTTGCCGACAACTGCGGCGCTGAAATCCCGCGTTGGATGCGCCTGCGGCTGCAGTCTTTCGGTGACGACACGGCCAGCATCAAGGCCTTTGGCCTGGAGGTCATCACCGACCTGTGCGACCAGTTGCGCACCGCCGGCGTGCCCGCCCTGCATTTCTACACCATGAACCAAAGCGTCACGGTCATGGAAATCTGCAAGCGCTTGGGCTCGGCATAGAGCCCAGAAGGGCTCACACGGGCCTTTGCCAGGCCACCCCGTCCTCGGTGAGGATCACATCCAGCGGCACATCATGCAGCTCTGGCTGCAGCCAGGGCACATGTCCGTGCGAGTACGCCAGCCCAACGGTAAGGGGCCGGGGCTTTAGGCTGACCAGGGTGCGGTCGTAGAAGCCGCCCCCATAGCCCAGGCGATAGCCATTCGGCCCAAACCCCACACAGGGCACCAGCAGCAACTGCGGCTCGAACTGCGGGGTGTCCTTGGGCTTGGGAATCCCATAGGCATCGTCCTCCATCGGGCAGCCCGGCCACCAAGCGTGAAACTGCAAGCGCTTGTTTTCTCGCAGCATCACGGGCAAGCCGATAATGCGCTGGCCATCGGCCTCCGCCCAGCGGTACAAGGCCGGAAGGGCATCAAATTCACCCTTGATCGGCCAGTAGGCGCCGATGGCCACCTCGCTGCGGCCGACCAGCCACACCTGCAGCACCTCCTGCAATTGCTCGGCGCGCAGCAGGCGGTCGACCATGGTGTGGCGCTCAACCTGCAACTGCCGGCGCAGCAACTTCTTGTCGCGGGTAGGGTCGAGATTGAAATCCATTGGCCAATCACCCGTTTCCTCGTGCAAACTTGTGCACCATGCCGCTAAACACCCCGCAGCCAAAGCGCTGCACGCTCCTCATGAAACTTCAACGGCGCCACGGTGCAGCGCTGGCCGCGGCAGCCTTTGCACTCGGATTGTCGACGATGTGGCCCGGCGCGGCTCCCGCCCAGGCCCAGCCCAGCCCAGCCATGGCCCTGGAGGCCACCAACTTCCCCAGCCAAGACGCCTTGATCAACGAGGCCCGCGAAGCCCTCAAGCGCCGTGACAAGTTACGCCTGGAAGCCCTGCGCGACACCGCCCAGCGCCAGTCCCACCCCTTGGCCTCCTGGATCGACTACTGGTACCTGGGCCTGCGCCTGGGCGAAGTGGGCACGGCCGAAGTGGAGCGCTTCTACCAGCGCTGGCCGGGCAGCTATGTGGAAGACCGCCTGCGCAACGACTGGCTGTTGGAGTTGGGCCACCGCCGTGCCTGGGCTGATTTCGCCCAGGACATGCCTCGCTTCAAGATGAACGATGACCGCGAGGTCACGTGCTACGCGCTGCTGGCCGAACATGAACTGGGCCGTGCAACAACCGATCTGCGCGAGCGGGCGCTGGCGGCGTGGTTGGCCCAGCGCGAAGCCGACAAGGGCTGCCAAGTCATGGGCCGAACCCTGGTGCAGGCCAAGGTGTTGGGCGCGGATGCGGCGTGGCGAAAGCTGCAGCTGGCCATCGAGACGAACCGCCCCAAGGTGGCGCGCCAAACCGCAGAGTCCCTGGGCGTCCCCGTCCAAAAAGCCATCGCCGAGATCACCGACAACGCCACCAAGGCCCTGGACGCCAAGCGCGTCTGGCCTGCCCCCCACGCCGGTGCCCTGGCCGCCCTGGCCTTGGCCCGCCGAGCGCAAGACGCCCCTGAAGACGCCGCCAAGCGCTTGGAAGACCGCTGGGCGCGCCAGATGCCCCCTGAGTGGCAGGCCTGGGCCTGGGCACAGATCGGGCGACAAGCCGGCCTGAAGGGGCAAGCCCAAGCCGCGCAGCACTACCGCCGGGCTTGGGAAGCGGCCGACCGGAGCGGCAAGCCCGTTCACTGGTCTGATGACACGCTGGCTTGGGGCGTGCGCAGCTCGCTGCGCGCTGCCGATGCGCTGTCCCCCCGTTTGATCCTGCGCTCCGTTGACGCCATGAGCGAACGAGAGCAAAGAGATCCGGCCTGGCAGTTTTGGCGGGCGCGGGCCTTGCTGCAAACCGCGCGCAGCGGCGCGGAAGGTCAAGCGCAGCGAGACGAAGCGCAACAAGCCCTGCACCGCATGGCCTCACCCCTGCACTTCTACGGCAAGCTGGCCTTGGAGGAGCTGGGCCAACCCCTGACACTGCCGCCCAAGCCCGGCCGCCCGCAGGCGGGTGAGCGCGAAGCGGCACTGCAGCATCCCGGCCTCACCCGCGCGCTGCGCCTGCTGGCCCTGGGCCTGCGCAGCGAAGGTGTGCGCGAATGGAACTTCAGCCTGCAGGGCATGAGCGACCGCGAACTGCTGGCCGCCGCCGAGCGTGCGTGTGAGCGCGAGGTGTGGGACCGCTGCATCAACACCAGCGACCGCACACGCTCGGAAATCGACCTGGAGCAACGGTTTCCCACGCCGTTTCGCCGCGACGTCTTGGCCAAGACCAGCGAGATGGGCGTCGACCCGGCGTATGTGTACGGCCTCATTCGGCAGGAGTCGCGCTTTGTGACCGACGCCCGCTCGCATGTGGGCGCATCGGGCCTGATGCAGGTGATGCCGGCCACGGCCAAGTGGACCGCCAAGCGCATCGGCCTGCCCTTCAAGCCCGAAATGATCACCGACCGAGACGCCAACCTGCGCATCGGCACGGCCTACCTGAAGATCGTGCTGGATGACTTCGGCGGCTCACAGGCCATGGCCGCTGCGGCCTATAACGCCGGGCCCAGCCGCCCACGCCGTTGGCGCGAGGGGCCGGTCATTGAAGCCGCCGCCTGGGCCGAGTCCATTCCCTTCAATGAGACACGCGACTACGTGAAGAAGGTGCTGTCCAACGCCACGCTGTACGCCGCCCTGATGGGCCAGGCCAATGCCTCACTGAAGGCGCGCCTGGGCCACAGCATTGGGCCCCGTGAAGCCAGTGCGCCTGGCCCGGACCGAGAGATTCCCTAAGGCCTACGCACCTGTCAAACCTGCCACACCGGCCACCCCCGCCAGCCCGTCACCCCGCCAGTGCCCTCCCCAACATGACACAAACCCTCTGGACGTCCCCACCCACTGCGGCGGGCCCCGCCGACGCCGGGCCCCAGCGCGTTCTGGTGTTGGGCGGTACCGGTTTCGTTGGGCAGTCCTTCTGTGAGCGTTGGACGCGCGCCATGCCCAGCGGCAGCACCTTGCTGGTGCCCACGCGGCGTACCGCACACGCGCAGGCCATCCGCCACCTGCCCGGCGTGGTGGTGGTGCAGGCCGATGTGCACCAGTCCAGCGAACTCAACCAGCTCCTTCAAGGCTGCGACGCCGTGGTGAACCTGGTGGCCATCCTGCAAGGTTCGGCCAGTGCCTTCGAAAAGGTTCATGTGCGGCTGCCCAGCCAATTGGCTGCGGCGAGTGTGCAAGCGGGGGTGCTGCGGCTGGTTCACATCAGCGCCCTCGGGGTGAGCCCGCAGGCCCCTTCGCAATACCTGCGCAGCAAGGCCGCCGGCGAGGCCGCGCTGGCCCCACTGGGCACGGCCCTGAGCGTCTTGCGCCCATCGGTGATCTTTGGCGCGCGTGACCGCTTTCTGAACACCTTCGCCCGCCTGCAGGCCCTGGCTCCCGTGGTGCCGCTGGCGGGTGCCCATTCCACTTTCCAGCCGGTGTGGGTGGAAGACGTGGCACAGGCCATCGTGCACAGCCTCATGAAGCCCGACCACACCCCAGCCGTGCTGGAGTGTGCGGGCCCGGCGGTCTACACCCTGGCCGAGTTGGTGCGCATGGCCGGCCAGTGGAGCGGGCATGCCCGCCCCATCGTGCCGCTGCCCGGCCCACTGGCCACCGTGCAAGCCCTGGCCATGGAAGCCCTGCCCGGGGAGCCTCTGATGTCACGCGACAACCTGGCGTCTATGCAGGTGCCCAATGTGGCCACCGGCACACTGCCAGGGCTGTCGGCCATTGGCATCACGCCCACCTCGCTACAGGCCATCGGACCCACCTATTTGCGCCCCGGCCAAGGCTGCGCGCGATTGGACGCGCTGCGCGCCCGCGCCGGTCGGCGCTGAGGCTCACACCCTGAGGCTCACACCATCACCATGGCCAGCGCTTCACGCAACCAGTCGGACCGAGCGTGGCGCCTGTACCTCGTGGGTGGTGCGGTGCGCGACCGCCTCATGGGCCGTGAGCCCGGTGACCGCGATTGGGTGGCGGTTGGAGCGCGTGCGGAAGACCTTGCGCGCGAAGGCTTCGTGCCGGTGGGGCGCGACTTCCCCGTGTTCCTGCACCCACAAACCCATGAAGAAGTGGCGCTGGCCCGCACCGAGCGCAAGACCGCCCGCGGCTACCACGGCTTCGAGTTTCACGCCGACCCCTCGGTGACCCTTGAAGAGGACCTGCGCCGGCGGGACCTCACCATCAACGCCATCGCGCAGGATGAAGACGGCTCGCTGATCGACCCCTGTGGCGGGCAAGCCGACCTGCAGGCCAAGACGCTGCGCCACGTCAGCCCCGCCTTTGCCGAAGACCCGGTTCGCATCCTTCGCTTGGCACGCTTTGCAGCGCGCTGGCCAGACTTCAGTGTGGCCAAGGACACCCTGGCCCTGTGCCACCAGATGGTGCAAGCCGGCGAAGTGGATGCGCTGGTGGCCGAGCGTGTCTGGCAGGAGCTTTCTCGCGGGCTGATGGAAGTGCAGCCCAGCCGCATGTTCGAGGTGCTGCGCGACTGCGCGGCCCTGCAGCGCCTGCTGCCCGAGGTCGATCGCCTGTGGGGCGTGCCCCAGCCAGCCGAACACCATCCCGAGATCGACACCGGTGTGCACCTGATGATGGTTCTGGATGCCACAGCGCGGGCCCAGGCCCCGCTGCCGGTGCGCTTTGCCGCCTTGTGCCACGACCTGGGAAAAGGCCAGACACCGCCGGCGCAGTGGCCGCGCCACATCGGACACGAAGCGCGCAGTGCCCAGATCCTGCAAGGCCTGTGTCAACGCTGGCGTGTGCCACAGGAGTGCCGTGAATTGGCCGAGGTGGTGGCACGCGAACACGGGCACATCCACGCCAGCCTTGGGCTGTCGGCGGCCGGCACGGTTCGCTTGCTGGATCGGCTGGACGCCTGGCGGCGGCCCGAGCGCCTGAGCAGCATCCTGCAGGCCTGCCTGTGCGATGCACGCGGCCGTTTGGGCCGGGAGTCGCAAGACTACCTCCAGGCGCAGCGCCTGCAGCAGGCCCACGCCAGCGCCATGGCTCTGGACACCGCGGCTGTGGCCCGTGACGCAGCGGCCCAGGGCCTTCGTGGGCCCGCCATCGGGCAGCGCATCCAACAAGCCCGCATTCAGGCCCTGCGCGAGCTGGGCTGGGCCTGACAGCGCACAGGGCTCTAGAACAGTTTCATCAGCAGCGAAACCACAAAGCTCAACACCAGGGTCGAGGCCACGGGCAGGTACCACTCGCGCCCAAACAAGCGAAAGCGAAAGTCACCCGGCAGCTGCCCCAAGCCCAAGCGCTGCAACAGCGGCTGCGCCCAGCTGAACAAGACCAGGGCCAAGAGGATGACCAACGCCCATCGCAGCATGTGCCGTCCTTTGTGCCCGCCTACAGGGTGTGCGAGCGGTCGCCCCGCGCAAAGCCCAAGGCTTCAAAGCCCTCACCGGCGGCCAGACCCAAGACCTTGAAGAGTTCGCCCATCTCATGCTCGGTCACCAGCTTGGCGGCGTTCGCCCGCTCAGCCACCGAGCCCTGGGCCATCAGGTCCACCAGGCCGCAGTTCATGAAGAAGCGCGCCTGGGAGGTGTAGCCCAACACCGACAAGCCGGCCTCCTGCGCAGCCAAGGCCACGCCGGTGAAGTTCACATGGGCCGTGATGTCCTTCAACCCCACATCCACCAGGGGGTCCGCATCCGCGCGGTGGGCACGGTGGCACATCAGGGTGCCACCCACGCGCTGCGGGTGGTAATACTCCCGCTCCGGAAAGCCGTAGTCGATGAAGAACGCGGCGCCGAGCACCAGGCGCTGCGCCAGGCTGCGCATGAAGGCCTCAGCCTGCGGGTGGATCTCCACCACCGTGCCGGGCACGAAGCGGCCTGGCCAATTCAAAGTGACGTCCTGGTTCAGTGCCGGGTGCTGACCGTCCACAGGCGGGCGCAGCTCGGTGCTGCGGTCCTGCCACACAAAGGCGCTGGGCCCCTCATCCCAGGCCACCCCACGCTCGTACCACTGCTGCCCATCCCAGTGCAACAAGGTCACCGGCAGCGCGTCCAGCATTTCGTTGGCCACCACCACGGCCTGCAGGGAATCGGGCCAAGCGTCCAGCCAGCGCACCCGGTCGCCAAAACGCGCCAGCCGCTGGGCTTGACGCTGGCGCAAGCTGCCGCTGAGGTCCACAATGTCGTAGCGCTGCACCGAGTCCCCCAGGGCCTGCAGCAGTTGCTCGGCCAAGGCGCCTGAACCCGCGCCAAACTCACACACGGTCGTGGTGTGGGTGGCCTGCAAGGCCTGTCGAACCTGCACCGCCAAGGCCTGTCCAAACAGCCCGGAAAGCTCCGGCGCCGTGACAAAGTCGCTGCCGTCCTGAGGCATCCAGCCAAATGGCAGGTGGTCGCCGCTGTAATAGCCCAGGCCGGGCGTGTACAGCGCAGCAGACATGAAACGCTCAAAAGGCCACCATCCACCGTCTTGGGCTATGGCCTTTCGGATGCGCTGCGCCAGGGGTTGAGCCCCAAGCGCCGATAATTCCTCAGGGGCCCGTGGTGCAGGCGGTGTTTGCATGGCCTCCATTGTAGGAAGCCCAAGGCCGGACCCCATGCCACCGAACAACGCCCTCTCCTCGACGCACGAACGACCCGTGGCCCTGGTCACGGGTTCGGCGCGTCGCATTGGGCGGGCCATCGCCTTGGAACTGGCCGCCCAAGGCTGGGCCCTGGCGCTGCACCACCGCCAATCGGCCAGCGAAACCGAAGCGCTGGCCGCGGAGTTGCGCGCCCAAGGCGCTGTGGTGCAGGTGCTGCAAGCCGACCTGGCCGATGAGGTGCAGGCGCGCCAGCTGGCCCAAGACGTGGTGCGCCAATGCGGCCGTTGGGACGCCCTGGTCAACAACGCCTCACTCTTCGAGTACGACGACGTGGGCACCTTTGGCTACCAGGCCCTCACGCGCCATCTCCTGGCCAACACAGCAGCACCCGTGGTCCTGGCCCAGTGCCTGCACCAGCACCTTCAGGGCCGCGCGGGCGCCCAGGGCTGCGTGGTCAACCTGTTGGACCAGAAGTTGTGGAATCCGAATCCCGACTACCTGTCCTACACCCTGTCCAAGGCCGCGCTGGAATCGGCCAACACCCTGCTGGCCCAAGCCCTGGCGCCCACCGTCCGCGTCTGCGGGGTGGCCCCAGGCGTGACGCTTGTTTCAGGCCCCATGACCGATGCGGGTTTTGCGCAAGCCCACACCATGACACCGCTGGGCCGCTCTTCAAGCCCACAAGACATCGCGCAGGCCGTGGCCTATCTGCTGCGCGCAGCGGCCATCACCGGCACCACCCTGCTCGTCGATGGCGGGCAGCACCTGACGCCCCAGTCGCGCGATGTGCTGTTCCTCACCCCCCAAACGGATTCCGAATAGGGCATGCCCATGCAAACCCTGCTGTCCCATCCCGCCCTCATGGATTGCCGGCGCCTGTTTCTGCGCAACTACGAGGTCTGGATCAACATCGGCGTGCATGACTTCGAAAAGCGGGGTGAACAGCGCGTGCTGATCAATGTGGAGCTGTATGTGCCGCTGGGGATGAGCACGCCGCAGGCCGACAAGCTCGACGAAGTGGTCGACTACGATTTCATCCGCCGCACCATCGCGCAGCGCGTTTCGCAAGGCCACATCCACCTGCAAGAGACCCTGGTGGATGAAGTGCTGCAATTGATGCTGGCGCATCCGCAGGTGCGCGCCGCGCGCGTGAGCACCGAAAAGCCCGATGTCTACCCCGACTGCGACGCGGTTGGCGTGGAGGTCTTTGGCATCAAGGACCACAAGTCACCATGAGCACCAACGCCCCCCTGCTCGAAGAAGCGCAGGCGCAAGCCACCGCACGCAAGGCCGCGGCCAAAGTCGAGTTCGAGAACAACAAACTCAGCAAGCGCCTGCATCGGCAGGTGGGCCAGGCCATCGCCGACTTCAACATGATCGAGCCCGGCGACAAGGTCATGGTGTGCCTGTCGGGCGGCAAGGACAGCTATGCCCTGCTCGACATTCTGATGAGCCTGCGCCAGCGCGCGCCCATCCCGTTCGACCTCATCGCCGTCAACCTCGACCAAAAGCAGCCCGGCTTTCCCGAGCACGTGCTGCCGGAGTACCTCACCCGGGTGGGCGTGCCCTTCCACATCGAGAACCAGGACACCTACTCCATCGTCAAACGGCTGATCCCGGAAGGCAAAACCCTGTGCAGCCTGTGCTCTCGGCTGCGCCGGGGCATCCTGTACCGCGTGGCCGGGGAACTCGGCTGCACCAAGATTGCCCTGGGACATCACCGAGACGACATGGTGGTCACCCTGCTGATGAACATGTTCTTCGGCAGCAAAATGAAGGGCATGCCGCCCAAGCTGGTCAGCGACAACGGACAGCACATCATCATCCGCCCCCTGGCCTACGTGGCCGAAACCGACCTGGAGCGTTGGGCGCAGGTGCAGCAGTACCCCATCATCCCCTGCAGCCTGTGTGGCAGCCAAGAAAACCTTCAGCGCGCGCAGATCAAGTCCATAATTCGGGAGTGGGACCGCCAGCATCCGGGCCGCATCGACAACATGTTCACGGCCATGGGCAGCATCGTGCCCTCGCACATGATGGACCGCAAGCTCTACCCCTTCACCACGCTCAAAGCGCATGGCCAGCCCGACCCACAGGGTGACAAGGCCTTTGACGAAGACGATGATTGCGGCAGCACAAAGCAGGCGGTGACGCAAGAGGCCACCATCCGGCTGCAGCCACTCGAATCAGGGGAGGATCGATGAACCGGCGTCAACTCAGCACGATTGCGCTGCTCGCTGCACTGGCGGCCCTCAGCGGCTGTGCATCCCTGAACCAGATCGGCAGCGAGGTCAGCAGCTACGGCCAGTGGCCCCCAGGGCGAGCGGCGGGTCGGTACTTCATTGAACGGCTGCCGTCGCAAGCAGCGCAAGCCCCGCCCCCCGCACAGGCGGGAGTCACCCCCGCCGTGCCGCCCCTGGAAGCCGCCGCGCACGGCGCGCTACAGGCTGCAGGCTTTCAGCGCGCGCCCTCGCTGGAAACCGCCGATGTGGTGGTACAGATCGGCGCCCGCGTAACGCGCTACGACATCTCCCCCTGGGCCGACCCACTGTGGTGGCGTTGGGGCCCGCGCTACTGGCGCGGCCCGGCCTGGACGGGCCAGCGTTTCTACAGCACGCCTCCCGGCTGGCGCACCGCGCCGCCGCCCGACCGCGAAGTGGCCCTGCTGCTGCGTGACCGGGCCACCAGCGTGCCCCTGTGGGAAGCCCGCGCCGTCTCCAGTGGCATCAGCACCGAGTTGGAGGTCTTTCAGGCCATGTTCTCGGCGGCCCTGTCCGGCTTTCCGAACGCCAAGCCACAGCCCCACCACGTCTCGGTGACGCTGCCGCCCAAGCGCTAAACCGGCCTTCGAAAGACGGCATGACCCTTGCCATCGTGATCATGGCCGCGGGAAAAGGCACCCGCATGAAGTCCCGCCACCCCAAGGTCTTGCACCGCTTGGCGGGCGCGCCCCTCTTGGGCCATGTGATGCAGGCCGCACGTGCCCTGAACGTGCCCCAGACCATCGTGATCACGGGCCACGGAGCCGAAGACGTCGAGGCCTACCTGCGCGAGGTGGACCCGCAGGTGCACTGCGTGCGCCAGATGCCCCAGCACGGCACCGGCCACGCGGTTCAGCAAGCCGTTCCGGCCTTGCCCGATGAAGGCGTGACCCTCATCCTCAACGGAGACGTGCCCCTCATACGGTCGGCCACCGCAGCCGCCTTGATCCAGGCCTGCCAGGGCCGCCAACTGGCCCTGCTCACCCTGGAGCTGGACGATGCCACCGGCTACGGTCGCATCCTGCGCGGCGCAGACGGCCAGATCCAAGGCATCGTGGAGCACAAGGACGCCACCGCTGAGCAGCACCGCATCCGCGAGGTGTACACCGGCGTCATGGCCGCGCCCACGCGCTGGCTCAAGCAGGCCGTGATGGGCCTGGACAACCACAACTCCCAGGGCGAGTACTACCTCACCGACGTGGTGGCACAGGCGGTGGCCGCTGGCCTGCCCGTGACCAGTGTTACCGCCGCCGATGAGACGGAAGTGCTGGGCGTCAACAGCCCCGCGCAACTGGCCGACCTGGAGCGGCGCTACCAAGCCCAGCAAGCCGCGGCCCTCATGGAAGCCGGTGTGCGGCTGCGCGACCCCGCGCGCCTGGATGTACGCGGCAGCCTCGTCTGTGCGCAGGACGTGGAGATCGACGTCAACTGCATCTTCGAAGGCCACGTGCAACTGGGCGAGGGCGTGTGCATCGGCGCGCACTGCGTGATCCGCGACGCGGTCATTGAAGCCGGGGCTGTCATCCACCCCTACACGCACATCGACGGCCATGGGCAGCCCGTCCGCGTGGGCAAGGGCTCACTCGTGGGCCCTTATGCACGCCTGCGCCCCGGCGCGGACTTGGGTGCCGAGGTTCACATCGGCAACTTCGTGGAAGTCAAGAACAGCCGTCTGGACACAGGCGCCAAGGCCAACCACTTGGCCTATCTGGGCGACAGCACCGTGGGCAAACGGGTGAACGTGGGTGCCGGCACCATCACGGCCAACTACGACGGTGCCAACAAACACCGCACCGTCATCGAGGACGATGCCCACGTGGGCAGCAACTGCGTGTTGGTGGCCCCCGTCACGGTCGGCGCGGGCGCCACCATCGGGGCCGGCAGCACCATAGGCAAAGATGCGCCTGGGGGCCAACTCACGGTGGCCCGCACCAAGCAGCTCAGCCTGCCGGGCTGGACACGGCCCGCCAAGTCCAAACCGAAGCCCTAAGCCCTAAACCTGCCCCTGCCCGGCCCAGGTGTCCAGCGCCAGGCACAGGTCGTCCCAGGCCTTGGCCTTGTCGATGGGATTGCGTAGCAAGTAAGCCGGGTGGTAGGTCACCACCACAGGCACGCCCTGTGCGCCCGCCCATGGTGTGTCCACCGCGCTCAACCGGTGCACGCGGCCGCGCAACCGCCCGATCGGCTCGGCGCTGCGCAGCAGCTGCTGGGCTGCAAACCGGCCCATGGCCAACACCAGCCGTGGCTGCACCAGTTGCATCTGGCGCTGCAGCACCGGCTCGCAGGCGGCCAGCTCTGAAGGATCGGGGTTTCGGTTCTGGGGCGGCCGGCATTTGACAGTGTTGGTGATGAACACCTGCTGGTCACGGCTCAGGCCGATGGCCCCCAACATCCGGTCCAACAGTTGTCCGGCCGCACCCACAAAGGGCTGGCCCAGCCGGTCTTCCTGCTCCCCCGGCGCTTCGCCCACAACCATCCAATGTGCCCGGGGATGGCCAGCTCCAAACACGGTGTTGCGCCGGGTCTCGCACAAGCCGCAACGTCGGCAGGCGGCCACGGCGGACTGCAGGGCTCCCCAACCGAGCTCGGGCTCCCAGGCGCTGGCCTGACCTGCGGTCGGGGGCTGCAGCGGATCGGGCCAGGCCACACCCATCTCGCGCAACATCGCGCGTTCAACCGGGCTGAGCTTCACACACCTTCTCCAAAGCCTGGCGCATGTCAAAACGCATCAGCACCGCGTCCTCGCGTGAACTGCGCACATTGGGGTAGTAACCGCGCCGCAGGCCGGCTTCTTCGAAGCCGTAGGCCTCATACAAGCCACGGGCGGCCACATTGCTGGCCCGCACCTCCAACCACATCCACCACAGGGCGCGCGGCACCGCCCACCGCACCAAGTCGTCCAGCAACAGCCGTGCATAGCCGGCACGCCGGTGCTCCGGGTGCACGGTGAGGTTCAACAGGTGCAGCTCTTCCACACCCTCCATGGCCCAGGCATACGCCAACAGCGCCGGCGCAGCCCCCGCCTCGGCACCGCCCCACAGGCCTTGTGCACGGTAGCCACTGGCCATGGAGTCGACAAAGTTTCCACGGCTCCACGGGAAGGGATGGGAGCACACCTCGATGGCCATCAACTCATCCAGGTCCGCCAGCTGCAAGGGCCGTAGCTGCAGCGCCAGGTTTGGGTACACGTTCATGTCAGGCCGCTTTGGCGCTCGGCGGTGGTCAGGGCCACACGGTCGCGAACATAACGGGGCATCACCTGCGCCGCGTCACGCTGCGGCCCGGCCTGCCAGGCCCACGCCGCACAGCGCCCCAGGGCTGCGCTTGGGTCGTGGGCGTGGGCTGCCCAGAACAGCGCCTGGCCCTTCATGGCCGCCGCGTCTGCCTCGGGCAACAGGGCCAGGCCAGACCCGGCCAGTATCCATGGAGGCTCGGCGCAGGCCCCGTCGGGCAGCGCCCCCCAGGCCTGCGCCACTGCCTCAGGTGCACGCACCTGTGGCGCATCCAGGCAGGTCCAACCCTGCCCGCTCCACCGCATCCGTTCATCGTAGACCTGGCCCATCCGGGCGTCCACGGCCACCGCCACCGTGCAGGGCCCCTGCGGCTGCAGCAACCCGTGGGCCAGCGCCTGCTGGCGCGCGTCCTCGGCCACGATCAACAGGCTGGGCACCGACACCGCCCGCAGGTCCAAGCCCAACGCCAGCCCCTGCACCGCCGCACAGGCCCCGCGCAGGCCCGTGAAGGCGCCGGGCCCTTCCCCATAGGCCAGGCCATCGAGGTCACCCCAGTTCAGGCCATGCCGCTGCAGTAGGGCCTGCGCTGCAGGCAAGAGGCGCTGAGACGCCAAGGCCCCGCCGGGCTCCTCGTGCCCATGAACGCGGCCATCCTGACACAGGGCCAGGCAAAGGCGCTCCGTCGAGGTGTCCAGGGCCAACAGCTTCATTCGGTCAGTGTAGGACAGGCCACTGCTGCACCGGCCGTGCGAATATTGCCCCATGCCTCGAATGAGCCTTCCCACCCGCACTTTGGGTACCGGCTTGGTCACAGCAGCCCGCGCCATGGCCCTGGGCCTGAGCCTGGTCAGTTTCAGTGCGTGGTGCAGCCCCGCCCTGCCCCCCAGCGTGCTGCAGGCCTTGGAGCGCGCCAAGGTGCCGCCCGAGGCCTTGGCCGTCGTGGTGGAGGACCCCCGTGGCGGCACCGCGCGCTTGCGCTGGAACCCCCAGCAGCCGATGAACCCAGCCTCGGTGGTCAAGCTGCTCACCACCCTGGCCGCACTGGAAGACCTGGGCCCCTCCTGGACCTGGCAAACACCGGTGTGGCTGGAAGGGCCGATCGACAACCCGGGGCCCGAGGGTGTGTTGCAGGGGCCGGTGCACATCAAAGGCAGCGGCGACCCCAAACTCAACCTCGAGCGCGTGTGGGCCCTGCTGCAGCGCCTGCGCGGCCTGGGCATTCGGGAGATCCGCGGCGACATCATCCTGGACCAATCCGCCTTCGCCGCACCCATGGGTACAGCGGGCGACTTCGACGGCGAATCGCTGCGCCCCTACAACGTGCAGGCCCGGGCGCTCATGCTCAACCAACGCACCGTGACCTATCACTTCGTGCCGGATGCCACGCGGGGTGTGGCCCGTGTGATGGCCGAGCCGGCCTTGCTGGGGGTGCAGGTAGACGCAACGGTGCCCCTGGTGGGCGGCCCCTGCCACGATTGGCGCGGGCAGCTCAAGGGGCACCTTCACGACCCGGCCCGCGTGCGTTGGCTTGGGCGCTACCCGGCGGCCTGTGGCACGCAACAGTGGCCCGTGGCCTATGCCGATCCGGCCAGCTACGACAGCAGGCTGCTACAGGCCCTGTGGGCGGGCATGGGCGGCCAGCTCTTCGGCGCGGTGCGGGAGGGCCCAGCCCCTGCACGGCCGCCCACCTTTGAATGGGCCTCGCCGGCGCTGTCAGACGTGGTGCGCGACATCAACAAGTTCAGCAACAACACCATGGCGCAGTTGCTGGCCCTGAGCTGGGCCGCGCAACGGCCGGGTGCAACGGCTGTCGAGCCCGGCGCGGCCCTTCAGCAGTGGGCACAAAGCCGCCTGGGGGGCACAGGGCTGCGGATCGAAAACGGGTCGGGTCTCAGCCGCGACCAACGGCTCACGGCCGATCAGGTGGCCACCTTGCTCAAGCAGGCGTGGGCCAGCCCCGTGTTGCCCGAACTGATGGCCTCCCTGCCCGTGGCCGGTGCGCCAGACGGCACGCTGCGGCGCCTGCAGGCCTCAGCCGCGCGGGCGCACCTGAAGACAGGCTCGCTGCGCGATGTGGTGGCCGCAGCAGGCTATGTGCTGGGGCGCAGCGGCCAGCGGTGGGTGTTCGTGGTGCTGATTCACCACGAACACGCACCGGCGGCACGCCCCGCCTTGGACGCCCTGCTGCAGTGGGCCATCCAAGACGAAACGCCCGCGGTCCTCAGATCCAGCCCGCGGCGCGTACCGCCCTGATCACGATGTCGCCCATCAGCTGGTGCCCAAAGGGTGTGGGGTGGAAGCTGTCCGAGAAGAGCCAGGTCTTCCACCAGCCGGCTGTGCGGCCCGCCGTGGCATCCAGGGCAGCGTCGGTGCAGGTGGGGAAGGTGTAGCTGGGCAGCCCCTGGCTGTCACGTCCGGTGATGGGGCAGGCGGTGTCAACGGCATTGCTCAAGCCAAACGACGAGGGCGAGTTCACCTGCTGGGTAAACGTGCCGTAGAAGTCGATGATGATCACGCGCGGGTCGTTGGCTGCCAGGGTGCGCAGGCGGTCATTGAAGGCGGTGATCCAGGCCCGGATGCCGCCTTGAATTTGGGTGGCCGCAGCAGCGCCTGCCGTAGCCGCGACACTCCCCAACACGGCGCGAAAGCGCGGCGTGACGGTGATGTCGGGCATGTTCAGCACCACCACGTTGCGTGCGTCGCGGGCCAGCACCTGTGTGCGGATGTCGCTGTAGAAGGTGTCGGCCAAGGCCACCATGTACGCACCCGCAGCGCGCTCGGCAAAGCCTGCAGTGGTGGGGCTCAATGCACCCAGGGCCGAGGCACTGAGCTGCTGGCCCAGGAAGGCCTGGTAGGCCGCCGCACCTGCAGCGCCCGAGCCGGCACCCAGATAGGCGCCAGCCAAGTCGGCAGCATCGTTTCCGCCGCCATCGATCAACACCAGAGCGTTGCTGAAGCGGCTGGCCGAGGCGGCTGCCATCTGCGTGCCAACCCGCAGCGGGCTGGCAGAGCCGCCCAATGACGCACCGGTGACGATGCGCCCCCCGCCAATGGCGTAGTTGGTGCAGGCTGCGTTGCTGCTGGCAGCGAAACCGGTACCGGTGGATGTGTAGGCATTGCACTGTGCAGCGCCCGACACGCCGGCGGCATCCGCCACCAACTGCGTCCACAGGGGATAGCCCTTGGGGTCGCCCGCCTTTTGAACCGTGAACTTGATGCCAAAGGTGCCGACGTCAGCCAAGCTGTCGCCAAACACCACCACCGAGCCGATGGAAGGGCCGCTGGAGCCGCCGCCGCAGGCCGCCAACAGCGCGGCCGATGCCAGGGCGGCCACCAGGCCAGATCTGAAAAATCGCATAGATACCTCCGGTCACACGAATGTCACAAGTGAACGTGACTGTACGCAGGGCATCCTGCGCCCAGACTGAGGGCTTACCCGTTAAAGGGGCCAGCACCCGCGCCAGGCCCGGGCCCGGGCCCGGCGCCCCCAACGGGGTCAGAACGGGTTGCGCACCGCCCGCGAGGCTGCGATTTGACCCAGGCGCGACTGCAGCGCCGGGCCGAACAGCTTGTCGGTGGCGTATCCCCAGGTGGTGGTGTCCGCACCCGTGACCAGGGTGTCGGTGCCGCAGTTCGGTGGCGGCGCCGTGGGCAGGCACATCGGGGTGGCCAGATCGTTGAAGCCGTAAAAGGTGTTGAAGGGCGGTTGGATGTCGCGCACCATTTGGTCGGACGAAACCAAGCCGATCAGCCGGCCATCGTTGATGATGGTCACGCGCAGTCCGGCGTTAAACGAATCGGTGAGCTGCGACAAGAACCGCGCCCGCGTGATGGCGCCAGAAGGCTCAGGCTTGACGGTTGTCTCGGCCGCGCCAAAGGGTGCCAGGCCCAAGTCGGGTGCTGTGACCAACAGGACCGCGGGGCCTGCACGCGCCACCCGGTTGACCTGCAGGCCCAAGGCGACACCGCGCTCACGCGCCTCGGCCCTGAGTGCATCCTGGGTTCGTGCCGGGTACTGGGCATACAACTCCAGCACATCGTTCATGCCGAAGTACATGGTCACCATCTGCTTTTCGCTGAAGGCGCCCCCGGCCAGGGCGCGGTCCACCTGAGCGGCAACCGCAGCCGCCTTGGCACCCACCTCGGCGTAGATCTGTGCATTGATCGCGGTCACCGCGTTCGGGTTGCACTGTGCAAAGGTCAGCCCAAACACGGAAGCCACGTTCTGCACCCACAAGGGCTGGGTGGCACAGTCGATCGTGGATGTGCCGGCGGCATAGGCGTTGATGCCGTACTTGCGCCCATCGGGCAGCAACACGCTCAACTCGTCGCCCATCACCATCAGCCGCTCAGGCTTGAAGGGTTCGATCGCGCCGGAGGCGCCACCGCAACCCGCCACCACCAGGGCCGCACCCGCGGCGCACACCCAGGTCAGCATGCGCGAGCATCCGCGCCACACACCTGCCACAGCTGAAGAAGTCATCCCTGCTCCAAACAGGCCAGCCAAGCGCTGACCCCAATTCGATTCCGCCTTGCCCAGCCCGCCGCGCCCAGCCTAGGCCGCTGCCCGGCTCAGGCGGTCCCGCACGCCGTCCCATTCGGCACCCTGCGGGGGCTCTTCCACCCATATTTCACCACCGCCTTGCTCAGCCAAGGCAGCATCCAGGTCGCGCAAGACGGCAAACAGTTCATGCGCCACGGCCTGCGGGCCGGCGGGCATGGCACGCCAAACCACATGGGCATACGCCGCACCGCCCGGGCAAGCCTTTGAATATAGCGCCAGCGGCACGGGCACCGCGGTGGGCCAATGGGCTGCGGACACCAGCCGCACACGGGCGGCCGGCGCGTAATGCGAGGCCAAGGTGCCCGATGCACGGGGCGCAGCGGCATCCCGCTCACCCAAGGCTTGTCCGCAGGCCTGCTCCAAGGCACCACGGTCCACCGTGCCCGGGCGCAGCAGCACAGGGCGGCCCCGCGTGCAGTCCACGATTGCCGACTCGATGCCCGCCTCGCACGCCCCCCCATCGATCACCAAGAGGTCTGGCCCAAACTCCCCATACACGTGCTCGGCACGGGTGGGGCTCACGCGGCCAAAGCGATTGGCGCTGGGCGCAGCCACACCGGGAACACCCATTTCCAAGGCGCGCTGCAGCAGTGCGCGCGCCACGGGGTGGGAAGGGCAGCGCAAGCCGATGCTCGCCTGCCCTGCGGCGCAGGCCGCCGCCACACCAGGCCGGCGCGGCACGATCACCGTCACGGGGCCCGGCCAAAACGCCTGGATCAGCTTGCGCGCAACACCGGGAAGCTCACCCGCAAACGCAGCCGCACCCGCTTCATCCAGCACGTGCACGATCAGGGGATGGTCGCTGGGCCTGCCCTTGGCCGCATAGATACGCGCCACCACCGCATCGTCGTCAGCGCGGGCTCCCAAGCCGTACACGGTCTCGGTCGGGAAGGCCACCAGGCCGCCTTCGGCCAAGATGCGCGCGGCCCCTTCGATGGCTGCGGGATCGGTCATGTGAAGTGGCGTGTGCGCAAAGCCGAGTGGGCCTTCAGAAGGCCGGCAAGCCCAACAGGCAGCACGCCTGCAGGGCACGCTCGCGGGCTTGTTCGGGCGTGCCCGCGGTCACGGTCAGGTGGCCCATCTTGCGGCCCTTGCGCGCGCTGAGCTTGCCGTACAGGTGCAGGTGAACGCCCGGCACGGACAGCACGTCGGCCCAAGGGGGCGTACGCGCCGCACCGGCGGCATCAAACCACACGTCCCCCAGCAGGTTGAGCATCACCGCCGGCGCCAGCAGTGTGGGTTGCACCAGGGGCAGGCCCGCCAAGGTACGCACCTGCAGATCGAACTGCGACACATCGCAGGCATCCACCGTGTAGTGGCCCGAGTTGTGCGGCCGTGGTGCCATTTCGTTGGCCACCAGGCGCCCATCCTGCAGCACAAAGAACTCCACGCACAGCACACCCACATAGTTCATGGACTGCGCCAGCACGCGCGCGGCGTCCAGCGCCTGCTGCTGCAAGGCTTGGGGCACATGGGGTGCGGGCACCTGCGTCACGGCCAGGATGCCCTGGCGGTGCAGGTTTTCCTGCACCGGGAAACTCACCACCTCACCCTGCGAACTGCGGGCCAACACCACGCTGATCTCGCGCTCCAAGGGCAACAAGGCCTCCAGCACGCAGGGGGCCTGCTTAAGCCCATCCCAGGCCGCTTGCATCTCGGCACGGGTGCTCACCCGTACCTGTCCCTTGCCGTCATAGCCCAGACGGGCTGTCTTCAGAATGCCCGGCAAGAGCTCATCGGGCACCGCCTGCAGCTCAGCCGGGGCCGTGATCACCACATGCGGCGCACAGGGCACACCGCTGAGCCGAAAGTGAGCTTTCTCCAGCACCCTGTCCTGGCAGATGGCCACGGCATCGGCGCTGGGGGCCACCGGCCTTTGAGATCCCAGGGTCACCAGGGCCGCTGCCGGCACGTTTTCAAACTCGGTGGTGATGGCCGAACTTCGCTGCATCAGCTGCGCCAAGCCTTGCTCGTCAAGGTAGTCGGCTTGAATGTGATACGGCGAGACCAGACCCGCCGGGCTGGTGGGGTCTGGGTCTAGAACAGCCGTGAGATAGCCCATGCGTTGGGCCGCCTGTACAAACATGCGGCCCAACTGACCGCCCCCCATCACCCCCAGGGTCGCGGGCCGACCATCGGCTGATGTGGAGCCGGGCAACACGGTGCGTCGGCTCATCGAAGCTGCTCCGTCATGGCTTGTGCAGCCTCGGTCTGCCGCCGGCGAAACGCCTCCAACTTGGCCAACAAAGCCGCGTCCGTCTGGGCCAGCATGGCCACCGCAAACAAAGCGGCGTTGGCCGCCCCAGCCGCACCGATGGCAAAGGTGGCCACCGGAATGCCCTTGGGCATCTGCACGATCGAATGCAGGGAGTCGACGCCCTGCAGGTGGCGGCTGGCCACGGGAACACCCAGGACGGGCACGGTGGTCTTGGCCGCCAGCATGCCCGGCAGGTGCGCGGCACCACCGGCTCCGGCGATGATGGCCTTCAGCCCTCGTGCATGCGCCGACTCGGCGTAGGCAAACATCTCGTCGGGCATCCGGTGGGCCGAGACCACCCGGGCCTCATGGGGCACGCCGAACTCGGCGAGAATGGAGGTGGCCTGCTGAAGGGTTTCCCAGTCGCTGCTGGAACCCATCACCACGCCCACCACGGCACTGGCATTCGACACCGGTATCTCCGAAAGATGGCTAAACGGCGATTTTAGGTGGGTACCCCCCATTGGCGCGCACGCATGATCGACATCACCCTGCAGAATTTTGAATCCGAGCTCATCCAAGGCTCGTCCGAGCAGCCCGTCCTGCTGGATATCTGGGCCCCGTGGTGCGGGCCTTGCCGTACTCTGGGCCCGATGCTGGAAAAGCTGGAAGTGGCCTATGCCGGGCGCTTCAAGCTGGCCAAGCTCAACAGCGACGACCAGCCCCAGATCGCCGGCCAGCTCAGCCAGATGTTTGGCGTGCGCTCCATCCCGTTTTGCGTGATGTTCAGCCAAGGCCAGCCGGTCGACGGCTTCGTGGGTGCCTTGCCTGAATCACAAATTCGCGAGTTCCTGGACAAGCACGTGCCCAGCACCGATGAGCTGGAAGCCCTGGCCGAGGTGGAAGAAGCCGAAGCCCTGATGGAAGACGGCGATGCCGATGCCGCGCTTGTGAAGTTGCAGGCCGCCGTGCAGGCCGACCCCCAGAACGACACCGCACGCTTTGACCTCATCAAGCTGCTGCTGGAACTCGGCGAGGTGGCCGCGGCGCGCAGCGCCTTCGATGAGGTGACGAGCCGTTACGGGCTGGACGCCCGCCTGGTGGCCGCTGGCCACTGGATCCAAGCGGTGGAAGCTGCCGCTGGTGCCCGTGACATCCAAGCGCTGCAAGCGGCCATTGCCGCCAACCGGCGCGACTTCGAAGCCCGCTTTGAATTGGCCCAATGTCACTTCGCTGCAGGCCGGCACACCGAAGCGATGGACGAGCTGCTGGAAATCATCATGCGCGACAAAGCCTGGAGTGAGGAGCGGGCGCGCAAGACCTACGTGGCCATTTTGGAGATCATCACCAAGCCTCAGCCCAAGCCGGCTGCAGGCGATGCCGCAGCATCCAAGGGCGGGCTTGAACTCACCGGCAAGGCGGCTGTACCCAGTGGCGACCCGGTGGTGGACCAGTACCGCCGCAAGTTGAGCATGGCCCTGTTCTGACCCCCGGCATCGCGCAGCCTGCGCGGCGTCAGCCGCACTGCAGCCAGCGGTTGCGGCCGCGCAAGCCGTCAGCCCATCAGGCGATCCAGCGCCTCGCGGTACTTTTGCGCAGTGCGCTGCACCACTTCATTGGGCAGCGCCGGCGCAGGTGCCTGCTTGTTCCAGGGGGCACCGTTGACCGTGGCCTGCTCCAACCAATCCCGCACGAACTGCTTGTCGTAGCTCGGGGGGTTCTCGCCCACGGCGTAGCTCTCCACCGGCCAGTAGCGTGATGAATCAGGTGTGAGCACCTCGTCCATCAGGGTCAAGGTGCCGGCCTCGTCCAAACCGAATTCAAACTTGGTGTCGGCCATGATGATGCCCTTGCCCAGGGCATAGTCGGCCGCCTCGCGGTACAGGCGAATCGACACGGTGCGCACCCGCTCAGCCAGGTCCTGCCCGATGATGTCGACCATGCGCGCGAAGCTGATGTTCTCGTCGTGCTCGCCCATCTCAGCCTTGGTTGCCGGGGTGAAGATAGGCTCGGGCAGTTTCTGCGCATTGCGCAAACCGGCCGGCAGGGCAACGCCGCAAACGGCCTGGTTGTGTTGGTATTCCTTCCAACCGCTGCCGGCCAAGTAGCCACGCACCACCGCCTCTACCGGCAGGGGTTTGAGACGCTTGACGAGCATCGAGCGCCCCATCACCTGCGGCTTTTCCTGGGCCTGCACCACCGACAGCGGGTCTTCGCCCGTCAGGTGGTTGGGCACCACATGGCCCAAGCGCGCAAACCAGAACAGCGCCATGCGGGTGAGCAATTCGCCCTTGCCGGGAATGGGCTCGCCCATCACCACATCAAAAGCCGACAGCCGGTCACTGGCCACCATCAGGATGCGGTCATGCCCCACCGCGTAGTTGTCCCGCACCTTGCCGCGCGCCAACAGGGGCAGCGACGTGATGGATGAATTCAGCAGGGCAGGAGAAGCGGTCACAGGATGTCCAGTTGGGGTCCGGGCGGGCCCGCATTCGCAGGCTCCCCCCCTCGGGTCACCCGATTTTAGGGCGCAGGCGTTTGGGTGAACCCGACATACCGCGCACAGAAACGGGCCTTGCCCTGCGCCTCGAAGGCCTGCGGGCTCCAGTCACCGGGCTCCAAGCGATGTTCAAACTCTGGGCGGTATCGATACACCCAGGTCTTCTGTCGCGCGGCTGGGGCGGCTCCTGCTGGAGCCAGGCCGTCCGTGGTGGCGGGGTGTTCAAGCACCACCTCTACCGGCACGCGCTCATACTCCTGGCCCTCAAAGGCATCCAGACGCTGAAAGTCCTGCGGCGTCAGGCCTGTGTAGAGCACACCCTGTAGCGCCTGAGCACCGCTTTGCGGCACCAATCCGGGATAGTCCTGCCCCCGAACCGGGTGCCGCGCATGGCCATGCAGCCAAGCCTGCGTGTGCTGCAGCGCCGACACCTCCCGGCCGCAGACGCGGGTCATGATGTCGGGCCACATCAAGGAGCCATAGGCGAAGCAGGTGCTGAGTTCCACACCAGGGCTGACAGGTGCGTCAGTGCACCACCTGGTTGAGTTCGCCACGCTGGTAGGCGAGCGCCATGTCGTGCAGGCTGCGCGCCGCAATCTTGCCCGCCTGGCCCTCACAGCCGAACTGCAGGTAGCGCGCCTTGCACACCTGCATCGCAGCTTCGCGGGCGGGCTTGAGCCACTCGCGCGCATCGAACTTGTCAGGGTTGTCCGCCAGAAACTTGCGCACCGCGCCTGTCATGGCCAAGCGGATGTCCGTGTCGATGTTGATCTTGCGTACGCCGTGCTTGATGGCTTCCTGGATCTCCTCGATCGGCACGCCGTAGGTTTCCTTCATCTTGCCGCCATATTGGTTGATGATGGCCAGCAGTTCCGGTGGTACCGAAGACGATCCGTGCATCACCAGATGGGTGTTGGGGATGCGGGCATGGATCTCCTTCACGCGTGAGATCGCCAGAATGTCGCCCGTGGGCTTGCGGCTGAACTTGTAGGCGCCGTGGCTGGTACCGATGGCAATGGCCAGCGCGTCCAGCTGCGTTTGCTGCACGAACACTGCGGCCTCCTCCGGGTCGGTCAGCATCTGGCTGTGGTCCAACTTGCCCACAGCCCCAATTCCATCCTCTTCGCCGGCATCGCCCGTCTCAAGGTTGCCCAGGCAACCCAGCTCACCCTCCACCGTGACGCCCACCGCGTGCGCCATCTGCACCACCTTGCGGGTGACGTCAACGTTGTACTCAAAGCTCGAGGGCGTCTTGCCGTCTTCCATGAGGGAGCCGTCCATCATCACCGAGCCGAAGCCCAAATCGATGGCGCCCTGGCACACCTTGGGGCTGGTGCCGTGGTCTTGATGCATCACCAGGGGAATCTGCGGATAGGCCTCCATGGCGGCCTGAATGAGGTGCTTGATGAAGCTTTCTCCGGCGTACTTGCGCGCCCCGGCGCTGGCCTGCAGGATGACGGGCGCACCGACTTCGGCAGCGGCCGACATCACCGCCTGAACCTGCTCGAGGTTGTTCACGTTGAAGGCCGGAATCCCGTAGCCGTTTTCAGCGGCGTGGTCGAGCAGTTGGCGCATGGAAACGAGCGGCACGGTGATCCCCTATTCGCAAGATTCAAAAGACGCGGTGTAACCGCAAAGTAACCCGCACCATTCTACGGACCACCAAGCTGCGAATCGCTGACAAGGCGGCTGGCGCAGCGCTGCCCGCCTGAGTGCCCCTAGCCGCCTACTCGCGCCACCTTCAGCATGTTCGTGCCACCGGGGTAGCCCATGGGTTCGCCACAGGTGATGGCATAGGTGTCGCCGGGTTTCAACACGCCCCGGGTCACCAACAGCTGCTCGGCGTGCGCGAGGGCTGCATCGCGGTCCGACAGATGGGGCATCAGCATGGCGCTCACGTTGCGGTACAGCGCCATGCGGCGCTGGCTCACCGACTGCGACGTCAATCCAAAGATGGGCACGTCGATGCGGTGACGGCTCATCCACAGCGCGGTCGACCCCGACTCGGTCAGGGCGATGATGGCCTTACAGCCCAGGTGGTGCGCAGTGAACAGCGCCCCCATGGCAATGCTTTGGTCGATGCGTCCGAAGCGGCGATCGGCCATCTCGGCATCCAAGTGGGTTTCTTCGGCTTTCTCGGCGGCCACGCAAATGGCCGACATGGCCTCAACCGTCTCCACCGGGTACTTGCCGGCCGCAGTCTCGGCGCTGAGCATCACCGCATCGGTACCGTCGAGCACCGCATTGGCCACGTCACTGACCTCCGCGCGGGTGGGCACGGGGTTGGTGATCATGCTCTCCATCATCTGCGTGGCCGTGATCACCACCTTGTCCATCTCGCGTGCCAGCCGGATCATGCGCTTTTGCAGAGCAGGCACTGCCGCATTGCCCACCTCCACGGCCAAGTCCCCGCGGGCCACCATGATCCCGTCGCTGGCCTTGAGGATGGACTCCAGCAGCGGGATCGCTTCGCAGCGCTCGATCTTGGCGATCAGGCCCGGCTTGTGGCGAAACGGCTCACCCGCCACGTTGGCCAGTTGGCGCGCCATCTCCATGTCGGTGGCGCTCTTGGGAAAGCTCACCGCGATGTACTCACACTGGAAGGACACCGCCGTCTTGATGTCCTCCATGTCCTTGGCCGTTAGGGCAGGCGCGGTCAAACCGCCGCCTTGCTTGTTGATGCCCTTGTTGTTGGACAACTCGCCACCGATGCGCACCACGGTGTGCACCGCTTCGCCGCGCACGCTGTCCACTTCCAACACCAGCAGGCCGTCGTTGAGCAGCAGCACATCGCCGGGCTTCACGTCGCGGGGCAGCTCCTTGTAGTCCAGCCCCACCCGCTCATTGGTGCCCAGGCCGGTATAGCCCCCGTCCAGGATGAAGGCCTGCCCATTGCGCAGCTCGGTCTTGTTGCCCTCGAACTTGCCCACCCGGATCTTGGGGCCCTGCAGGTCGGCCATGATGGCCACCGCCTTGCCCGCCCGCTGCGCCGCTTCGCGCACCATAGTGGCGCGGTCGATGTGGTCCTGTGCGGATCCGTGCGAAAAGTTCAGCCGCACCACATCCACCCCGGCGGCGATCAGCTTGTCCAGCACCGCCGGTGTGGACGAGGCTGGGCCCAGGGTGGCCACAATCTTGGTTTGACGCAGCATGACGACTCCGCTTGTCACTTTGTTTCATTCTCACATGGGTCGCTGCCGGCATGGTTACCGCGCCGGTACGGCCGGCCAGGACGCCCCAGAGGCCTGGCGCCCTCAGCCCGCGGCGCGGCGCTCCAGGATCTCAAAGGCCGGCAGGGTCTTGCCCTCCAGCACCTCCAAGAAGGCCCCGCCCCCCGTGGAGATGTAGCCCACCTGCTGCTCGATTCCGTACTTGGCGATGGCCGCCAAGGTGTCGCCTCCACCGGCGATGCTGAAGGCGGTGCTCTTTGCAATGGCGCGCGCGACGGTTTCGGTGCCCTGTGCAAAGGCATCGAACTCGAACACGCCCACCGGACCGTTCCACACGATGGTGCCCGCTGACATGAGCCGCTGGGCCAAGAGCGCGGCGGTCTGTGGTCCGATGTCCAAGATCAGGTCATCATCGGCCACGTCGGTGGCGGCTTTCACCGTGGCGGGTGCATCGGCTGCAAAGGTCTTTGCACACACCACGTCCACCGGGATGGGCACCTCGGCCCCCCGAGCCTTCATGGCCACCATCACCGCGCGCGCCTGGTCCACCAAGTCCGGCTCGGCCAGGCTCTTGCCAATCTTCAGGCCCGCGGCCAGCATGAAGGTGTTGGCGATGCCGCCGCCCACGATCAGGCCATCCACCTTGTCCGACAGGCTTTGCAGGATGGTCAGCTTTGTGGACACCTTGGACCCGGCCACGATGGCCAGCAACGGCCGCCTCGGATCAGCCAAGGCCCGGCTGATCGCGTCCATCTCGGCAGCCAGCAGCGGGCCAGCACAGGCCACCGGCGCGAACTGGGCCACGCCGTAGGTGCTGGCCTCGGCACGGTGGGCCGTACCGAAGGCGTCGTGTACGAAGATGTCACACAGCGCGGCCATCTGGCGGGCCAGGGCTTCGTTGTTCTTCTTCTCGCCGGGGTTGACGCGGCAGTTCTCCAGCAGCACCACCTGCCCGGGTTGCACGTCCACACCACCCACCCAGTTTGAGCGCAGCGGCACCTCGCGGCCCAGCAACTCGCCCAAGCGCTGCGCCACCGGCGCCAGGCTGTCTTCGGGCTTGAAGGCACCCTCGGTGGGCCGTCCCAGGTGAGACGTCACCATCACCGCCGCACCGGCCTTCAGGGCCATGTCGATGCATGGGATGGACGCACGCACACGGGTGTCTTCGGTGATGCGGCCTTGCTCATCCTGCGGCACGTTCAGGTCGGCGCGGATGAATACCCGCTTACCGGCCACCTGGCCCTGTTTCACCAAGTCAGAAAAGCGCAGCACCTTCATCAAACCCTCTTGCAGTATCAGTCGACCGAGGCGGTCAGTGTAGTGGCGCGCATCCGCGCTACCAGCCCAAACCCACACGCAGGAACAGCATCACCGCCGTGCCACTGAGGATGGTTCCCAGAGCGTCACGCCGCCAGAAAAACCACAGCACCGCCACCGCAACAGCCGGCAACCGTGCGTCCTGCCAGGTCTGCAGCCACTGCCCTTGTGTGTCCATCAGCACAGAAGGCGCGATGATGGCCACCAAGGCCGCCAAGGGCGCGTGGCGCAGGCCTTCGCGCAACCACTGCGGAATGGGCCACTCGCGCTCGGAGATGAAGAAGAAGCCCCGCGTGAACACCGTGACCGCCGCCAAGCCCAGGATGGCCAGCACTTGCTCGAACGTGCTCATGGTGCATCCCTGCCCAAGGCTGTGGCCGAGGCCGCTCTTCCTTGGGCATCAGAGGCCTGACCTCCACCCGCGCCGCCATCGCCGGGGCCTGGCCTCTTGCGCTGATGGTCCAGAACCATGCCCAGCGCCACACCGGCGGCAATCGCCACCACGATGTTCAAGCGCAGCGGCCAGGCGTAGGCCGCCAGTGCGGCTGCACCCGCCACCACCGCGGTCATGGCGGTGATGCGGTCGGTGATCAAGGAGCAGCTCAAGGCCAAGAGGGCCAGGGTGCCTGCAAAGCCGATTCCCCAGTGCTCGGGGATGGAGTCCGCCAGGAAGATGCCCAGCATCGAAGCGATTTGCCAGGCCACCCAATTCAAGACCGCACCACCCCAGAAGTAGGCCAGCACCTCGTGCCGGGTTGACTCATCGGGGCCGTCCTTCAGGCCAGCGTGGCGCTTCATGAACAGCACGTAGCCCATGTCGGTTGCCAAGTAGCCGTGCCACAGGCGTTGAGGGCGGCTCAGGTGCTTGAAGAAGGGCCGCCACTGCGCGCTGAAGATCACGAAGCGCAGGTTCACGCACAACGCCGTGGCCCAGATGAGCCACAAGGGGGCGCCCATGGCCAACAGCGGCAGGGACGCCAGTTGTGCGCTGCCCGCATACACCACCAGGCTCATGAACACCGACAGGGGCACGCCCAGGCCTGAGTTCACCATGGCCATGCCCGTGACCAGCCCCCAGGCGGCCATGCCCAGGGAAACCGCAGCCATCTCGCGGGCGCCGTGGGCGAAGGCCGGCTCACGCCACAGCGGGGTTCTCTCGTAGGGCACGCTCATGGACGCATTGTCCACGGTGAGCCCGCGCGCAGCGGTTCTAGGGACAGCGGTGCTGCTGAATCAAGCCCGCATCGACGCGGCCAATGCCAACAGGCGCGCCACGCGCTCCTCCGTGGCCGGATGGGTGCTGAACAGGCCGCGCAGTCCACCGCCCGACAAAGGATTGACGATCATCATCTGCGCGGTTTCAGGGTGCCGCTCGGTGGCCTCCAAAGGAATGCCCCGGGCATAACGGTTGATCTTGTCCAAGGCTGAGGCCAATGCACGGGGGTCGCCTGAAATCTCCGCTCCGCCCCGATCGGCCTCGAACTCCCGCGCACGGCTGATGGCCATCTGAATCAGGCTGGCGGCCAAGGGGGCCAGGATCATCACGGCAATGGTGGCGATCGGGTTGCTGGGCCGCCCTTCACTGTCCCGCGAGCCGAACATCATCGCAAAGTTGGCCAACATCGAAATCGCGCCGGCCATGGTGGCACTGATGGTGGAGATCAGGATGTCGCGGTGCTTCACGTGCGCCAACTCGTGCGCCATCACACCGCGCAGTTCCCGCTCGTTGAGCACCCGCATGATGCCGGTGGTGGCCGCCACCGCTGCATGGTGTGGGTTGCGCCCCGTGGCAAAGGCATTGGGCGCCTCTTCGTCGATGATGTACACGCGCGGCATGGGCAGTTCGGCCTTTTGCGCCAACTCACGCACCATGCGGTAAAAGCCCGGCGCGGTGTTTTCGTCCACCTCGCGGGCGTTGTACATCTTCAACACCATCTTGTCCGAGAACCAGTAGCTGAAGAAGTTCATGCCCAGGGCCACCAGCAAAGCCAGCACCATGCCCTGCTGCCCCCCCATGGCCTGACCCACCGCCATGAACAGGGCGGTGATGGCAGCCATCAGCATGGCGGTTTTCATCAGATTGAACATGGCAGGCCTCGCAAAGTCGAATGGACCCAGGCGGTTGAACCTGAGTCGACCCGCGTTAGATGCGGCCCGCCGGCGCAAGTTCAAGGGCTGTCGCTGTTGCGCAGACGCCCCGCCAAGCCCGCGCTACTGCAAGCCCATACCCGAGGCCCAGTGCAGCGACTGCGCCACGGTGGAAGCGGGCTGCCGGCGCCCGCCCGCGCGCTGCAATTCCAGCAGCATCAAGCTGCCCTGGCCACACGCCACTTCCACGCCATCGGGATGCACCGCCAGCACGGTGCCGGGCATCGCCGGCTGTGCGACCAGCGCATTCGAGGAAGGGCCTGGCCTTGCTTGGGCCTTCCACACCTTCAGCACCTCATCGCCGAATCGGGCTGTGGCCCCAGGGAAGGGGTCAAAGGCTCGGATGCGGCGCTCCAGAGACAGGGCCGGTTGGCTCCAATCCACAGGGGCCTCGGCCTTCTCGATCTTGTGGGCATAACACATCCCTTCTTCGGCTTGGGGCCTGGGCTGCAGCCCTCCACAGGCCAGCAGTTCCAATGCTTGCACCATCAAGCGCCCGCCCATATCCGCCAGCTTGTCGTGCAAGCTGGCCGTCGTTTCCTGCGGCGCCAACGCCACGGGTTCCATCAGCAACACCGGGCCGGTGTCCAAGCCTTCGTCCATCTGCATGATGGTCACCCCACTGCGTGGGTCGCCCGCCTGCACCGCGCGGTGGATGGGGGCCGCACCGCGCCAACGCGGCAGAAGCGAGGCGTGGATGTTCAGGCAGCCGTGGGGCGGCGTGTGCAGCACCCAGGCCGGCAGGATCAAGCCATAGGCGGCCACGACCATCACCTGGGCCCCCGCGGCCTGCAGGGCCACCTGGGCTTGGGCCGCATCTTGCGACCACCGCCCATCGAGTTTCAGTCCCCGTGGCTGCGCCACGGCCAACCCATGTTCCAGCGCCAACTGCTTGACTGGGGAAGCCTGCAGCTTCATGCCCCGCCCCGCCGGGCGGTCGGGTTGTGTCAGCACCAAGGGCACCTCAAAGCCTGCCGAGAGCAAGGCCTGCAAAGCCTTGGCGGCGAATTCGGGGGTGCCAGCAAAGGCCACCTTCATGGCCGTGCCCCTGCCCGAAGCGGCTCCGCGCTGCGCCGAGGCTGCACAGTTAGCGCCGGCACCATCAGCGCAACTGCGCGAGTTCCTCGCGCGTGCGCTTGATCATCTTGGACTTGATGCGGTCACGCTTGAGCAGGCTCAAGTACTCCACGAACACCTTGCCCACCAAGTGGTCCATTTCATGCTGCACGCAGATCGATGCAAGCCCTTCGGCCTTGAACTCAAAAGCTTGTCCATCGCGGTCCAGCGCGCCAACGGTGACCCAGAGATGGCGCTCCACCTTGTCATACGTTTGCGGCACCGACAGGCAGCCCTCCTCACCGACCTTCATCTCCGCGCTGCGCTCAATGATCTCGGGGTTGATCAGCACCACGGCTTGATCGCGTGAGTCGGAGGTGTCCATCACGATGAGCCGCTCGTGCACGTCCACCTGCGTGGCAGCCAGGCCTACGCCATCGGCGGCGTACATGGTCTCCAGCATGTCCTGCGCCAATTGGCGAATGCGGTCATCGACCTGGGCCACCGGCTTGGCCACGGTGTGCAAACGAGGGTCGGGATAGCGAAGGATGGACAGTGTGCTCATGGTCAACGGTGAGCGTTCTGGCAAGTCCCCAAAAGGGGGACACACCCATGAACGAAGGGCTTGAGGGCAGGCAAGCCCGTCCTCAGAATCATCGAATGACACGATTGTGCCCTGCCGCCCACGGCCATGATGAACCTTGCTCAGGATGAACTGCAGGCCTGGCTGGCCTTGGCCAGTGGGGGGCTGGCGGCTCGGCAACGCGCGCGTCGGATGCTGGCGCACTTTGGTGGGCCGTTGCAGGTCTGGGCCGCCAGTACCGCCGACTGGCAAGTGGCGCTCGAGGGTGATCGCTGTGAGGGCCTGCGGCCCCAGTTCGGCGCGATGCACAGCACCGCGCTGCGCACCCTGGCCTGGTTGGCCGCCAGCCCCTCTCACCACGTGCTGTGCCTGGGAGACCCCCACTACCCCGCTGCCTTGCTGGAAAGCCCCGATCCGCCGTTGTTGCTGCATGCCGTCGGCCGGCTGGAATCCTTGTGCCGGCCGTCGGTGGCCTTGGTGGGCAGCCGCCACGCCACCCCGGCAGGGCAGCGCTTGGCTGGCCGCTTGGCGGCGGAGCTGGCGGTCTTGGGCGTGGAGGTGGTGTCCGGGCTGGCCGTGGGCATCGACGCCGCTGCGCATGAGGCCACCCTGAACACGGGTGGGCCCGGCTCCACCATCGCGGTGGTGGCCAGCGGCTTGGATGAGGTCTACCCCCGACAGCACCGCGTGCTGTTTCATCGAATTGCAGAAGCGGGGTTGGTGGTGAGTGAGCACCCACTCGGTACACCTGCGCTCCCCGCCTATTTCCCCCAACGCAACCGCATCATCGCAGGCCTGTCCTGCGCCGTGGTGGTGGTGGAGGCCACGCTGCGTTCGGGCTCCCTCATCACCGCCCGCTTGGCCAGCGAGGCTGGGCGCGACGTCTTTGCAGTGCCGGGTCCACTGAGTTCGGCACAGTCGGCAGGGTGCAACCGCTTGATCAAGAGCGGTGCAGGGCTTTTGGAACACGTGGGGGATATCGTCGAATCGCAGCCGTGGGCCTTCAGCCCCGCGGTGCGCCAAGCGGTGGCGCCACCGGGCCGGCGGCAGAAGCGTCCAGACGCCGCAGCGGCCGGCCTGCAGCCGACCGGCCCTGGCGGCCTCTCGCCACCGTCCTGGTCACGCGTGAGCAGGATGCTGCGCGCCAAGCCTTGCGACCTACCCGAGTTGGCCAGTGCTGTTTCGGAGAGCGCTTCAGCGGTGTCGCACACCCTGCTCATGGCGGAACTGCAGGGGCTGGTGGCCCGGGTTCCAGGCAGCTTGTACCAGTGGTGCGGGGAGACTTGATCAGCCCCAAAGCCCACGCAGGTTTGCCCCTTCCATTCCGATGCGGCTGCTGTATAGTCAATCGCATGTTCGATGTTCTGGTCTATCTCTACGAGAACTACTGGCGCCCTGACGCCTGCCCAGATCACGACCAGCTCAGCCGCAAGCTCACGGCCGTGGGCTTCGATTCCGACGAGATTCAGGAAGCGCTGTCTTGGTTGGACGGCCTCACCACCACCGCTCAAGGGTATGTGGGTGAGCAGTCTGAGCTCAGCACACGTCTGTACACCGCCTCTGAGCGGGAAATGCTTGGCTGCGATTCCCTGGCCTTCATCAGCTTTCTGGAGTCGGCCGGTGTGTTGCCGCCCCCGATGCGCGAGATGGTGATCGACCGTGCCATGGCCGTGTCGGGACATGGCTTGGAGCTCGACGACATCAAGATCATCGTCCTGATGGTGTTTTGGAGCTTGGGCGAAGAGCCCGACGCCTTGATCCTGGACGAACTCTTCGTCCACCCGGAAGACCGGCTCTACCACTGAGTCCCGCAGCGTCCTTCGACGCGCGGAATAAAAACCAAACCCCCTGCACCGAAGGGTGAGGGGGTTGTGGGGGGGGATATTAGCCTGACGATGTCCTACTTTCACACGGGAATCCGCACTATCATCGGCGCAGAGGCGTTTCACGGTCCTGTTCGGGATGGGAAGGCGTGGGACCACCTCGCTATGGTCATCA
>JBJTHN010000029.1:0-24862 GCA_046094505.1 Betaproteobacteria bacterium
GCGGTCGACATGGGCGCTGGCATCGGGGTGAAAGCTGATGAGATCGGCCCCCGCTTTGGCAAAGGCCTGGGCCAGCGCGTCCACCGGCTGCACCATCAGGTGCACATCGATGGGCACGCGGCTGCCATCGGCCTTGACCGCGTGCGGACGCAGGGCTTCGCAGACCATGGGCCCAAAGGTCAGGTTGGGCACATAGTGGTTGTCCATCACATCGAAGTGGATCCAATCGGCCCCGGCCTCGATAACACGGCGCACCTCGGCACCGAGCTGGGCGAAATCGGCCGAGAGGATGGACGGGGCGATTCGGTAGGTGCGCGTGGAGCTCATGAAACGATTCTAGGGGGGGTGCCTAGAATCTGGCGCATGAGCACATCTCAAGCGTCGGGGCAATTCAGCTGCTCGGTCAAGGTGCAGCACCTGCCGGACCAGTCCGACCCACAGCAGGGCGTGCACGCCTATGCCTACACGGTGACCATCGTCAACACCGGAGACATCACGGCACAGCTGGTGGCGCGGCGTTGGTTGATCACCGACGGCCATGGCCAAACCGAAGAGGTGCGCGGCCTGGCCGTGGTCGGCCATCAACCCGTGCTGCGGCCCGGTGAGCAGTTTGAGTACACCAGTTGGGTGCGTCTGGAAACGCCCATGGGCACGATGCGCGGCACGTTCTACTGCATGACCGAACACGCCCGCGCCTTTGAGGCCGACGTTGGCGAGTTCATGCTGGCGCCACCACAGGCCCTGCATTGAAGCCCACCGTGTGCGCCTCCAGCCCGGCTTGGGTCTGCTCAGGGTTTGGGGGCTGGCGGGTCGTCTGAGCCGTCCTGCGCCCGCAGTTCACCACGCCGTCGCCCTGAAAACATCGTCCACCACACGATGAACGCCAACAAGGCCAAGGCCCCCAGGGCTTCGAGCAACAAGATCCACATCACCGCAGGATACCCAAGGGTCGTCGGGACGAGATGGATGCCCGCATCGGCAATGGGTTTGATGGCCTTGCTGGCCGTTTTCCTGACAGCGTGCAGCACCAGCCCTCGATCGGGCGGCGACACAAACCGATCGCCGTCTTCAGCGCCTGGTCCATCGCCTTCGGTCAGTGCGGTGGCCGGCGGCATACCGTTGGGTGAGCGCGCCGAGCGCGGCCCTTCGGTTTGGGTTCGGGTCGGTTGGGAGGAACTGCCGGGATTTCAGGACGACCCAGTGGGCGAAGTGATGAGCGCGCTCCTAGCCGGCTGCACGCGCTCGCCCACCGCGTGGAGCACCGCCTGCGAGCAGGCCGCACGGCTGAACCCGCAGGACCACCATGCCGTGCGTCTGTGGATGCTGCAGCACCTTCAACCCTGGCGCATCGAGGACCGCAGAGGCGTGCGCGAGGGCCTGCTCACCGGCTACTACGAGCCGCACTTCGAGGCACGGCGCCAGGCCGATGGAGACTTCAAGTCGCCGCTGCATCGCCCGCCCGCGGACCTCGGGCAACGCCGACCCTATTGGACCCGGCAACAGTTGGACACCGTACTCGAGGCCCGCGACGCACTCAAGGGGCGCGAATTGGTCTACCTGCGAGACCCGGTGGATGTGCTGGTGCTCCAGATTCAAGGATCCGGGCGCCTGACCGTGACCGAGCCCGATGGCCGGCAACGTCAGGTACGCCTGGGTTTCACTGCTCACAACGACCACCCCTTTGGCTCAGTGGGCCGGTGGCTGATTGACCAAGGCCACCTGAGCGCCGCACAGGCCACCTGGCCCGGCATCAAGGAATGGATGCAGCGCAACCCTCGCCGCGTTCAGGAAGCGCTGTGGAAGAACCCCCGCGTGGTCTTCTTCAAGGAGGAACCGCTAACCGACCCTGATCTGGGGCCGAGGGGCGCGATGGGTGTACCCCTGACACCCCAGAGATCCCTGGCGGTCGACCCCCGCAGCGTGCCCTATGGCACGGCCCTGTGGATACACAGCCATTCTCCCAACAGCAAACCCTTGCAGCGGGCGGTGATGGCGCAGGACACGGGCAGTGCCATCACCGGTGCGGTCCGGGGTGACTACTTCTGGGGCTGGGGTGGCGAAGCCGGAGAACGCGCCGGTCGCATGAAGGGCCGCCTGCAGATGTGGGCCTTGTGGCCGGCGGGGCAGCGGCCGCCGCCCTAGCGCCGTCTGACGGCCTCCCGCGGCGGTTCACTTCTTGCTTCACAACAGGTATGCCCGCCGCGAACAAGCCCGACCCCCACAAGCCACCGACGGCGCCAGCGCAAGCCTGGGCGCAGCAGGAGCGCCTGCTGCTGGCCGAGGTGCTGAGGCTGGTCGGCCGCAGCCTGGCACCTGAGCCCGTGGTGCGCGAGATGCTGCACCTGATGAGCGAGTTGGTGGGTCTCAATCGCGGACGCCTGGTGCTGCTGGATGAGATGGATCGGGCGGTGGAGGGCACCATCGAGCCACAGACCCGGGCCCGAATTCGCCATGCCTACGGGCTGATGCGCACCGAAATGGAGCATGGCGTGTATGCCCAGGGCGAAGGCATCACCGGTGCGGTGCTGAGCACGGGCCAGCCGATGATCGTGCAGGACATCGACCAAGAGCCCCGCTTCCTGAACCGCGCGGTGCCGCGCGAGAAGCTGCCTTCGGAGACCGTGGCCTTCATCGCGGTGCCCGTGGAAATCGAGCATCGTTGCGTGGGTGTATTGGCCTGTCACCGCATCCGCAGCCGGCACCGTGCCCTGACCGACGACCTGGCCCTGCTCAAACTGTTGGCCACGCTCACCGGGCAGGTGCTGCAGCTCAACATGTTGGTGCAGCGCAAGACGGCGGCACTCGAAGCCCAGAATGCGCTGCTCAAGGGGGTGCTGCAGTCCTCGGCCATGCGCTACGGAATCGTTGGCCAATCGCCGGCCTTGTTGAAATCGCTGCACGAGCTCGAGCGGGTTTCGCAGTCGCACGCCACGGTGATGCTCCTGGGTGAATCGGGAACGGGCAAGGAATTGTTTGCACGCGCGGTTCACCTGTCGAGCACGCGGCATGACCGCCCCTTCATCAAGGTCAACTGCGCGGCGATTCCCGAAACGCTGTTCGAATCGGAACTGTTCGGGCACGAGCGTGGCGCCTTCACCGGTGCATCCGGCGCACGAGCAGGGTGGTTTGAACGGGCCGATGGCGGCACCCTGTTCCTGGACGAAGTGGGCGAAATGCCCTTGTCGCTTCAGTCCAAATTGCTGAGAACCCTTCAGGACGGCACGCTCATGCGCTTGGGAGGCAGCAAAGAGGTGCGGGTGGATGTGCGGGTCGTGGTGGCCACGCACCGCAACCTCGTCAATGACGTGGCGATGGGGCGCTTCCGGCGCGACCTCTATTACCGAATCAATGTGGTGCCCATTCGCCTGCCGTCCCTGCGCGAGCGGGCAGAAGACATCAAGCCCTTGGCCCTGCATTTCCTCAGCCGCGCCAACCAGGCCCATCAACGCAACCTGCACCTCAGCGAAGGGGCTTGGAAATGGCTGGGCGAGCAGGTCTGGCCCGGGAACATCCGCGAGTTGGGCAACCTGATTGAGCGGGGGGTGTTGCTGGGCGAGGGCCCGGTGCTGGAAGCTCTTGACCTGCACCGGCTGGCCGAACATGAGCCGCCTTCGCCATCGCCTTCGCAGATGGATCAGGCGGCAATCGAACCAGGCGATGCGCGCACAGCGAACCGGCTGCCGGCCGACGGCCAGCGAACGCAGAACGCGGCACCCGTCAAGGACGAGCCGGCGACGGACGCGAACGGGCCGACCGTTCGCGACTACCGTTCCTTCCAATCCCATTCAGCGCAAGACCTGCGCCAGGCGCTGGGCCAAGCGGGTGGCAACCAGACGCGTGCGGCACTGGCGCTGGGCCTCACGCCGCGGCAGTTTGCCTACCGCTGGCGGCGCCTAGGATTGGAAAGGTCGCCGCCGCAGGGCTGACGAACCCGGGGCCTGAGGCCCCCCAGATGCCGCCCGACGTTTGTCGACATTGCTCGACAAAGTCCATCAATTTTTGGCGAATGTCGACGAAGTGGGCCGCGCCAGGGCGCCCTAGTGTGGGGTTCGGGGGTGAAAGGTCTGGCATGGCCATTGCAAACAACACCTCTTCAATAGCTGTCCCCTTGCACCCCATCGGAGATCATCATGGCCTACCCCACCCTGCTCACCCCCGAAGCACTTTCCACCCTGGCCGCCAGCGAGAAACTGGTCATCATCGACACCCGCGACGCCGACACCTATACGGCCGGTCACATACCAGGCGCGGTGAACCTGCGCGAGATCTTCACCTTTCTGGCCACCTCAACCGTTGAAGGCCTGGCCGAGCTCAAGAGCACCTTCGTGAAGCACTTCGGTGACATCGGCCTGTCGGGCGCGGAAACGGCGGTGCTGTACGAGGACTCTCTCAACAGCGGCTATGGCCAAAGCTGCCGCGGCTACTACCTGCTCACGTGGCTCGGATACCCCAAGGTGCATGTGCTCAACGGTGGTTACTCGGCCTGGAAGGCGGCGGGGCTGCCGGTTTCCACCGAGGCGGTGACCCCCATGCCCACCACCTTCCCCGCTGATTTGACGATGAGCGACGTGATGCTGACCCAGGCCGATGTCTTGGATGCGGTGAAGGCACCGGGCACCGCAAAGCTGCTGGATGTACGCGACATCGACGAATGGATCGGCGAAAGCTCTTCCCCCTACGGCAAGGACTTTGCGCCACGCAAGGGACGCATCCCGGGCGCCAAGTGGGTGGAGTGGTACCGCTTCATGAAGCCATCGGCGCAGGGCCCAATGATCAAGTCGCCCGATGAAGTGAAGGCGGAATGCGCCACGGCCGGCATTGCACCAAGCGACACGGTCTACCTCTATTGCTTTAAAGGAGCGCGCGCTTCCAACACCTTCCTGGCCTTGAAGCAGGCCGGCTTCACCGACGTGCGCATGTACTTCGGCAGCTGGAACGAATGGTCGCGCGACGAAGCGATGCCCATCGAAACCGGGCTGCCGTTCAAGGCCGAGATGCCCATGGCCATGCGCAGCAGCGTGGCGTATTGATTCGAAACCCAACGATCCACTGGAGACACCATGTCCGCCGTTCTCGACCAAGCCCCGACCACCGTCAAAACCTATCTGCGCCCGATCGACCGGAATGGTCTGATGGCCTTTGCCGACAAAGGCCGCAACAACCCCGCCTCGCGCGGGACCAACAAGGTTCACACCGTCACTGAAGGGCAGTACCGCACCCTCAGCTATGTGGGCGACCACGACCCCGTGGTGGTGGACGAACCGTTGCACCTGTTCGGCGAGAACACGGCGCCGGCCCCCGGGGAAATTGCACTCTCGGCCCTGGGCGGCTGCCTGGCGGTGGGCATCACCGCCGTGGCCACCTGGAAGCAGGTCAAGCTGAGTAAGCTGGAGCTCTTTCTGGAAGGCGACATCGGCAACCCGGCCGCCTGGGGTGCCGGTGGTGCATTGGAAAAGACGCCGCCTGAAATGGGCTTCCAAGCCATTCGCGTGAGGGTGGTGGTGGAGGGCGACGCCACGCGCGAAACGCTTGACGAGATCGTGCGCCACGCCAACTACTACTCACCGGTGGCCAACACCATGCGCAATCCGATTCCGTTCTCCATTGCGATGGCGGAGTAAACCGATGGGCGCACCGATGGAATTGGCTGCGGGGCTCCGCCAGAGCACACCCGGCTGCCTAGATGGAGAGGCCCTGATCGAAGCCGTGCGCGCCGTGGCGCGGGGCCCTTTGGCAGCGGTGGTCGAGGATTGCGACCGCAAGGGCATCTACCCCGAATCGGTGCTGCGTGAGTTGGGCGCACTCGGTGCCTTGGGCGTTCACCACGACGATCGTGCAGCACTGGGCCAATCCGGTACGGACGCCGATTTCGGCCTGGCCATTCGTGCGGCAGCCGAGGTGTCACGGGTGTGCGGCGCCACCGGATTTATGGTCTGGTGCCACCAGGTCTGCGGTGTCTACTTGGAGCAAAGCGGCAACCCGAACCTGGGTGGCGACGTGCTGGCCGCACACATGCTGGGCCAGACCCTGGGCGCCACGGGTATGAGCAACCCGATGAAGACCTTTGCGGGGATCGAGCAGTTCCTGCTCAAGGCCCGCCGTGACGGTCAGGGGTATGTGGTCAACGGCACGCTGCCTTGGGTCAGCAACCTGGGCGACGATCATTACTTTGGGGCCGTGGCCGCCTTGGAAACCGACACCGACGAACCCCCGCGCGAGGTCATGTTCATCGTGCGCTGCGATGCGCCTGGCGTGGAGCGGCGCAACTGCCCCTCGTTCTCCGCGATGGAGGGCACCAACACCTGGGCGGTGCGGCTGAACAACTACCGGGTCGATGCCACCAATCTGTTGGCTGATCCGGTGCGGCCCTTCATCGGCCGCATCCGCGGCGCCTTCGTGCTGCTGCAGACCGCCATGGGCATCGGCGTCACGCAAGGAGCGATCGATTCCATGTTGAAGGTCGAACCTCAACTCGGGCATGTGAACCAATTCCTCGAGGACCGGCCCGACGAGTTGCAGGCGGAGCTGGATGAACTGGTGGCGCGAATCATGAAACTGGCTCGAACGCCCTATGCCACCGATCAGGAACACCTGATCAGCGTGCTCGATTCCAGGGCTCAAGCCGGCGAACTCGCCTTGCGCGCTGCGCAGTCCGCGCTCTTGCATGCCGGGGCTCGCGGCTACCTCATGAGCTCAGATGTTCAGCGCCGGGTGCGCGAATCGCACTTCGTGGCCATCGTCACACCGGCCATCAAGCACCTGCGCAAGGAGATCGCGCGCCTGAGCAAGCCGGTGATGCCGCAAGCGGGGGCCGCATGAACACACAGGCCTATCGTCAATACATTTGCCGTGCCTGCGGCCATGTGTACGACGAAGCGGCGGGCGACCCCGATGGGGGCCTGCCACCCGGCACACGCCTGGAGCAGATACCCGACGACTGGGCCTGTCCACTGTGCGGCGTGACGAAGGCCGACTTCGAGCCCTACGAGCCAGTGGTCCCGCAGGCGTGCCGCGCATCCGGCCCCGCTGCGCAGCGCCATCGGGCGCGCGGTGCGGAGGCCGGCGTGGTGATCGTGGGCGGCGGCACCGCCGCCTGGACCTTGGTCGAACACATTCGGGCACTGGACGCCCACAAGCCCATTACCTTGCTGAGCACCTGCTTGGCAGACCGCTACGACAAACCCCGGCTGTCGGTGGCCTTCAAGCAGGGTGCAACGGCGCAATCTCTGCCCATGGAAAGCGGATTGGCCGCGGCTGAGCGTCTGGGGGTGAAGCTACGTTCCTCGACCACCGCCGTGGGCGTGAATCTGGAGGCCAGGCGTTTGCGCACCACGCGCGGCACCCTTCGATTCGACGACTTGGTGTTGGCTCATGGTGCAGTGGCGCAAGCCTGCGACGGCTTGCCTGCCGAGCTCACCTGGCGCATCAACGACCTGGGCGCCTATGCGGGGCTCCGACAGGCCTTGGCTCGCGGCGGCCAAACCGGCGGAAAGGCCCGGGTGGTGATCGTGGGCGCCGGTCTCGTCGGGTGCGAGTTGGCCAATGACCTGGCCTTGGCCGGGCATCCGGTTGTGCTGCTCGACAAGTCTCCTCGACCACTGCCCATGGCCACGGCCAAGCAATCGGCCGATTTGCTGCAGGCCTGGAAGGCGCTGCCCCTTGAATTCATCGGCGACGCAGAGGTGAAGAGCTGCTTCGGAAAAGCGCATGGAAGCACAGCTTCACCGGCTTCAAGTGCCGGGGTCGAACTCATCCTGCACAGCGGTCACATGGTCCAAGCCGAGGTGCTCATCAGCGCGGTGGGACTGGGTACGCCCAGCCGCTTGGCGCATCAAGCCGGCCTGCGCTGGGACAAGGGCATTGCAGTCGATTCCCAGACCCTCGAAACAGGGGTGGCCCATGTTCACGCCTTGGGCGACTGCATCTCGATCAACGGTCGGCCCCAACGCTTCATCGAGCCCATCCGTCGGCAGGCGCGTGTGGTGGCCGCGCGTGTCTGTGGCATGCCCACACCGGCCTACGACAGCTCGATGCCGCCGATCAGGGTAAAGACCAGCTCGTTGCCCTTGACGCTGGCCGCATGAATTGACTAAGGCCGCCTCCCGGCGGCCTTAGCCGTTTCAGGCATTGGCCGATGTCTCAATACGTCTTGTAGGGCAGGAACTTGCCCGACAACACAACATTCACCCGGTCACCCTTAGGGTCGGGCTGGCGCTCGATGTCCATGGAGAAGTCGATGGCACTCATGATGCCGTCACCGAATTCCTCGTGGATCAGCTCTTTGATCGTGGTGCCATAGACGCTGACGATTTCGTACCAGCGGTAGATCAGGGGATCGGTGGGCACGGCGGTCGGGAGCGATCCCTTGTAGGGCACGACCTGCAGCCACTTCTGTTCTTCAGCGGTCAAGCCGAAGATCTTGCCCAAGGCCTTGGCCTGCTCGGGCGTGGCGGTCATCTGGCCCAGGCACAGCGCCGTGGTCCATTCCTTGGACTGGCCGACCTTCTTGGCCACGGCTTCCCACTTGATGCCCTTGGCGACCTTGACGGTGATGATCTTTTCGGTGACGTCGTTGCGGTTCACGGAACTCTACTCCTGTGGTGGTTGAATACGATTGAATATGGTCAGGCCACGAGGTGCAGGTGCGTGACGGATGCAGCAGGCGCGGGCGCGAGCGCCGTATCTGAAACCAGGTTGGAACCCGCAGCTGCGCTACGCGCCGCATCGGCCGGCCGAACCTCGGGCGGATGCGCGGGCGCTCGACCGCGTGAAAGATCTTTGGAACGGCTCACGAGGAAGTCGACCAGGTGGTTGCGCAGTTCGTAGAAGCCAGGCTCATGGTGCAATGAAGCGCGTTGCCGATCACGCGGCAGGGTATTGCGCACCACTTCGGCCACTCGTGCGATGGGGCCGTTGCTCATCAGCAAAATCTTGTCGGCCAGCAGAATGGCCTCGTCCACATCGTGCGTGATCATGAACACCGTTTGGTGCGTGGCCGAGCAGATCTTGAGCAACTCTTCCTGAATGGTGCCGCGGGTCAGCGCATCAAGTGCACCGAAGGGCTCATCAAGCAGCAACATCTTGGGCTCAATGGCAAAGGCGCGCGCGATCCCCACTCGCTGCTTCATGCCACCCGACAACTGCGAAGGCTTCCTGTCGATGGCATGCGACAAGCCCACCATGTCGACGTACTTCTCCACGTGCAGCTTTACCTGTGCCGGATGCCACTCAGGCCAGCGGCTCTTCACCGCGAAGGCCACGTTCTGGCGAACCGTCAGCCACGGCATCAGTGCGTGGCTCTGAAACACCACGCCACGTTCCAGACTGGGCCCAGAAACCTCGCGGTTGTCCATGATGACGTTGCCCTGGCTTGCTTCCTCCAGCCCCGCCAGCACATTCAGGATGGTCGTCTTGCCGCAGCCGCTGTGCCCGATGATGCAAACAAACTCACCGCGTGCAATGTCGAAGTTGACCTCGTCGAACACGGGCTCCGTGGACCCCGGATAGGTTTTGGCCAGGCCTTGAACCTGCAGAAATTGCGCGTCGCGTAGCGACGCTATTGAAGGGGTGTGAAATTCAGTCGACATAGGTCACCGCCTTTTGGGCTTGGGCAAACAGCGCATCGAGCAGCATGCCCACCACGCCGATCACGAGCACCGCGAAGATCACATTGGTCAGCGCCAGGTTGTTCCACTCGTTCCACACGAAGTAGCCCACACCGGTGCCACCCACCAGCATCTCAGCGGCCACGATCACCAGCCAGGCGATGCCCATGGAAATCCGCATGCCGGTGAGGATGGTGGGTGCGGCCGCAGGCAAGATCACCTGGAAGGCCTTGCGCAACGGGCTGACCTCCAGGGTCTTGGCCACGTTGAGCCAATCGCGCCGCACGCCGGCCACACCGAATGCGGTGTTGATGAGCATCGGCCACACTGAACAGATGAAGATCACAAAGATGCCGGAGATGCTGGAATCCTTGATGGTGTAGAGCGCCAACGGCATCCAAGCCAAGGGTGAAATCGGCTTGAGCACCTGGATAAAGGGGTCGAGCGCTTTGTATAGCAGCGGGCTCATCCCGATCACAAAGCCCAGGGGAATGGCCACAGCCGCTGCGATTAAAAATCCGAGACCCACGCGCGCCAGAGAATGCGCGAGCTGAATGCCGATACCCTTGTCGTTGGGGCCGTTGTCGTAGAAGGGGTCGGCCAGGTTGGTGGCGATGGCCTTGCCCATCTGCATCGGCGTGGGAAAGCCGTCCGACTTCTTGGGCTCACCTGCAGCCAGCGCAGCCGGGTCCTTGCCCATGAGCTTGGCGTACTCGATCTGCTCGGGCGTGAGTTGCGCGGCCGGCGCAGCCGCCACGGGCGCGCGAGGCGCGGTGCCGGCATGCCACAGCGCCAAGAAGGTGAGCAGGATCAGCGTCGACAGCAAGCCGGCGCGTAGCTGCATGGAAGATGAGGCTTTCATGGGGATGCTCCGGTGCCGATCTCAGGCAGACTTGGCGATGGCAAAGCTGCGGGCATATTCGGCAGCCTTGTTGGGGTCGAAATCCTTGCCCATCACCTTGAACTTGCGGTAGCCCGCGGAGGCCGGCGTGACCGGCTGGCCCAGGTCCTTCATGTGCTTGGCCGCATCGGTCATCAGGAATACGCGCTCGGCGATCTGCTTGTAGTTCACATCGCCCTTGAGGTAGCCCCAGCGCTGCATTTGCGTGAGCATCCACACCGCCATCGAGTGCCAAGGCACCGGATCGAAATCGGCCCGCTCGGGTATCTTGCGCACATTGCCCAGGCCGTCGGCAAAGGTGCCGGTGAGCACCTGGTTGAGCACCGCCTCCGGTTGGTTCAGATACTGCGCGGGTGCGATCACCTTGGCGATCAGCTCACGGTTCTTGGGGTCGCGCGCCATCGCAGCGGCCGTCAGCACCGATCGGTACAGCGCGGCGAAGGTGGCCGGGTTCTGCTGGATGAAGTCGGTGGGCACACCGAAGGCGCAACAGGGGTGGCCGTCCCAGATTTCCTTGGACAGGATGTGGATGAAGCCCACCTCATCAAAAACCGCGCGTTGGTTGAAGGGGTCGGGGCCGAGGAAGCCGTCGACGTTGCCCGCCCGCAGGTTGGCCACCATCTCCGGCGGCGGCGTCACGCGGATCTGCACATCGGTATCGGGGTTGATGCCGTGTTCAGCCAAGTAGTAGCGCAGCAGGAAGTTGTGGATGCTGTAGTCGAAGGGCACCGCGAATTTGAAGCCCTTCCAGTTCTTCGGGTCTCGGTTGTCCTTGTGCTTGTTGGCCAGCACGATGGCCTGACCGTTGATGTTTTGGATGGTGGCCACGTTCATCGGCGTCTGGGTGGAACCCAAACCCAATGAAATCGCCAGCGGCATCGGCGACAGGAAGTGCGAGGCGTCGTATTCCTTGTTGAGCACCTTGTCGCGGATCAAGGCCCAACCAGCGGTCTTGTTGAGCTGCACATTCAAGCCCTGTTGGCGGTAGAAGCCCAGAGGGTCGGCCATGATCAGGGGCGATGCGCAGGTGATGGCGATAAAGCCCACCTTGAGGTCCTTCTTCTCGGGCGCCTTCTTCTCCTGGGCCATGGCCTGCATTGCGCCCAGCGCACCGGCAGGCAGGGCTGCGGCCACGGCCGCGCGCAGGGTGCCCGCGCCAAGGGCCTTGATTAAAGAGCGTCGGGTGGGTTCGTGCGGAAAGATCGCCTTGACCATCGAGGCCTCGATGAACTCCGCTGAGAAGCGCTCAAGGTCCTGGCTGGCGTTGCCGCCTGCGGGCTGCGAAGCCCGTGCGGTGTGCTCCCCTGCCGCGAGCAGCGAACCGGTTGCGGCCGCCTCGGCCTGGTGCTGGGCCACGGTGTGGTCCTTGCCACAGCCACAACGGGCCAGCAGGGGCTGGTCGGCATCGAAGGGCTTGAAGAAGCGCCCGTCGTCGTCGGACGGCAGGCGGTCTTGATGGTCGCGGCTCATGGGCATCTCCTGGGTCGGCGGTCAGCGGGGGCACACACAGATGGGCCCACTTGCAAGAGGCGGGCCACTGGCCTAAAGGCGCGAACCGGAGGCCAAACGGCCCATAACGCACCGAGATGGTGCGGTCCATCGGGGCCGGCGCGCACAAATTTGTCTTGGACAAGCCGGCCCGACCCAGATTGGTGCGCTGCCGTTGCGCAAGGCCGCACACGCCACCACGGCCCCAGCATGGCCTGCTCATTCCCTGGCCCGGCCAGCGGGCCTAGACTAGGCGCATCATCGTTTGAGGAAAGCCATGAACGCACCCCTGCCCGCTGATGTCTTGCGCGCCCTGCAGACGGTGAGCCTGGACGACAAGTACACCCTGCCTGAGGGCCGCGCCTTCATGAGCGGTGTGCAAGCCCTGGTGCGGCTGCCGATGTTGCAGCGCCAGCGTGATGCCCTGGCGGGCTTGAACACCGCAGGCTTTGTCAGCGGCTACCGCGGCAGCCCCCTGGGCGGCTACGACCAAGCCCTTTGGCAGGCGCACAAGCACTTGGCTGCACAAAACATCGTGTTCCAGCCCGGTGTGAATGAAGAACTGGCGGCAACAGCCCTGTGGGGCACCCAGCAACTGGACCTCTATCCCCAGTCCAAGAAGCACGACGGCGTCTTCGGCATTTGGTACGGCAAGGGCCCGGGCGTGGACCGCACCGCCGATGTCTTCAAGCACGCCAACATGGCCGGCACCGCCCGCCACGGGGGCGTGATCGCGGTGGCCGGCGACGACCATGTGGCCAAGAGCAGCACCGCAGCCCACCAAAGCGACCACATCTTCAAGGCATGCGGCCTGCCGGTGTTCTTCCCGTCCACGGTTCAGGACATTCTGGACATGGGCCTGCACGCCTTCGCCATGAGCCGCTTTGCCGGCGTGTGGGCGGGCATGAAGACGATTCAAGAGGTGGTGGAGTCGGCCTCCAGCATCGACGTGAGCCCGCATCGGGTCCAGATCGTGCTGCCCGAAGACTTCCCGATGCCCCCGGGTGGTGTGCACATTCGCTGGCCCGACGCCGCTCTCGAGCAAGAGCAGCGGCTGTTCAGCCACAAATGGTATGCAGCCCTGGCCTACGTGCGCGCCAACCGGCTCAACCACAACGTGGTCTCGACGGCACAGGACACCTATGGCCTGATTGCCAGCGGCAAGGCCTACAACGACCTGCGACAAGCCTTGCTGGACCTGGGGCTCGACGACGACACCTGCCGGCGTCTGGGCATCCGCGTGCACAAGGTCAATGTGGTATGGCCTTTGGAGGCCAGCATCACCCGTGACTTTGCCCAGGGGCTGCAGGAGATTCTGGTGGTCGAGGAAAAGCGCCAGATCATCGAGTACCAGCTCAAGGAAGAGCTCTACAACTGGCGGGCCGATGTGCGCCCCGATGTGCTGGGCAAGTTCGACGAACCCGAAGGCGACCACAGCGGCGGCGAGTGGAGCCAGCCCAACCCCAGCGGCAACTGGTTGCTGCGCGCGAACGCCGACCTCACGCCGGCCCTGATCGCCAAAGCCGTTGCCAAGCGCCTGAAGAAGCGCGGCCTCGCCCCCGAAGGCAGTGACATCGCCGAGCGCATGAACCAACGCCTGCGGATCATCGAGGCCAAGGAACGCGAGATGGCGGCCATCGAGCTCAAGAGCACCGGCGAACGCCAGCCTTGGTTTTGCAGCGGATGCCCCCACAACACGAGCACCCGCGTGCCCGAAGGTTCGCGTGCACTGGCGGGTATCGGCTGCCACTTCATGTCCATCTGGATGGACCGCAGCACCTCGACCTTCAGCCAAATGGGCGGCGAAGGCGTGGCATGGGTGGGGCAGGCGCCCTTCAGCACCGACGGTCATGTGTTCGCCAACCTGGGGGACGGCACCTACTTCCACAGCGGCCTGTTGGCCATACGCCAAAGCATTGCCGCGGGCGTGAACATCACCTACAAGCTGCTGTACAACGACGCCGTGGCGATGACCGGCGGCCAGCCGGTGGGCGAGCGACGGGATGGCGAACATGGCCTGTCAGCCTCGGGGCACAGCGTGCTGCAGATTCAAAAGAGCCTGGTCAGTGAAGGCGTGCGGCGCTTGGTCATCGTGACCGATGAGCCGCAGAAATACAGCGGCATCAGCCTGGAGCCCGGGGTTACGGTGCACCACCGCGACGAACTCGACCGGATCCAGCGGCAGTTCCGAGAGATTCAGGGCTGCACGGTGATCATCTATGACCAAACCTGCGCCACCGAAAAGCGCCGTCGCCGAAAGCGCGGCACGATGGTCGACCCGGCCAAGCGCGTGGTCATCAACGAGCTGGTGTGCGAGGGTTGCGGCGACTGCAGTGTGCAAAGCAACTGCCTGTCGGTGGAACCGGTGGAAACCGAGTTCGGCCGCAAGCGCCGCATCAACCAGAACAGTTGCAACAAGGACAGCAGCTGCGTCAAAGGCTTTTGCCCGAGCTTCGTCACCGTCGAGGGTGGGCAATTGCGCAAGCCCAAGAAGGAAGACCGCCGGATCGACCCCTTCAGCCTGGCGCCGCTGCCTGAGCCCACGGTGCCGGTGGCCGAGCGTGCATGGGGCATCGTGGTCGGTGGTGTGGGCGGCACCGGCGTGATCACCATCGGGCAACTCCTGGGCATGGCCGCCCACCTTGAGGGCTTGGGCGTGGTGACGCAAGACTCCGCGGGCCTGGCCCAAAAGGGCGGGGCCACGTGGAGCCATGTTCAGATCGCGCAACGCGCGCAGGACCTACACACCAGCAAGGTCGACACCGCCAAGGCCGACCTGGTGATCGGCTGCGACAGCATCGTGGCGGCGCACAAGGCGACCCTGGCGGTGATGCATGAGGGCCGCACCTACGTGGCCCTAAACACGCACAGCACGCCCACGGCCTCTTTTCTGAAGAACCCGAACTGGCAGTTCCCCGAAGACGGCTGCGAGGCGGCCCTGGCTCGGGCGGTGGGGCATTCGGCCATCGGCCTGTTCGACGCCGAGGAAGTGGCCGCCCAACTGCTCGGCGACAGCCTCTACACCAACCCGCTGATGCTGGGCTATGCCTGGCAGAAGGGCCGCGTGCCGCTGTCGCGCCAAGCCTTGCTGCGGGCTATGGAGCTCAACGGCGTTCAGGTGGACAAGAACAAGGCCGCCTTCGAGTGGGGGCGGCGCTGCGCGCACAAGCTCGACGAGGTGCGCGCGCTCTACCAGGCGCGGCAGGTGATTCAAGTGTTGCGCCAGCCCTCGCTGGACGAGGTGGTTCGTCAGCGGGTGGCCTTCCTGCGCGAGTATCAGGACAGCGGCTACGCCCAGGCCTACCAAGGGTTCGTGGATCGAGTACAGGCCGCTGAAGCCCCCCTGGGCAGCACGCGCCTGACCCTGGCGGTGGCCCGAAACCTCTTCAAGCTGATGGCCTACAAGGACGAGTACGAGGTGGCCCGGCTGCACACCGACGCGCGCTTCACCGCCAAGATCGCCCAGATGTTCGAAGGGGACTACCGGCTGGTGCACCACCTGGCGCCCCCCGGCCTGTCCCGCACCAACGAGCGTGGCCAAGGCGTCAAGCGCGCCTTTGGGCCTTGGGTGCGCGGCGCCTTTGCCGTGTTGGCACGGCTCAAGGGGCTGCGCGGGACTGCCTTCGATGTCTTCGGCCACTCCCAGGAGCGCCGCACCGAGCGCGCCCTCATCCAGGAGTACCGCAGCACCATCGAAGCGCTGCTGCCGGGCCTGAGCGCCGAGCGCATGGCCCTGGCCCTTGAGATTGCACAGCTGCCCCAGGACATTCGCGGCTTCGGGCATGTGAAGGCGGCCCACCTCGACCGGGTGCGGCCCCGGTGGAAGGCGCTCGTGGAGCAGTGGCACGCGGGCGGCGTTCAAGCCGGCTGAACGCGCGCCACAAGCCGGCAGAAGCCTGCGCCGGCCGAAGCGGTGCACACTTGCGGGCATGCGCTACACCCGCACCGCCGTTGCCCTGCATTGGCTTTTGGCCGCCGCCATCGTGGCCAGCTTTTGCGTGGGCCTGTACATGACCAGCCTGCCGTTTTCACCCCAGCGGCTCAAACTGTACAACTGGCACAAGTGGGCGGGGGTTCTGATCTTGGCCGCGTCGGCGCTGCGCCTGTTGTGGCGCCTGGCGCACAAACCGCCCCCAGATGTGCCCATGCCCCTGTGGCAGCAGCGGGCCGCCCATGTGGTGCACGTGCTGCTGTACCTGCTCTTCTTCTCGGTGCCCTTGGTCGGCTGGGCCTACAGTTCGGCCGCAGGCTTTCCGATCGTGTTGTTCGGTGTGCTGCCACTGCCCGACTTCGTGGCCAAAGACGCCGCACTGGCCGAGTTCCTCAAACCCTGGCACGGCCGACTGGCCTGGATGTTGGCAGCCCTGGTGGCCTTGCATGTGCTCGGCGCGCTCAAGCACCATTTCGTGAACCGCGATGGCGTGCTGCATCGCATGGCCTGGAGCCGAACACCATGACCCCTCTCAACCCTTTCGCAAGCCGCGCACGCCGCGCGGCCATGCTGCTGCCAGCCCTGTTGGTGATGGCCTGTTGGGCCACGCCGGGCCAGGCCCAGCAGCTCATCCCCGCGGGCAGCGAAATCGCCTTCACCAGCCGCCAGATGGGCGTGCCGGTGGACGGCCAGTTCCGCAAGTGGAGCGCGGCCCTTCAGTTTGATGTGAAGAAGCCCGAAGCGGGCAAGGTGGCCTTCACCATCGACATGGGCAGCGCCACCTTGGGCGCAGCCGATACCGATGCCGAGGTCGCCAAGGCCGACTGGTTCCACACAGCGCGCTTTCCACAGGCCCAGTTCCAAAGCAGCGCCATCAAGGCCGTGGGCAAGGGGCGCTACGAGGTCTCCGGGGCGCTGACCATCAAGGGCAACACCCAGGCGGTGACCGTGCCGGTCACCCTGTCCCAAACGGGCAGCGGCGCGGGCCTGCGCACCACCGCCACCGGCAGCTTCACCATCAAGCGTCTGGCCTTCAAGGTCGGCGAGGGCCCTTGGGGCGACACCTCGATGGTGGCCGATGAGGTGCAGGTGAAGTTCAAGCTCAACCTCAGCGGCATGGCGCCGCTTTAAGCCCACGAACCCGCGAACCGGCAGGGTCGCGCACGAGTCCCCTGCCCTCCGACCTCTAACTTCAACCACCCTCAAGGACGAAAGGAAACCCCATGAAGAAGACCCTCCTGCTGTGCGCCAGCCTCCTGGCTGCTGGCGCAGCCCAGGCCCAAGCCGCCGGCTACACCATCGACCCCACCCACACCTTCGTGACCTTCGAGGTCACCCACTTCGGCACCAGCACCAACCGGGGCCGCTTTGACAAGAAGAGCGGCTCCATCACCTTTGACCGCGCAGGGCGCACGGGCAAGGTGGACATCAACATTGAATCCGGCTCGGTCAACACCGGCACCGCTGCCTTCGACAAGCACCTGCAAAGCAAGGATTTCTTCGACAGCGAAGCCCATCCCACGGTTCGCTTCGTTGGTGAGCGCTTCAGCTTCGAGGGCGACAAGGTCAGCGAGGTTGCCGGCACCCTCACGCTCTTGGGCAAGACCCAGCCGGTCACCCTCAAGGCGGTGCGCTTCAACTGCTTCGACCACCCCCGCCTCAAGCGCGAGGTCTGCGGTGGCGACTTTGAAACCACCATCCAGCGCAGCCAGTGGGGCATGGGCTATGGCATCCCGGCGATTCCGGACGCGGTGAAGTTGGTGATCCAGGTCGAGGCCGTTCGCCAGTAAGTCAACAGCGCCCATAGGCGCTGGTGCCGGGCCGCGCGGCCCGGCCTTCAATCCCCTTGCCCGCTGGACGGGATACGGGAAATCCCGCAGAACGGCTGGGCCGAGTCCTCGGCATGATTCGTCTAGGACACGAGCACGCGGTGGCCTTGGCTTGTTGCGCGCCCGAAGTCTCACGCTTACCCCCGTCACCAACCCCGCAGGAGACTCCTGATGACCGACAAGACTACGAAGACCCGCCAGCCGGAGGAGCGCCGCCGCTTCCTGGCCAAGGCTGCTACCGGCACCGTGGCCGCCGGCGCGCTCGCCGCACCGATGGTGTCCAACGCCCAAACCGTCAGCTTGCGGTTCCAAAGCACCTGGCCGGCCAAGGACATCTTCCACGAGTACGCCAACGACTTCGCCAAGAAGATCAACGACATGGCCGGCAACCGGCTGCGCATCGAAGTGCTGCCTGCGGGCTCGGTCGTGCCGGCCTTCCAGTTGCTTGAAGGCGTGGCCAAGGGCACGCTGGACGGCGGCCATGGCGTGGTGGCCTACCACTACGGCAAGAACTCGGCGCTGGCCCTGTGGGGTTCGGGCCCGGGCTTCGGCATGGACCCCAACATGCTGCTGTCGTGGCACTACTACGGCGGCGGCAAGGCCCTGCTGGACGAGATCTACAAGTCCCTCAACCTGGAGGTCGTGTCCTTCCTGTACGGCCCGATGCCCACCCAGCCTTTCGGCTGGTTCAAGAAGCCCATCGCCAAGGCCGACGACCTCAAGGGCACCAAGTTCCGCACCGTGGGCCTGGCCGTGGACATGTACACCGACATGGGCGCTGCTGTGAACCCCCTGCCCGGCGGCGAAATCGTCCCGGCCCTGGACCGTGGTCTGATCGATGGCGCCGAGTTCAACAACGCCACCTCAGACCGCCTGTTGGGCTTCCCCGACGTGGTCAAGAACTGCATGCTGCAAAGCTTCCACCAGAGCACCGAGCAGTTCGAGATCCTGTTCAACAAGGGCAAGTACGACGGCCTGGCCCCCGAGCTGAAGTCGATCATCGACTACGCGGTGCAGGCCGCCAGCGCCGACATGTCCTGGAAGGCCATCCAGCGTAACTCACAAGACTACATCGAGCTCAAGAAGCAGGGTGTGAAGTTCTACAAGACCCCGGACGCCGTGCTGCGCGCGCAGCTGGCCTCTTGGGACAAGATCATGGAAAAGAAGGGTGGCGAGAACGCCATGTTCAAGAAGATCTTGGACAGCCAGCGGGCCTTCGCTGAGCGCGCCGGCGCCTGGCAGAACGACTACCTGGTCGACTTCAAGATGGCCTGGAACCACTACTTCCGCCGCCGCGGCTGATCTGGCCACTCGGCATCAGGAAGGCCACCGGCGCTGCCGGTGGCCTTTTTGCATAATGGATGCACCCCCAGCGTCTGTCCGCCTTGTCGTTTTGCGGGCCGGTCCCTGTTCTGCCTCGCGGCCCGACGATCTCCCGAAATCATGAAAAACCTCTTGTTGGCAGTGGACCGAATGTCCACCTGGCTCGGGCAATTCTTTGCCTGGACCATCATCATCTTGACCTTCCTGATCACCTACGAGGTGTTCAGCCGTTATGTGCTCAACGCACCGCACGACTGGAACCTGAACGCGCAGATCATGCTGTACGGCACGCTGTTCATGATGGCCGGCGCCTACACGCTGAGCAAGAACGGCCACGTTCGTGGAGACGTGCTCTACGGCTTCTTTGAGCCGCGCACCCAGGCCACCATTGACCTGGTGCTCTACATCATCTTCTTCCTGCCCGGGGTGGTGGCCTTGACCTACGCCGGTTGGGCCTACGCCAATGAGGCCCTGGCCATCCGCGAGAAAACCTTCTCGGCCACACCGCTGCCGCTGTATCCCTTCAAGTTCGTGATCCCGATTTCTGGCTTCATGCTGCTGTTGCAGGGCTTTGTGGAAATCGTGCGTTGCATCCAGTGCCTGCAGGTCGGCGAGTGGCCCTCGCGCGAACAGGATGTCGAAGAGGTGGACGTCGAAAAGCTCAAGAAGATGGTGTCCGTCAAGGACGAGGACATCGCCGCCTTGGATCAGTATGTGGCGCCCCAGGGTTCGACCACGGGAGCGCACAAGTGAAGATCAAAAGAGAACTGTGGTTTGGCCTGATCATCATGGGCCTGATCATCGCGGGCACCGGGGTGATGCTGCTGTCAGCCGACAAGATCACCAACGGGCACTTGGGCCTGATGATGCTGGCCCTGGTGGTGGTGGCCATCATGATGGGCTTCCCCACGGCCTTCACCCTCATGGGCATGGGCATGATCTTCACGTGGCTGGCCTACGAGGAGAACACCACCAAGACGCTGGACCTGATGGTGCAGTCGGCCTTCAAGGTGATGAGCAACGATGTGCTCATTTCCATCCCGCTGTTCGTCTTCATGGGCTACCTCGTGGAGCGGGCCAACCTGATTGAGAAGCTCTTCCGTTCGCTGCACCTGTCATTGGCGCGCGTACCCGGCTCGCTGGCCGTGGCCACGCTGTTCACCTGCGCGGTGTTCGCCACCGCCACCGGCATCGTGGGTGCAGTGGTGACGCTCATGGGCTTGTTGGCCTTGCCACAAATGCTCAAGGGTGGCTATGACGTGCGTTTGTCCGCCGGCGCCATCACGGCCGGCGGTTGCCTGGGCATCCTGATTCCGCCTTCGGTTCTGCTCATCGTCTACGGGGCTACCGCTGGTGTGTCGGTGGTGCAGTTGTATGCCGGCGCGTTTTTCCCCGGCATCATGCTGGCGGGCCTGTACATCCTGTACGTGATCATCATGGCCAAGCTCAAGCCCGAGCTGGCGCCGCCGCTGTCTGAGCAGGCGCGCTTCATTCCGCTGCCGGCCTTCACCCAGCAGATCTCCGACGCGGTGTCCAACCGTGCCCTGCCGGCGCTGCTGAAGTCGCTCAAGGGTGCGCGCAATGTAAATGTGCCCACGGGCTACATCCTCAAGGAACTGTTCATCACCCTCTTGCCGGCCATCGTGTTCGCCTTGGTGGCCTTCATGTCTTGGCGCGTGGCCACGGCGCCGCTTGAAGTGGACGATATGCCCGCCGCGATGGAATCCAGCGGTGGGATGATGAGCTTGGAGTCCCCTTCCGGCTCGAGCGGCGGCCTGGCTGAACCCCCGGGTGCGGGCGGCTTGGCCGAACCGCCGGCCGCGCGCAGCGGTTTGCAGGAGCCTCCCTCCAGTGGTGGTGGTCTGCAGGAGCCCCCGGGCGCACGCGGCGGGGTGCAGGAGCCGCCCGGGGCCGGCGGCGGCGTGCAAGAGCCGCCAGGGGCCGCTGTGGGCGTCAAGGAGCCTCCCGGTTCCGGCGGCGTCCAAGAGCCCCCAGGTGCGGTGACCGCGCCCACATCGGGTGTTGGTGCGGGTGGGGTTGCCGCCCCGCCGGCCCCCACCGAGCCCGAACGCCGCCCGGCCAGCACGGGCTTCTGGGTTGGCCTGGGCATTGGCGTGGTGGCCTTGGTGGCCTTCTACGGGATCATGAGCTTCCAGCGATTGGAAGTGTTCAAGATGCTGCTGTCGAGCTTCTTCCCGCTGGTCGTGTTGATCATGTCGGTGTTGGGCTCGATTGTGTTTGGCTTGGCCACGCCCACGGAGGCCGCAGCCGTTGGCGCCTTTGGTGGCTTCGTGCTGGCAGCAGCGTACAAGCAGCTCACGATGTCGGTGGTCAAAGAATCGGTGTTTCTCACGGCCAAGACCAGCGCCATGGTGTGCTGGCTGTTCGTGGGCAGCGCGATCTTCTCGGCCGCCTTCGCCCTCCTGGGTGGCCAGGAACTGGTGGAGAAGTGGGTTCTGTCGATGAACCTGTCCAAGACCGAGTTCCTGATCCTCAGCCAGGTGATCATCTTCATCCTGGGCTGGCCGCTGGAGTGGACCGAGATCATCGTGATCTTCATGCCCATCTTCATTCCCTTGCTTGACGACTTCGGCGTGGACCCGCTGTTCTTCGGCCTGCTGGTGGCGCTGAACCTGCAGACGGCCTTCTTGTCGCCACCGGTGGCCATGGCCGCTTTCTACCTCAAGGGGGTGAGCCCGCCGCATGTAACGCTCAACCAGATCTTTGCCGGCATGCTCCCCTTCATGGGGATACAGGTTGTGGCGATCGTGCTGCTGTACATCTTCCCTGAGATCGGGATGTGGCTGCCGCAGGTGCTCTACCGGTGACGGCTGACAGCGCAGCCGAGGTCCTTCGGCAGATGGGCCTTGGCGCGCTGAGCGCGCGGGCTCATGTGGCGAGCCTGCTGGAATCTGTTCAGGCGCTGGAGCCCCAGGTGCAGGCCTGGGCGCACCTGGATGCGGCCGCAGCCCTGGCGCAGGCACAGGCCTGCGATGCGCGGCGCCAGGCCGGTGAACGCGCGCCCTTGCTGGGCGTGGCCGTGGGCCTGAAGGACATCATCGACACCGACGATATGCCCACGGAAAACGGGACGGTGCTCCATGCCGGGCGCCGCCCTTCGCGGGATGCGGCCCTGGTCACGCGGCTGAAGCAGGCCGGCGCGGTGATCATGGGCAAGACGGTGACCACCGAATTGGCCACCTACGCGCCCGGTAAGACACGCAACCCGCACCGCCTGACCCACACCCCGGGCGGCTCGTCCAGCGGCTCGGCCGCGGCCGTGGCCTGCGGCATGGTGCCCCTGGCCATCGGCTCACAGACCAATGGGTCCACCATCCGGCCCGGCGCCTTTTGCGGGGTGGTCAGCTTCAAGCCCACGCGTTCCAGCATCGACCGCGCGGGCGTGTTGGTGCAGTCGCCCAGCTTCGATACCGTGGGCTTGTTTGCGCGCCAAGTCTCCGATGTGGCGCTGTTGTGGCGGGTGTTGTCAGACCCTGCGCCGCCCGCCCAAGGGCACACGGCCCACGAAGGCGCTGCGGCAGCGGACCCGGCGGCCACGGCACCGCGCCTGGTTTGGATGCCTGGCCCTTTGCGCGACCGGCTGGAACCCGGTGTCGAGGCCTTGCTGCGGGGCCGGGCCCACGGCTGGGGCGCAGCCGAAAGCACGGCCAACCTTCCCTGCGGCATGCAGGCCTTGGTGGACCTGCACCGCTTGATCATGGAGGCCGAGATTGCCCGGCACTTCGGGCATGAGTACGCCACCGGTGCTGCGCAGTTGTCTGCTTCGCTGAGAGGCCAGATTGAGCGCGGCCGCCAAACCTCCGATGCCGAACTCGTCGCCGCCCGCGGCGAATTGGCCTTGATGCAGTCGGGCGTGGACGCCTGGATGCAGGCTGAATCGATCGATGGCTGGGTGACCGCCAGCGCGCCCGGCCCAGCCCCCTTGGGCTTACAGGCCACGGGCGACCCCATCTTCTGCACCGCCGCAACCGCCCTGGACCTGCCGGCCTTGCAGATCCCGGGCCTGACCGCCCCCAACGGCCTACCCCTGGGCATTCAGGTGATCGGCCGGCGGGGCTGCGATGCCCAGCTCTTGGCCATTGCACAGCGGTGGCTTCAACCCTGAAAGAGCACGTTCATGCCCTTTGCACCGGCCCGCATTGCTGATCAGCCGTTGTTACACAAGCGTGCGCGGGGGCGAGGGCCGCTGAGAAGTGGGGTGGCCGCCGCCGCCCTGTGTTGGGCTTTTGGGAGCCTGGGGGTGTCTGCGCAGCCGACGGGCCTGCCGAGTGGCTGGTCAACAAGTGCCCTGACGGGTTCGCAGCAGGTCGCGCAGGCCGCGGTGCCCGTGGGTGCAGCATCAGCCAGCCCCGCATCGACGGCCACCGCCGAGGGTCGTCATTCGGCCGTGTGGCGCACCGCCGAGCAACAGCAAGCGGCCTTCCTCGGCACCTTGAAGTCCTTGGTGGAGATTGAATCCGGCAGCCGTGACTTGGAGGGCCTGCGCACCTTGGCCGATGAGGTGGCGGCGCGGCTCAAGGCTTTGGGGATGGACGTCAAAACCATCCCCACCAAGGCGCCCGACTTTCACCCCATGCTCAAGGGCGCTGAGCTGGGCCCCATGGTGTATGGGCGCAAGTTGGGCAAAGGCTCCAAGAAGGTTTTGCTGATTGCCCACATGGACACGGTCTACCCACGGGGAATGGGTGCTAAACAGCCCTTCCGCGTGGAGGGCGACAAGGCCTATGGACTGGGCATCGCTGACGACAAGGCCGGCGTGGCCCTCATCCTGCACACGGTCGACCTTTTGGCCCGCTTGGGCCACGACGACTTTGCAGAGTTGGGGGTGCTCATCAACGGCGACGAGGAGTTGGGCTCACCGGGCTCCGGACCGATGCTGACCGAGTTGGGCAGTCAATACGATGCGGTGCTGTCCTTCGAGGGTGGGGGTGGCCGAGCCGACATGGTGCGCCTGGCCACCAGCAGCATTGCCATTGCCGAACTCAAGGTGACGGGCCGCGCGTCACACGCCGGCGGCAACCCAGAGGGTGGTCGCAACGCGATCTATGAGTTGGCGTACCAGATCATGAAGACGCGTCACTTTGGGGACAAAGAGAAGGACCTCAAGATCAACTGGACGGTGATCGAAGGTGGTGCGGTACGCAACGTGATTCCAGCCCATGCATCGGCAATCGCCGACATCCGGTCGCTGACCAACGCTGACCTGGACATCATGGAGCAGGCGCTGCGCGAAGCGATCAAGGACAAGCTGATTCCAGACACCCAAATCGAGTTGACCTTCTTTCGCAGCCGCCCCGCTTTCGTACCCAATGCAGCCTCGGTGGTGCTGGCCCGCCATGCGCAATCACTGTTCAGGGGGGTGGGCTTGCCACTGGAAATCCGTGACCGCGCCTCTGGCGGCGGCACCGATGCGGCCTATGCCGCGCTGCGCGCCAAAGGCGGCGTGTTGGAGAGCTTTGGGCTGCGCGGCTTTGGGGCCCACAGCAACGACAACGAATACGTGATGATCGATTCGATCATTCCCCGCCTGTACCTGGCCACCCGCATGGTGATGGACGTGGGCTCTGGCAAGGTCCGCTGGTAGCCCAACCAGGCTCATAAAAAACCAAACCCCCTGCACCGTAGGGTGAGGGGGTTGTGGGGGGGGATATTAGCCTGACGATGTCCTACTTTCACACGGGAATCCGCACTATCATCGGCGCAGAGGCGTTTCACGGTCCTGTTCGGGATGGGAAGGCGTGGGACCACCTCGCTATGGTCATCA
>JBJTHN010000030.1:0-4601 GCA_046094505.1 Betaproteobacteria bacterium
CATCGGCATTGTCGCCTCCTGCCGCCAGCGGGGGCGGGTGGTGCCGCCGCCCCAATCCCGACCGCACTCGGGCCCGCGCCAGCAACCGTAGACTGCGGGTGACTGATTTTTCGATTGGAGACCCGCATGGGTGCACCTGAAGCCTTCACCGCCACAACCGACATCACCCACTGGATCGGGGGGCAGCGCGTGGCCTCTTCCGGGGCTCGGCGCCAGGCGGTCTACAACCCGGCCACCGGCGCCGTGGCTCGCCAATTGCACCTGGCCGAAACCGCCGATGTGCACGCGGCTGTGGCCCGTGCGCAGGCGGCCTTTCCCGCCTGGGCCGACACGCCGCCCATCCGCCGCGCACGGGTCTTGAACCAGTTCCTGGCCTTGATGAACCAGCACCAAGACAGCCTGGCGGCCATGATCACCGCCGAGCATGGCAAGGTGTTCACCGATGCGCAGGGTGAGGTGATGCGCGGCATCGACATCATCGAATTCGCTTGCGGCATTCCGCATCTGCTCAAGGGCGACTACACCGATCAGGTGTCCACCGGCATCGACAATTGGACGATGCGCCAGCCCCTGGGGGTGGTGGCCGGTGTCACGCCCTTCAACTTCCCCGTCATGGTGCCCTGCTGGATGTTCCCGGTGGCCTTGGCCTGCGGCAACGCCTTCATCCTCAAGCCCTCGGAGCGTGACCCGTCCCCTTCGCTGTTCATGGCCGAGTTGCTCAAGCAGGCCGGCTTGCCCGATGGCGTGTTCAACGTTGTGCAGGGTGACAAGGTGGCCGTCGATGCGCTCTTGGCCCACGACGACGTGAAGGCCCTGAGCTTTGTGGGCTCCACACCCATTGCGCAGTACATCTACGAAACCGGCGCGCGCCACGGCAAGCGGGTGCAGGCCCTGGGCGGGGCAAAGAACCACATGGTGGTGATGCCGGACGCCGACATCGACCGGGCCGTCGATGCCCTGATTGGCGCGGGCTACGGCAGCGCGGGTGAGCGCTGCATGGCCATTTCAGTGGCGGTGCTGGTGGGCGATGTGGCCGACAAAGTCATCCCCAAGCTGGCCGAACGGGCACGCGCCCTGAAGATCAAGAACGGCATGGAGCTCGACGCTGAGATGGGCCCCATCGTCACCCGCGAGGCGCGTGACCGCATTGAGGGTTACATCAAGCTCGGCGTGCAAGAGGGTGCCAAGCTGGTGGTGGACGGCCGGGGCTTCAAGGTGCCGGGGCATGAGAACGGTTTTTTCACCGGCGGCACGCTGTTCGACCACGTGACGCCCTCGATGCGCATGTACAAGGAAGAGATCTTTGGCCCCGTGCTGGGTTGCGTGCGGGTGCCCGATTTCGGCGCGGCGGTTGACTTGATCAACGCCCACGAATTCGGCAACGGCGTGGCCTGCTTCACCAGCGACGGCAATGTGGCCCGCGAGTTTGCGCGGCGCATTCAGGTGGGCATGGTGGGCATCAACGTGCCCATTCCGGTGCCCATGGCCTGGCATGGCTTTGGTGGCTGGAAGAAGAGCCTGTTTGGCGACATGCACGCCTACGGCGAAGAGGGCGTGCGCTTCTACACCAAGCAAAAGAGCGTGATGCAGCGCTGGCCGGCCAGCATCGGCAAGGGCGCCGAATTCGTGATGCCCACGGCGAAGTAACGCCTGCGCTCGGGCCCCGTTCGGGCCCGGCGCCGTTTCGGGGGCTTCAGGCCCCGATCACACCGCCGTCGCGCCGGCGCACCACCACGGTGGCCGAGCGGGGTCGGCCATCCGGCCTGAAGTCAGGCCAGTTGGAGTTCTGGCGCGGGTTTTGCGGGCTCAGCCGCTCGCCCGCCCCTTCACCGGGGTGTTGGATGTTCAGGAACATCGTGCGCCCATCGGGCGTCCAGGTGACGCCGGTGACTTCGCAGTTCACCGGGCCCACCAGAAAGCGCCGCACCTCGCCGGTGGCCACATCACAGGCCAACATCTGGTTGTTGCCCAAGGCTTGGTGCACGCCCTTCTTGAGGCTGACGGGCGCCATATCGGTTTGGATCCACAGCACCCCGCGCGGGTCGAAGGCGATGCCATCAGGGCAGGCGAAGGCGTCGCCCCGGATGTTGCCGCGGGCATTGGGGTCGCTGGATTGCGCAATGCCAGCCAGCATCAGGTGGTTCCAGATGAAGGTCTCGCCGTCAAAGTCGCCGCGCTCTTGCCAGCGGATGATCTGGCCCATCTCGTTCTTGGCACGCGGGTTGGCCGCGTCCACGCCGGGTTGGCCTGCGGTGCCGCGCGCGGTGTTGTTGGTCAGCGTGCAGTAGACCCAGCGGCTGCGTTCATCAATGGCCAGCCACTCGGGCCGGTCCATCTTGGTGGCGCCCAACAGGTCGCTGGCCTGTCGGGCCTTGATCACCACGTCGCCCTGGTCGGCAAATCCATTGGCCGCGGTCAAGGGGCCTTGGCCGTGCACCAGGGGCAGCCAGCGCCCGGTGCCATCGGCCTCAAAGCGGGCCACGTACAGCGTGCCATGGTCCAACAGGTCGCGGTTGGCCTGTGCCGCGCTCAAGCCCTGGCCTGCGGGCTTGATGCGGTCGCGGCTGACGAATTTGTAGATGTACTCAAAGCGTGCGTCTTCACCCGAATACACCACGGCGCGCCCTTCGCGTGTGGTGGCCACCCACGCGCCCTCATGGGCTGCACGGCCCAAAGCCGTGCGCTTGACCGGTGTGCTGGTGGGATCCATCGGGTCGAGTTCAACGATCCAGCCGAAGCGGTTGGGTTCGTTGGGGTGCAGGGCCGCGTTGAATCGTTCGTCGTGGTCCGACCACTTGTTCCAGCCGCCATTGGCGCGAATGCCCCAGCGCCGCTCGTGCTCGTTGGGCTGCGTGGGGCCTCGGAAGTAGCCCGCCCAGTTCTCTTCGCCCGAAAGGTAGGTGCCCCAGGGCGTTTGGCCGCTGGCGCAGTTGTTCATGGTGCCCAGGACGCGCCGGCCAGTGGGGTCGGCGGCGGTGCGCATCATCGGGTGACCCGCGGCCGGGCCACCCACGGCAAAGGGCGTGGACAGGGTGACCCGGCGCGCATAGCGCGAAGGCCTGACCATTTGCCACTGCCCATCGCGCAGGGCCACTTCGACCACCGACAGGCCGTGTGCGTTTTGGCTCTTGCGGACCTTCTCGGCTGAACCCGCGCCCAGCCCGTCGGGGTGCAAGAGGCCTTCGTCGGTGTACTCGTGGTTCATGGCCAGCAGGCCGCGGCGGTTACCGGCGGTTGCGGCGCCATGGGCGGCTGATTGCAGCGGCGGACCCTTGTGTCCCGGTGTGGGCGGCGTGGGCATCGCAGCGGGTGTGCCATCGTCGTGCAGCGGGTAGAAGTGCAGCCCATCGTGGTGCATCCCCATCTGCACCGCCTGCTCGTCTGCAGGGTTGGAGGCATCAAAGCGAAAAGGCGGCAGGTGACCGGGCACGCCGATGGGTTCACCCCAGGCGGCGATAACGGTGGCGATGTAGCCCTCGGGCACTTGCAGCGCGTCGGCGGTGCTGGGGGCAATGCCCTTGAAACCCAGGCCGACCGGCTGCCGCCCACCACGCTCAGGGCCCGCATCGAGGGCTTGCCCGGTGGCACAGCCGGTCAGGGCTGCGACACCGCCGGCCATCCCCGTGGCGGCCAGCAGCGGGCCCAGCCCGGCCGAACCTCCCCAGCCCGCCAACGCCGACAACAGGGCACCCCCGCCCGCGCCGCGCACCCACAGCCGCCGGGCGGGGTTGGAAACGTCGTGGATGCTCGGGTTGGAGGAGCGGTTGCTGTCCTCCATGGTGTTGAAGTCTTTGGGCATGGTGATGCACTCTAGCCTAGCCGGCAGGCCTTGTAAGGACATGGCCTAAGATCCTTTACATGAACCCTGTTTTGCTGATCACCGGCGGGGGCCGCGGTATCGGTGCGGCCGTGGCACGCTTGGCCGCCGCCCAAGGTTGGGATGTGGCGGTCAATGTGGTGCGCGACATGGCCAGCGCGCAGGCGGTGGCCGCTGACGTACGGGCGCTGGGCCGGCGGGCTGTGGCGGTGCAGGCCGATGTGAGCGATGAGGCGGCGGTGCAGGCCCTGTTTGCAACGGTGGACGCCGAGCTCGGCCCCTTGCGCGGGCTGGTGAACAACGCCGGCGTGGTCGATGTGGCCCAGCGGGTCGACGAGATGAGCCTGGCGCGTTGGCAGCGCATGTTCGCCATCAATGTGCAGGGCACCTTTTTGTGCACCCGCGAGGCCCTGCGCCGCATGAGCACCCAGCATGGTGGCGCGGGTGGGTCTGTCGTCAACCTGTCTTCGGCCGCAGCGCGGCTGGGGTCGCCCGGGCAGTACGTGGACTACGCGGCTGCCAAAGCAGCCATCGACACCTTCACCTTGGGCGTGGCGCGCGAGGTGGCCCATGAAGGCGTGCGGGTCAATGCGGTGCGGCCCGGCATCATTGACACCGACATTCATGCCAGCGCAGGGCAACCCGACCGGGTGGAGCGCATGGCGCCGCAGCTGCCCATGCAGCGGGCGGGGACGGCCGAGGAAGTCGCGCAGGCCGTGGTGTGGTTGTTGTCGGACCAGGCCAGCTACACCACCGGCAGCGTGTTGGATGTGGCGGGTGGACG
>JBJTHN010000031.1:0-23147 GCA_046094505.1 Betaproteobacteria bacterium
CTTCCGGCGTACCGATGACTTTGCAGAAGTCCTGCTTGGCGAACTCATGCTTCTTGAGGTTGCTACGGCTGGAGAGCGGCAGGTTAATACCCCGCCAGTCTTGGGCTCTAGGAGCGGTGTTTCTCACCCAGCTCACCCGACGATGTCTTGCTGTTGACGATCACCTAGAACGGACCCGGCGCAATCGTTCAAATCTGACCCACCCCAAGGCTACCCAATGGCGGCCTAGTCTGTGGATAAATCGAGTTCCTGCTCGTCTGTTTGAGCTTCTTTCTTTCGTGAGGGTTTGGTTCTGGTACGGCCTGCCGTTACGGTATTCCTGCTGTGCTTGAAGCGCCTAGACTCATTGCCCGTCTCAACGATGTGGCAGTGATAGGTCAGCCGGTCCAGTAGCGTCGTTGTCATCTTGGACTCAGCACGATAGAGCGGCAACGTGGCTCAGAATTCAACGTGATCACTGGCTCAGTTGTGCTGATGAATCAACAAGCCCAGGTCATGAGGAACATCGGCTCGACGCCATTCGACCGAGCGGTCACCGAGTCTTGAGGTGTGAAGCGTTTTAGGCACTTATTCGCCTGATCCCTTGGAGCTGATGCAGCGTTATCCCTCGAGCTTGCACCTTGCTGTGTTCGATATGACTGGCCAAGAGCAGGAGTGCTGGCTGTGACCTTCTCTGAATCACGGCGCGCAGAATCTTGGCGTGTTCGATGTAGGTGGCTTCGATCCGATCAGGACGCGTGAAGTCTAGGCGGCGCACGATTCGTATTCGCTCGGTGACATCTCGGTGCACGCGAGCCATCTCATCGTTGCCCGCAGCTTGCATCAGGAGGGTGTGGAAAGCCTCGTCCAAGTGGCCTACCGAAGGACCATCCGTCAGGCGGTCAGCGGATGCTACCAGCCAGACGGCCTTGAGCTCTGCGAGCTCCGGTGGGTCCTCCTCGCGTTCGCATACCCGCTCCAGCGCCCAACGCTCGAGTACCACGCGCAAGTCATACAGCTGCTCGATGCGATCAAAATCAATCGGCAGAACGAACCACCCGGTTTTGGGTTCTACATCGATACGGCGCTCCGTTCGAAGGCGGAACAGCGCCTCTCGTACCGGGGTTCGACTCACTCCCAAGCGGTCGCCGATTTCGACCTCCGAGCGGCGCTGGCCAGGGACCCAGACGAACTCGTCGAGTTCAGTCCTGAGTTGCTCATACACCTGGGAAGCAAGGTTGTGGCGTTCCAACGTAATGGGACTCATGTTTGACGGATGCTCAGGCTGTGATGATCGATGACTCTGCGATCACCTAAGTGCTCGGGTGTGAGGGTTGGCTGGTTAAGTTGAGGGAGCTGCTGTGGGCTGCAAAAAGTGGCACGCCGCTCTATGGCGAGCATCATCGCCTACTGTTCGCAACAGCGGCGTTTGGCGCGCGCATAAGTCTTGTCCAACTGGGCACCGGCCGTGTAAGCGGCATACCTGTGCGGGAGGATCAATTGGGCTGGCGACCTCGCCGGTCAGCTTGATTCGCGGGCCCTGTCCGGGAATGGATGAGACCAATGCTCGGGTGTAGGGGTGCTGCGGCGCACGGAATACCTGATCGGATGGCCCCACTTCGACGATGCGGCCCAGGTACATCACCGCCACGCGATCGGTCAGTAGACGCACCACATTGAGGTCGTGCGATACGAATAGGCAAGACAGGCCGAGCTCCCGGCGAAGGCGCTGCAGCAACTGCAGTACCACGGCCTGAACCGACACATCCAATGCTGCGGTGGGCTCGTCAAGAATCAAGAGTTTGGGCTGAACGGCAAGTGCCCTGGCGATACCCACACGGGCCTTCTGACCGCCCGAGAGCTGGTGTGGAAATCGGTCGAGCAGCTCCGACGGCAACCCCACCTGAGCCGCCACTTCCTGGACCCGTGCCCGTTGCTCTGCGACGCCCAGGGAGGTCAGCCGTGCCAGGGGCTCAGCAATGGTCTGACGCGCGGTGTAGCGGGGGTTCAGGCTGTCGGTAGGGTCCTGAAACACCATTTGTATGGCGCTGCGTTTTGTCGAGCGCGCAAACCGCAGTGCTGGCGTTTCGCAAAGATCTTCCCCACCAAAGATGATGCGGCCTTCGCTGGCGTCATGCAGACGCGCGAGCAGGCGAACCAGAGTGGACTTTCCGCACCCGCTTTCACCCACGAGGCCTAAGCTCTCTCCTGGAGCAATTTCAAGGGAGACATCGTCCACCGCATGCAGGAAGGAACCGCGCTGGCCACTGACCGGGAAGCGCTTGTGTAGGCGCTCGACCTGGAGCAAAGGGGCTGTCGTGTGGGGGTTGGTCGAGACCGTGGCGCTCATGCGGCGGCCTCCTGTGTGGGCGCGGCCGCGTGCAGGGGATGCCAGCAAGCCACGGCGTGGGTGCTTTGCATCACCACGGGTGCCGCTTCACGCCGGCAGCGATCGTCGGCCCGCTCACAGCGCTCGGCGAACCGGCAGGCCGGCAGGTCAGAGCGGCGCAAGTCGGGCAAATTCCCGGGCACGGGCTTGAGGTCATCGAGCGCGGTACCGGGCCCGGGGGTGGAGCTCAACAAGCGCGAGGTGTAGGGGTGGCGCGGGCGGCTGAAAAGTTCGGAGGCCGGGCCCGACTCCACCACATGGCCCGCATGCATCACCACCAGGCGATCACAGTAGTCGGCCGCAAGCGCCAGGTCGTGCGTGATGAAGAGGGCGGCCATCTGGCGTTGGCGCGCCAGGTCGGTGATCAGGTCCATCACCGCCGCCTGCGTGGTCACATCCAGCCCGGTGGTGGGCTCATCGGCAATCAGCAGGGCCGGTCGGCAGGCCAGGGCCAGCGCGATCATCACCCGCTGGCACATGCCGCCGCTCATCTCGAAGGGGTAGGCCTTCACCCGCCGCTCGGGGTCGGAAATGGCCACTTCGCGCAGGGCCTGAACCGCGCGCTGGCGCAGGTTCTGGCCCAGGTCGGGGCCGCGCTGGTGCACATCGCCCGCGGCATGCCGCCGCAGTACGTCTTCGATCTGCTGGCCCACGGGACGTATCGGATTGAGCGCGGTGCGGGGGCTCTGAAAGATCATCGAAATCTCGCGGCCACGGACGTCGGCCAGCGTGGGTTCGTCGGCCTTGAGCAGGTCCAGGCCGCCGAACACGGCGCTGCCGGCGGTGATACGCGCAGCGGCATCGCTGATGCCGAGCATGGCGTAGCTCAACACCGACTTGCCCGAACCACTTTCACCCACCAGGCCGACGATCTCCCCGCGGTGGATCTGCAGGTTCACGCCTTCCAAGGCGTGCACCACACCGCTGCGGGTGCGGAATTCGAGGTCCAGCCCGCTGACATCCAGCAACGGGGGCTGAGCAGACACTTGAGCCATCAGGTGCGCCTCCGAGGGTCGAACAGGTCACGCAGCGCATCACCCAAGAGGTTGAAGGTGAACACCGCCAGCATCAGCGCCGCGCCCGGGAACAAGCTCACCCACCATTCACCCGAGACGATGAACTGAGCGCCTTCGGCCACCAGGATGCCCCACTCGGCTTCCGGTGGTCGCACGCCCAGGCCGATGAAGGAAAGGCCGGCCGCATTCAGAATCGCCCAGCCCATGTTCAGGCTCACCTGCACCATGGCCGGCGGCAGCGCATTGGGGAACAGATGAAAGGCGAGGATGCGCGCGTCGGAGTTGCCCGACAGGCGTGCGGCCTCGACCCAACCAGCCTCGCGGCGGATGTTGGCCTCTGCGCGCGCCACGCGGATGTAGAAGGGCAGATTGATGAGGGCCGTGGCCAGCACGATGTTGCCCACCGTGTTGCCCAAGGCTGCCACGATGCCCATGGCCAGCACGAACAAGGGGAAGGCCATGATGGTGTCGGACAGGCGCGTGACACTGCGCTCCCACCAGCCGCCGAAGAAGCCGGCCGCCAGGCCCAGCGGCACGCCCACCGCAAAGGACAGCACCACGGAAGACACCGCAATGCCCAGGTCCATACGCGTGGCCACCACCACGCGCGAGAAGATGTCTCGACCCAGTGCGTCGGTACCAAACCAATGAGCGCTGGAAGGAGGCTGCAAAGCCGACTCCGCCTTGCTGGCCAGGGGGTCGTAGGGCACGATGAACGGACCGATGAGCGCCAAAACCACCAACAAGGCGAACAACAGAGCGGCCATCAGCGTGACCGGGTTTTCGCCAAGCACGTGACGGGCATGAGACCACCAGCTGGACTGCTGCGCACTCATGACTCCACCCTCACGCGCGGATCGATCAGCAGGTACAGCACATCGATCAACAGGTTGACGAGCACGAACAGCGCGCCCATGGTGAGCACGAAACCCTGCACCGGTGCGTAATCACTGGCCGTGAGGGCATCAATCGCGTAGCTGCCCACGCCGGGCCAGCTGAAAACCTTCTCAACGATGACACTGCCGCCCAGCATGAAACCAAACACCATGCCCAGAGTGGTCACGACCGGCAGCAGGGCATTGCGCAAGGCATAGGTGACGAGCACCGTGCCCGAAGAAAGGCCGCTGGCGCGAGCCGTGCGCACGAAGTCACTGCTGAGCACGGATAGCATCGAGGCGCGGGTCATGCGGGCAATGGGGGCCATCACGAAAATCGCCATGGTGAAGACTGGCAGCACCAGCTGCTTGGCGGCAGCCCACCAAACAGAAGGGTCACGCGCCAGCGCCGCATCGATCAGGTACAGGCCGGTGTAGGTAGGCGGTGGCGACCAAATCGGATCGAGCCGGCCCAGCGGTGAGGGTGCCCAACCCAAGAGGAAATAAAACACGTAGGCCAGGAGCAGCCCCGTGAAGAAGACCGGCAGCGAGACCCCCGCCGTGGTGATGAGACGGCACAGCTGATCAACCCACGAGCCCTGACGAACGGCAGCCATCACGCCCATGGGAATGGCCACCGCACAGGCCACGAACAGCGCGGCCAGCATGATCTCCAGCGTGGCCGGCAGGCGCGAGATCAACTCTTGCTGCACCGGTTGCCCGGTGGTCAGCGAAAGGCCCAGGTCGCCGCGGGCAAGCTCGGCGAGGTAGCGCCAGAACTGTTCGATCAAGGGCCGATCCAGGCCGAGTTGCTTGCGCACCTCTTCAATGGCCTCCTGGGTGGCCGCACCGCCGGCGAAATACGCGGCCGGGTCGCCCGGCAGGGCGCGGGTGAGCAGGAAAGTGATGACCACCACGCCCAGCAGGTTGGGCAGGGCAGCCAGCAGGCGCCTGAAGATGAGGCGGATCATCGACCGCCCTCGGCCTGCGGGTTCCCGGCAGGCTGCGGGCTCTGCCCTTGTGTGGGCATCGGCGCGGGCATGAGCGCGGCTGTGGGCATTGGATGCGGCAGGGCCTCCAAGACCGACCGCAGCGGTGCGGCCCAACCCACGATGCCCCCTTGCGCCACGATCATCTCGATCGTGGCCGCCTTGAACTGCGGGAAGTAGCTGGCCGTGGCCTCCTCCACGAGCAGACAATCGAAGCCGCGGTCATTGGCTTCGCGCATCGTGCTCTGCACGCACACCTCCGTGGTCACGCCGGCCACCACCAGCTGGGTCACCCCCATGAGGCGCAGCACCTCCATCAGCCGGGTCGCATGGAAGGCGCCCTTTCCGGGCTTGTCGATCACCGCCTCGCCGGGCAGGGGAGACAGGGCCGGGATGATGTCGCAACCGGGCTCACCGCGCACCAGCAGCCGACCCATGGGGCCTACGTCGCCGATGCGCAGGGCAGGCTGGCCGCGGTCGCGTTTGGCTGCGGGGCAATCCGACAGGTCCGGCGCATGGGACTCCCGGGTGTGCACGATGGGCCAGCCCAAGCTTCGCCACGCCTGGAGCAGTGCCCGGGTGGGCTCCACCGCGGCCTGAAGATGAGACACATCATTGCCTAGCGAGGCACCGAAGCCGCCGGGCTCGATGAAGTCGCGCTGCATGTCGATCACCAGCAGCGCGGCACGGCCTGGGTCGATCTCGAAAGCGAAGGGCCGGGCATTGACGCTCAGGCGCATGGGCATTGGGGGTGATGCGGCATTCATGAGAGGGTTTCAGCCATCGGTTCGGGGGTCTGGTCGTGTCCGCCCATGAAGCGGCCGATCGTCATGCGGTCGGCCTCCTGCGCGGGGCAACGGTGCACGATGCGCCCTTCGCTCATCACCACGATGTGGTCGGCCAGCGTCAGGAGTTCGTCGAGGTCTTCACTGACCATCAACACGGCGGCTCCCGCATCGCGCGCATGGCGCAGGCGGCGGTGCACCTCGGCCACGGCGGTGAAATCAAGGCCGAAGGCCGGGTTGCTCACCAGCAGCACATCGGATGGGTCGCTGAGCTCGCGGGCCAGTACCGCACGCTGCACATTGCCACCGGACAGCGCGGCAATCGGCTCGCGTTCGCTGCGCAGCTTCACAGCGAATTCCTGGGTCAAGGCCCTCGCCCGCCGGGCCACCTGGCCGAACCGGCGCAGGCCCAGGCCGGCCATGGGCCCTTCATCGAAGGTGCGAAGGCTGATGTTGTCGGCCACGCTCATGCCCGCCACGCAGGCATTGCGCAGCGGCTCTTCCGGGAGACCCCGCACGCGCAGCGCGCGGTTCTGCGCCCGCGTGGCCCGGTAGTCCTGCCCACCGATGAGCACACGACCGCCGGCCCGCGGCCGCTGGCCGCACAGCGCCTCCATCAATTCGCGCTGGCCGTTGCCCGATACGCCGGCCACGCCCACGATCTCGCCACCGCGCACCGCAAGGTCCATTCCGCGAACCGCGAGGTCGCCGCGGTCGCCGAGCACTTGAAGGCCCTGGATCAGCAATTCAGGCGAGGCACTCTTCGCATTTGGTGACGCCGAACCGGCGGGGCCGAGCATGGTGGGGATGACCGGCGGCGCACTCTCAACGGCCTGGGCCTGCCCCACCATCGCAGCTGCAAGGGAGGCGGCATCGGCCCCGGAGACCGGGCCGGCATCCACCAACTGCCCGCGGCGCAGCACGCTCACTTCATCGGCATAGGCCATCACTTCTCGGAACTTGTGGGTGATCATTAGCACCGTGGTCTGCCCCGCAGCGCAGCGTTGGCGCAGGGCCTGCAACACCTCGTCGGCCTCCTGCGGCGTGAGCACGGAGGTGGGCTCGTCCAGGATCAGCAGCCGGGGCTTGAGGTAGAGCTGCTTGAGGATTTCCAGCTTCTGCTTTTCACCGGCCGACAGTTGCGCCGGCGTGAGATGAAGGTCCAGCCGGAAAGGCGCCTCCTCCATGAAGGCCTGCAGTTCGCGGCGAACCTGCGGCCAGTCGATCACCATCGGAAGCCGACCTCGGGCCATGAGCAGGTTCTCAGCCACCGTCATGCCGGGCGCGGCGGTGAAGTGCTGGTAGACCATCCCGATGCCCAGCCGGCGGGCTGCGGCCGGGTGTTCGATCACCTGCTCGCGCCCGTCGATCAGCAGCGAGCCTTCATCGGCTTGGTGGTAGCCGGCCACGCATTTCACCAACGTGCTCTTCCCCGCGCCGTTTTCACCGAGCAGGGCATGCAGGCTGCCCGCGGCCACCTTGACTGAAACGCCCCGCAGCGCAGTAAAGCCGCCGAAACGCTTGCCCAGATCGATGGTTTCCAGCGACAGGCCGTGCAGGTTCATCAGGCCGCCTGCACCGCTTGAATCACCGCATCGGATGTGGCCACAGCACCAAAGACACCGCCCTGCATCGTCACCATCTTCAGCGCGGCCTGATGGTTGCCCAGATCGGTGGCGCCGGTGCCGTCTTCGATGATCACGCATTCAAAGCCACGGTCGTTGGCTTCGCGCATGGTGGTGTGCACGCAGACATCGGTGGTGATGCCGGTGAGCACGAGGTTGCAGATGCCGCGTGTGCGCAGGATCAGCTCGAGGTCGGTTGCGCAGAAGCTGCCCTTGCCGGGCTTGTCGATCACCACCTCGCCGGGCAGCGGCGCGAGTTCGGGAATGATCTCCCAACCGGGTTCACCCCGCACCAGGATGCGGCCGCAGGGGCCGGCGTCGCCGATGCCCGCGCCGATGCGCTGCGAGCGCCAGCGCTTGTTCGCCGGCAGGTCCGACAGGTCGCTGCGATGCCCTTCCCGCGTGTGGATGATGTGATAGCCCTTGGCCCGCATGGCCGACAGCAGTCGCGAAATGGGGCCGATGGGTGCTCGCGTGAGCGAGAGGTCGTAGCCCATCTTGTCGACGTAGCCGCCGATGCCGCAGAAGTCGGTCTGCATGTCGATCACCACGAGCGCGGTGTTGTCGGGTCGCAGTTGGCCGTCGTAGGGCCAGGGGTAGGGAGTGGATTCGATCGTCTTCATCAGGCGGCATCCAGCGGGTTGGGTTCGGCGCCGATGTAGCGGCGGGTGGGAGGCTCAAAGCCGCAGGAGCTTCCATCACGCACGGCGATGCTGGCGTCCCACGGCAGTCGGTAGCGCCCGGCCACCATGTCCTGCATGAAGGTGTAGGGGCAGTCCTGCGCGCCGCCTTCAACGGCCACATAGCCGCGGTGGTAGAGCTGATAGGGGTTGTTTTCCACGCCCCAGAGGCTGCGCGCCTCGCGCACGAGGTCGGGCCGCATCTCGGCCGTGATGATTTCGTCGGGCCGGTTTCCACCCTCGGCCAGCACCGAGCCGTCCAAGTGGCAGAACATGCCCTGCCCCATGGAGTCGAAGCTGCCGTCGCTTCCGCACAGGCACACGCTGGCCGTCTGGGCCAGGTTCTGGAAGGCATTGGCCTGGTTGGTGATCCGCCATGCGTGGCGGATGGGTGCGGTGTAGCCCGCCGTGCGGATGATGATCTCGGCGCCCTTGTAGGCCGCCTCGCGGGCCATTTCAGGGAACATGCCGTCGTGGCAGATGATCAGCCCCAGTCGGCTCCCGTTGGGGCCCTCGCACACGGGCACGCCTATGTTGCCGGGCTCCCAGGGCTCCACCGGCACCCAGGGGTGCAGCTTGCGGTAGTACAGCCGCAGGCGGCCCTGGTCATCGATGATCAGCCCGGTGTTGTAGGGGTTGCCCTTGGGGTTGCGCTCCATGATGGAAAAGCAGCCCCAGATGCGGTGCTCGGTGCAGGCCTTGCGAAACAGCTCGACCTCCGGTCCGTCCAGGTCGACCATGAGCTCATCGGCGGTGCTCATCGACAGCCCGTGCAGGGCGTACTCCGGGAACACCACCAGGTCCATGGTGCCCAGGTTGCGGCGCGCCTTGCCCACCATCCAGGCGATGCGCTCGGCCTGCGCGCGCAACTGCACCGGCGTCTCAACAACGGGCAGTTGAAGCTGCACCAGTCCGACCACCACACCATGCGGCGATTTGTTGAGTCCCCCAAGTCCGGTCATGTCGTTGGTCTCCCGTTCCGTTCAGTACAGCTCGGCACAGCTCTGTGCCCATTCAGCGCTGGTTGAGGTTGAGCTCACCCGGTGCGCCTTCCAGCGTGCGCGTGGGCGAGCAGGTCCACACCAGGATGAGCAGGGTCAGCACATAGGGAATGGCGTTGAGCAGGTCGTGCCAACCGCTGATGCCCTGGGACTGCAGCGCCGGGCCGAGGGCACCCGCGCCACCAAAGAGCAGGGCGGCCCCCAGGCAGCGCATCGGATGCCAGCGGGCGAAGATGACCAGCGCCACGGCGATCAGGCCCTGGCCGCTGGAAAGCCCCTCGCTCCAGCTGCCGGGGAAATACAGCGACAGCGCCGAGCCGCCGATACCGGCCAGAAACCCACCGGCTGCAGTAGCCAGCGCGCGCACGCGACCCACCGGCATGCCCAGCGCACGCGCGGCGTCGGCCGAATCGCCCACCAGGCGAACGGACAGGCCCCAGGCGGTGGAACGCAAGGCCCAGGTGAGGGCCAGGGCCAGCAGCACACCCAGAGGAAAGAGCACATTGATGGCCAGAGCCGCCTGGGCCGGCGAGCCCGGCGCGGCCCCGAGCCACTCACCCAAGGGCAGACTGGGAATCTGCGCGGCCTGGGGTTGGATCAAGGGCTTGCCCAGATAAAAGGCCAAGCCCACCCCCAAGAGCATGACGGCAATGCCTGCGGCTACGTCATTGACGCGCGGCAGGCTGCACACCACGCCATGGATCAAGGCCAGCAACGCCCCGCTGAAGCCCGCGGCCAACACGCCCGCCCACCACAGCCCAGTGGCCCAGGAGCCGGCAAATCCCGCCATGGCCGCGAAGACCAGCACGCCCTCCAGACCGAGATTCACGCGGCCGGATTTTTCGGTGAGGCACTCGCCTAGGCTCACGAAGAGGAAGGGGGTTCCCACCCGCACCGCTCCGCCCAAGATGGCCAGCAGGAGTTCAAACAGTCCGTCGCTCATGCGCGGGCCTCCGCCGCCAACGGGCTCGGCGTCGACGCAGCCTGGGGCGCGGTGGCGGCGGGCGTGCCGCCCGTGATCTTGAAGAGCCGCCCGCGCAGCGCTTGGGCCGCCAGGATGATCAGGAAACTGAAACCCATGAGCACCTGCACCGAGGCATCGGGCAAGCCCATGCGCCGCTGCAGCAGGCTGCCGGCAGCCAGGAAGCCACCAAACAGGATGGACACGGGAATGATCGCCAGGGGCTGATGACGCGCTACGAAGCTCACCAGAATGCCGGTATAGCCCAGCCCAGCAATCAAGGCCGCATTGGCTGCGGTGTGCACCGCAGCCACTTCCAGCGCGCCGGCCAAGCCAGCCGCTGCACCCCCCAAGGCACAGGCTGCCACCACCAGGCGGTTGGCCGGCAAGCCCACGAAACGCGCGGCCCTCGGGTTGCCGCCCACCACCCGCATCGCAAACCCGTGGGTCGATAGAGACAACCACACCGCCGCGGCCACGCAGGCCACGATTCCGAAGGCCAGACCCCAGTGCACATCCCAGGACCCCATGGATCCGACCAGCCACGAGGGCTCCAGCGGCCGCGTAGAGGGCTTGTTCAAGCTGGCCGGGTCGCGCATCGGGCCTTCGACCAGGAACTTGAACACGGAGACGGCGATGTAGCCCAGCAGGAGGCTGCAGATGGTCTCGTTCACCCCTCGCCACTGCCGCAGCGCGCCGGCCAAGGCGATCCAAGCCCCACCCGCCAGGCCAGCAGCCCCCATCAACACCGCCGTGCCTGCCGAACCCTCGGGCAGGTTCACCGCATACGGCACGGCCGCCGCAGCCAAGCCGCCGAGCACCAGCGCACCCTCCCCGCCGATCACGGTCAGCCCGGCCTGTGCGGGCAGGGCCACGCACAGTGCCGTGAGCATCAAGGGCGCCGCGCGCTGCAGCGAGTTCTGAACCGAGAAGGCATCGCCGAATGCTCCTTTGAACAACAACATCCAGGCCTGCAACGGATCATGGCCATGAAACCAGACGAACAGGCCGAACATCAACAGCCCGCCCAGCAGGGCCAGCACGGAGAGCGCGAGGCCCTCTGCGGCCTGCTGGAGCGGACTCATGGTCTTCAGGCCTTGCCGATGACGCCTTCGACCAGGTAGTTCATCGACTCCAGGGTCAGGTCGGTCTGCTTGAGCACCTGGCCCTTGGGAATGACGACCTTGCCGGTGTTGTCCTTGAGCTCGCCGGCGAAGATGTCGAAGCTGCCGGCCATCATCTTGGCGCGCACCGCTTCAGCGTTCTTGCGCGCCCCTTCGCTGACCGCATTGCCGTAGGGTGAAGACTTCACGAAGCCGTCCTTCAGGCCACCGCGCACGAAGTTGGGATGGGGCTTGCCGGTGCGGGCCGCATCGATGATCGTCTTGTAGGCGGTCAGCCAATTCCACTCGGCCCCTGTGAGGTAGGCGTTGGGGGCGAGCTTGGCCTGACTGGCGTGGTAGCCGCAGACCATCTTGCCGCGCTTGGCCGCCGTTTCCACGATCACCTTGGGGCCGTCCACGTGCATGGTGAACACATCCACGCCCTGATCGGCCAGGCTGTTGGTGGCCTCGGCCTCCTTGACCGGCAGCGACCAGTCGCCGGTGAAGATCACGGTGGTGGTGATCTTGGGGTCGACCGAACGCGCGCCCATGGTGAAGGCGTTGATGTTGCGCAGCACCTGCGGAATCGGCTTGGCAGCGATGAAGCCGAGCTTCTTGCTCTTGCTCATGTGGCCGGCAATCACGCCGTTGAGGTACTGGGCCTCATCGATGTAGCCGAAGAAGCTGCCCACGTTCTTGGGATGCTTGGCTTCGTTCCACAGGCCACCGCAGTGGGCGAAGCGGATCTTCTCGTTCTTCGGCGCCACCGCCAGGATGTGCGGATCAAAGTAGCCGAAGGAGGTGGGGATGACGAGCGTGGCGCCGTCCTGCGAGATCATGCCCTGCATGGTCTTCTGTACGGCCTGCGTCTCGGGCACGTTCTCCTGCTCGACGAGCTTCACGCCGGCCATCTTCTTGAGCTCGGCGGCAGCCTCGGCGTGGGCTTGGTTGTAGCCGAAGTCATCACGCGGGCCGACATAGATTACGCCCACGGTGATGGCCGACTGGGCATAGGCCGAGCGCAGCCCACCGGGCAAGGCCAGGCTGGCGCCCATGGCGGCCGCGCCGAGCATGAAGCCGCGGCGGGGTTGATCGGCAAACATCTCGGCAACGGGGGTGGATGGAAACTTTTTCATCAAGCGCTCCTGGGGGTGGTGGAAGGTGGGGAAGGGACTGCCAAAAGACTCACATGCGCAGCCACGACGCGCCAACCCAAGTCGGGTAGGCGCATCCAGGTCTGGCTTTGCCGGCCGACCACGGTTGCGTTGTCGCGAGCGAACTCCGTCATCGCCGTTCCGGCATCGGTGCCGAAGGTGGTGATCACGGTGCGTTGCAGGGTGCGCGCCAGGTTCACCGCGGGGCGGCCATTTCGAAAAGCGCGGATCTCGTCGATGCCGTAGAGGTTCTCGCCCACCCCGTAACGAATCGTGTGTTCGCTGGGCCAAAAGAGTTCGTCGAGTACGTCCACACGGTTGTTCACCAGGGCATCTTCGTAGCGGGCAAAGGCGAGCGAGAGTTCGGCATGGGCTTCAGGCTGGTTGATCTGCATCGCTTGATTCCTTGGTCATACTGAAAGCCCTGCGCCGTTTGCACGCGCGGCCACCACGCCCTGCCGCTCCAGCGCATGGGCCACCCGAAGGGCCAGGTCTTCGCGCCAGGGTGCTGCCACCACCTGCACGCCGATGCTCAAGTGCGGATGCGCCGGGTCCACACCCCATACCGGTACCGTGACCACCGGCAGCCCGATGCAGGAGATCGGCTGCGTGAGCAGGCCCATGCTGGCGCGGGCATTCATGCGTTGGCCAGCGATTTCGATGAAGTCGGTGCCGATGGGCTGCGCCACACAAGGCGTGGCCGGCGCCAGCAGCACATCCCAGTGTTCGAAGCATTGCGCCACCTGGCGCGCGAACCAATGGCGCACGCGCTGAGACTGCTGCACCCAGGCCGCAGGAAGCAGCGCGCCGGCGATGAAACGATCACGGGTGTGCGGATCGAAATCCGAAGCGCGGGTCTGCAGGTCTTTGAGGTGCAGGGCCGACCCTTCAGCATTGGTGATGATGAAGGCCGCCGCTCGAGCAGCAGGCACCTCGGGCCAGTTCACGGCCGGACTTGAAGGATTCACACCCAGGGCCTGCGCCACCCGCGCCACGGCCTGCCGAGCAGGCTCGGTGGCCATGTCGTGAAACCAGCCACCCAGCACTCCGATGCGCAGGCCTTGTGCTGCTTTTTCACCTCGGCCCAGCAAAGGTGCGGTGGGCTCAACGGGCCGTGGCGCTTGCGCCGGGTCTTCCTCATCAGGCCCCTGCATCGCGTCGTACACCCGGGCGAGCAACTCCACACTGTTGGCAAAGGGGCCAACATGGTCGAGGCTGCCCACGAAGGGGAAGCTACCGGCGCGTGGCAGGCGGCCATAGGTTGGCTTGAGGCCAAAGACACCGCACAGAGAAGCCGGAACGCGGATTGAGCCGTTGGTGTCGGAGCCCAGGGTGAAGGGCACCTGCCCAGCGGCCACGGCGGCAGCCGAGCCGCCTGAGGAGCCGCCACTGATACGCGAAGGATCCTGCGGGTTACGACAGGCGCCGTAGTGGGTGTTCTCCGTGGTGAAGCCGTAGGCGTATTCGTCCATGTTGAGTGCGCCCACGAGCACTGCGCCGGCAGCCTCCAGCCGGCGGATCACTGCGGCATCGCGTGTAGCCGGTGGTGCATCGCGCTCAATTCTGGAGCCAGCCAGCGTGGTGAGCCCTTGAATATCGAAGAGGTTTTTCACTGCAAAGGGCACACCGCGCAAGGGCAATGGTGCGGTGCTGACATCAAGCTGTGCAGCGCGCGCGCGGGCACGCTGCGGCACAAGCGCGGTGAAGGCGTTGACCTGCGCGTCGGTGGCCTGGATGCGTGCGAAAGCCGACTCAACTGCCTGGATCGCAGTGCCGGCTACGGTTGCCGCTGCTGGGGCGTTTGCCATCCCAACAGAGGATTCAGCCGCCGCCCTCTCCGGAGTTACAGCACCCACCGGCGCAACCGGCCTGAACACACTGCCCGATTCATCCACTGGCGTCAGGGTGGACGCCAGCTTGAGCATCGGTTCGGCCAAACTTGCGGCAATGCAAAGGTAGTTCACCACCCCAGCGCGGTACTCGGGCGCGACGGGCATGCCCAACAAGGCGGACTGCGCGTCCATCACGGAAGTGGCGCGTTCGGGACGTAGCAAGGGTGGCATTGCAGCGGTGTGTTTCAAGTGTTTGCTGGGGCGTTCTCGGGTGCTGGAGCCAGGCGGTAGCGCCTCAGGCCTTGGACAACTGTCGGTAGTCCGGCTGCAGGTGGAACCAGTACATATAGCCCTGCACATTGCTGAGCATGGCCACATCCATCGTCGGCTGGAAGATGGGCACGCGCGGCACTTCGTCGTAGGCGATCTGCACCATCTCCTTGACCATGGAGTCGTACAGCGGCTTGCTCTCGGCAAAGCGCGCATTGGTGACCACTTTGTCGAGCTTGGGGTTCTGGTAGCTCATGGTGTTGAACACCGCGTTCTGGCCGTGGTAGCACCAAAAGAAGAAATACTCGGGGTAATCGAGCCAACCGCCGAAGCGGTTGAGGATCAGCGGCATGTCCTTCTTGAGGAGGGCTGCACGCCAGGTGGCACCAGGGATCTTGTTGATGGTGGTCTTGATGCCGATGGAGGCTAGCGCCTCCTGGATCAACAGCACCATGGGCTCGCCGATGGTGGCGCTGCCCAGGTCGAAACTGATCGCGGTCTCCAGTCCGTTGGCATAGCCCGCTTCGGCCATCAAGGCCTTCGCCTTGGCGATGTCCTGCTTATACCAAGTCGGCTGCGGCCAGGCGGTGGTCTTGACGCTGTTCCCCGTACCACCATAGAGCTTGGCTGCGCGCTTGTAGATGGCCTTGTCGTACATCTGTTCATAAGGCAGGGCCCAGGCCACGGCTTGGCGCAGCTTGGGGTTGTCAAACGGCGCTTTGGTCGTGTTCATACCGAAGTAGATCATCGAGTTCTCGATCGGCGTGGAGGTGACCTTTACACCAGAGGCGCCGCCGGAGAGCTCACTGAAGTCCTTGGGCGGCAGGTCATAGGTGATGTCGATGTCACCCTTCAAGAGCAGAGCCCGGCGGTTACCGGCGTTGGGCACTTCGCGCTGCACGATGCGGCGCAGTTTGGGCGCTGGACCGCATTTCCATTCCTCATTGCGCACATAGATGATCTCCTGTCCCGGCTTGAAGCTCTCCACCTTGTAGGCGCCGCTGCCAGCCGTGTTGTTACGGGTCCAGTTCAGGCCCCAGGGATCTTGAGGCGTGGCGTTTTTCTTCACCAGTTCACTATTGAAGATACAGGGCACCGGCACGGCCATGTCCATCATCGTGAGCTTGTCAGCGCGCAGAAACTTCACACGGAAGGTGTAGTCGTCTACCACCTCAAACTGCGAGGGTTCTTCAAGTGAGCCTGCCTTCATCTGAAAGGTGGGGAAGCCGCCCACGGTCACTGCGCGGTCGAAACTCCACTTCACATCCTTGGCCGTGACCGGTGTGCCATCGTGAAACTTTGCGTCTTTGCGCAACTTGAAGGTCACAGAGTTGCCATCGGGCGCGGTCTTCCAGCTTTCGGCCAATTCAGGAACCAATTTTTCCTTGTCGTAGACCACGCGGCCGTCGGGCAGGGTCTTCTTCGCAAAGCCCATCAGCCGGTCATAGCAGATCCAGCTCACGCCGTAGGAGGGGCGGTTGGCGCCTACGGTGTGGATGTCGAGTGAGTTGGGGCCGAACTCATTGGCCACGATCAGGACATCTTTTGGGCGGGCTTGCGCGCTGGCGAGACCGGGCAGGCTGGACAGGGCTACCGGCGTAGCCGCGGCGCTGGAGAGGAAGTGACGGCGCTTCATGGTGGAGGCTCCTTTAGGTGGTAAGTGGGACTGCGGTGGGAGATTCAGAGGACGACGTTCGGGATGCGAGGTAGCCGCGCCAGCCCCCATGGGCGCTCACATCGGGCGCGCCTTTGAGGGCATGGGCCTCGCACAGGAAACCATGCACCGTGCGACCGTCCTCGAGTTCGATGGATCCCAGCCCGAGTGGCGCGGAAATCAACGCAAGAAAGGAACCGATTGCGGACTGCGGCATGTCCCAGACCTCCACCTCTATGGACATGCCGCCTTCGGCCACGCGTTGCAAGCCTGGCTTGAGGGGCACGGTGCCGGGTAGGGCATACAGGCGGTAGCGCGGAGCCGTTCGGGCACGGCACTGCAGCGTGGCGCCGCGCTCCAGGAGCTGACCGTTCAAGGGTAGACCGCTGAGGTGGGCCCCCACCACGGCGATCGCCAGGGTGGCGCTGGTAGCGGGCTGCGGATAGACGGCCTCAGCGCCGGCAGTCGGGTTTTCCTTTGGCGCAGCGACCTCTCCAGCCGCGCGGGCCCTAAGCGTCGACGAATGACGTCGGTTACTGGCCCCCATCGGCAGGTTACAAGCGTCTTGCCAACGAGCACCCCAATCGACCAACGCCGCATCGAAGTGAGCAGGTGCGATGAATGTGACACCGAAGGGCAGCCCTTGAGCGGTGGTGACAGCGGGAACTGCCAGCGCGCACCAACCCAGCAGATTCACGAAGTTGGTATAAGTACCCAGCTGGGAATTCACGCCTACTGCATCGGCCGCAACTTCGGTGAAGGTCGGGTGGCGCGGTGCGGTGGGCGCCATCAACACATCAACCTGGTCGAACAGCGCCTGGGAGGGCGCACGCAGTTGCTGAAGCCTGTACTGCGCTCGGAATGCATCCACGGCTCGCTGACCCTCGGCTTTGCGCACCACGGTGGCCACGGTGGGGTCGATCACATCGGGCCGTTCACGCAGCCAGGTCTCCAGAATGGCGTATCGCTCGGCTACCCAGGGGCCCTCGTAGAGCAATTGAGCGACTTCATGCAGAACGCCGAAATCGAGCTCAACCAGTTCGACGCCCAGGCTCCCCACCTGCGCGCAGGCGGTACGCCACGCCGCGTCGTAGCCGTCCTCTTCGCGCACCCTAGGCTCCTTCGGTACACCGATACGCATGGGACGGCCGGGCGCTGCACCACGCCGAACCTGTAGATGCGATGGGCCCGACTCGAAGCGGCTGTATTCATCGCGGGCGTCAGGACCTTCAATGACCGCCAGCACACGGCCCGCATCATCAACGGTGGAGGCAAAGATGGACACACAGTCCAGCGTGCGACAGGCCGGTAACACGCCAGCCGTGCTGACGCGCCCCGGCGTCGGCTTGAGTCCCACAATCTGATTGAAGCCAGCAGGAACACGGCCCGACCCGGCCGTATCGGTGCCCAAGGAGAAGACCACATCGCCGCGCGCCACGGACACGGCCGAACCCGAGCTGGACCCCCCGCTGATACGGTTGGAGTCGAACACACTGGCCGGCGCGCCATGTGGGCTGCGCGTTCCGACGAGCCCAGTTGCGAATTGATCGAGATTGGTTTTCCCGATCAGCACCGCACCCGCATCGAGCAGCCGGCGCACCACAGTAGCGCACTCCGCCGGCATCATGTGATGCGCTGGACAGGCGGCCGTGGTGGGCCAGCCTTCGACATCGATGTTGTCTTTGACGGCAAATGGGACGCCGAACAGGGGCATCCGGATCAGCAACTCGCGCTTGGCTTGCGCCGTTTCGCAGGCCGTCATGAGTGCATCCAACTCAGCTCCGCGTGCGGCCACCACCTGCGGAGGAACCCGCGCAATCCATACCGGTGCAGGGCTGGACGCTGCCACCCGCTCTGCAAGGGACATGAGCAGGTCACAAGCCCGCGCGCCTTCTGTGTAGGCTTGCCGCCAATCTTCGAGGGTCAGGAGCGTGTGGTCGCTGCGCATGGTTTTGGTGCACTCACTGGTATACAAGCAGGAGTACAGCAAGACCTGTGCCTATGCCGTTGATAGAGCCCCTCGGCCGATCAGCGTCGTTTGGCTTGCGCGGTGGTCCCCAATTTCACCATTGGCTTGGGAGGGCGAATGGCCGGCTCTGCGGCCAACGGCGACCAGACTTCTGCCACTGAAGCCGTGTCCTGCACACCCCTGCCCTGTGCCTGCGCGGCATCGTAGATTTGTCCGCAGGCGTTGAGCAGCGGCAGCGCACACGATACCGATTCAGCCATCTGGCCAATGACCTTCATGTCCTTCTGCCAGAGCTCGATCTTCATCGTCGCCGGTTCGTATTCGCGGCGAACCATCATGGGCATGCGCAGGCGCATGAGACCGGTACCGATGTAGGGGCTGTGTCCGATATGGTCAAGTGCCACTTGCGGGTGGAGCCCCATCGCGCGGCACAGCGCAACCATTTCGGCACAGGCCACGTTGTAGATGCCCACGAGGTGGTTGGCGGCGATCTTGAGCTTGATACCGTCCCCCACGGCGCCCACCCGCGGTGCCTTCAGCGTGAACGCCGAAACGATGGAAGCGGCTTGCCTGCAAGCCGCCACCGGACCGCTGAGGTACATGATCCAGGTTTGTTCGGGCGCCGGCGTTGCGGTGCCGCTGATGGGAGCATCGAGCATCTGGCGGCCTTGGCGTTTGAAAGCACGAGCGGCGGCGAGTTTGTCGGCGAGCGGCAGCGTGCTGGTTTCCAACACGATCTGGCCCCCATGGCGCGGTGGTACACAGGCCAGTTCCTCGACCACCGCATGAAGCGCGGCCGCGCTGGGCAATGAGAGGATCAGAAGATCGGCATTCTTCGCCACCTCGGCGTTTGAGCCAGGCAGTTCAACACCCAAGCGCGCGCAGCGGCGGCGCATCGCAGCCAGCGGGTCATGCCCATAGACCTCGGTGCCCTGCGCCTTCAATGAGCGAGCCATCAGGTGGCCCATGATGCCCAGGCCGATCACGCCAACCGATGCGGCGGCTTGTGGGGACAGCCGGCCCTGGTTCATGCGCCGCCCGCAAGGCCAGCAGCGCCCAAAACCCGCTGGGCTTCCCGGCAGATTTCCCCTGGGGTGCTCACCCAAACCCCCGTGCCCTGCATCGAGGCTTGACCGGTTCGCACTTGCGCCTGTGCAATGTGCGTCAGCGCTCGCCGCAGGTGCCTCAAGCGATAGGGCTGCCCCACGATGTAGGGGTGCAAGGCAATGCCCATCACCAGGGCCTGACGCTTAGACTGTTCGAGCATCTCGTCGAACTGGTCGATGATCATCTGCGCGAAATCCTTGGCGTCCATTTGGCGGGCCATGATCATCGGGATGTCATTGAGCTCTTGTGGGTAGGGCATGGACCACAGCACCTGACCGCTGCGCGTGCGCATGGGCACGGGCTGGTCGTCGTGGCACCAGTTGAGGCTGTAGGTGTAACCGGTTTCGGCCAGCAAATCGGGCGTGCTGTGGCTTTCGCTGATCCAGGGGGACAACCAACCTTGCGCGGCTTGGCCACTCTTGGCCAGCATCCTGGCTCGGCAATCCACCAGCAGTTGGCGCTCTTGCTCTTGCGGCCATACGCCTTGCCGTTCAGCATTGGTGTGGCCATGGCCCACGAGTTCATCGCCCCGCGCCACGCACGCGGCCACCAGTTCAGGGCAATGGTCGTACAGCGCGGTGTTGATAAGCGCAGCTGCAGGCAGCTTCAATTCATCCAACAGTTCCAGGCAGCGCCACGCGCCCACACGGTTGCCGTATTCGCGCCAGCTGTAGTTCAGAACATCCGGTTGTGGCGAGGCCGGGCCCAGCATGGCACCCAACCCCTCGCCGAACGCAAAGTGTTCGTGATTGACCGCCAGATAAACTGCAAGGCCAGCGCCACCGGGCCAACGCCAGTAGGGCCGCTGGGTGATGGCTTGATAGGGAAAGCGGCCGTGGTCGGGGAGTAGGCCGGTGTAGGGAGGCGAGGTGGTCATGGTGGTTTGCAGCGAGTAGTGGAGATCGACACGGCCCGTCATAGCGGAACCATGGGAGCGCCGGATCGTTGATTCGAACCCATGCGCTGGTGCATCCCGTTCTTGGTGCTTGAAATCAAGCAGCAGGTGACGAGCGCCCCATGACGGGGAACCATCGCACCAATTCAGGGCGCGGGGATGCGGCGGGAAGTGGCGGCGGCGTAGAACCATCCAGCAACACGCGTAGGCCGGCCTCCACGCTGTCGATCAACGGGACCGGCGACTCTTCTTGCAGCCGCAAGGCCCAACCCGCCAAGCCAGCACCGCCGATGATGATGGACTTCGCGCCGCTGGCAGCCGCGTGACGCACGGCGCGGCTGAGGTGTTCACGCGCCAGGACGGGATCGGCCAGCATCTGCGCGCCGGTGGGCGTCATGGTCTCGATGTGAACCAGGCTGGATCCATAGCCCAGTGCGAGGGCCAGGCGCATGAGCATGGGCTTCCAACGCTGGCCACCCGTGACGACGGCGAAAGGCCCGTGGACCGCAGCCTCGATGAAGGCGGCTTCCGCCAAGCCGGTGACGGGCACTTCACTGTGTTCGCGCAGGGCAAACAAGCCTGGGTCACCGAAGCAGCCGATGAGCACCGCGTCAGCGTGAGGCTCATCAGCCCAGACTTGAAGCACCGCGCACGCAGCCACCGCGTGGCTGCTTTCGCATCCGATGTATGGCGCACCGTAGGTGGCCGTGCGTGCATGCAACTGAGTACCCTGTGGCAACAGGGGCCGTAGGTGCGACTGCAGGCGGGCTGTAACCGTCGCCGTCGTGTTGGGGTTGATCAACAGGATGCGCTGAGGCGTGGTGGGTTTCATCGGTCTGCAGGTGAGCAAGTCGTGTTCCAGCTTGGCACAGTTCCTGCGAACTGTCGGCGATGTGTGTTCAACCCCACCCTTTGAATTGAAGGGTCTTCTAGGAATCGCCATGAAGCGTCGTCACGTTCTAGCGGCTGGTGCCGCGCTGCTGTCCAGCCCATCCTGGGTGTCTGCGCAATCGGCTTGGCCCAGTCGTGGGCCCGTCAAGCTGGTGGCCCAATTCCCACCGGGTGGCTTGGTGGATACCGTGTCGCGCCTGATTGCGCCTCACCTGTCGCAGGCGCTGGGGCAGACCGTGATTGTGGAAAACCGCCCTGGCGCAGGCGGGCTGATCGGCACCGACTTTGTGTCCAAACAGCCGGCCGACGGCTACACCCTGTTGGTGAGCCACGCCAGCGTTCACATCTACGCTGCAGCCACGCGCAGCTCCATGCCCTTCGATGCGGTGGCCGACTTCACCCACATGGCGATGCTGGTGGAAGCGCCCATGGTGCTGCTGGTTCGAGGCAATTCGCCCTTTACCTCGCTGGGCCAATACGTGACCACCGCGAGAACCAAGCCCGTTCGCTATGGCACCTCGGGCATTGGCAGTGCCAACCACTTGTTCGGAGAGATGCTCAAGCTCGAAGGCAAGGCACCCGAGCACGACCATGTGCCCTACCAGGGCAGCGCACCGGCCATGCAGGATCTGCTGTCGGGTCAGATCGATGGGCTCTTCGACCCCATCACCACCAATGTGGCGCAGCTCAAGGCGGGCTCGCTGCGCGCCCTGGCCATTTCCACGCCGCAGCGCCTGGCCGCCTTCCCCAACATCCCCACATTCGCCGAGCAAGGCTTCCCCTCGATGACGGGCTCACAGTGGCTCGGCTTGTCGGGTCCCAAGAACTTGCCCGCGCCCATTGCACAGCGCTTGGCCACGCTGATGCCGGAGATTCTGAAAAGGCCCGATGTGGCCGCACGCCTGGAAGATCTTCAGACCCTGCCGCGCGCCACGCCGGTGCTGGGTGACGACTTCGTAAAGGTGATCCGCTCACAGATCGACACCTGGTCGGCTGTGGCCAAGCGGGCCAATGTACAGGTGGTGGTGTAAGCGAAATCCCATGGCGGACCGGTGCGCGAGAATGCACCTGATGACCGAAGTCGACTTCCGCGAACTGCCCGCCTACCCGCGCTACAAGTTGATGGCCAGCCTGATCGTGCCGCGGCCAATTGCGCTGGTCACCACCTTGAGTGAAAGCGGCGTGGTGAATGCCGCGCCGTTTTCCATGTTCAACATGGTGGGCGAAGACCCGCCGCTGGTGATGATCAGCTTGAACCGGCTGAAGGACGGACGCCTGAAGGACACGGCGGCGAACATCTTGCGCACCGGAGAGTTCGTGGTGCACATCGCCGACAACCCGATCGGCCAGCAGATGCATGACTGCGGCCACGCCTTCCCTCCCGAGGTGAGCGAGGCGGAGGCCGTGGGTTTCACCACCGCAGCGTCACACACGGTTAAGCCGCCGCGCATTTCACAGGCGCCGGTGGCCTTCGAATGTGTGCTCCACGAAACGATGGAGACCGAGAGCCGATATGTGTTCTTTGGTCGCGTGCAATGGATGACCGCTCGCGCAGGCCTGATCGACACCGAACGGTGGCGGGTGAACTTGCGTGACTACCATCCGGTGGCGCGCTTCGGAGCGAGTTTTTACATCCGGTGCGAAGAGCGGTTCGCCATGGCTGCAACGTCTGTCGATTCGGTGTCGCTCACCGAAACTCCGATCGACCGTCTCTGAGCGGATCTGCTCTTCAACTGACGCCGCATCGACTTGACCCTCCGGTCCCCAGAAACACCTGCTACAAATCAGCAACTGGGCCAAGCAGGGCAAGCGTTAGCAAGCACATGAACATCAGCCTGGGCGCTTGCCCTAGCAGACCCCATGTCCGGCTCATGGGCCCGCCGAACGAAACCACCGTCTCTTGTTTCAGTGTGATGAAGACCTGGTCCTGTCGCTGCCGCATCGCTGCCCTTTCTTGGGGGCTGGTCTGGGC
>JBJTHN010000032.1:0-52050 GCA_046094505.1 Betaproteobacteria bacterium
CCGGCCTCCAGGCTGTCGCGGTAGCGCCGCTCCCGCTCGAAGGGGGTATTGCCCAGGGCCCAATAGCTGGGGTGGTCACTGACCAAGCGGTCTTGCCGAAGGCCCAGGTGGTGGGCGGCACTGGACCACGGCCATTCCTGGGCCTGCGAAACCAAGCCAGCGCGCACCGGATTGAGTTCGATGTAGCGCATGCAGGCCAGAAAGTAGCGGTCGGTTTCCACCGGCGAACACTTGAAACGACCTTCCCAGAGGGTGCCGCTGCGCCCATGAACGGCGTTGTGAGCGCCCACATACCGGCGCCCCAGGGCCTGCATCATCCGGCTCAGGGCTTGGGCCGAGGGGGGCGTCAGCAGCAAATGGAAGTGGTTGTCCATCAGCACATAGGCCTGCAGGGTGACCGCGTACTGGTCCAAGACTTCGGCCAGCATGTCCCGCCAGGCGCGGCGGTCGGCGTCACCCCGAACGATGGGCTGCCGGTTGTTGCCCCGCTGGATGACGTGGTGGGGCCATCCAGGCAGCACGAGTCGGGGCAAGCGGGCCATGGCCACTCAGCCGAACAGCCGCCGCCCGGTCAGCCGCTCGTGTTCGCGCACGGCGAAGCGGTCGGTCATCCCCGCCACGTAATCGGCCACGGCCCTTTGGGTATCGGGGCGCTGCGCGTACTCGGCCGGCATTTCGGATGGCCGTTGGGCATACACGCTGAAGAGGTCGTGCACCACGGCTTTGCCCCGCTGTGTTTGCGCCAGCACCTGCTCGTGGCGATACAGCGATCGAAACAGAAAGCGTTTGAGCTCGGTGATGGCTGCCCGCATCGGCGCGCTGAAGCCGACCAAGGCCGGACCTTGGCGCGCCTGCCAGGCATCGGCCGGACGCGCACGGGCCAGGCGGGCCCGCGTGGTGCCCATGAGGTCGTGCACTTGCGCCGACAACATCCGCCTCAAGACTTCGGACAGCAGACGCCGCCGGCCCATCGCGGGCAGGCCCGGATGCTCACGCACCGCCTCGTCGTGAAAGTGGCGCACCAGGCTCAGGTCCATCAGCTGGTCCAGCGTGATCAGCCCGGAGCGCACACCGTCATCCACGTCGTGGGCGTTGTAGGCAATCTCATCGGCAAGGTTGCACAACTGGGCTTCCAAGCTGGCCTGGTAACCCACCACAAACCGGTGCGCCACACCGTGGGGCTCCAGCGCTTCCATGTGACGCGCCACCCGCATGGAGCAGTGCTTGAGGATGCCCTCTCGGGTCTCAAAGCTCAGGTTCAGCCCATCGAACTGCGGGTAGCGCTGCTCCAGCACATCCACCACGCGCAGGCTTTGCAGGTTGTGTTCAAAACCGCCGTGGCCCTTCATGCAGGCATTCAGGGCATCTTGGCCGGCGTGGCCAAACGGCGTGTGGCCCAAGTCGTGCGCCAAGGCCAAGGCCTCCACCAGGTCCTCGTGCAGGCCCAGGCCGCGGGCCATGGACCGCGCCAGCTGCGCCACCTCCAGGCTGTGGGTCAAGCGCGTGCGAAACAAGTCGCCTTCATGGTTGAGGAAGACCTGGGTTTTGTAGACCAAGCGGCGAAATGCCGTGCTGTGGACGATGCGGTCGCGGTCGCGCTGGAAGGCGTTGCGGTCGGGCGCACCGGCCTCGGCCACACGGCGGCCACGGGAGCGCTCGGGCCAACTGGCATAGGCGGCCAGGTTGGCGCCGGTGGGCTGAAACCCTGGTGCCCCCTTGGAAGCGCTGGCGCGTGCGAAACCGGGGATCAAGGCCGCCCCTGGCTCAAGCGGTGTGCGCGGCCAACACCTCGCCCACGAGACGATCGGGTGCTGCGCGCAGGCCTGCGTGCCCCAGCGATTCGATGACCACAAAGCGGATCTCCCCGCCTTCGGCTTTCTTGTCCACGCGCATCGAGTGCAGGTAGCGCTCCAGGCCCAGGTCGGGCGCTTGCACGGGCAGCCCGGCGCGCTCGATCAGCGAGCGCAAGCGCGCCACAAAGGAGGCCGGCATCAGGCCCAAGCGGTGCGAAAGCTCGGCGGCCAAGACCATACCGCAGCCCACTGCTTCACCGTGCAGCCACTGGCCGTAGCCCAGGCCCGCCTCGATCGCATGCCCGAAGGTGTGGCCGAAGTTGAGGATCGCGCGCAAGCCGGACTCGCGTTCGTCCTGGCCTACCACCCAGGCCTTGATCTCACAAGAGCGCCGAACCGCATGCGCCAATGCCTTGGGGTCTCGTGCCATCAGGGCGGGCAGTTCGCGCTCGATCCAGTCAAGAAAGGCCTCGTCGGCAATTGGCCCGTACTTGATCACTTCGGCCAGGCCGGCACTGAACTCGCGGTCGGGCAGCGTGCGCAGCACGTCCAGATCGCACAAGACCCGAACCGGCTGGTAGAAGGCGCCGATCATGTTCTTGCCCAGGGGATGGTTCACCGCCGTCTTGCCGCCCACCGAGGAATCCACCTGGGCCAGCAAGGTGGTGGGCACCTGCACAAAGGGCACGCCGCGCATGTAGCAAGCAGCTGCGAAGCCCGTCAGGTCGCCGATCACCCCACCCCCCAGTGCGAAGAGCACCGTGCGGCGGTCGCAGGCCTGCGCCAAGAGTTGATCGAAGACCGTGTTGAGGTTCAGCCAGTCCTTGTGCGCCTCGCCATCGGGCAACACCACTTCGAGCACCCGCTCATAGTGCGCGGCCAGCGCCTGCTGGAGCACGGCCAGGTACAAGGGTGCGACGGTCACGTTGCTGACCACCACCGCGGTGGAAGCGCGCGGCAAACCCGTCCAACTTTCAGGCGACTGCAAGACCCCACTGCCGATCACGATGGGGTAGGAGCGCTCCCCCAACTCAATCTGGACGGATTGAACATCCGCGTGTTGCGGGGCGGCAGCGCCGGACAGGGAACCGGTGCCGGGTGCGGAAGCAGTGCCAAACATGCGCCCAGTTTAAGTCGGGGGCTCTTGGGCCGTGTGCTGAACGGGGTCTACCGGTGAGGGCACGCGGGCCGGGTCCACCCGGCCGGCCAATTCCAATTGCATCAGGATCATGCCGGCCAGACCGTGCACGGTGGGGCGTCCGGTTTCGATCACGAAGTGGGCCGTGCGCCGGTACAGCGGGTCGCGCTCACGAAACAGTTCACGCAGCTTGCGCAGCGGGTCGGCCACCTGCAACACAGGACGTTGGCGGTCGTGTCGCAAGCGGCGAAACAACTCTTCAGGGCTTGAGCGCAGATAGACCACCGTGCAATGGTGGTGCAAAGCCTCACGGTTGGCTTCGCGCAGCACCGCACCGCCGCCGGTGGCCAGCACCATGGGCCGGCCATCGGCCAGCTCCGCCAGCACGGATTGCTCGACGTCGCGAAAAGTGGCCTCGCCCTGTTGTGCGAAGAAGTCCTTGATGGCCATGCCCAATCGGCGCTCGATCTCGTGATCGACGTCTACAAAGGGCAGGTGCAGCTGCTTGGCCAGCAAGCGGCCAACCGTGGTTTTGCCCGCACCGGGCATGGCCACCAGGGCCAGGCTCAGGCCCATGACGGGGCCACTTGCAGGCCGAAAACAAAGGGCACAGGGGCCATGATCAGCGGGCGCCTCCGCCGGTGTTCGTCAGCACCTGTGGTGTCAGGAACACCAACAACTCGGTTCGGCGAGCATCGCGGCCCGTGCTGCGAAACAAGGGGCCCAGCAAGGGCAGTTGGCCCAGCACCGGCACCTTCACCCGCGTGTCGGCTTCTTCCTGTTCGTAGATGCCGCCGATCACCACCGTTCCCCCGTTTTCCACCAGCACCTTGGTCTTGACTTCCTTGGTGTTGATCTCGCGACCGTCGGGCGTCAGCACACCCAGACTGTCCTTGTTGACCATGACACTGAGTATCACATGGCCCTCCGGCGTGATCTGTGGCGTCACCGTGAGCTTGAGGTTGGCTTCTTGAAACTGCACCTGAGGCGAAGGGGACAAGGGCGAGGGCGCGCCACGGTAGGGCACCTTGAAGCCCTGCTTGATGTGGGCCTCCACCTGATCGGCCGTCACGATGCGGGGGCTGGAGATCACCTTGCCTCGGCCATCGGCCTCCAGTGCCGAGATCTCCAGGTTGAGGAAGCGGTTGGCCGAGGCACCAAACAGCGACACCGCAAAACTGGCCGGCGAATGCCCCGCAAGTGAAGCGGCCGGCAGGTTGACGAATTGGGTGTTGGTGAACACCGAAGGTGCGGTTTCGCGTTCGGCTGCGGACCCCAGCGCGGGCGCACCCGGTTGGCCGGCTTGTGTGCCCACGGCCAGGTAGTTGCCCCCCACCATGAACGATGGGCCACCCCCCAATCGGCTGGCGGCCGCACCACGCTGCAGGCCCAAGTCGTTCAGGCCCAGCTTGACCCCCAGTGATCGCCCAAAGCTGTCGCTGGCCTCCACGATCTGCGCTTCAATCAGCACCTGCCGAACCGGGATGTCGATCTTTTGGATCATCTGGCGCAACTGTTCCAACTTCACGGGAATGTCGGTGACGAAGAGCTGATTGGTTCGCGCCTCGGCGATCACGCTGCCCCGAGGGGACAGGAAGCGGGCCGAGGATAGGCTGTTGGCGCCACTGGCCCCATTCGGGCTGCCGCCGTGGCCGCCCGACGGGCTGGATGCAGACACAGCGGCGGAGGCTGCGCCCGGTGAACCCAAGAGCCCCCGGGCCACCTCTTCGGCGCGGCCATAGTTCAGCTGGAAGGACTCGGTGCGCATGGCCTGCAGCTCGCTGATTTTGCGGCGCACCTCGAGATCGGCCTGGTCTCGAGCAGCCCATTCTTCGCGCGGCGCCACCATCATCACCGTGCCCTGTCGACGCAGCCCCAAGCCCTTGGACTGCAGGATGATGTCCAGAGCCATGTCCCAGGGCACGTCCTGCAACCGAACCGTCACCGAGCCGGTCACGGCATCACTGACCACCAAGTTGAGTTTGGTGAAGTCGGCAAACACCTGCAGCACCGCGCGCACATCGATGTTCTGAAAATTCAGGCTCAGCTTCTCGCCGCTGTAGCGTGTGGCCGCCTGCGACGCGGGCCATGCGTATTCACTGGACACCTGTGCGGCGCGTGCGGGCCCCCCAACCACCCCCGCCAGGGCCAACTGGGCCCAGAGCACCGCAAGGCCCACGCGTTGCGCACCGCGCACCATCGGTTGGCATGGCGTCATGGGTTGGTCTCCTTCAAGGGAAGGAGGCGCCCGTCCACCTGGAGCAAGGCCCAGGTGTGGCCTTCGCGGGCCAAAACCCCCACCACCTCCATCGGATGTGGGGCATGGCGTTGCAGCCATGCTGGTTCGGCATCGGGCTGCGGCGCCAGGCCGCTAGCGGCCCACGGCGCGGCGAACGGGTCCCTTGCCCTGGCCGGTGACTTGGCCGCAGCGGCGTAGACCGGGGCCTCCTGCGCAGGCCGCCCGGGTGCGGCATCCAAGGTCGCCTCCATCGCCAACACGGGCCCCACGCCATCGACCCGAGGCACCTCGCCGGCCACGGCACCCACGGTGCTGAGCTTCAAAGACCGCACAGTGAGGGAAGGCGGCAGCCCATCCAGCCAAGCCGCCAGGTGCCGGTAAGCGCCCAGCACGCGCAGCGAGACGCCACCCGGCATGCCCTGCTCACCGGGTGAAGACGGCGCCAGCGGACGAAACCAGGCCAGGGACAAGCCGGGGTGCAGGCCCAGGTTCACGGGCAGGCGCCACAGCTCATCGGTGGCCCCAGGATGCGGTGCACGGCTCGCCCGCGTCCCGGCCGGGTGCTGGTCCGCGTGGGCCTTCGCCGGCGTTGGCGCCACGGCAGGCGCAGCAGGCGCAGCGGAAGCAGCAAGCGGCGCAGGCGCACCAAACCACCCCTTCAGCGCCCACCCGACCGGCAGGGCCGCTGCCCACACCACACACCCCAACACCAGCGCCACCCCCGCACGCAGGCGAGCGGACCAGGCACCCGGATCGGGCACTGGGTGCCCGGCCACGGTCCACAGCGGCCTCATGGCCCACCCCGTTCGCCCAGGCCCTGAGGGGTTCTGGTGGCTGGGGGCGCATCGGCGGCCGTGAGGCCAGCCACGGTGTGCATGACCTGGGCCTTCAGCACGAACTGCAGTGTCGGGTCGTTCACGGTGCGGGCCTCCATGGCCTGCAGGCTCACCCAGTGCACCGCGTGAAGCAAGGGGGCTTGTTGGCGCAAGGCGTGTAGGAAGGCATGCGCGTCTTCTGTTGAAGCGGCCTCACCGTGCAGGGTGAGTTGCACGCCCTCCCACGACAGCCCCTTCAAGGCCACCTGCGGCGGCAACGCTTGTGAGACGGTGTGCAGCACTGCGCTGGGCTGCGGTGCAGCGGCCGCGGTGCTGGCCCGCGGCGCCGGCGGCCACCGCCCGCCCACTGGCGCGGGCAGCGCCGAGCCCTCAGGCTCAGTCACCGGCGCCCCATCCGGCCACAGCAAACCCGCACCCAGGCCCAGGCACGCAGCCAAGGCGGCGGCCGCCCCCAGCTCGCGCAGCACCGCATGGCGGCGCTGGGCCAGTGCCCAGGCGCGGTGTGGCAGCAGGTTCAAGAGCGTCATGCTGCAAGGGCCCTCCAGGCCAGGCCACAGGCCAGAACATAGGCACAGGCCTGCGGCGGGTCGGGCCGCTGCAGGGCGTGTGCACCCGGGTGCAAGTGCACAAACGGGTCCAGCCACCACACCGGCACGCCTGCCAATCGCGTCAGCACCTCGGGCAGGCCCAAACGCGCCTCGGACTCTCCGGCCAAGGCCACGCCCACCAAACGGCAGCCCGGGTGCGCCGACTGAACCTGCAGCAGGCAACGGCCAATGAGGGCAGCCTCTTCCGACAGGCCCCTGTGATGCCCCGCCTCCAGGCGAGAGTCTTCGGCGCGCTCAAAGACGACCTCGTCATGAAGCAGCACGCGCACGGTAAGGCTTGATGGCCCCAGGTCGATCAGGGCCAGTGCCTCACCCGGGCCCAGCTGCCCTTTCGGTGGGCGCCAACCCTGCAGGGCCAGCATCACCGCGTTCGATTCGGTGTCCATCACCGCCAGGTCCAAACCGGCGGCCTGGGCCACGTCTTGGCGCCACTGCACCCGGTCTTGTCGGGCGGCCGCCATCAGCACCTCCACCTCGTCGCCCGCGCCCGATGCAGGGCCCATCACCGTGAAGTCCAGGGCCAAGGCCTCCACCGGAAACGGCGCCCAGGACGCGGCCTCGCCGTGCACATAAGCGGCCAGTTCCGGCTCGCTCAAGTGGGCGCGAAAGCGCGCTCGGCGAAGCAAGACACTGGCGGTGGGCAGGGCCATGGCCGCACGCCGTGTGCCCACCGTCCGGGGCTGCACGGTGCCCTGCACCATGCGCGCCCAGGCCTGGGTGTGGTCCGCCGGGCCATCCACCAACAAGCCTGCCGGGGGCTCGACCCGGCCAAAGGCCGCCAGCGTGTCACGGCCGTCGCGGCCGCGGGCCAACTCGACCCAGCGAACCCCGGCGGCGCCAATGTCCACGCCCAGCGCGCGGCGCCCACGGCCGGCAACTAGGCCTCCCACGCCCGTACGGCCCCAACGCTGTGCCCACCCCCGCACCCATGCCAAACCCATGCCCGTCTCCCCTGGCCCAACAGCCCTTGGGTTTCAGAATAGGCCGGCGCCGGCTGCGTTTCTATAATCCCCCTCCTCGGGGCCGGCCCGCCAGCCCCGATGGGTGCCCCACCCCCCTGCCCGATTCCTCGCCCAGCACCTCTACCCCCAGCGGAGGCGGCTACGCCGCTGACGGCCGGCCGCTGCGTTCCCCGCTTCAGGTGTTGCTGCGCTTCGGGTTGGGCCTGTTCGTCTTGCTCGCAGGCCTGGCCCTGGCGGGCGTGATCGCCGGCGGCTTGGCCCTGGCACTGGCCTACCCCCAACTCCCCGACATCAAGGGCTTGGGCGACTACCGCCCCAAACTCCCCATGCGCATCTACAGCGCCGACGGGGCACTCTTGGGCGAGTTCGGCGAAGAACGCCGCAGCTACACCCCCATCGATGAGATTCCCGCCGTGATGAAACACGCGGTGCTGTCCATCGAGGACGCCCGCTTTTACGAGCACGGCGGCATCGACTACGTGGGCGTGTTGCGGTCCATCGTGGCCAACCTGGGCCAAGCGCGCAGCCAGGGCGCCTCCACGATCACCATGCAGGTGGCCCGTACCTTCTACCTGTCCAGCGAGAAGAAGTACATCCGCAAGATTTACGAAGCCCTGTTGGCTTACAAGATCGAGTCGCAGCTGAGCAAGGATGAAATCCTGGAGCTCTACCTCAACCAGATTTACCTGGGCCAGCGGGCCTACGGCTTCGCTGCGGCGGCCGAAACCTACTTTGGCAAGACGCTCAGGGAACTGACCGTGGCCGAAGCGGCCATGCTGGCCGGCATTCCCAAGGCCCCTTCGGCCTACAACCCCGTGGCCAACCCCAAGCGCGCCAAGGTGCGCCAGCGCTACATCATCGAGCGCATGCTGGACAACGGGCACATCACCCCGCTGCAGGCCCAACAAGCCCAACGCGAACCCCTGCGCCTGCGCAGCGGCGCCAGCTTGCCGGTGCACGCCGAATATGCCGCTGAGGTGGCGCGGCAATTGGTGTTTGGCCAATACGGCGAAGACACCTACACGCGCGGCCTGAGCGTGACCCTGACCCTGGACTCCACCGAGCAGATGGCCGCCTACCGAGCATTGCGCCGCGGCATCCTGGAGTACGAAAAGCGTCAGGTCTACCGAGGCCCCGAGGGCTTCGTGGCGCTGCCCACCGACCCCGACGCGGTGGACGCCCGTGTGGCGGAGGCCCTGTCCGACCACCCCGACAACGACGAGATCAAGGCCGCAGTGGTCTTGGAGGCCTCGCCCACCAAAGTGTTGGCCTCGCTGCAGTCGGGCGAGGAGGTCGTCATCAGTGGCGACGGCCTCAAGCCCGTAGCCTCCGGCCTGGCCGACAAAGCGCCGGCCAACAAGCAGATCCGCCGGGGCTCCGTCGTTCGCGTGGTGCAAGACGGCAAGCGCTGGGTGCTCACCCAGCTGCCCGAGGTGGAAGGTGCCTTCATTTCGCTGGACCCCAAAACCGGCGCGGTGCGCGCCATGGTGGGTGGGTTTGATTGGCGCAAGAACAAGTTCAACCATGTGACGCAGGCCTGGCGCCAACCCGGCTCCAGCTTCAAGCCCTTCATCTACTCGGCGGCCTTGGAAAAGGGCTACACAGGCGCCACCGTGATCAACGACGCGCCACTGTTCTTCGATGCAGGGGCCACCGGCAGCCAACCCTGGGAGCCCAAGAACTACGACGGCAAGTTCGAAGGGCCCATGAGCATGCGCACGGCCTTGGCCAAATCCAAGAACATGGTGTCGATCCGGGTGTTGCAGGGCGTGGGTGCGAAGAACGCGCAAGAGTGGGTCACCCGATTCGGCTTTGAGGCCGAACGCCACCCGGCCTACCTGACCATGGCCTTGGGCGCCGGGTCCGTCACACCCATGCAAATGGCCACCGGCTATGCGGTCTTCGCCAACGGCGGCTACCGCGTTCCACCGGTGCTGATCATGCGCATCGCCGACGACCGGGGTAAGGTGCTGGTGGACTCACCGCCCAAGCCGCCCGAGGAGTCGTGGCGCGTCATCGACGAGCGCAACGCCTTCGTGATGGGCAACCTGCTGCAGGAGGTGACGCGCTCGGGCACCGCCGCGAAGGCCCAAGCCACGCTGCAACGCAGCGACCTGTACGGCAAGACCGGCACCACCAACGACTCCATGGATGCATGGTTTGCCGGCTGGCAGCCCAGTGTGGTGGCGGTGGTGTGGATCGGCTACGACCAACCCCGCAAGTTGGGCGACCGCGAAACGGGCGGCGGCCTGGCCTTGCCGGTGTGGATCGAGTACATGCAGCAGGCCCTGAAGAAGGCGCCGCCGGCCGACATCACCGTACCTGCGGGTGTCGTGCAGGCTGGGCCCGACTGGGTCTTTGAAGAATACGCCTCGGGCAAGGGCGTGCGCAGCGTGGGCTTGGGCGACAAGCCCGACGGTGCGGCCGAGGAAGAAAAGAAGAGCATCCTCGACCTGTTCCGGCGCTAGCCGCAGGGCTCGCGCAGGCCCCCCAAAATAACCTGACCCAGCCTCAGTCCTTGGGAGGCTCGAAACGCAAGGCCTGGCCCGCCTGTTCGCTGGCGCGCTGAGACAGCAGCGCAAAGAACTCCTGCCCCTCCCGCTCGGTCCATAGCCCTTGCCGGTGCTTGAAGTGGTAGCCCCCCGCGCGGGCGGCCAGCCACAGCTCGTGCAAGGGCGGCTGGGTGTTGATCACGATGGTGCTGCCGTTGGGAAAACCCATCTCGAGCAGGCCGCCGGTGCGGTGGGCATCGATGTCCACCACGTCGTCTTGCAGCCAGGCGTCCAGGGTGGCTTCGATGCTGGCCAGGATGCGGCCGGTGAGCTGGCGAAACGCCAGGTCGGTCAATCCAGAGGCGGGTGTGTCGTCCATGCGGGTCGATAGAATTCCGGGGTGAAGCCTTCGATCATAGCCAGTGCCCATCTCCGCCCCGGCGTGGGGGTTGTGTGGCCCACGGTGGCGGCCTTGTCCGTGACGCTGGCCTTGGCGGCCTGTGGTCAGAAGGGCCCCCTGACACCACCCTCAAGCGCGGCCAAGCCCGGTGCAGCCGCTGCGGCCCCGGCCCCCACATCGGCTTTCACCCCCACACCCGCGGCTGCAACGCCCGCAGCCTCTTCCCCCCTGCCTGCCCGCCCATGACCCTGCCCCTGCCTGGCGCACCCCACCTGGCCTATGCGCATGGCCGCCTCACCTTGGATGGCCTGGACCTGCAAGCGCTGGGCCGTACCTTCGGCACGCCCTTGTATGTCTACTCGGCGCAGGCCATGCAGGCAGCCTCACGCAGCTACCAGGCTGCGCTGGCCGGCAGGCCCCACCTGCTGTGCTACGCCATGAAGGCCAACAGCAACCTGGCCGTGCTGCAGACCTTTGCGCAACTGGGCCTGGGCTTTGACATCGTCTCCGGCGGTGAGTTGCAGCGTGTGTTGGCCGCTGGCGGCGACCCTGCTCGGGTGGTGTTCTCCGGCGTGGGCAAGACCCCAGCCGAAATGAAGGCGGCGCTGCACCACGGCGTGCGCTGTTTCAACGTGGAAAGCCAAGCCGAGTTGCAGGTGTTGTCCGAGGTGGCGCAGCACGAAGGGCGCACCGCAAGGGTCAGCCTGCGTGTCAATCCCGACGTGGACGCCGGCACCCACCCCTACATCTCCACCGGCCTGAAGGGCAACAAGTTTGGTGTGGCCCACGACCGGGCTTTGGCGCTGTACGCGCAGGCGCGCAGCTTGAAGGGTCTGGAGGTGGTGGGCATCGACTGCCACATTGGCTCGCAGATCACCGAAGTGGCGCCCTACTTGGACGCACTGGACCGCGTCTTGGACCTGGTGGAGGCCATCGAGCGCGAGGGCACGGCCCTGCACCACCTCGACCTGGGCGGCGGCCTGGGCATCACCTACACCGATGAGCAGCCGCCATCCCCCCAGGCGCTGGTGGCGGCCATGCTCAAGCGCATCGATGCGCGAGGCCATGGCCACCGGGAACTGCTGCTCGAACCCGGGCGCTCCTTGGTGGGCAATGCCGGCGTGCTGTTGACCGAGGTGCTGTACCTCAAGCCCGCACAAGCCGATGAAGTGGCCAAGGGTGGGCGCCACTTCTGCGTGGTGGACGCGGCCATGAACGACCTGATGCGGCCCGCCCTGTATCAGGCCTGGATGGGCATCGTGGAGTGCGTGCAAGCGCCGGCCGATGCAGCGCCCACCACCTGGGATGTGGTGGGCCCGGTGTGCGAGTCGGGCGACTGGTTGGGCAAGGACCGCTCGCTTGCGGTACAGGCCGGCGACACCTTGGCGGTCTTGTCGGCCGGCGCTTACGGCATGACCATGTCCAGCAACTACAACACCCGCGGGCGCGCCGCCGAGGTGATGATCAAGGACGGCCGCGCCCAACTGATCCGCGAGCGCGAAACGCCCGAGCAGCTGTTCGCGGGCGAACGCCTCATCGGCTGAGTCGCCCCTCAGCCGCCCAGGCCCAGGTCCTTCAGGCCACGCGGCCCTCTTCCACCGCGTGGCACGCCACCTGCGTTCCGGCAGCATCCACGGTGCGCATCACCGGGCGTTCGCTGGAACAGCGGGCATTGGCCAGCGGGCATCGCGGGTGGAAGGCGCAGCCCTTGGGTGGGTTCAAGGGATTGGGCACTTCGCCCTGCACCGGGGTTCGCGCGCGGCCGGTCATGCGGATGTCGGGAATCGCATCCAGCAGCATCCGGGTGTAGGGGTGGCGCGGCGTGCTGAAGAGCTGCGCCTTGGGTGCCTGTTCAACCAAACGGCCCAGGTACATCACCCCCACCGTGTGGGCCACATGCCGCACCACGGCCAGGTTGTGTGAGATGAACAGGTAGCTCAGGCCACGCTCGGCCTGCAGGTCCTTCATCAGGTTGAGCACCTGCGCCTGCACGCTCACGTCCAGCGCCGAGGTGGGTTCATCACACACCAGGAACTCTGCATTGGTGGCCAAGGCGCGCGCAATCGAGATGCGCTGACGCTGCCCGCCCGAGAACTGGTGCGGGAACTTGCCCACATCGTCGGGCGACATGCCCACCTGCTGCAACAGGGCCGCCACCCGCGCCTGCAGGGCCGCCGCACCGTCCGCCAGGCGGTGTTCGCGCAGGGGCTCGCCCACGATGTCCAACACCTTCCAGCGCGGGTTCAGGCTGGCATAGGGATCCTGAAAGATCATCTGCATGCGCCGCCGCAAGGCCCGCTGTACGGCGGGGTCGCGCACTGTGGTCAGGTTCTGTCCGTCGAAATGCACGTCGCCGCGTGTGGGCGGGTACAGGCCCACCAACAAACGCGCCACCGTGCTCTTGCCGCAGCCCGACTCGCCCACCAGGGCCAAGGTCTGCCCCGCGGCAATCGAAAAGCTGACCCCGTCTACGGCGTAGACGAACTGCTTGGGCTTGCGCTCGACCACGCGGTTGAGCCACGGCGCGGATACGTCGAACACTTTGGCGAGGTCGCGCACCTCCACCAAGGGGGACGCATTGGCAGCGGGCGCTGCCGGGGCTGAAGGGCTCTGCGTCGCGTTCATTTCAGATGCCTCAGACATTGGCGTGCACCCAGCAGGCTGCTCGCGTGGGGCCGGCCGGCATCAACTCGGGGCGCTCTTGCCGACAGCGCTCACTGGCCCTGGAGCAGCGTGGGTTGAAGGCACAGCCCGGCGGAATCGCGTTCAGGCGTGGCATGGAGCCGTCGATCTGCGTGAGCCTTTGGGCATCGGCATCCATGCTGGGGATGGAGCCCATCAGACCCAGGGTGTAGGGGTGCGCCGGGCAGTGGATCACGTCCTGCACGGGGCCGATTTCCACCACACGGCCGGCATACATCACCGCCACGCGGTCGCAGGTTTCGGCAATCACACCCATGTCGTGCGTGACCAGCATCACCGAGGCACCGTGCACCTTGCACAGCTTGCGCAGCAGGCTGATGATTTGGGCCTGGATCGACACATCCAAAGCGGTGGTGGGCTCATCGGCCACGATCAGCCGGGGCTCGGCGGCCAAGGCCAGGGCGATGACCACGCGCTGGCGCATGCCACCGGAGAACTGGTGCGGGTAGTGGTCGATGCGGGCTTCGGGCGCCGGAATCCCCGTCTCGGCCAGCAGGCGAATCGCCTTCTCACGCGCCTGCAGCTCGCTCATCGGCAGGTGCGCGCGAATGGTCTCAACGATCTGCTGGCCCACGGTGTACAGCGGGTTCAGGGAGGTCAGCGGGTCTTGGAAGATGGCGCCAATCGAGCGGCCCCGCACCTTCCTCATCTCCTCATCGGACAAGTCGTCGATGCGCCGTCCTTCGAGCTTGATCTGGCCAGCGGCGATGCGGCCCGGGGGCTCGAGCAGGCCGATGATGGCCGCACCGGTGAGTGATTTGCCCGCCCCCGATTCACCCACCACCCCCAGGATCTCGCCGGGTGCGATGGACAGGCTCACGCCGTCCAAGGCGCGCAGCACCCCACGCCGGGTGGGAAACTCGACCACCAGGTCCTGGACCTCCAACAAGGGGGTTTCAACAGTGTCGGCGTGCAGTGGGGATGACATGGGCAGTTGCAGATCGGGGCGGGTGTCGAGGTGCTCAGCGCAGCCGCGGGTTGAGCGCGTCGCGCAGCCAGTCGCCCAAAAGGTTGACGCTCAGCGCAATCATCACCAACACCACGCCGGGGAAGATGGTGATCCACCACTCGCCCGAAAACAGGAAGTCGTTGCCGATGCGGATGAGCGTTCCCAAGGATGGCGAGGTGGGCGGCACGCCCACGCCCAGGAAACTCAGGGTGGCCTCGGTGAGGATGGCCGTGGCCACCTGGATGGTCGCCAACACCAGCACCGGGCCCATCACATTGGGCATCACGTGGCGGAACATGATGCGCCAAGGGGACACACCCACCACGCGCGCGGCCTGCACGTACTCCTTGTTTCGCTCCACCAGGGTGGAGCCGCGCACCGTGCGCGCATACTGCACCCAGCCTGACAGCGAAATCGCCAGGATCAGCACCGCAAAGGCCAGGGTGTCGTGTGCATTGGGGAACAAGGCTCGGCCCACGCCATCGATCAACAGCGCCACCAGAATGGACGGGAAGCTGAGCATCACGTCGCAGGTGCGCATGATCAGGGCATCGACCCGTCCGCCTACAAAGCCGGACAACAGGCCCAGGCTCACGCCCACCAGCACCGACAGCAACACCGAGGCCAAGCCCACCAGCAAGGAGATGCGCGCGCCGTACATGAGCGCCGACAAGATGTCGCGCCCCTGGTCGTCGGTACCCAGCAGGTATCGCGCTTGGCCCTCATCTGCCCACGCCGGTGGTAAGCGCGCGTCGCTCAGGTCCAAGGCCGCCAGGTCAAAGGGGTCGTAGGGCGCCACCCAGGGCGCAAAGAACGCGCAAAACGCGCACAGCACGGCCACCAAAGCGGCCACAACCGCCACCGGCGAGGTGCGAAAGCTGAACCACAGGTCGCTGTCAAAGAAGCGCTGTATACGGCCGCCCATGTCAGTGCCCTCCCCCGCCGCTGCCCACGCGCAGCCGCGGGTCCACCGCAAAGTACAGCAGGTCCACGGCCAGGTTGATGGTCACGAAGATCAGCGAGATCAGGCACAGGTAGGCCGCCATCACCGGCACATCAGCAAACTGAACCGCCTGGATGAACAGCAGGCCCATCCCCGGCCACTGGAACACGGTCTCGGTGATGATGGCAAAGGCAATCAAGGAGCCCAACTGCAGCCCGGTGATGGTGATCACCGGCACCAAGGTGTTCTTCAAAGCGTGACCGAAATACACCGCGCGCTGCGGCAAGCCGCGCGCCCGCGCGAACTTGATGTAGTCGGTGCGCAGCACCTCCAGCATTTCCGCGCGCACCAGGCGCATGATCAGCGTCAACTGAAAGATGCTCAGCGTCACCGCGGGCAGGATCAGGTGCTTCCACCCATCCACCGTCAACAGGCCCGTGGTCCAGCCGCCCAGGTTCAGCACCTCGCCTCGGCCGAAGCTGGGCAGCCACTTCAGGATCACCGCAAACACCAGGATCAACAGGATGCCGATGAGAAAGGTGGGCAGCGAAACGCCCAAGAGCGAAAAGCCCATGACCAGTTGAGACCAGACGTTTCCCCGCTTGAGCGCGGCATACACGCCCATGGGGATGCCCACCGCCAAGGCGATCACCGCCGCCAAGAGTGACAGCTCCAAAGTGGCCGGGAAGCGCTCAGCAATGAGTTCAGACACCTTGCGGCCCTGGCGCAGGCTCAGGCCGAAGTCGCCCTGCACCGCATTGCCCACAAAGGCCGCAAACTGCACCGGAAAGGGCTGGTCCAAGCCCAGATCGGCCCGCAGGCGCTCCTTCTGTTCCTGCGTGGCGTCCTGGCCCAGCATGTTCAGCACCGGGTCGCCCACGTACTGAAACAGCATGAAGGCGATGAAGCCCACGGTGAGCAGCACCAGGCAGGCTTGAAACAGACGGCGAAGGATGAAGGCAAACATGAATGAAAAAACCCCGCCGCATCGCTGCGGCGGGGCCGGATGTTAGCGTGAGCCGAAGAGGCCTTCGGCTCAGGCGGTCATCAGAAGCGGTGGATCACACCAACCGACAGGGCCTGCTGATCGGCACCGGCCAGACCAGCTGCAGAGCCACGCGAGCCCCAGGCCGGCAGGATCGTCTGGGCGTTGGCAGCCGCAGCAGCGGTACCCTGGCTGACGAAGTTGCCCATGCCGTAGATGGCGCTGCGGGGGCTCAGTGCATAGCGAGCTTGCAGGCTGACCATGGAAGCGGAGCTGCCAGCGCTGTTGTTCACTTCGGTGTACTGCACCGCGGTGGACAGCTGCTTGCTGAAGTTGTAACCCACGGCCACGTTGTAGCCATCGCGCTTGACCAGGGAAGCGGCCACCGGGGTGGGGGCGTTTTGCTTGCTCTCAAAGGCGGTGGCAGCAAACGACAGGGGGCCCATCGTGTACTTGGCGCCAAACAGCTGCGACTTCTTGCCGGCAGCGGTGGCCGGGGTGTTGCCAAAAGCAGCGTTGCCACCAGGAGCCACCGACAGGTCTTGCATGGAAGCGTGCACTTCCAGGCCGCCCTGCACGAAGCGACCAGCCAGGGCGGTCACGGTGCCGTTGCTGTCTTGGCCAGCAATGTTCGAAGGTGCGTACTGCGCCTGGATGGTCAGGCCACCCATGGCTGGGGCCGTGTAGGTGATGGCGTTCTTGATCCAGAAGTCAGCTGCGTTGGCAGCAGCAGCGGTCACCACGGTGGTGGAGTTGCTGTTCAGAATCTGGTTCTGGATCATGTTCAGGATCATCGGGTTCAGGCGACGGCCGAAGGTGATCTCACCAAAACCGCCAGCCAGACCGACCCATGATGCACGGCGGAACAGAGCGCCGCTGTTGATGCCCGAAGCGGTGCCGTCGAAGGCGCCGTTGGTGGGGTCCAGGTCGGCTTCCACGTTGAACACGGCGCGCAGGCCACCACCCAGGTTCTCGGAACCGCGCATGCCCCACAGGGAAGAGGCCACGTTGCTGCCGGTCACGCCGGTGAAGCTGCCAACGGCCGACTTGTTCACGTTGGTGACCGAGGCGTCGATCACGCCGTACAGGGTCACGGAAGAGGCGGGGGCCGACTGTGCGAAAGCGGCGGTGGAAGCAGCCAGAGCGGCCAAAGCGACAAGGGTTTTCTTCACTTGAAGGTTCTCCTGGTTAGAAAAATCGCGCTTTGTCGAGCCAGGGGGCCGACAAAGAGACACAGAACTCCCGATTGGGAAGCTTTCGACATTTCATCAGCGAAACGGGGCTTCGGCCAGTTCGACCCTACCGGAAATCCTGATTATGTTGCTTGGTTACAACGAGACGGGCAGCGCCTGCTCACGCCGCGGAGAGATGATTCCCCTATGAGCACCCGCAGCCTTTCCCGACTGGACCACTGGCTCTCCACCGTGGACCAGACCCTGCGCACCCTTTCGGGCGGCGTCTCGGCCACCCGCCCGGCGCCCGTGCCGCCAACACCCCAACCGCCCCAGGCTCTGTCTGAAGAGGACCGGCGCCACTCAGCGGCCCTGATGCGCGTCAACCATGTGGGTGAGGTGTGCGCGCAGGCGCTCTACCAAGCCCAGGCCCTGACCGCCCGCACCCCTGAACTGCGCGCCAAGATGCTCCAAGCCGCGCAAGAGGAAATCGACCACTTGGTGTGGACCCGGCAGCGGTTGGACCAGCTTCAGGACCGCCCCAGCCTGCTCAACCCCCTTTGGTTTGCCGGGGCCTTTGCGATCGGCCTGGCGGCCGGACGTGCGGGTGACGCGGTGAGCCTGGGTTTCGTGGTGGAAACCGAACGGCAGGTTGAAGAGCACCTGGCCTCACACCTGGAGCGGCTGCCGGCGCACGACGCAGCCTCACGGGCCATCGTTGACCAGATGCGCCACGACGAGGCTCGGCACGGCCGAGAGGCCCGAGAAGCCGGCGCCGCCTCGATGCCCGCCATGCTTCAAGGCCTCATGCGCGCGGCAGCCAAGGTGATGACCACCACCGCGCACCGCCTGTAGCGCCCAATTGTAGGGCCCAAGGCGGCCCCCGCCGGCTGCTCTACCACGGTTTGCCCGCGGCCAGCGGGCTAGGCTTCCACCACCTCGTGCGAGGTCACCACCTCAGCGGTGCGGCCCAACATGATGGTGGCCGAGCAGTACTTTTCATGGGACAGGGCAATGGCGCGCTCCACCGCGGCGGCCGACAGACCCCGCCCCCTTACCACGAAGTGCATTGCAATGCGGGTGAACACCTTGGGGTCTTGCTCGGCGCGCTCGGCCGAGACGCGCACCTGGCACCCCCGCACGTCGTGACGGCCGCGCTTGAGGATCAACACCACATCGTAGGCGGTGCAGCCGCCGGCGCCCACCAACAGCATCTCCATGGGGCGCGGCGCCAGGTTGCGCCCGCCACCCTCGGGTGCGCCGTCCATGTTCACCAGGTGCCCGCTGCCGGTTTCGGCGCCGAAGGCCATGCCGCTGCCCGGCATCCAACTCACTGTGCATTCCATGTTTGTGCTTCCTTGATGTAGGCCTGTGAAACAGCCTGGAGACGGGCCCACGAGCGTGCGCCGCATGGGCCCAAATGGCCCTGCAATTGTCGCGGCGCAGCATACGCGGTGCTAGACTACAAACCACGAAGACAAGCCCGCGTGACACCCGAATACGGGCATCTTTACCGATTGTCTCCTCCACCTCTCAAGGTGGTTCAGGCCCAGGGTTCACGCCCTGGGCCTTTTTTCAGGCCCGTGCCCGACAATCGGACCCACGATGCCCCAGAAAACCGAATACCTCAAGCGCATCCTCACCGCCCGCGTGTACGACGTAGCGGTGGAGTCTGCCCTGGAGCCGGCGCGCAACCTGTCGCGCCGCCTGGACAACCTCGTCCTGCTCAAGCGCGAAGACCAGCAACCGGTCTTCAGCTTCAAGCTGCGCGGGGCCTATAACAAGATGGCGCACCTGAGCGCCGAGCAGCTGGTGCGCGGCGTGATTTGCGCTTCCGCAGGCAACCACGCGCAGGGTGTGGCCCTGAGCGCCCGCAAGCTGGGCACACAGGCTCTGGTGGTGATGCCGGTGACCACCCCCAAGGTCAAGGTCGAGGCGGTGCAAGCCCTGGGCGGCACCGTGGTGCTCGAGGGTGAGAGCTACTCGGACGCCCACCAGCACGCGCTGAAGCTGCAAGCCGAGCAGGATCTGGTGTTCGTGCACCCCTTTGATGATCCCGATGTGATTGCCGGCCAAGGCACCATCGGCATGGAAATCCTGCGCCAGCACCAAGGCCCCATTGATGCGGTCTTCGTGGCCATTGGCGGTGGTGGCCTGATCTCCGGCGTGGCCAGCTACCTCAAAGCCGTGCGCCCAGAGATTCGGGTGATTGGTGTGCAAACCCATGACTCCAACGCCATGCAACAGTCGGTGCAGGCCGGGCACCGGGTGCAGCTGCACGATGTGGGCCTGTTCTCGGACGGCACGGCGGTCAAGCTGGTGGGCGAAGAAACCTTCCGGCTGACCCGTGACTTGGTGGACGACTTCGTGTTGGTGGACACCGATGAGGTGTGCGCCGCCATCAAGGATGTGTTTCAAGACACGCGAAGCGTCGTGGAGCCTGCCGGCGCCCTGGGCGTGGCCGCCATCAAGCAGTATGTGCAACGGCACGGCCTACAAGGCCAAACCCTGGTGGCCATCACCTGCGGCGCCAACATGAACTTTGACCGCCTGCGCTTCGTGGCCGAGCGTGCGGAGTTCGGCGAGCAGCGTGAAGCCCTGTTTGCCGTCACCATTCCCGAGCGGCCCGGGGCCTTCAAGGCCTTCTGCGAGGCCGTGGGCCCGCGCAGCGTCACCGAGTTCAATTACCGCATGTCCGACACCGATGCGGCCCACGTATTCGTGGGCCTGAGCATCCAGCGGCGCGATGAAGCCGCGCAGATCGCGCGGCACTTTGAAGCCTTGGGCTTTGGCACCGTGGACCTCACGGACGACGAACTGGCCAAGGAGCACGCACGCCACCTGGTGGGCGGGCGGGCACCCCTGGCCACCGATGAGCGCTTGCTGCGCTTCGTGTTCCCGGAACGCCCCGGCGCGCTGCTCAAGTTCCTGTCGTCGATGAACCCGGCCTGGAACATCAGCCTGTTCCACTACCGCAACCAAGGTGCCGATTACGGCCGCGTGTTGGTGGGCCTGCAGATTCCAGCCGAAGAGGAAGCCGAGCTCCAACGGTTTCTGAAGGACCTGGACTACCCGTGGGTGGACGAGACCACCAACCCGGTCTACCGCTTGTTCCTGCGCTAGGGGCGGCCGGTGGCGGCAGGCGGCAGGAGGGGTGCCTCCAAGGTCACGCTGGTGGCGCCGCCCGGGGGGCCAATCTTCACCGTGTGCGCCGTGACCTCCAACACCACCCGCGTGGCGTCCACGGCGTCGCCGGGTTTGTAGGCGCGGGTGGCTTGGCCACCCACCGACAGCAGCGCCACGCCTTGGGCCGAGGGGCGAACCGGGCCGGCCACACCAAGCAAGCGCAGGCCCGGGGCGTCTGACACCGCGCGGCCCAGGGGTGCAGTGGGTGCGGCGGGGCTCAACAGGCCCGACCAATCGGCCGGCGGCACAGGCGCCTGCTCGGCCAAGGCCAGGGTGCCCGTGCGGTCCGAGGGGCTTGCCGGCCCGAACCATGGCATCAGCCAGGCCACGGCGCTGACGCCCACGGCCAACCACAAGGCGAATGTCATCAATCGGATCCCCATTGCCTGCGTATCATAGATGCAGGCCAACGGTGCACACGCCTGCACGGTGGCAGCCCTCCCTTCACACGCGTGTCCTATGCAACATACGGCCCCATTCCCCTGCACAAACCGACCAGCCCCCGCAGCGGCCAAACAGCGCCGCCAAGCAGGCTTCACCCTGATTGAGCTGATGGTGGTGCTGGTGATCATTGGCGTGTTGGCAGCCCTGGTGGTGCCCAATGTGCTGGACCGCGCCGATGACGCACGCGTCACTGCGGCCCGAACCGACGTGGCCAACCTGACCCAAGCCCTCAAGCTCTACAAGCTGGACAACCTGCGCTACCCCAGCCAGGAGCAGGGCCTGCAAGCCCTGGTGGCCAAGCCCACGGCAGGTCCACCGGCAGCAAACTGGAAGCCCTACCTCGACAAGCTGCCCCAAGACCCCTGGGGCCAGCCCTATCAGTACTTGGTTCCCGGCTTGAAGGGCGAAGTGGATGTCTTCAGCTGGGGTGCCGATGGCAAAGCCGGCGGCTCGGGGCGTGATGCTGACATCGGGTCCTGGCAGTAGCCCATCGAGCTCATCGGCGCAGGGTGGCTTCACCCTGTTGGAGTTGCTGATCGTGGTGGCGGTCATCGCCGTGGCCTCGGGTTTGTCCATCCTGGCCCTGCGCGACCCCGCCGGTCAGCGCTTGGAGCAGGAAGCCGCCCGCTTGGCGGCCCTGTTGGATGCGGCGCGCCTGGAGTCTCGAACCAGTGGGCAGGCCGTGAGCTGGCAGCCCATCGCCACGCCCCAGGCCGACTTTCGCTTTGAGCCGCCTTTGGCGGCGATGGGCGGCTCCAGCACCCCGGGCGGCAGCGCCGCCTCGCGTTCGGTGGACGCTTGGCCCACGCAGTGGCTGCACCCTGGTGTGCAGTCCGAGGTCATCGGTGCACCGCGCCTGGTGCTCGGCCCGGAACCCCTGCTGCCGCCCCAGCGTGTGCGCCTGCGGCTCGCAGGCCAAGAGCTGGTCTTGGCCTCCGATGGCTTGGGTGGCTTTCGAGTGGAGGACCGCCGGTGAAGCGGCCCGCACCCCAGCGCCACGGGGGCTTCACCCTCATCGAAGTGCTGGTGGCGCTGGCCGTGCTGTCGGTGACGCTGGCCGCGGGGCTGAAGGCCGCTGGCGCGCTGGTGCTCAATGCGCAACGCCAGGCCCAGGTCTCGGCGGCCCAATGGTGTGCCGACAACCACCTCACCGAACTCAAGCTCACCCGGGCCTTTCCCGGCACCGGGCAGGGTGAGTTCAGCTGCGAACAACTGGGGGTGCGCTACCGCGGCCAAACCCGCACCCAGAACACCCCCAACCCGAACTTCCGGCGCGTGGATGTGCAGATCTTCAACGAAGAGGGCTATGGGCTGCTGACGGTGTCCACCGTCCTGTCACGCTTCTGACCATGCCACGCCCAGACCCCCACATCCAGCGGTCCAGCGGTGGCTTCACCCTCATTGAAGTGCTGGTGGCCCTGGTGGTGATGTCCGTGTTGGCGGGGCTGTCCTGGCAGGCGGTGGACGCCATGATCCGAACCCGGCAGGCGGTGGAGCAGCAATCACAGCGCTTGGTGGTGCTGGGAACCGCGCTGGCCCAGTGGGAGCAGGACCTGCAGCAGGTGTTGACCGATGCGCCGCTGCCTGCACTGCACTTCGACGGCGCACGGCTGCGGGTGTTGCGGCGCGCGCCCGGTGGCGTGCAACTGGTGGTGTGGTCGGTGCGCAATGGGCAATGGCAGCGTTGGGCCTCTGCACCCACGGCGCTGGAGGCCGAGCTGCGGCAAACCTGGGCGCAGGCCCCACAGCTGCTCGGGCGCGAGCCGGGCCACATCACCCTGGCCCAGGGCGTGGGCGCGTGGCAGCTGTACTTCTTCCGGGGCAACGCCTGGTCCAACGCCCAGTCCAGTGGTGACCTGGTCAACCCCGGCACCAACCCCGGCACCGGGCAACCCAGCGCAGCGGGTGCGCCCACGCGCGAGCGGCTCCCACAAGGGGTGCGCCTGGTCATGAGCCTGCAGGGGGAGTCGGGCCTGGGCGCCCTGCAGCGCGACGTGTTGGTGCCCGGAGGGCAGCCATGATGCGCAGGACACCAGCCCCACGCGGCCACCAGCGCGGCGCCGCTTTGCTGCTGGCCCTGGTGGTGGTAACGGTGATCGCGTCCCTGGCGGGCTCCATGGTGTGGCACCAATGGCGGTCGGTGCAGGCGGAATCGGCCGAACGTGCCCGGCTGCAGGCCCACTGGGTGTTGCTGGGTGCCCTGGATTGGGGGCGGCTCATCCTGCGCGAAGACAGCCGTGGCAGCCAGATCGACCACTTGGGCGAACCGTGGGCCTTGCCCTTGCAAGAGGCGCGGCTGTCCACCTTTTTGGCAGAAGGACGCGAGGACCTCGAAGACAACCCGGCCCTGCAGGCCTTCGTGTCGGGCGCCATCACCGATGCCCAATCCCGCTTCAACCTGCGCAACCTGGTGGTCAACGGGGCCTTGTCCGTGCCGGCCTTGCGCACCCTGGAGCGCATTGCCCGAGCAGCCGAGGTGGAGCCGGCCGTGGTAGGCCTGATCAGCCAAGGTGTGCAGCGCAGCTGGCTGCCCAAACCAGCCGAAGGGCAGCAGGCCACAGCCTCAGCCGCAGCGATGCTGTCACCCGAGCGCCTGAGCGACCTGTCGTGGTGGGGAGTGGCCCCGCAAGACCTGGAACGCTTGCGGCCCTGGCTGAGCCTGCTGCCTGTGCCCACCCCCTTGAATGTGAACACCGCCACGGCACCCCTGTTGGCGGTGGCGCTGGAGGGCGTGGACACGGCCCTGGCCCAGCGTATCGTGCAGCAGCGCAGCACCGCGCCGTTCAAGTCGACCGAGGCCGTGCTGGCCCTGCTGCCCCCCAGCGAGGGTGGCAACCGCGCGGCAGGCCTGTCGGTTCAATCGAATTTCTTCGAGCTGCAGGGCCGGCTGCGGCTGGGCCAGCGCCTGTTTGAAGAACGGATCTTGGTGGAGCGGCGGCAACTGGACATGGTGGTGCTCAGCCGTGAGCGCCTGGCCCCTGGCGTGGCCCGCCCAAACCCTGTTAGCCTTCAGAGCCCATGAGCCTGTTAGCCCTACTCCTGCCCGCACGCAGCCGCGCCTTAGCGTTGGGTGAGACGCCGGCAGGAGCACGCTTGAACACCGCCGTGGAGTCCCCGGCCGAGTGGCGCTTCGTGTACAGCCGACAGGGCCTGAGCGTAGACCGTGAGGGCCGCGCCGCCGCAGCTGACTTGCCCAAGGCCGACCGCGTGGTCTTGGTGGTCCAGGACGAGGACGTGGCCTGGCTGTCGGCCGCCTTGCCCAAGGCATCGGCCAAGCGGCTGCCTGAGGTGCTGCGCGGCGCCCTGGAAGACCAGTTGTTGGAAGACCCTGCGTCAGCGCACCTGGCGCTGGGGCCGGGCGGCTTGCGCGAGGACGGGCCCACTTGGGTGGCCGCGCTGCACCGGCCCTGGCTGGAGCGGCAACTGCAGGCCCTGAGTGAGCAAGGCCTGCAGGCCGACGCCCTGGTGTGCCCGAGTGAACCCGCCACACCGTTGCAGGCGCATGCCCGCTTGGGTGCTGACGGCCAGGCCTTGGCCGTGGTGTGCGGCCCCGAAGGCGTGGCGCAGTGGCCACTGGCTTGGCCCGGCGGGCGCGAACGCTTGCAGGCCGTGCCCGCCTGGACGGCCGAGCCGGCGGCCGCGCGGCTGCTGGCCGAGCAGGGGCACGCCAATGCGCGGCTGCTCGACGCCGCGCATCGGGCCCTGCAGGCCGCGCAATCGGGCACCAATCTGCTGCAACTGGGCCTGGCCCCCCGCATGAAGGGCTCACGCGCACTGTGGGCGGCTTGGGCCACCCTCAAAGACCGGCGCTACCGTGCCCTGCATGTGGGACTGGCCGCCCTGGTGCTGGTGCAGGTGGTGGGCTTGAACCTGCAGGCCTGGCGCGCGCACGGCGAGGTTCAGGCCCTGCGCCAGCAACAGCAGGACATCCTGCGTGAGGCCTTCCCCTCGATCAAGGTGGTGCTGGACCCCCTGCTGCAGGCCGAGCGTGAGTTGCTGAGGATGCGCCGTGCGACCGGCGAGCCCGGGCCGGATGATCTGGAGACGGCCCTGGATGTGGTGGCCGGGGCCTGGGCCACGCAGCCCTTGCCAGCCGGGCAGCTGAAGTCGTTACGCTGGGATGAGCAAGGCCTGGCCCTGTTGGCGGCTGCATTGGTATGGCCGCCTGAGGCCGTGCAGCGCCTGCAGGAGCATGCAGGCCGCTTGGGTTGGCAAACCCGCCAGGACGGCCCAACCCTGCGGCTGGTCCGTCCGGGCGCGGGCGCGCCATGACCCTGGCGAAAGGAACCACGGTGGAGCCCATCACGCATTTGCACAGCACCTGGAACGGATTGAGCCCGCGGGAGCGCGCGGGCCTGCGGGCCGCAGGCCTGTTGTTGGCCCTCTTCCTGCTGTGGTCGGTGGCCGTCAGGCCGGCCTGGCTCACCTTGGAGCGGGCCGCCGCTGAGCGGGCACAGGCGCTGGCCGACACGGAGCGCCTGCAGGCCCTGGCGGCCCAAGCCACGGGCCTTCGAACCGCGGCAGCCACCGCAGCCGCGCAAGGCGATGCGGCACGGCCCAAGGCAGCGGCCATCGATGACACCAGCCGCGCGTTGGTGGTCCGCGCGCTGGGCCGGTCAGCGCGCTTGGAACCCATGGGTTCAGCGGTGGTGCTCAGCTTTGAGGGCGTGGGTGGCGAGCAACTGCGGCAAGGGCTGAAGACCCTGAGGGTGCGTTGGGGTGCCCTGCCGGTTCAGGCCGAGCTCACCCCGGAAGCGGACGGCTTGCGTGGCCGGATCCGACTGCAATGGGCAGCCGATTGATTCGCCACCGAACCCAGGAGCGCGCCCAGCTTCGCTCGCTGCGGGGCGCTGCTTGGGCCGGTCTGTTCACGGGCGCCGTACTGGGCGCGGTATGGGCAGCGCCGGCCGCTTGGATGGGTGTGCTGCTGGACCGCGCGAGCCACGGCCGCGTGCAGGCCTTGCACGCCACCGGCACGCTTTGGAATGGTCAGGCCACCCTGGCCTTGGGCGGGGGGCCGGGCAGTGGGGTGGAGCTGTCCATGCCAGGGCGCTTGGCTTGGACGCTGCGCCCTGTTCTGGGCGGCACAGGCGGCCCCGGCCTTCAGCTCACCGCCCAACACCCTTTGCTTCTGGCACAAGCTGCGCAGCTCCGCGTGCAGTGGTCTGGCGCGGGCTGGGCGCTGCAGATGGGGGCCTCCCCGGGCCAGGGCCCGCTGGCGGTGGAGCTGCCGGCTGCATGGTTGGCGGGCTTGGGCGCCCCCTGGAACACGCTGCAGCCCAGCGGCCGGCTGCAGCTTCGGCTGGAGCGGCTGCACTGGCATGGCCCCGCCAACGCAGCAGCCCCGCTGGACTTGGCCCTGCAGATACAGATGACGGAGATGGCCTCGCGGATTTCCACCTTGCCGGTGCTGGGCGACTACGAGCTGAAGCTGCAGGGTGGGCCTACGGTGAACGCAAGGCTGTCCTCGCGGCCAGGCAGTGCACTGCAGCTTGAAGGACAGGGGCGCTGGACACCGGGCGGGCCCATGGCCTTTCAAGGGCAGGCCTGGGCCCTGGCCGGGCGCGAGGAAGCGCTGTCCAATCTGCTGAATATCATCGGGCGTCGCGACGGTGCGCGCTCGCTCATGGCCTTCGGGCCGCCTGGGCTCTTGGGACCGCAGCCCGCTACAACGCAATGATGGACACGACATGAGTAGCCCGTTCAATTCCACGAAGGCACGCCCGACCCAGCTGGGGTCGCGGGTGGCGGTGCTCTGGGGTCTGGTGATGGTGCTGGGCCTGTGTGCGGGCCCTTGCTGGTCACAGGCTGCACCCGCCGCCAAGGCCACAGCACCTGCGGGTACGGGCAGCGCGCCTGCCAAGGCTGCGCGCACGCAAGAGCCGGTGACGCTGAACTTCGTGAACGCCGAAATCGAATCGGTGGCTCGGGCCATCAGTGCGATGATCAACCGCCCCATCGTCGTCGACCCTCGCGTGAAGGCGCCGATGACGCTGTACACCGAGCGGCCGGTGCCGGTCTTTGAGGCCTACCTGAGTTTCCTCTCGGCGCTGCGCGGTGCGGGCTTTTCCATGGTGGAGTCGGGTGGCTTGCTCAAGATCCTGCCCGAGGCCGAAGCCAAGTTGCAGGCCGGCACCGTCTTGGTGGACGAAGGTGACAAGCGCGGCGACCAAATCGTCACGCAGATCTTTCGGCTCAATCATGAACAGGCCAACAACCTGGTGGCGGTGCTGCGCCCCTTGATCAGCCCGAACAACACGATCAACGTGAGCCCGGGCCACAACAGCCTGGTGATCACCGACTACGCCGACAACCTGCAGCGCATCGCCCGCATCGTGGCCGCCCTGGACCAACCCGCGGCCACCGACCTGGAGGTGATCCCCGTTCGCCATGCGGTGGCCAGCGACCTCGCCGCCATCGTGCTGCGCATGGCCGAGGGCGGTGCGGCCGCTGTTCCCGGCAGCGCACCGGCCCCAGGTGCCAGCGGCCTGTCGGTGCTGGCCGACCCGCGCACCAACAGCCTCATCGTTCGGGCCCCCAACGCAGCGCGCATGGCCCAAATCCGGTCGGCCGTTCAGGCCTTGGACCGGCCGCTGGAAGGCGCCGCCTCACGCGGCAACATCTGGGTCGTCTACCTCAAGAACGCCGACGCCACCCGACTGGCCACGGTGTTGCGGGCGGCCTTTGCAGCCACGGGCGGCCTTCAGGGTACCGGAACGGGCACCGCCGGCGGTACCTCATCGGCCACGCTGCCGGCCGCGGCGCTGCCAACACCTGTGGCCTCCATGGGCTCGCCCAGCGGCTCAGCGGCCCTCAGCACCCAGGCCAGCAGCCCCGTGCAGGCCAGTGCGGCGCCGTCCACCGGCGGCTTCATCCAAGCCGACCCCGCCAGCAACGGGCTCATCATCACCGCAGCCGAGCCCCTGTACAGACAGATCCGGGCCGTCATCGACCAGCTCGATACGCGGCGCGCGCAGGTGTATGTGGAGTCGCTCATCGTCAAGATCGACGCGAGCAAGGCCGCTGAGTTCGGCCTGCAGTGGCAAGGCGTGGCCGGCCAGAAGGGCGACCGCAACATCGTGGTGGGTGGCACCAACTTTGGCGGTGGCGGCAACAACATCGTGAACCTGCAGCTCGGCGCGGCCAGCGGCACCATCACCACGCCGCCGGGGGCGGGCCTGAACCTGGGCCTCATCCGCATGACCGGTGGTGTGTACACGCTGGCCTCCCTGGCGCGCTTTCTGGAAACGCAGGCCGGTGCCAACGTGCTGTCCACGCCGAACCTGGTGGCCCTGGACAACGAAGAGGCCAAGATCGTCATCGGCCAGAACGTGCCCTTCGTCACCGGCAGCTTCACCAACACCGCCGGCGGCACGGGTGCCATCAACCCCTTCCAAACCATCGAGCGGCGCGACGTGGGCCTGACCCTGCGCATCAAGAGCCAGATCGGCGAGGGCGGCACGGTGCGCATGCAGGTGTTCCAGGAGAACTCCAGCGTGGTGCCGGGGGCCACCACGGCCGCCGGGCCCACCACCGACAAGAGCTCCATTGAAACCTCGGTGGTGGTTGACGATGGGCAGATCATCGTGTTGGGCGGCCTGCTCAAGGAAGAGTTCGTTGATGGTGAAGACCGCGTGCCCGGCTTGGGCGCGCTGCCGGTGGTGGGCAGCCTCTTTCGCAGCGAAAACAAGCGGCGCGTGAAGAGCAACCTGATGGTCTTCCTGCGTCCGGTGGTGCTGCGCACCCAGCAATCGGCCGACTCGGTCACGCTGGACCGCTACGACGCCATCCGTGCGCAACAGCTGCAGCTGCAGGCCCCTTCGGGCAGCATCCTGGGCGAAGACAACCGGCCCGTGCTGCCGGCGCGCGGCAGCACGCCAGCAGCACCGGCGGCCGCCACGCCACCGGCCCAAGCCACCCCGGCCGCCCCGGCCGCGGTGCGTTGACGGGCCACGGTCATGGCTGGGCCTTATCCCCTGCCCTACGGCTTCGCCAGATCCCAGCGGGTCTTGCTGGAGGACGACGGGCGCCGCCGCACGCTGTTCTTGTCCAAACGCACCGGCTGGCCTGCAGTGTCCGAGGTGCAGCGGGTGCATGGGCCCAGCGCGGTGGAGGAAATCGACGACGAGGCCCTGGACCGCCGTATCGCCCAGGCCTATGCCGGGGGTGACGGTGATGCCGCCACGGTGGTGGGCGAAGTGGAAAGCGCCGTGGACCTCTCCAGCCTGATGCAGGACCTGCCGGCGGTGGAGGACCTGCTGGAAGCCGCCCACGACGCGCCCATCATCCGCATGCTCAATGCACTGCTGACCCAGGCTGCCAAAGACGGCGCCAGCGACATCCACATCGAGCCCTATGAGCGCGCCAGTTCGGTTCGCTTTCGCGTGGACGGCACCTTGCGTGACGTGGTGCAGCCCAACCGGGCCCTGCATGCGGCCCTGATTTCGCGCCTGAAGATCATGGCCGAACTCGACATTGCCGAGAAGCGCCTTCCCCAGGACGGCCGGATTTCGCTGCGCATCGGCGGTCATGCGGTGGATGTGCGCGTGTCGACCCTGCCCAGCGCCCACGGCGAGCGTGCGGTGCTGCGCCTGTTGGACAAGGGCGATGCGCCCTTCACCCTGCAGGCCCTGGGCATGAGCGAGGCGGTGCTGGCCCCGTTTCAGCGTTTGGTGCAGCAGCCCCACGGCATCGTGCTGGTCACGGGCCCCACCGGCAGCGGCAAGACCACCACCTTGTACGCAGCGCTGCAGACGGTGGACACCCGCACCACCAATGTGCTGACGGTGGAAGACCCCATCGAGTACGAACTGCCCGGCATCGGCCAAACGCAAGTCAACGCCAAGATCGACCTGAGCTTTGCCAAGGCCTTGCGCGCCATCCTGCGACAAGACCCCGACGTGATCATGATCGGCGAGATTCGCGACTTCGAGACCGCGCAGATCGCCATTCAAGCCTCGCTCACAGGCCACTTGGTGCTGGCCACCTTGCACACCAACGACGCCCCCAGCGCCATCACACGCTTGACCGACATGGGGGTGGAGCCCTTCTTGTTGTCGAGTTCGCTCTTGGGCGTGTTGGCCCAGCGACTGGTGCGCAAGCTGTGCCCGGCCTGCAAGCGTCAGGACAGCCAAGGCCTGTGGCACCCCGTGGGGTGCGAGGCCTGCGGGCACACGGGCTACAAGGGCCGCACCGGCGTGTATGAGCTCATGGTGGCCGATGTAGCGGCCCGCGCACTGATCCACCAGCGTGCGGCCGAAAGCGACCTGGCCCAGGCTGCCGTGGCCGCCGGGCTCAAGCCCATGCGCGAGGACGGGCAGCGCCTGGTGTCCTTGGGCCTGACCTCAGCCGAAGAAGTGCTGCGCGTGACCCGCGAGTAGCCGCCCGCTGCGCATGCCCGCCTACCGCTTTGAAGCCCTGGATCCACAAGGGCGCACCCATCAGGACCTGATCGAAGCCGACAGCGAACGGGCCGCGCGCCAGCAGTTGCGCGCGCGGCAGTGGGTACCCTTGTCGGTGGTGGCGGTGTCAACCCGCCGTGATGAAGCCGGAGCGCGCACGCTGTTGCGCGCTCGCGTGTTCACCCCCACCGCGCGCACGGTGTGGACGCGCCAGCTTGCAGGCTTGCTGGTGGCCGGTCTGCCACTGGAGCGCGCCTTGACCGCCTTGATGGACGAGGCGCCCGACCGTCGACAACAGGAACTCTTGGCCCAACTGCGCAGTGAAGTGAACGCTGGAGCGCCCTTTGCCTTGGCCCTGTCGCGGGCCCCGCAGGAGTTCGATGAGGTCTACCGGGCGGTGGTGGCCGCAGGCGAGCAAACCGGCGCGCTGGGCCAGGTGCTGGAGCGCCTGGCCGACGACCTGGAGGCACAGCAGGCGCTCAAGGCCAAGCTGTTGGCCGCCACCCTCTATCCGGCCATCGTCTCTTTGTTGTCGGTGGTGATCGTGGTGTTCCTGCTGACCTATGTGGTGCCGCAGGTGGCCAGTGTGTTCGCAGGGTCCAAGCGTGCGCTGCCGGGGCTGACCGTGGTGATGTTGGCCATCAGCGGCTTCATTCGCCACCAGGCCTGGCTGCTGCTGGCACTGGCCGCTGCCGGCGCTGCCGGGCTGCACCTGGCCCTGAAGGTGCCGGCCGTGGCCTTGAAGGCTGATGCGGCGTGGCTGCGGCTGCCCCTGGTGGGCCGCTTGGCACGGGGCTACAACAGTGCGCGCTTTGCCGGCACGCTGGCCATGCTGGCCGGCGCCGGTGTGCCCATCCTCAAGTCCCTGCAAGCCGCCGCCGACACCTTGTCCAACCTAGCGATGAAAGAAGACGCCTTGAAGGCGCTCGTCCAGGTCCGCGAAGGCGCGCCGCTGGCCAGTGCCCTGGCCGACAAGCGCCGATTCCCAGGTCTGCTGGCCATGTTTGCCCGGCTGGGCGAACAGACCGGCCAAATGCCGCAGATGCTGCAGCGCGCCGCGCAGCAATTGGGCGGCGAGGTGCAACGCCGGGCGATGGCCTTGGCCACCCTGCTCGAGCCGCTGCTGATCGTGGCCATGGGGGGCCTGGTGATGCTGATCGTGTTGGCCGTGCTGCTGCCCATCATCCAGCTCAACACCTGGGTGCGCTGAGGGGCCCGCCGCACATGAGCCTGAACCTTGACACGCGCCTGGTGGTGGCCATCTCCTCCCGGGCCCTGTTCGACTTTGAAGAAGAGAACAGCGTCTTCGAAGCACAAGCCCACGGGGCTTACCAACACCTGCAGCGCCAGCGCCTGGACGTGCCGGCCGCACCGGGTGTGGCCTTCCCCCTGGTGCGCAAGCTCCTGGCCTTCAACGAGCAGCAAGCGCTGGTGGAGGTGGTCATCCTCTCGCGCAACGATCCGGTCTCCGGCCTGCGCGTGTTCCGCTCGGCCAAGCACTACGGCTTGCCCATTGAACGTGGTGTGTTCACCCGTGGGCGCAGCCCTTGGCGCTACCTGCACTCCATCAGGCCTCATTTGTTTTTGTCAGCCCATGAAGCCGATGTGCGTTCGGCCCTGGCCGCCGGTGTGCCCGCCGCGCGGGTGCTGCCCGAGTCCGCGCCTGCCTCGGCCGAGCACCCGCACGAAGTCCGTATCGCCTTTGATGGCGACGCTGTGCTGTTCTCCGACGAAGCCGAGCGGGTGTACCGCAGCGGTGGGCTCGGCGCCTTTCAGGCCCACGAACACGAGCGCGCATCGCAGCCTTTGCCCGATGGCCCCTTCAAGCCCTTCCTGCAGGCCCTGCACCGGCTGCAGCAGTTTCCGCAAACCGAAGGCCGCATCCGCACGGCCTTGGTGACCGCACGCTGCGCCCCTGCACACGAACGCGCCATCCGCACCCTCATGGAGTGGGAAGTCGACATCGATGAAGCCCTGTTCTTGGGCGGCCTGCCCAAGGGGGACTTTCTGAAGGCCTTTCAGCCCGACCTCTTCTTCGACGACCAAACCGGCCACATCGAAAACGCCGCAGCGCATGTACCGGCAGGCCACGTGGCCTCCGGAGTGGCCAACGAGCCCGCCGAACCGCCCCCGCTCGGGCCAGCCTAAGCCCGTTTGGGGCCCAGGAGCCGGTCTGAGCCGAAGACGCGCAGGCGGGGCAGGTCCAACACCTGCAGCCCGCCGTACTCCACGCGGATCAGGCCCTGCGCAGCCAAGGCCCGCAGCGACTCGTTCACCCGTTGCCGCGACAGGCCCACCAGATAGGCCAGCTCTTGCTGCGTGATGCGCAGCAGCTTCCCCACCAAGGGGTACAGCACCGGGTTGAACAGGGCGGCCAGGCCGCGTGCCACGCGCACATCCGGGTCGTTGATGCGGTCCACCTCGCGCGCCGCGATGAACTGGCCCAGGCGTTCGTTGAGCTGGTTCATCACGTAGGCGTTGAAGGGAATGCTGTTCTCCAGCAACCAATGAAAGGTGGGGGCAGGCAAGCCGGCCACCACGGTGCGCCGCAGGGCCTCGATGTTGTAGCGGTAGCTCTCGCGCTTGAGCAAGGTGCCCTCGCCGAACCAAGCCCCCGACGGGATGCCCGTGAAGGTGATGGACACCCCCACCGAGGCATCGTTGCTCATCTTCATCAGGCCGTCCAGCACCCCAAACCACAGGTTGGCCGGGCGACCGATCTTGCAGATGAAGTCGCCCGGTTGGGCGTCCACCACACGCAGATCGGACAGGGCGCGTTCGCGCTGCACATCGCCGAGGCACCGCAGCCAAGGAATGGCCGACCAGTCCCGCTGCTGCACCTCACGGGCACGCGCGATCAGCGGCAAACGCGCGCTGCGCTGTAAGGCTTGCGCAAGATGGTGAGCCAAATCAGCCTCTGCTAGGGTAAGTCCGGTGAGCAGTCACCCGGAATTGTCGCCCGAACGACAGCAAAGCGTCAAAGACCACCCTAGTATTCGACGGTTTCATGAACCAGGGAGACCCATGGTGTCGTCCACCTTCGTCCAGCTTCTGCTCGAACATGCTGCCCAGCGCCCGCAGGCGCCGGCCTTGCGTGAGAAGGAATACGGCATCTGGCAAACAACGACCTGGTCGGCCCTGGCTGCGCTGGTCAAGGACCTGGCAGGCGGCCTGGCTGCGGCGGGCTTGCAGCGCGGCCAGCACATCGTGGTCATCGGCGACAACCGTCCCAGGCTGTACGCCAGCATGTTGGCTGCGCAGGCCCTGGGTGCCATCCCCGTGCCGCTGTACCAGGACGCCGTGGCCACCGAGTACACCTTCCCCATCAACAATGCCGAGGTGGCCTTTGCCATCGTCGAAAACCAAGAGCAGGTGGACAAGCTGCTGGAGTTGCGCGAAACCTGCCCGCAGCTCACGCACATTTGGTACGACGACGACCGCGGCCTGCGCAACTACCAAGAGCCCGGGCTGGCCCCACTGAACGCGCTGATCGCAAGCGGCCAGGCCTTCCACACGCAGCACCCCGGCGCGTATGAAGCCGAAGTGAACCAGGTCCAGCCCAGCGATGTGGCCGCCATGTTCTTCACCTCGGGCACCACCGGCAACCCCAAGGGCGTGGTGCACACCCACCACACACTGTTGGACCGCGCACGCGCCGGCGCCGACTTTGACCGCCTGAGCGCCAGCGAAGAGGTGTTGGCCTACCTGCCACCGGCGTGGATCGGCCAGAACATCTTCAGCTACGCCCAATGGCTGGCCTGCGGCTACGTGGTGAATTGCCTGGAAAGCGCGGCCACGGTGATGATCGACCTCAAGGAGATCGGGCCCACCTACTACTTTGCGCCGCCGCGCATCTTCGAAGGCCTGCTGACCAGCGTGATGATCCGCATGGAAGACGCCAGCGCCATCAAGCGCCGCCTGTTCCATTACTTCATGGACGTGGCGCGCCGCGTGGGCCCGCAGCTCATGGATGGCAAGTCGGTGGGCATGGGCGATGCCCTGCTCTACAAGCTGGGCGACCTGTTGATCTACGGACCTTTGCGCAACACGCTGGGGCTGTCGCGTGTGCGTGTGGCCTACACCGCCGGCGAGGCCATCGGCCCCGACCTCTTCAACTTCTACCGCGCCATCGGCGTGAACCTCAAGCAGTTGTATGGCTCCACCGAAACCGCCGTGTTCGTGTGCCTGCAGCCCGACCACGAGGTCAAGAGCGACACGGTGGGCGTGCCGATCGCCGGGGTGGAGATCAAGCTCACCGATTCCGGCGAAATCCTGGTGAAGTCACCGGGCCTGCTCAAGGAGTACTACAAGAACCCCGCGGCCACCCGGGAGGTGCTGTCGGCCGACGGCTGGTACCACACGGGCGACGCGGGCTTCCTCGACCACTCGGGCCACCTCAAGATCATCGACCGCGCCAAGGATGTGGGCCGTCTCATGGGCGGGGTCCATGATGGGGCCATGTTCGCGCCCAAGTATGTGGAGAACAAGCTCAAGTTCTTCCCCTTCATCAAGGAGGCGGTGGCCTTTGGCGACCGGCGTGACCAGGTCTGCGCCTTCATCAACATCGATTTCGAAGCCGTGGGCAATTGGGCCGAAAAGTGCAACCTGCCTTATGCCGGCTACACCGATCTGGCAGCCAAGCCTGAGACCCAAGACCTGATCCGCGAATGCGTGGAGAAAGTCAATGCTGACCTGGCCCAGGACGACAAGCTCGCGGGCAGCCAGGTCAGCCGCTTCCTGGTCCTGCACAAGGAACTTGATGCTGACGATGGCGAGATGACGCGCACCCGAAAGGTCAAGCGTGGCTTCATCAACGAGAAATACCAGGTGCTGGTGGATGCGATGTACGCCGGCAAGACGGAGCAGTACATTCAGACACAGGTGAAGTTTGAGGATGGACGCACCGGTCAGGTATCGGCCACCTTGAAGATTGCCGATGTGAAGACCTTTGCGGCCATCCAGCGCGCGGCCTGAGCCTGTACCCACAACTGATCCATCCGCGTGCCGGCCAGCAGCAAGAACCACCTATGGCAGACAAACAAATCGGCGACATCATTCTGGATGTCAAAAACATCTCGCTGAGCTTCGGAGGCGTCAAGGCTCTGACCGACATCAGCTTCGACGTGCGGGAACACGAGGTCCGCGCCATTATCGGCCCCAACGGTGCTGGCAAGAGCTCCATGCTCAATTGCATCAACGGCGTATACACCCCTCAGCAGGGCACGATCACCTTCCGTGGGCAAACCTTCGATCACATGAACTCTCGCCAGGTCGCCGAGATGGGAGTGGCACGCACCTTCCAGAGTCTGGCGCTGTTCAAAGGCATGAGCGTGATCGACAACATCATGACCGGACGGAACTTGAAGATGACCACGAACATCTTTCAGCAGGCCATTCGGATCGGCGCCGCATCGCGCGAGGAGGCCGTGCATCGCGAGTTCGTTGAGCACATCATTGACTTTCTGGAGATCCAGGCCTATCGCAAGACACCTGTCGGACGCTTGCCCTATGGCCTGCAAAAGCGGGTGGACCTGGGCCGCGCCTTGGCCATGGAGCCACAAGTGCTTTTGCTCGATGAGCCCATGGCGGGGATGAACGTCGAGGAAAAGCAGGACATGTGCCGCTTCGTGCTCGATGTGAACGACGAATTCGGCACCACCATCGTCTTGATCGAGCACGACATGGGGGTCGTCATGGACATCTCAGACCGCGTGGTCGTGCTCGACTACGGCAAGAAGATCGGTGACGGCACACCCGCCGAGGTGCGCCGCAACGAAGATGTGATCAGCGCTTACCTCGGCACATCCCACTGACGGCCCCGCACCAGGAGATCAAGCAATGGGATTTTTCATCGAAGCGACGATCGGCGGTCTGATGGCCGGCATGTTGTACTCGCTCGTGGCGCTGGGCTTTGTCCTCATCTTCAAGGCCTCGGGCGTCTTCAACTTTGCGCAAGGCGCCATGGTGCTGTTTGCAGCGCTGGCGATGGCGCGCTTTTCAGAGTGGTTGCCCCAACTCAGCGGCATTGACAACAAGTTCCTGGTCAACTTACTGGCCTTTATCGGCGCCATAGGCGTCATGATTCTGGTGGCCTGGTTGGTCGAGCGCCTCGTGTTGGGCAAGCTGGTGAACCAAGAGGGAGTCACCTTACTGATGGCCACGCTGGGCATCACCTACTTCCTCGACGGCTTCGGGCAAACCATCTTCGGCTCAGACATCTACAAGATCGACGTGGGCATGCCCAAGGACCCCATGTTCTTGCTGGACGCCGTTTTCCAAGGCGGCATTCTGGTCAATCAGGAGGATCTGGTGGCTGCCCTGCTGGCTGCAGCGCTGGTGGCATCGCTGGCCGCGTTTTTCCAGTACACCAGTACGGGGCGCGCACTTCGCGCCGTGGCCGATGACCACCAAGCCGCACAGTCCATCGGTATTCCGCTGGACCGCATTTGGGTGATCGTGTGGTCGGTGGCCGGCTTTGTGGCCTTGGTGGCCGGCATCATTTGGGGCTCCAAGCTCGGGGTGCAGTTTTCGCTTTCGTTGGTGGCGCTCAAGGCCCTGCCCGTGGTGATTCTGGGCGGCCTCACATCTGTACCCGGGGCCATCATCGGCGGGCTGGTCATCGGGGTGGGTGAAAAGCTCTCCGAGGTCTACCTGGGGCCCTTCCTGGGCGGCGGAATCGAGATCTGGTTTGCCTATGTTTTGGCGCTGATCTTTCTGCTCGTGCGTCCGCAGGGTTTGTTCGGCGAAAAGATCATCGATCGGGTTTAAACACCATGCTTTACCGCGAGAACGGTCAATTCAAGACAAGCTACGCCGCCGACCAGCAGATCTTCCCGATCATGCAGGACCGAGTGGTGATCTTGGCACTCATCGCTGCAGCGTTCATCGTGGTGCCGTATCTGGCCAGCGAATACCTGTTTCGCGCCATCCTCATTCCCTTCCTGATCCTGTCGCTGGCCGCACTGGGGCTGAACATCCTGGTGGGCTACTGCGGGCAAATCTCGCTGGGTACGGGTGGCTTCATGGCCGTGGGGGCATACGGCGCCTACAACTTCCTCATGCGCATAGAGGGCATGCCCCCCGTAGCGGCCATTTTGTTGGGTGGGGTGTGTGCCACCGTGGTCGGTGTCCTCTTTGGCATCCCGTCCTTGCGCATCAAGGGCTTGTACTTGGCAGTGGCCACCTTGGCCGCACAGTTCTTCTGTGATTGGGCCTTCCTGCGCATCAAGTGGTTCACCTTGGATTCGGCGTCGGGCTCGGTCAACGTGTCCAATCTGTCCTTGTTGTGGTGGTCAGTCGACACCCCTGCGGACAAATACCTTTTCTGCCTGGGCTTCGTGGTCGTCTTCGCACTGGTGGCCAAAAACCTCGTGCGCAGCCACATCGGCCGCGAGTGGATGGCCATGCGCGACATGGACGTGGCAGCCTCTGTCATCGGCATTCGGCCGGTTTACGCCAAGCTAACGGCGTTTGCGGTCAGCTCCTTCTTTGTCGGGGTTGCCGGAGCCTTGTGGGGTTTTGTGTACTTGGGAGCCTGGGAGCCCGCTGCGTTCTCCATCGACCGTTCCTTTCAGTTGTTGTTCATGGTGATCATCGGCGGCCTGGGCTCCATCATGGGCAGCTTCTTCGGGGCGGCCTTCATCGTGGTGCTGCCCATTGCGCTGGATCTGCTGGGTGTGCGCTTGGGCTTTGATGTCGCGCTGGCCTCTCACCTGACCTTCATGATCTACGGCACCCTGATCATCTTCTTTCTCATTGTTGAGCCGCATGGCTTGGCCCGGCTCTGGTCGGTCGCCAAGGAAAAACTGCGCCTTTGGCCCTTCCCGCATTGATAGGTTTTTGCCGCTCAAGCCCTTCGACTCTGACAGCCTGAACAGTCCAATTGAACCCGCTATGCCGCTGAACATCTAAGAACGAGCCGCCATGACGATGGAGTCCTGTCAACACAATTGAGTCCGCCTCCTGCAGGCGAGTCAATGCTGCACGGACGCGTGCGTTTTTAAACCTCTGGAGTTAAGCAACATGAAATTTAAATCGCTCATCGCCGCCGCGGCCATCGCCTCGGCCAGCCTGGCAACGGTTGCCACGATGCCCGTGGCCCACGCCCAGGCCAAGGAGCAGTTCTTTCCCGTACTCGTGTACCGCACGGGTGCTTATGCACCCAATGGCGTGCCGTTCGCCAATGGTTATGTCGACTATCTCAAGTACGTCAATGCCAAGGGCGGCATCAACGGCGTAAAGGTCAGCTGGGAAGAGTGCGAAACGGGCTACGCCACCGACAAGGGCGTGGAGTGCTACGAGCGTCTGAAGGGCAAGGGCGCCACGGTGTTCCAGCCGCTGTCCACCGGCATCACTTTTGCGCTCACCGAAAAGGCCCCTGTCGACAAGATTCCGCTGATCACCGCCGGCTACGGCCGTAGTGAATCCACCGACGGCATGGTCTTCAAGTGGAACTTTCCGCTGACCGGCACCTACTGGGATGCCGCTGACATCCTGGTGCAACACATTGCGGTCAAAGAGGGCGGCGCTGACAAGCTCAAGGGCAAGAAGATCACGCTGGTCTATCACGACAGCCCCTACGGCAAGGAGCCCATTCCGCAGCTGACCGAGCGCAGCAAAATGCACGGTTTTGAGCTCGAGTTGCTGCCCGTCACGCATCCGGGGGTGGAACAAAGAGCCACCTGGCTCAGGATTCGTCAGTCACGCCCGGACTACCTTTTCCTTTGGGGCTGGGGTGTGATGAACTCCACCTCCTTGAAGGAGGCCGTGGCCATCGGCTATCCGCGCGACAAGATGTATGGTGTGTGGTGGGCCGGCGCCGAGCCTGACGTCAAGGACGTGGGCGATAGCGCCCGAGGCTACAACGCACTAGCACTGCAGCACGGCGCCGAGCCCAACGCCAAGATCACCCAAGAGATTCTCAAGGAAGTGCATGGTAAGGGTCAGGGTACTGGCCCCAAGGATGAAGTGGGCCAGGTGCTGTACATGCGCGGGCTGGTCGCCGCCATGTTGGCCGTGGAAGGTGTCAAGCGTGCCCAGGAGCGTTTCGGCAAAGGCAAGCACATGACCGGCGAGCAGGCCCGCTGGGGTTATGAGAACCTGGCACTGGACCAGAAAAAGCTCGATGCACTGGGCTTCGCAGGCGTGATGCGCCCGATCTCCACATCCTGCCAAGACCACCGCGGTGCGGCCGTGGCCCGCATCCACACCTGGGACGGAAAGAAGTGGAACTTCAGCTCGGATTGGTATGAAGCCGATCAGTCGATCATCAAACCGATGATCAGGGCTGCGGCCGACAAGTACGCCGCCGAGAAGAAGATCGCTCGCCGCGACCCGAGCGACTGCCAATCGTAAGAAACGCAGTCACGCGCACGGCCTTGGCCCTGCGCGTGACCCCAGGTTGCTGTTCAAAGCGCCGTGCTGAGCCATCGGCACGGCGCTTCCAAGAGCGACCGAAGGACCCATCATGAGCACCCCTCCCCTTCTCAATGTCAACGGCATTGAGGTCATCTACAACCACGTGATCCTGGTGCTCAAGGGCGTGTCCCTGCAGGTACCCGAGGGGTCGGTGGTGGCGCTGCTGGGGGGCAACGGTGCCGGCAAGACCACCACCTTGCGCGCTGTCAGCAACCTGCTGGCCGGGGAGCGTGGTGAGGTCACCAAAGGCTCCATTGAGTTGCGCGGTGAGCGCATCGAGAAGCTCTCCACAGCCGCCATGGTCGACCGTGGTGTCATCCAGGTGATGGAAGGGCGTCACTGTTTTGCGCACCTGACCATCGAAGACAACCTTATGACGGGCGCCTACACCCGCAAGGACGGCAAGGCTGCCGTCAACCAAACACTGGAGAAGGTCTACAACTACTTTCCGCGCCTGAAGACCCGTCGTGGCTCGCAGGCCGCCTACACCTCCGGCGGCGAGCAGCAGATGTGCGCCGTCGGGCGTGCGCTGATGGCCAACCCCAAGATGGTGTTGCTGGATGAACCCTCCATGGGCCTTGCGCCACAGATCGTGGAAGAGGTCTTTGAGATCGTGAAGGACCTCAACAGCAAGGAAGGCGTGACCTTCCTGCTGGCTGAGCAGAACACCAATATGGCGCTGCGCTACGCGGACTACGGCTACATCCTGGAAAACGGTCGCATCGTGATGGACGGCGCTGCAAAAGACCTGCGAGAGAACGAAGACGTCAAGGAGTTCTACCTGGGTATGGGCGGCGGGGACCGCAAGAGCTTCAAAGACGTCAAGAGCTACAAGCGCCGCAAGCGCTGGCTGGCCTGAAGGCCTGGGCGTGAGCGAAGCGGATTGGGGCTTTGCCCCGTCACCCTTCGAGCCGCAAGAGGCCCTGCAGCGCCTGCGGCGAGAGCTTCGAGAACTGGGCTTGCAGGAGCGCCAAGGCCTGTGGGAGCGCCGCGGCCTGACCCTGGTGCGCCTGGTGCCGCAGGCTGAGGCCATCGAGGCCAGCCGGGTGAAAAAGCCATCACGCAGCAGCCCTGAGTGGGTCTTGCGCAATTTGAGGTCCTCTGCTGACGTGCGCGACTTCACCGGCGACCTCAAGAAACAACTCGCCCACTGGAGCGATGACCATGACTGACAACACAAGGCCAGGCAAGGGCCTGGAGTGGCGCGCCAGCGCCGAGAGGGAGGCGGCGTTGATGCAGGCCCTGCCCGGCCTCGTGCGTGCGGCCCAACAACTGCCCGCCATGGGCGAGCGGCTGCAGGGCGTCGATGCAGCCGCCTTGAACAGCCGCGCGGCCCTGGCCCGTGTTCCCGTGACCCGAAAGGGCGAACTCCTGCAGCGGCAAATCGCCTCGCGCGCCAGCGACCCCTTTGGTGGCTACTCGGCCATCGGCTGGCGGGCCATGGCCCGCAGCGGGGCCCGGCGGGTTTACCAGTCGCCCGGGCCCATCTACGAACCCGAGGGCTCGGCCCCCGACTACTGGCGCTCGGCCCGCGCCCTGCAGGCTGCCGGCTTTCAGGCCGGCGACCTGGTGCACAACAGCTTCAGCTATCACCTGACACCGGGTGCATGGATCATGGAAGCGGGTGCCCACGCTCTGGGCTGCACCGTGTTTCCCGGCGGTGTGGGCAACACCGAACTCCAGCTGCAAGCCATTGCCGAGCTTCGGCCCGATGCCTACTGCGGCACGCCCAGCTTCCTGCGCATCCTGGTGGAGAAGGCTACAGAAACCGGCGCGTCGATCGCCTCCATCCGCAAAGCCCTCGTCAGCGGTGAAGCCTTTCCACCGTCACTGCGAGACTGGCTGCTGGAGCGGGGGATTCATGGCTACCAGGCCTACGCAACGGCCGATGCCGGGCTGATTGCCTACGAGACCGAAGCGCGGCAGGGCCTGGTGGTGGACGACGGCATCCTGCTGGAGATCGTTCGTCCGGGAACCGATGACCCGGTGCCCGAAGGCGAAGTGGGCGAAGTGGTGGTCACGGTGTTCAACCCCGACTACCCTCTGGTTCGCTTCGGCACCGGCGACCTGTCGGCGCTGCTGCCCGGGCCCTGCCCCACGGGCCGCACCAACACCTGCATCAAAGGCTGGATGGGCCGTGCAGACCAAACCACCAAGGTGCGTGGCATGTTCGTACACGCCAGTCAGGTGGGCGAAATCGTCAAGCGACACCCGGCTGTGCTGCGCGCACGCCTGGTGGTGGAAGGCGAAATGGCCAACGACCGCATGAGTCTGCAGGTGGAGCACGCAGGCCCGGCCGAGGGCTTGGAACAGGCTGTGGCGGCCAGCGTGAAAGACATCACCAAGCTGCGGGCCGACCAGGTGCAGGTCGTGCCGCCGGGCAGCCTCCCCAACGACGGCAAGGTCATCGAAGACGCGCGAAAGTACGACTGAGGAAGTTCCTACGTACTTTCCACCGCGCCGAAGCCAGCAGGCGTCCCTAGGATGACGGCTTCGCACTTTGCTTTACTCCAACGAGGACCATCATGAAGCGTTTGTTGAGTCTTGTGGCTGCTCTCGGCCTGTCGGCAGGCCTGGCATCCAACGCCCTGGCGGCCTATCCAGACAAGCCCATCACCATCGTGGTGCCGTTCGCCGCAGGCGGCCCCACCGACAAAGTGGCCCGTGACCTGGGCGAGGTGTTGCGCAAGAGCCTGAACAACCAAAGCGTGATCATCGAAAACGTGGGTGGCGCAGGCGGCACGCTGGGTGCGGCCAAGGTGGCCAAGGCCGCACCGGACGGCTACACCCTGCTGCTGCACCACATCGGCATGGCCACCGCGCCGGCCCTGTACCGCAAGATGCCGTACAACGTGATGAGCGACTTCGAGTTCCTGGGCATGGTCAATGATGTGCCCATGACCCTGGTGGGCCGCACCACGCTGCCGGCCAACAACTTTGCCGAACTGCGCAAGTGGATCGACGCCAACAAGGGCAAGATCAACCTGGCCAACGCAGGCTTGGGCGCTGCGTCGCACCTGTGCGGCCTGCTGTTCCAGCAAAGCGTGGCCGTGGACATGACCACCGTGCCGTACAAGGGAACCGGCCCGGCCATGACCGACCTGATCGGCGGCCAGGTTGACCTGATGTGCGACCAGACCACCAACACCACCGCCCAGATCGAAGGCGGCAAGATCAAGGCCTTTGCCGTGTCCACGAGCAAGCCCCTGACCACCCCGGCACTGGCCAAGCTGCCCACGCTCGACTCACTGGGCCTCAAGGGCTTCAACGTGAGCATCTGGCACGGCCTGTATGCCCCCAAGGGCACGCCCAAGGCGGCGCTGGACCAGGTCAACGCCGCGCTGCGCACCGCGCTGCGGGACCCTGAGTTCGTCAAGCGCCAGCAAGACCTGGGTGCGGTGGTGGTTACCGACGAGCGCCTGTCGCCGGCTGAGCACCGCAAGTTTGTGGAAGCCGAGATCAACAAGTGGGGTCCGGTCATCAAGGCCGCCGGGCAGTACGCGGACTGACAGGGACGGTTGTTGTCCACAACGGGGCCTGCGGGCCCCGTTTTGTTTGCGTGGCCTTAGATCAGATCCTTCGGGTCATTGAAATGCGCCTCCACATCCATCGGCAGCAGTTGGATGGTGGCGCGAAGCCCGGGCACGGCGCTCATGAGCGCCTGCTCGACCGAGGTGCGCAACGCAGCGGAGCGGCCCAAGGTCCAGCCCGCGGGCATGTGCATGTGCAGGTCCACAAAGCGGCGCTGACCGGCCTGGCGGGTCACCACATGGTCAAAGCGGATCGCCTGGTGCGTGAACCCCTCGAGGGTGCGGTCAATCTCTTCGCGCAGGTGCGGCTCCAAGGCACGGTCCATCAGGCCGTCGGCTGAACGCCTGACCAGGTGCAGGGCTTCGCGCAGGATGTTCAGGGCCACCGCGATGGCCACCACGGGGTCAAGCCACATCCAACCCGTGTAGCCCACCAGCACCAGTGCGGCCACCACCCCCACCGAGGTCCACACGTCGGTGAACAAGTGTCGGGCATCGGCTTCCAGCGCAATAGAGCGGTGCTGCTTGGCCTTGCGCAACATGGCCCAGGCCAAGGCGCCGTTGAGTACCGCGCTGAACACCGACAAGGCCAAGCCCAAACCCAAGGCCTCCACCGGCTGGGGGTTGAACAGCCGGTGCACGGCCGCGCCGATGATGGCCACGGCCGCCACCAAAATGAGCACGCCCTCGAATCCGCTGGAGAAGTACTCGGCCTTGTGGTGGCCAAAGGGGTGGTCCTCGTCAGCCGGTTGCTGCGCCACCGTCACCATGGCCAGCGCGAACATGGCACCGGCGAGGTTGACCAGGGACTCCATCGCATCGGACAGCAGGCTCACCGAATCGGTGAACCACCAGGCCCCGGTCTTCAAGGCAATCGTGAGCAGCGCTACCGCCACCGAGAGCTTCAGGTAGGTGTTCACCGACAGGCTCTTCATCGCGAACTCCGATCACGCTGAACGAAGGGGGAGCAGATGGGGCCGACGGTGCCGGCAGGGCCGGCCAAGCGCCCCGCCGGCGGGTCATCAGCTCAAGTTCACGCGGGCGAACTTGCGCTTGCCCACCTGCACCACGAAGGTACCCGCGGGCAGCTTCAGGGCCTTGTCGCTGATCACACTCCCATCTACACGAACCCCACCGCCGTCGATCAATCGGTTGGCCTCGCTGGCCGAAGGCGCCAGGCCTGCGGCCTTGAGCAAAGCTGCAATGCCCAGCGGGGCTCCGGCAAGCGACACCTCGGGGATGACGTCGGGAATACCGCCGCGCGCCCGGTTGGCGAAGTCCTGCTCCGCAGCATCGGCGGCCGACGCGCCATGAAAGCGCTCGGTGATCTCGCGAGCCAGCATCACCTTGACTTCCTTGGGGTTGCGCCCGCCCAGCACTTGGGCCTTCAGGTCGGCAATCTCAGACTCCGCGCGGAACGACAGCAGGGTGTACCAACGCCACATCAGCTCGTCTGAAATCGACAGCACCTTGGCAAACATGGTGTTGGCCGGCTCGGTGATGCCGATGGTGTTGTTCTTGCTTTTGGACATCTTGTCCACACCGTCCAGCCCCTCGAGCAGCGGCATGGTCAAGATGCACTGCGGCTCCTGGCCGTACTCTTCCTGGAGGTGGCGGCCCATGAGCAGGTTGAACTTCTGGTCGGTGCCGCCGAGTTCCAAGTCGCTCTTCAGGGCCACGGAGTCGTATCCCTGCATCAAGGGGTAAAGGAACTCGTGCACGCTGATGGCGGTGCCGGCCTTGTAGCGCTTGGTGAAGTCGTCGCGCTCCATCATCCGCGCCACCGTGTAGCGCGAAGCCAAGCCAATGATGCCTCGCGCACCCAATGGGTCACTCCACTCGCTGTTCCAGCGCACCTCGGCGTTGTCGAGCTTGATCACCAAGCCCACCTGTTCGAAGTAGGTCTTGGCGTTGCTTTCGATCTGGTCACGGGTAAGCGCCGGGCGGGTGCTGTTGCGCCCCGAGGGGTCGCCAATCATGGTGGTGAAGTCACCAATCAGCGGAATCACGCGGTGGCCCAGGTCCTGCAACTGGCGCATCTTGTTGAGCACCACGGTGTGGCCCAGGTGCAAGTCAGGCGCGGTGGGGTCCATGCCGAACTTGATGCGCAGCGGCGTTCCCGTGGCCTCGCTGCGCTGGAGTTTGCGCAGCCAGTCCGCGCGGGGCAGCAGTTCTTCGCAACCGCGCAGCGTCACGGCCAGGGCGGCCCGAACGGCATCAGAAGCGCCGCTCTCATCATGTGAGTGGGCACTTGCTTTTTCGGAAATCGCGGCGTGTTCGGGGTGGTTCATGGATGCAAAAAAGGGTTGATTTTTCACATCTGCCGATACAATTTCAAGTTCCTGACAGTGCCTCGTGCCTGCCCCAGATGCGGTTTGAATTCTAGCGACCGCCTGGGCCAAGCCCGAACCCGATTCGGCTATTGGGGAACCGTCAGGCTCCGTTTACCGGCCCCAGCTGTGGCCGACTCCCCAGTCGGCTTCGGCGCAAGGCCCGTCTTTGTTTTTTGCATGCAGCACCAAGCCATCGTCACTGCTGTTCAAGCCTGGGCCCAGGCGCACCGCCGCCGGCTGGTGTGGGGTTTTGGTGCTGGCCTGACCGGCTTGGCCGCCACCGCCTTCGGCTTGGCGCCTTTGGTGCCCACCGGGGCCGACCTGCCGCAGCAAACGGTCACCCAGGTGCTGCAGCCCGCAGCGGACGTGGTGGCACAGCTTGAAGCCCTGTCAGACCTGCCGCTTGAGCTGTACCGCTCTGACACCACGCGCAAGCAAGACACCGCTGAAACCCTGCTCACCCGCCTGGGTGTCAACGACCCCCAGGCCGCGGCCTACATCCGGCAAGACCGCCAAGCCCGAAAGCTGCTCGAAGGCAGGCCCCAAAAGATGGTGCGCGCCAAGGCCGATGCGGCCGGCCGGCTCATTGAGCTGGTGGCGCGCTACCCGGCCGAACAGCGCAACCTGGCCGACACCCACTTCACCCGGCTGACCCTCAAGCTTGTGGACGGTGCCTGGGTGACCGACCTCGAGACCGCCGAACTGCAGTCGCGGGTTCAGCTGGGCAGCGGCACCATCCGCTCGTCTCTGTTTGCGGCCACCGACGAAGCGCAAATGCCCGACGCCATCGCCTCGCAGATGGCTGAAATCTTCTCCGGCGACATCGACTTTCACCGCGAACTCAAGCGGGGCGACGCCTTCAGCGTGGTGTACGAAACGCTGATGGCCGATGGTGAGCCCATCAATTGGAACCAGGCCGCAGGCCGCGTGCTGGCAGCCGAATTCGTCAACAACGGTCGGGTGCACCAGGCGGTGTGGTTCAAAGATGCCCAGCGCGGCAGCTACTACGATTTCGGTGGCAAGAGCAAACGGCGCGCCTTCCTGGCCAGCCCCATGGAGTTCTCTCGCGTCACCTCGGGCTTTGCCATGCGCTTTCACCCGATCCACCAGCGCGTGATGGCCCACTCGGGCGTGGACTACGCCGCACCCGTGGGCACACCCGCGCGTACCGTGGCCGATGGCACCGTGGAGTTCGCCGGCTGGCAGGGCGGCTACGGCAACACCGTGGTGGTGCGCCACGGCGCCGACAAAACCACCTTGTACGCCCACCTCAGCCGCATCGACGTGCGCCGCGGCGAGCGTGTACAACAGGGCCAGCGCATCGGCGCCGTGGGCGCCACCGGTACGGCCACCGGGCCGCACCTGCACTATGAGTTCCGCGTCAACGGCCGCCACGTAGACCCCTTGAAGGCTGCCCGCAATGCCGCGCCGGTTCCGCTGTCTGAACAATCACGCGGAGCCTTCATGGCCCGGGCGGAGCTGCTGCGCACCAAGCTGGACGTGGCTGCCACCCTGGTGGGCGACTCAGGCCGCGGCGACTGACAGCCGCCGGGCAGCCTGCAGTGGCCCCAGCCCCAAACCCCGCGCTCCCTACCCTGACCATCGGGCTGATGTCCGGCACGTCGTTGGACGGCCTGGACGGCGTTCTGCTGCGCTGGCGCGCTGACAGCGCCACCTTCGACACCCTGTCGCGCGCCCGCGGCGAATTCGAAGCCGGGCTTCGGGCCGAACTGCTGGCGCTCAACACCGCCGGGCACAACGAATTGCACCGCGCGGCTTTGGCCGCCAACCGCATGAGTGAAGCCGCTGCCACCGTGGTGGGCGATCTCTTGCACCAGGCCGGCATGCAGGCCCAGGCCGTGGCGGCCATCGGGCTGCACGGCCAAACCGTGCGTCACCGTCCCGGCGACTTTGATGGCAGGGGCTACACCCTGCAGCTGCACAACGCCAGTCTCTTGGCCGAGCTCACGGGCATCGATGTGGTCTGCGACTTTCGCAGCCGAGACGTGGCCGCCGGTGGCCAAGGCGCGCCCCTGGTGCCCGCCTTTCACGCCGGCGTGTTCCAGGAATCAAGCCGCGATGTGGCCGTGCTCAACCTGGGCGGCATCGCCAACCTCACCCTCTTGCCAGCACACGGGCACATCGGCGGCTTTGATTGCGGGCCCGCCAATGTACTGATGGACCTGTGGGCCCAGCGGCACCTGGGCCAAGCGTACGATGAAGAGGGCCGATGGGCCGCCAGCGGCACGGTGCAGCCGGCCTTGCTGCAGCGTTGGCAAGCCGACGCCTTTTTTTCCAGGCCAGCCCCCAAGAGCACGGGGCGTGACCTGTTCAACGCGCCTTGGCTGCAGGCCGCAGATGTGTCGGGCCATCGGCCTGAGGATGTGCAGGCCACCTTGTGCGAACTGAGCGCCTGGTGTGTGGACGATCACCTGGCGCGCGAGCTGCCCACAGCCTCACGGCTTTGGGTGTGCGGCGGCGGTGCTTTGAACCGTGCCCTGATGCAGCGCTTGGAACAGCGGCTGCAGGCACGCTTGGGCCCTGAAGCCCATGTGGCATCCACACAGGCCGCCGGGCTGGACCCTCTGGACGTGGAGGCCGCAGCCTTCGCTTGGCTGGCCCTGAGGTTCTTGCAGGGCCAAGCGGGCAACGTGGTGCGGGTGACCGGGGCGCGTGGGCCCCGGATTCTGGGCGCGCTGTACCCCGGTTCGCGCTGAACAAGCCCGGGGTTTGGCAGGGCCAGAGAGCCCCAGGGGCCTGGGCTAGGGAGGCTGGCCCCCCAGCGTGGGTGGACTGTCAGACCGAGAACGACGAGCCGCAACCGCAGGTGGTCGTGGCGTTGGGGTTCTTGATCACAAACTGCGCGCCCTGTAGGTCTTCCTTGTAGTCGATCTCAGCGCCCATCAGGTACTGCAGGCTCATGGCGTCGATCAACAAGGTCACGCCGTTCTTCTGCATCTGGGTGTCGTCTTCATTGACGGCTTCGTCGAAGGTGAAGCCGTACTGGAAACCCGAGCAGCCGCCGCCCTGCACGAACACGCGCAGCTTGAGTTCGGGATTGCCTTCTTCGGCCACCAGGTCGGCCACCTTGGCCGCGGCGCTGTCGGTGAAGACCAGCGGAGCGGGCATACCGTCGGTGGTGAGGTTGACTTGCTCGGCAACAGCGTTCATGGCTAATTCCTCCAATTTCAGTGGGATTATGGCGCGGGGCGGACCAGCGCGTGCAAGGCCTGATGGCCAAAGGGTGTTTGGGCGCCGCGCCCCATGAAAAAAGCCACCGGGCGCAAACCGCACACGGTGGCTTTTCGGCAAGCGCCTGGCCGCAAGGCCGCAGGCGCCTGCGCAGGCCGATCAGCGCTTGCTGAACTGCTTGCGGCGACGGGCGCCGTGCAGACCGACCTTCTTACGTTCCACCTCGCGGGCGTCACGGGTCACAAAGCCGGCGCGGCTGAGTTCGGGCTTGAGCGCCGCGTCGTAGTCGATCAGCGCACGGGTCACGCCATGGCGCACAGCGCCGGCTTGGCCCGATTCGCCACCACCGTGCACATTGACCTTGATGTCAAAGGCTTCGGCGTTGTTGGTCAGCATCAGGGGCTGCTTGACGATCATGATGGACGTCTGGCGGCCGAAGTACTGCTCAACAGGCTTGCCGTTGACGGTGATCTGGCCGGTGCCCTTCTTGATGAAGACACGGGCCACCGAGCTCTTGCGGCGGCCGGTACCGTAGTTCCAATTTCCGATCATGGCCGTTCCTTAGATCTCAAGCGTCTTGGGTTGCTGGGCGGTGTGCGGGTGCGAGGCACCGGCATAAACCTTGAGCTTCTTGACCATCGCGTAACCCAGCGGGCCCTTGGGCAGCATGCCCTTGACGGCCTTCTCCAGCGCGCGGCCGGGGTGCTTGGCTTGCATGTCCTTGAACTTGGTGGCGTAGATGCCGCCGGGGAAGCCCGAGTGGCGGTAGTACACCTTGTCTTCGGCCTTGTTGCCGGTGACACGAAGCTTGTCGGCATTGACGACGACGATGAAATCGCCGGTGTCGACGTGAGGCGTGTAAATGGCCTTGTGCTTGCCGCGCAAACGGAGTGCCACTTCGCTGGCAACACGTCCGAGCACCTTGTCGGTGGCGTCAATCACATACCACTCGTGCTTCACTTCGGCCGGCTTGGCGCTGAAGGTCTTCATGAGAGTCTTTCTAGGAAGCGGCAGCTGTTTGTTGGCGGTTGGCTCTGCACAAGTGCCCCACTTCGGTGCCGATTCTGCTGTTCGGCCTCTCAGCGGCGGCCCCATGTTGAAAGGCTCGTGGCGGGCCACAACCCACCGCAAGCCATCTCAAGACGAGACGCAACCATTCCCCGCTGCCAACGGGAAAGCCCAACAGTATAGCGCAGGCCGGGAAATGGGCCAAACCGGAGCGGGGCGCCCCGCCGATGGCCCATCCGGGCAGGCCTTGGGGCCCGCTGCGGGGCAGGTTCAGGGGCCCGGGCCGCGTACAGTGCGGCATGTCCGAACCGAACCTGACCGCCGGGGCACGCCACATCGGCGGGTTTGCTGAGCTGCAGCCCCATGAGGTGCTCAGCGCCCTGGATGCCGTGGGCCTGCGTGGCGACGGGCGGCTGCTGCAGCTGAACTCCTATGAAAACCGGGTGTTTCAGGTGTTCCTGGAGTCGGGGGAAGCCGTGGTGGCCAAGTTCTACCGGCCCGGGCGCTGGACAGATGCCCAGATCCTGGAGGAACACAGCTTTGCCTGGGCCCTGCAAGACCAAGAGGTGCCCGTCGTGGCCCCCCTGCCCCTGATGGTGGATGCCGCGCCGGCGTCTGGGGGCCAGGTGGCCGTCAGTGGCGAACACCGTACCCTGGCCTGTTGGACCCACGGCGCGCAGGCGTGGCGCTTTGCCGTGTGCCCCCGAAAGGCCGGCCGGGCCCCCGAAATCGACGACGCCACCACCTTGGAGTGGATCGGGCGCTTCGTGGCCCGGCTGCACCAGGTGGGCGCCCGCCAGCCCTTTGCCCACCGCCGAACGCTGACGGTGGACACCTGGGGGCGTGCCAACCAGCGCTGGCTCCTGGACAGCGGTGTGCTCACGCCCGGGGAGCGCGCGGCCTGGCAAGACGCCTGCGACCGCGCCCTGGCTGCGGCTGCACAGGCCTTTGAAGCGGCTGGCCCCGTGCAGCGCCTGCGGCTGCACGGCGACGCGCACCCGGGCAACATCCTGTGGCGAGAAGAAGGCCCGCATGTGGTGGACCTGGACGACGCCTGCAACGGGCCGGCGGTGCAAGACCTGTGGATGCTCATGCCTGGCGACGAAGCGGGCCGAGCCCGCAGCCTGCGGCTGCTGCTGCAGGGCTACGAGACGGTGCGTGACTTCGACGATGCCGAACTCGCCCTGATCGAGCCGCTGCGCACGCTGCGCATGATCCAGCACAGCGCCTGGATTGCCCAACGGTGGGAAGACCCGGCATTTCCGCGGGCGTTTCCGCACTTTGGGACTGCGGCGTATTGGAGCGAGCAGACCACGCAGTTGCGGGAGCAGCTCGGCCCTTAAGGTGCTGCCGGCCTGCCACGAGTAGAGCAACGCCGCACATCATGGGCCTGCCCAGAGCGCTGAGGTGCCGCGGGGGTGCGGCCCTGCGCCGGGGATTAAAGCCGAGAGACGACGGGAGACCGCCGTTGGGCGGGCTCGCCGAGGCGGAGGCAGCCCCCAGCAGGGCTGTCCACAACCGCGCGGCGACGCTTGGCCGTGGCATGCGGAGCCGCAGAAGCCCCAGACGATCAGTCCACCTTCCCCAAGGCCCCGGCCAGACTGGGGAGGTGTTGGTGCGTGGGGATTCGGTGATGGCCGGCTACTGGGGCAACCCGCAGGCCACGGCGCAGACCATACGCGACGGCTGGTTGTGGACCGGCGACATTGGCAGCCTCGATGAAGATGGCTTTCTGACACTCAAGGACCGCAGCAAGGATCTGATCATCAGCGGTGGCTCCAACATCTACCCACGTGAGGTTGAAGAGGTTTTGCCGCAGGCGCCGGGCGTGGCGGAAGTGGCGGTGGTGGGACGGCCCGATGCCTAGTGGGGAGAGACCGTGGTGGCCTTCGTGGTGCTGTCCCACACGCCGACACAGCCCCTTCCCGACCCCCGCACCCTGGACAACTGGTGCCTTCCGCACATCGCGCGCTTCCAGCGGCCCAAGCACTACGATTTCGTGGATGAACTGCCCAAGAACCACTACGGCAAAGTCCTCAAGCGTTCCCCGCGGGAGGCGCTGCCGGGCTATCGGCTGCAGAGCATCTGACCGTCGGGCGGCGGGCCCCTGCGTACAACCCTGGTCCGGGTGTTGGCAATGATTGACGTCAATTTGGGTTGACATCCACACTCCAGGCCAACCAGCCAGGAGAGGCGTCCGCGATTGGGCGCACAAACTGGCCAGCGGGGAATCGGGGCATCAGGGCATCTGGGCATCACCCGCACTCCGAGGCCTCAACCGACCAGAAGGACCCCCATGACCATCGTCGACGCTTCCAC
>JBJTHN010000033.1:0-8456 GCA_046094505.1 Betaproteobacteria bacterium
GCAGGGGTCATAGGCCCGCAATTTTATAATTCGACGCTTATGGCCGTCCTCGCCCTTGGGCTCAACCACCAGACCGCCCCGCTGGACCTGCGCGGGCGCTTGGCCTTTGCGCCGGACCAGTTGAGCACGGTGCTGCAGGACTTCGGCCAACGGTTGCAACGCGCAGCGCCCGAAGCCGCGATCTTGTCGACCTGCAACCGAACCGAGCTGTATGTGGCGGCGGATGCGGCGGCGGTGCACGAGATTGCAGCGCCCGCCTTGAGCTGGCTGGCCTCGCAAGGCGGTATTTCAGACGGTACGCTGCGCGAGCACACCTACTTGCGCCAAGAGCGAGATGCGGCTCGCCACGCCTTCCGGGTGGCGTCAGGCCTGGACTCGATGGTCCTGGGCGAGCCGCAAATCTTGGGCCAGATGAAGGAGGCCGTACGCGAAGCCGATGCGGCCGGCACCCTGGGGACCACGCTGCACCAGCTCTTCCAACGCTCGTTTGCCGTGGCCAAGGAGGTGCGCAGCTCCACTGAAGTGGGTTCGCACTCGATCAGCATGGCGGCGGCCTCGGTTCGGCTGGCCGCACAGCTCTTCGAAGACTTGCGCGACGTGAAGGTGCTGCTGGTGGGTGCGGGTGAAATGATCGAGCTCGTGGCCACGCACTTCGCTGCTCGCCAGCCGCGCGCCATGGCCGTGGCCAACCGAACGCTTGAGCGCGGCGAGCGGCTGGCCGCACGCTTCAACGCCCAGGCCCTGCGCCTGAGCGACCTGGCCACGCGGCTGCACGAGTTCGATGTGGTGGTGTCCTGCACCGCCAGCAGCCTGCCCCTCATTGGCCTAGGGGCGGTGGAGCGTGCGCTCAAGGCCCGCCGCCACAAACCGCTGTTCATGGTGGACCTGGCCGTGCCGCGGGACATTGAGCCTGAGGTGGCTCAGCTCGAAGACGTGTACCTTTACACCGTGGATGACCTGTCGGCCATCGTGCAGGTGGCCAGCGAAAGGCGCCAGGCCGCTGTGGAACAAGCCGAGGTCATCATCGATGCCGGGGTTCAGAGCTTCGCGCATTGGTTGGACCAGCGTTCAGCTGTGCCCCTGATCCAGGCACTCAACCACCGTGCGCAGGCGTGGCGTGAGGCCGAGCTTGTGCGGGCCCGTCGACGATTGGCCAAGGGAGAGGACCCGCTGGTGGTGATGGATGCGCTGAGCCAAGCCTTGGCCCAGAAGATGCTGCATGGGGCCTATGCCGAGCTGCATGCCAGCGAAGGTGAGCAGCGCGACGCGCTTGCGCACACCTTGTCTCGACTGTTCCTGCGCGGCAGCGACCCTGTCGCATGAAGGCGGCGCTGCGCGAGCAGTTTGAGCGCCTGGCCCTGCGGGGCGCCGAACTCGAGTCTGTCTTGTCCGACCCTTCGGTGGCCTCGGACATGAAGCGCTACCGCAGCCTGCTCAAGGAACAGGCCGAGGTTCAGGCGGTGCTCAACCGCTGGGCCCGCTTTCGGCAACGGGAGTCGGACTTGGCCGCTGCACAGGAGCTGCTGGCAGGCGACCTGGGTGCAGATGTCGACATGGCGGCCATGGCACGTGAGGAGGCCGAACAGGCCCAGGCCGAATTGCTGCAGCTCAGCGGTGAGTTGCAGGCCGCTCTGTTGCCCAAGGACCCTGACGATGAACGGCCCTGCTTCGTGGAGATCCGCGCGGGTACGGGGGGCGACGAATCGGCCTTGTTCGCCGGGGATCTGCTGCGCATGTACCTGCGGGACAGCGAGCGCCATGGTTTTCGCACCGAGATTCTCAGCGCCAGCGAAAGCGACCTGGGCGGCTACAAAGAGGTGGTGCTGCGGGTGGAGGGCGATGGGGCCTACGGTCGGCTGAAGTTCGAAAGCGGCGGGCACCGTGTGCAGCGGGTACCCGCCACCGAGAGCCAGGGCCGCATCCACACCAGCGCCTGCACCGTGGCTGTGATGGCCGAGCCCGATGAGGCCGAAGAGGCGCAGCTCAACCCGGCAGAGCTGCGCATCGACACCTTTCGGGCCAGCGGCGCTGGGGGCCAGCACATCAACAAGACCGACTCGGCGGTTCGCATCACGCACCTGCCCACGGGCCTCGTGGCCGAATGCCAAGACGATCGCTCGCAGCACCGCAACAAGGCTCGAGCGCTGCAGGTGCTGGCCGCGCGGCTGCGCGACCGCGAGCGCAGTGAACGCGCTGCCCGCGAGGCCGCCACCCGCAAGAGCCTGGTGGGCAGCGGCGACCGCAGTGACCGTATTCGCACGTACAACTTTCCGCAGGGCCGGGTCACGGACCACCGCATCAACCTCACCCTCTACAAACTGGGCGCGGTCATGGACGGCGACCTCCACGACCTGGTCTCGGCCCTGCACGCGGCGCAGGTGGCCCAGGAGCTGCAGGCGCTGGAAACCGGGCGCGCCGGTGGCTGAGGCCCCTCTGACGGTGCAGGCCTACCTGCACCTGGCCCATGTGCAGGGTGTGGCGCGCCTGGACGCCACGCTGCTCTTGGGTGAGGCGGTGCAGCAGAGCCGAACCTGGCTGATCGCGAATGGTGAGTATGCGCTTACACCTTTGGAAGAACAGCAGGGCCTGCGTTGGTTGAAGCAGCGTGCCCAAGGGGTGCCGCTGGCCTATCTCTTGGGCCGCCGCGAATTCCATGGCCTGATGCTGAAAGTGACACCGGCCGTGTTGGACCCGCGGCCCGACACCGAGACCTTGGTGGACTGGGCACTGGAGTTGTGGCCGGCTGCTGAGCCTACGGGCGGCCCTTCATCCCCCAGCCGGCCCCTGCGGGTGCTGGACCTGGGAACCGGCAGCGGGGCCATCGCCCTGGCCCTCAAGGCCGCACACCCGCTGGCGCTGGTGCACGCCTGTGACGCCAGCCCGGCCGCACTGGCGGTGGCGCAGAACAACGCCACAAGCCTGGGCCTGCCGCTGACCTTTCACACGGGGCACTGGTGGAGCGCGGTGCCCGGGCTGCGCTTCGATCTGGCCGTGGCCAACCCACCCTACATCCGCGAAGACGACCCGCACTTGCAGGCCTTGGTACACGAGCCGGCAAGCGCGCTGGTGGCCGGCCAACAGGGTCTGGCCGACCTGTGGTCGATCATCGAGGCGGCACCGGCCCACCTGGAAGCCGGCGCCTGGCTGTTGCTGGAGCACGGCCATGACCAGGCCTCGGCCGTGGCTCAGGCCCTGGCAGATGCCGGATTCGTGGACATTGCCCACCGTCAGGACCTCTCAGGCCACACCCGCTGTACGGGCGGGCGCCTTCCCCGATAATTTGCGCCTGTCGTCTTGTTCAACCGGATCCAACACCATGAGCGAAATCCACCAACGCATCGACCAGATCGTCAAAGGCCACCGTGTGGTGCTGTTCATGAAAGGCACCGCCCAGTTCCCCATGTGCGGCTTCTCGGGCCGCGCGGTGCAGGTGCTCAAAGCCTGTGGCGTGCAGGACCTGGCCACGGTCAATGTGCTGGAAGACGAGGGCATCCGCCAAGGCATCAAGGAATATGCCAACTGGCCGACGATCCCGCAGCTCTACATCAACGGTGAGTTCGTGGGCGGCTCGGACATCATGATGGAGATGTACGAAAGCGGCGAACTGCAGCAGGCGCTGGGCCAGGCGCACTGAGCACCCACGCCCGATTGACCCCTGCATGAGCCGCCCCCACCGCCTGATCGTGGGCATCACCGGCGCCAGCGGTGCGGCCTACGGAGTAGGCCTGCTCAAGCGGGCACGCGAGTTGGGTGTGCACACCCACCTGGTGGCCACCTCCGCGGGCATCCTCAACGTGCACCACGAATTGGGGATGGACCGACAGGCCCTGGAGGCCCTGGCCTACGAAGCCCACAGCCCCGGCGACGTGGGCGCCAGCATCGCCAGCGGTTCCTACCCGGTGGATGCGATGGTCGTGGCCCCCTGTTCCATGAAGACCCTGGCCGCCGTGGCCCATGGCCTGAGCGACAACCTGCTCACGCGCGCAGCCGATGTGACGCTCAAGGAGCGGCGGCGCCTGGTGATGATGGTTCGAGAGACACCGTTCAACCTGGCCCACCTGCGCAACATGACCGCCGTCACCGAGATGGGCGGCATCATCTTCCCGCCCCTGCCGGCCTTCTACCACCGGCCCAGCTCGGTGCAAGAGATCATCGACGATGGGGTTGAGCGGGTGTTGTCGCTGCTGGGCATCGGCCGTGCCCAGCCCCAGGCCTGGACGGGCCTGTAGGCCCTAGACCACCCAGCCCTGGCGGGCTGCCAGCACCGCCTGCGGGTAGGCCGTTTGGCCGCGGCTGCCGTTGTAGCGGCCCAGGGCCATGAACAGATCGCCCTGCTCCAGGTTCAGGTAGTGGCGCAGGATCACGCAACCGAAACGCAGGTTGGTCTGCAAGTGAAACAGGTGCGCCGCGTCGCCGTTGCCGATGGTGCGCGCCCAAAACGGCATCACCTGCATGTAGCCGCGTGCACCGGCCGTGCTCACCGCGTACTTGCGGAAGTTGCTCTCCACCTCGATCAGGCCCAACACCAAGGCCGGCTCCAGGCCGGAGCGCTTGGCTTCGTACCACAGCGTGTGCAGGAACTCGTCACGCGTGGGAGCGTCGGGCATGCGCGGCAGCAGGCGGGTGCCGCACGCCGCCCGCCAACGCAGGTGTGCCATGCGGGCAGCGGTGTCAGGGTGGTCAAGGGGCTCGGGTGGTGCGCGCTCGGCCACGGCCGCACTGAGCGCCGTGCGCACCGAGTCGCTGAGGTCTTCTTCGCGTTGGGCACCGGCCTGGGCCGCTCGAGGGCGCAACCCCAGCACGGCACCACCGGCCAGGCCCATCGCCCACGCGAAGGTTCGGCGCCGGCTGCTTGGGCGCGGAGGCTCACTTCCCTGGCGAACCCGGGGTGTTCGCCAAAAAAATGACTCCGACCCCATTTTCAGCGGCGGCGAAGGACCTCGGCGAGGATGTCGCCGGCGGGCGCGGACTGGGCTTCGGGGTCGCGGCGGCCTTGGACTTCTACAGTGCCGGCCTTCAGGCCGCGGTCGGAGAACACCACGCGCAGGGGAATGCCGACGAGCTCCCAGTCGGCGAACATGGCACCGGGGCGCTCTCCGCGGTCGTCGAGCACGGCGTCCACACCCTGCGCGATCAGTTGCTCGTAGAGGGCCTCGGCCGCGGCCTTGACCTCGGGGCTGCGGTCCATGCCGATGGGGCAGATCACCACTTCGAAGGGCGCGATGGACGCCGGCCAGATGATGCCGCGCTCATCGTGGCCCTGCTCGATGGCCGCGCCGAGAATGCGGGTCACGCCGATGCCGTAACAGCCCATTTCGAAGAACTGGGGTTTGCCGGTTTCGTCCAGAAAGGTCGCGTTCATGGCCTTGCTGTACTTGGTGCCCAGGTAGAACACATGACCCACCTCAATGCCGCGCTGGATGGCCAGCACGCCCTGCCCATCGGGTGAGGGGTCGCCTTCGAGCACGTTGCGAATGTCGGCCACCACGTCGGGCTCGGGCAGGTCGCGGCCCCAGTTCACGCCGGTGTAGTGGAAGTGGGCCTCGTTGGCGCCGCATACAAAGTCGGCCATATGGGCCACGGTGCGGTCGGCGATCACCTTGACGGGCTTCTTCAGGTTCAAAGGGCCCAGGTAGCCCGGCTTGCAACCGAAGTGGTCTTCAATCTCGGCAATGGTGGCAAAGCGGAACCCGCCCTTGAGTCCCTCGACCTTGCCCGCCTTGACCTCGTTGAGGTCGTGATCACCTCGCACCAGCAGCAGCCACACGGTGCTCTTCTTGACCACGCCGTCTTCACCCGTTTCGTCGGTGGCCAGCACCAGGCTCTTGACGGTCTGCTGCAAGGGCAAGCCCAAGAGCTGCGCCACGTCGGCACAAGTGCTCTTGCCCGGGGTTGGGGTCTTGACCAGGGGCTGAGCGGCCGCTGCACGCGTGGGCAACAAGGCCACCGCTTCGGCCAACTCGATGTTGGCCGCGAAGTCGCTGGTGGGGCAGTAGACGATGGCGTCTTCACCGGTGTCGGCGATGACCTGAAACTCGTGCGAGAGGTCGCCACCGATGGCGCCGGTGTCGGCCGCCACGGCGCGGTACTGCAGACCAAAACGGTCGAAGATGCGCTTGTAGGTGGCGAACATGGACTCATAACTGCGCGCAGCGGCAGCGGAGTCGCGGTCGAAGGAGTAGGCGTCCTTCATGGTGAACTCTCGGCCACGCATGATGCCAAAGCGCGGCCGGCGCTCGTCGCGGAACTTGGTCTGGATCTGGTAGAGGTTCTTGGGCAGCTGCTTGTAGCTGCGGAACTCCTGGCGCGCGATGTCGGTCACCACCTCTTCACTGGTGGGCTGGATGACAAAGGCGCGCCCGTGGCGGTCCTCGATGCGCAGCAGCTCGGGGCCCATCTTGTCGAATCGACCGGTCTCCTGCCACAACTCGGCCGGCTGCACCACCGGCATCGTGACCTCGACGGCCCCGGCTCGGTTCATCTCTTGGCGGATGATGGATTCGACCTTGCGGATGACGCGCAGCCCCATGGGCATGTAGTTGTAGATGCCCGCGCCCAGGCGTTTGATCAGGCCCGCGCGCATCATCAGCTTGTGGCTGACGACTTCAGCGTCTGCGGGCGCTTCCTTGAGGGTGCTGATGAGGAACTGGCTGGCTTTCATGTGCGTATCGGGGCCCAAGGGTTAGCGAGCATGGGCAGCACGCACAGGGCCGGTGCAATAATCAATCCAACTTAAAAAATTGGGGTTTGATTATGCTCGACCGTGAGGGTTTCAGACCCAACGTCGGCATCATCCTGCTCAACAGCCGCAACCAAGTTTTTTGGGGCAAACGGCTGAAGACCCATTCCTGGCAGTTCCCTCAAGGCGGCATCAAGCACGGGGAAACGCCCGAGCAGGCGATGTTCCGCGAACTGCACGAGGAGGTGGGCTTGCGGCCCGATCATGTGCAGATCATCGCGCGCACACGCGACTGGCTGCGCTACGAGGTCCCCGAACACTACATCCGGCGCGAGTCGCGCGGCCACTACCGCGGGCAAAAGCAGATCTGGTTTTTGCTCAAACTGTTGGGGCGCGACAGTGACATGAACCTGCGCGCCACCGACCACCCGGAGTTCGACGCCTGGCGTTGGAACGACTACTGGGTGCCCCTGGACGTGGTGATCGAGTTCAAGCGCGGGGTGTACGAAATGGCCCTGACCGAACTGGCGCGTTTTCTGCCCAGGGCGCATACGAACAACCGTTACTTGCGCGGCGGCCTGCGCGCTGCAGCCGGCGGCGCAGGCCCCGCCCACAGCGAAGCGCCAGCCGAGGGCCCTGTGGGCCAGCCCAGCCTCACACCAGGATCAGATTCGTCCGGTCAATGAGCTCGGGCTCGTACACATAGCCCAGCACCGCTTCGATCTGCGATGAGGCTTTTCGTGCGATGAGCCGCGCCTCGGCGCTGGAGTAGTTGGACAAGCCACGGGCCACCACGGCCCCATCGGCCCGCCGCACGGCGATCACGTCCCCGCGGTGGAACTCCCCCTCCACCTCCACCACGCCAATGGGCAAGAGGCTCTTGCCTTCGGCCAGCAGCTTGGCCACCGCCCCTTCGTCCACCGTGACGGCGCCGCGCAACTGAAGCTGGTCGGCCATCCACTGCTTACGCGCAGCCATCTTGGGTGTGGTGGCCACCAGGGCCGTACCGATGCGCTCACCCTGAGCCAGCCGCAGCAGCACATCGGGCTCGCGGCCCCAGGCGATCACGGTAGAGGCGCCGCTGCCGGCTGCACGCTTGGCGGCCAGGACCTTGGTGATCATGCCGCCCTTGCCCAAGGCCGAGCCCGTTCCACCGGCCATCTGCTCCAAAGACGCATCACCCGCGGCCGCCACCTCGATGAACCGCGCCGAGGGGTCCTGGCGCGGGTCGGCGCTGTACAGCCCTTTCTGGTCGGTGAGGATGACCAGGGCATCGGCCTCCACCAGATTGGCCACCAAGGCCCCCAAGGTGTCGTTGTCGCCGAACTTGATCTCGTCGTTGACCACCGTGTCGTTCTCGTTGATCACCGGCACCACCTGCAGCGACAACAAGGTGAGCAGGGTTGAGCGTGCGTTGAGGTAGCGCTCACGGTCGGCCAAGTCGGCGTGGGTCAGCAGCACCTGTGCGCTGTGCAAGCCTTGCTCGCGCAGCAAGGACTCGTACATCTGCGCCAGGCCCATCTGGCCGACGGCTGCGGCTGCCTGCAACTCGTGCAGTTCTTTAGGCCGGGTGGTCCAGCCCAGGCGCTTCATGCCTTCGGCAATAGCCCCGCTGGAAACCATGATCACCTCGCGGCCCTGCCGGGCGAGCGCGGCCATCTGGCGGCACCAGTTGCCGATGGCCAGTGCGTCCACACCACGGCCCTCATTGGTCACGAGACTGGAGCCCACCTTGATGACGATGCGGCGCGCATCGCGTAACACGGCAGGGTTCAGG
>JBJTHN010000034.1:0-49645 GCA_046094505.1 Betaproteobacteria bacterium
AGCCGGGATGTGGGTGCCGACACGCTGCGTCTGAAGTTGGACGGTGTCAGCAAGGACAACGTGGTGTTCGGGGTGATGGCACTCTCGGCGCGTGGGCACCCCAGTCTGGCGGTGTATCCCTTGCCCTTGATGCGGCGTTGAAGTCCGGTGGTGTCGTGACTTCATCCGGGCGCTGCGATGGTGACGGCGGCTTCAAGTGGGCTTGAGAGGTTGCCCGAGCGTGCGGCTCTTGGTTCTGTTTGAGGAGCACGGGGTTGGCGGCGTACGGACCATGCTGCAGGTGTTGACACGTCTCTTGAGCGACCGCTGTGAGTCCATTGAGATGGGCTGCATCAGCGGTGCTTCAGCAGACTGGCGCCTGGTGTTTCGACAGGCGAGCCACGCCAGCGTAATCCTGGCCTCGAACGCCTACCGGCCCGCTTACCTTGCGGTCTTTGTGGGCTGGGTATTGCGAAAACCGGTGGTGGTCTGGGTACATGGACCGGTGGGTGAGGTCATGGCCATGGCGCGGACGGGGTGGATGCGACGCCAACTCATGGGCTGGTCTTATGGCCGTGCACGGACCTTGGTGTTTGTGTCGGATTCTTCAAAAGAAAGTTTGTGCGCTGCGTTCCAGGGCGTGGATGAGCAGCGCTGCGTGGTGATTCGAAATCCTGCGCCTGCTGCAGATGGCCGCGCATCAGCCGCGCCGACACCGGCGGTTCAACTGGGCTTCGTTGGTCGGCTCTGTCCCGAAAAGCGCCCAGGGTTGTTGCTCGAGATGCTCCTTCGGCTGCCCGAGCACTATCGCTTGACCGTGATTGGTGACGGTCCGCTGCGGCTGCAGTTGGAGGCTTTGGCACGAGCCCATGGGCTTGTTCTGGATGATCCCGACCGTGATCGGGTCCGATTCCTGGGCGAGATGGCCGTTACACCGGCGGTTTACCGCACCTGGAACGCAACGGTCATCTGCTCCGCATACGAAGGTTATCCAATGGTGGCCTTGGAGTCGCTTGCGGCGGGCGTTCCCTGTATCGGTGTTCCCATACCGGCGTTGCGGGAGATGTTGTCGGGGCCGACGTCCAGCTGGTTGGCTGAGGATGATCAGCCCCAGAGCCTGGCCCATACGGCAGTAAAGGTACTGTCCCAGCCACCACAGGACCTGTGCAGGCTGGCAACCACCGTCGCTGAACGTCATGCACAAACAGAGTTCCGCTCGCAGTGGGCTCAGACCCTCAAACGTGCCCTTTCTGCCGCAAGCGGCATCGAACAGAAGGTCTGCGCCGTCCACTGTGTGCATACGGGACGCGCCTACATGCCTGAGCTGCACGCCTACGCAGCCCATGTCCAATCCCTGGGTCATCAATGGGTTCTTCACCGTTCGGCTGATACCGTTCCTGTGGATGCGGACGTGGTGTGGTGGATGTGCGGTGTGGTGAGCCGCTTGCACAGCCTGCGCTTGAGGAGCAGCCTGCATGTGCATGAGTACTCATCAGCCAGCGTCGGGCCCTTTGCGGGCTTGAAGGACCATTTCAAGCGATGGTGGAACCCGGTCCCGAACTACCGGGTGTTTCAGAGCGAATCGGTGCGTGAGCTGATGGGATTCTCCAAGCGGGTTCGGTACTGTCTGCGGGACATGGGTGTACCGGAATCTTTTCTTCCGTCCACGCGCCAGGCCCGCCCACCGTTCGATTTGGTGTATGCGGGGGCGACAAGTCGGCTGTTGGAGTTTCAAGGTGCTTTGGAAGCCATCGGCCGCTCAGGCTTGCGTGTGTTGCTGGTGGGGTCTGTGCCAGACCGACTGGCTGAGTTGCTCAAGCGCATGCCGTGGATTCACGCCATCGGCTCGGTTGCCCATTCTGAGATTCCCGGGTGCTTGGTTCAGGCCCGTGCGGGCTTGAACCTGATGCCCGCGCGTAGGCCCTATTCGGTGCAGACATCAACCAAGGTGTTGGAGTACCTCGCAGTGGGACTGCCTGTAGTGAGCAACCGCTACCCGTGGATGGAGACCCTGTCGGCAACGCCGGCCTGCTCCCGTATCCGTTGGATGGATGACCTGTCGTCACCGACGGCATGGGCTGCCGCAGTTTCAGACTTCCCTGGCCCACAGGATGATCCACAGATGGGACTTGTCAGGACGTGGCCGCAGATCCTCCAGGAACTGCCGATTTGGGCCGATCTGGAACGGGATCTCCAGAGGAGCCGACGGTGAGGCGGTCTGCATTGCTCACGGGTGCCACGCTGCCCATGGGCCTTGGCAGCGTTTTGGCCATGGCCGGGCAAGCTGCCGTGGCGCTCGTGTTGGTGCGGTTCTACTCGCCCAAGGAGGTGGGCGAGTTCTCGGTGTTGTCTCAGCTCGCGTTCGCCTGGGCCACCTTGGCATTGGCGCAGAGTTCCATCAGCCTGCTGGTGGACCCTTCGGGCACTAGGCACACTTTGGTACTGGCCGCGATGGTGGCCAGCGCGCAGCGTTGGGTGATGCTGGCGCCGGTGGCGCTCATGGGCTGGCTTTGGCTGTTGGCATCCGGGAATCTGCCAACCGAACGCGGCATCATGATGTCTCTGCTGCTGGCCACGTCAATGATGTCGCTGCTGCAGGCTGGGTGGCAACTGTCGCAAGCCGTGCAGCTGCGCTGGGGATCGCCCCAGTTCATCATACTGGTACGCATGGTGCCGCCGGTGGCCGCAGCTGTCCTGCTGGCGGCCAGTGCCCTGCTGAACCACACCACCAGCTTGACCCTGATCCTGATGTCCTGTGTGGGATTTGCCGCGGGTTGTGCGGGCTTGGTCTGGGGCCTTCAGCAGCCTCATGATCCCGCGGGTCTAACCCCCAACCCCTCCGATGTGGACCGGCTGGCAGACGGGCGCAGCGGGCGCTTAAAGATGGCCCACACCTTCACTGACCTGCTGGTATCGACGGTTTTAGCCCTTCATTGGGCTGTGCTTTACGGAGCCGCTGCTGCTGCGTTTCTGCTGCTGTCCCTCAGGGTGCTGGGATTTGTCCCAGCCCTGGTCAGTGCCGGATGGAGTCAGGGTGTGCTGAGCCGTCCTACTGCTCGCCGTCCTGCAGGGGTCTGGGTCATCGCACTGGCCTCTGCTGCCCTGTTCGTGTTGGCGGTTTTGGCTGGTCTGGGCGCTTCATCGGCATGGCTGTCACCCGATTGGGTCGGCCTGAAACCGTACATCCTGCCGGTGGCCGTGTGGCAATGGGGCGCTATCCTCGTGGCGGCGGTGGCCTACAGACCATTCCTGGCAAAGGGTGCGGCGGCCTCTACATTCAGCCGCTTGTGCATTGGGTCGAATTTGATCCAATTGCCAGCCTTGGTACTGCCACCCATGCTGGGCGTGGATTCGTCCATGCACCTGTGGCTCTTTGTGGCCCTTGTGACCATCCTGCAGGGCGCGACCGCCATGTGGGCTGCCTCATTGACGCTGGAGCGGTGATTCACCGGTTCATGCGGGTGCTCATCGTGAGCCTCGGCCGGAAATGACCGTTCCCACGGTCTTGGCCAAGATCAGGAGGTCCATGGCCAAGCTGTAGTGAACCACGTAGTACAAGTCGTAGCTGAGCTTGATCGCGGTCTCCTGCGGCCCAGCTGCGTAGCCCTGGTGAACCTGTGCCCAACCGGTCAGGCCAGGTCTAACCAGATGCCGATAGGGGTAGCTCGGGATTTCTCCCGCGAACTGGTCGACAAATGCCATTTGCTCAGGCCGTGGCCCGATCAAGCTCATGTCGCCCACCAGAACATTCCACAGCTGTGGCAACTCGTCCAAGCGCGTTCGACGCATGATTCGTCCCCACGGCGTCACCCGTTTGTCATCAAGTTGGGCGAACTGCGCAGCCTGCGTAGCGTCTTCGTGGCGCATGCTGCGGAACTTGTGCAGCAGGAAAGGGCGCCCGTCCTTTCCCGCTCTCCATTGGCTGAACAAAACCGGCCCCGGACTGTCGATGCGAACCAACACCGCCACCACCAGGGTCAGGGGAAGCCACAGAGGCAGCGTGAGCAGCACAAGGGTGGCGTCCATCGCCCGCTTGACGAGGTCGTAACGCGCATCGCACTCGGGTTGCCAAGACTCGGTGGCCATGAGCGTGGCTGGAATCCGGCCAGACAGCGCTTCGGCCACCGCTTCAGGCGTGTACAGGCGAATGCCGCGCAGCTTCAAGGCACTCAGCACATCGTGGTCCGCACGGTTGGGGCTCGACATTGACGTTCGGTGTAGGGCAGCTTGAACCGTCAACTGCCGCGGAACTCTGTGGGGAGCATGCAGCCAGTGTTGGGGCCATCGGATCAGCTTGAGTGCTTTGGCCCCTTGCACCAGACGGGCCATGTCAATCCCCACCTCTTGCAGCACCTTGCGCAGGGCCTTGCGCTGTTCGTCGTGCCAGTACAGCAATTGGGGTGCTTTGAAGGGCTGCAGCCACCGCCAGGTCAGCCCGAACCACAGGACGGTCAGTGTGAAGCCCAACAACAGGGCACCTCTGGAGTAGGGGGATTGCGCCAATGCAAAGAACAGAGGCATCAGGGCAAACGGAACGACCGTGGTCACCAAAACCAATCCCGTCCGCTCGGCAGCCGGCAATCGCGTGCCGGTATACACGAGGTGACAGGCCACGGCATAGGGGATCAGGCTGGCCAAGAGGGTTTGGCCAAAGACAAACGTGACAACTTCGGTGGACTCCAGCCAGATGCTCAGGCGCCAGGCCAGGACAAACCACAACATGCCAGCGGCTGTCCAAACCAGTTGAGTCCAGCTTGATCGGGGCCGCCCCACACCGCCGCCGAGTCGGCTTTGCTTGTGCCGCGCGAACGGCCAACTGCTGTTGGGAGTGAGTGGAACTTCTTCATAAATGTCCTGCATGGTTGCTGCAGCGCGCTCGGGTTGGTGCTGCTCTACATACCGTGCGCGCGCGGCCCTGCCCAAACGCTCTCGGAGGGCATCGTCTTGCGCCAACCTCATCAATGCATCGGCCAATGTCTTCGGATCAGCACCCACCAGGAGTGCACTGTGTTCGTGTTCAACCAACTCTTGCACACCGGGCAGCCGAGTGGCCACGATGGCCAGCCCCGCGCGCATGGCCTCGATGATGGAGATGGGCATACCCTCATGGTCGGACACCAACACGAAGATGGAGTGTTGTGCGAGCAGATGCTCGACGTCGGTCCGATCACCCGAGAACGTGATGTGATTCAGCGAAAGCGAGGAGGCCAAGCTCTTGAGCTGGCACTCTTCTGGGCCACTTCCAACGAGCATGGTCGGCAAGCGCACGCCCCTTTGCGCCAGATGCGCGCTGGCATGGAGGAGTAAATCATGCCGCTTGGGGGGGGCCATGCGGGCCACCATCACCACCGAGGGGCTTGCACCTGGGTTGCTCAAAGGCGCTGAGTCCGACACCACATTGGGAACCACGCAAACGCGCTCAGCCTCTATGGGCAGTTGCTCCGCCCACTTCAGCTCATGGCGTGAGACACAGACCATCCGAGTTGTCCAGGCCGCCAAGGCAGTCTCTGCCAATCGGGCATGCCACCTGGCAAGCCGCTTCGCTTCGGGCTTGAATCCGAAGCCGTGCACCGTGTAGACAACGGGCAACGCTAGGTAGCGAGCCGCAATTCGAGTCACCACGCCGGCCACGGCGCTGTGTGCATGCACCACGTCGGGCCTCACCCGCCGCATCACCAACAGCAGGTCGATCACCGCGGAGATCAGGTGTATCGGATTGAGGGAATTCTGCAGGCGTGGGGCACTCAGGGTCTTCACGCCCAGGAGCTCAAGCTGTTGCTCCAATTGGGAGCCTGGATCCCCGCCGATGACGGCTGCGAACTCAACGGTCGCGCTCAGGGATCGGCACAGTTCCACGACATGGGTTTGGGCTCCACCGAGATCTCCTTTGGTGATGACCAGCAACACCCGCTGACGCGATATCGTCCCGGCATCCTCGCTGTCATCCAATTCCGTGGCCGAGGTCATGTCGATGGGTGAATGCGTCCCGGGCAAGGGGCGTCACCAAGTTCCCGTGTTCGGCATGCTGATCCAAGGCTCAGCTGGGGGACGCGGCGTTCCTCTTTGCAGCAACTCCACGCTGATTTGGTCCGGACTGCGCACGAAGGCCATGCGCCCATCTCGTGGGGGGCGGTTGATCAGCACTCCGTGGCTCTGGAGCCGTTGGCAAATCGCATAAATGTCATCCACGGCGAATGCGATGTGGCCGAAGTTGCGGCCCCCGGTGTACTCCTCGGGGTCCCAGTTGTACGTCAACTCGATCTGGGCCTGTTCGTCTCCGGGTGCGGCCAGATAGATCAGGGTGAAGCGCCCCTGCTCACTCGAATACTCTCGCAGGACCTGCAGGCCGAGTGCATCGCGATAGAAGGCCAAAGACCGTTCAACATTGGTGACCCGCACCATGGTGTGAAGATAGTGCATGACAGCTCTCAGTTCATTGACATCCGTCGCCACAAGGACATGGCCGCTTTCAAGCCGTAAAGGCACAGCAGACAGCCCAAAGTGTCACCGATCCACATCGAAACCCAGGCGGGCTCCCGGCCAAGCCATGCATAGTAGGCCTGATGCAGGGTGCTGCTGAACAGACCGAATAGGGCGGCCATGGTCCACAGCATTCGAGCGGTCAGGTTTTCGAGGTTGGGTTGAAGGCCCAAGCGCGTCATCGCGACCGCCCTGGCGAGCAGGGGGCCTGCTGCCGTGACGCCCGCCCCAATGACGACGAGCAGGCCGCTGATAGCAGGGTCGCGGGACGCCAGGGCGACGCTGGCCAAGAAGATGGCCAGGGTGCCCTGCAGCGGCAGCACGAGCGCGTAGCACATGCGCAGACCCGCCGGAAGGTAGATCCAATTCACGCCGTTGGTGGCCTCGGTCCATCGCAAGACGTGTTCATTGCCAATAGCCAGGATGACCAACCCGGTGGCCATGGCCAGTGTGGTCACGATCATGTTCATGATACTAGCCAGGCCTGGTCACAAACCGCAGAACCCTTGACCGGCAGAGACGCCGTCAACGGTTCCCAACGGCCTTGTGCATGAGTTCGCTCATCCGCGCGAAGTAGCAGCGTCCGCTGGCGGTGGCCACCACGTGGCGAACACGGGCGTCATCCGACGAGGGTTGGATATCCACCAGACCCTTTGCACGCAGGGTCTTGAGGCGGCGCTGCACGGTGCTTGGGCTGGCGCCCGAGAGCATGTTCATGGCGGCCAGGACGGTAACGGTCTCACCCCGCCCCCAGCGAAAGCCCAATTCATGCATCAGTCGCTCTTCCTGGGGGTCCAGCGTCACGCCGGCGGGTAGGACCGAGATGGCCCTCATCAGGTTGATGAAGCGAACAAAGGCGTTATCAGGTACTTTTCCGTCCATTCGGCCAGTGTAGCCGCGCCACCGCCGGACCGGCGTTTTCCCCCGGGAATGGCAGGCCCGCCCGTTGAGGCCTGCGCGTGGCAGGTCGAAGGCTTGTTCAGCCTGCCGCCCGCTCGCGCTCGCGCAAGCGGAAACGCTGAATCTTGCCCGTGGCGGTCTTGGGCAACTCCCCTACAAACTCGATGAAGCGGGGGTACTTGTAGGGCGCAAGACGGTCCTTGACGAAGGCCTTGAGCTCGGCCTCGGTGGCCTGCTGGCCAGGCTTGAGGACGATGAAGGCCTTGGTCTTGGTCAAGCCCTCTTCGTCTTCCTTGCCGATGACCGCCGCTTCCAACACGGCCGGGTGCTGTACCAGCGTGGCTTCCACCTCGAAGGGACTGACATAGATGCCGCTGACCTTGAGCATGTCGTCGCTGCGGCCACTGTAGGTGTAGGTGCCGTCAGCGTTGCGCACGTACTTGTCGCCACTCTTGGTCCAGTCACCCTGAAACGTCTCGCGGCTCTTTTCACGATTGGCCCAATACATGAGCGCTGATGAGGGGCCCCTGATGTAGAGGTCGCCGGGTTCTCCTTCGGGCACGGCGCCACCGTCTTCGCCCCGCAGCTCAATCTCGTAGCCGGGGACAGGCCACCCCGTGGTGCCGTAGCGAACCTGCCCGGGCCGGTTGCTCAGGAAGATGTGCAGCATCTCAGTCGATCCGATGCCGTCGACGATGTCCACGCCGAAGTGCTGCTTGAAACGCTCCCCCAGCTCCGCAGGCAGGGCCTCACCAGCCGAGGAGGCCATGCGCAGCACCGTCTGTGCTTGCGTGGGCAGTTGGGGGTGAGCGAGCATGCCGGCGTAGCCGGTGGGCGCGCCAAAGAAGAGGGTGGGCTTGAGCCCTGGCGCTCCAGCACCACCTTCGGTCCAGCGCTTGAATACGGCTTCGGGGGTGGGGCGGTCAGCCAACAAAACGGTGGTCGCGCCCACGCTGAGCGGAAAGGTCAGGCCGTTGCCCAAACCATAGGCGAAGAACAGTTTGGCAGCGCTGAAGCACACATCGTCTTCCGTGACCTTCAGCAGGTGGCGGCCATAGAGTTCGCTGGTGTAGTAGGGGTTGGCATGGGTGTGCACCGTGCCCTTGGGCCGACCCGTGCTGCCGCTGGAATAGAGCCAAAAGCCGGGGTCGTCAGGGTGCGTGGGGGCGGGCTGCGCCGCAGGCGTGGTGAACCAGGCCTTGAAGTCCGAGTAGCCGATGGTGGCCGCCGGTTCTGGCCATGCGCCGGTGGGGCGTGAAACGGCCACATGCTTGACTTCATGCTGGGTGGCCTGTGCCAAGGCCTGCTGCAGCACCGGGAGCAGCGCAGCCGACACCAGCGCGGCTTGGGCCCGGCTGTTCTCCAGCATGTACGCGTAGTCGTCGGCCGTGAGCAGTGTGTTCAAGGCCACCGGCACCGCGCCGGCGTGCATGGCGCCCAGGAAGGCCACCGGCCAGTCGCTGCAGTCGTGCATCAGCAGCAACACCCGTTCTTCGCGGCGTATCCCCAATTGGCGCAAAGCAGCGCTGACGCCTTGCACCCGGCGGGCCAGGTCGGCGTAGCTCAGGGCTTCGGTGTCGTCGACGAAGGCGGGCTTGGCGCCGCGGCTCTCGTTGATCTTCAGCAGGTGCTCCGCGAAGTTGAAGCGCGAAGGTGGGGCGCTGACGATGGGGGCGGGGGCTTGGCTCACGGCGTGTCTCCTGGGGCCTGGATTTCGTTCGACCGGCCTTGACGGGCAGGCTTGTGCACTCTGGGGATATGAAGTATTGTGCTGATCGGAACTTTAAGACCGCTTGTATCCCATGTCAAGCACTATAATGCATGCTATGAACGACAAGAAAATCCCATCACCCGGCGCTCCGGCATTGATGGAGGACGGTGTGCAAGCCGCCGACGCCTGCGCGCCCGAGGCGCAAGACTCCACCAAGAACCCGTTTCTGTTGTCGCTCGGAGAGCGGGTGCGGGCCCTGCGTGCGCGCCGAGGTATGACGCGCAAGGCCCTGGCGTCTCTGGCCAACGTGTCTGAGCGGCACCTGGCCAACCTGGAGTACGGCGTGGGCAATGCGTCCATTCTGGTCTTGCAGCAGGTGGCGCAGGCGCTGCAGTGCTCGCTGGCCGAGCTCATTGGTGACGTGACCACGGCCAACCCGGAGTGGCTGTTGCTGCGCGAACTGCTCAGTGGGCGCGACGAGGCGGCCTTGCGCCGCGTGCGGCTGGCCGTGGGTGAGCTGCTGGGTACGGGCGGTGCGCATGCGCGAAGCTCGTGCATTGCCTTGATTGGCCTGCGTGGGGCGGGCAAGTCGACGCTGGGGCAACTGCTGGCTGAAGACCTGGGCTTCACCTTTGTCGAACTCAGCCGGGAGATTGAGAAATTCGCAGGCTGCTCCATTGCCGAGATTCAGGGGCTTTACGGTCAGAACGCCTATCGGCGCTATGAGCGGCGAGCACTGGAAGAGGCCATTCAGATCTACCCCGAAGCGGTGATCGCCACGCCAGGTGGATTGGTCAGTGATGCGGCCACCTTCAACCTCTTGCTGTCCCACTGCACCACGGTGTGGTTGCAAGCTGAGGCCGAAGACCACATGAAGCGTGTGATCGCCCAGGGCGATATGCGGCCGATGTCGGCGAGCAAGGAGGCGATGGAAGACCTGCGCAGCATCTTGTCGGGGCGTGCGGCCTTCTACGGCAAGGCTGAGTTCAGCGTGAACACGTCGACGCAACCCTTGGATGCCACCTTCGCCAAGCTGCGCGAGCTGATGCGCGCAGCCTTGGGCCTGCCGGTCTGAGCTCGGTTCTCAGCGCTTACCCTTTTATGAAGTAAAATGCATAAAATGGTTGTTGACACGGAAATCAAGTGCATTAAAGTTCAACCCATGCTGAACACCTGCACTGTGTTGCAGCTTGTCGGCAAAGCAGAACGAAGCAGCGAACCAAGCACCTGACAACCCAGTCACGGCAACCCACACCGAGCGAGGAGACCACCATGAGCCAAGACCAACGCGTCAACTACGAAACCAACCCGAGCCAGTACCGCCACTGGAAACTGAGCTTTGCAGGCCCCGTGGCCACGTTGAAGGCCGACTTCGATGAGAACGCCGGCCTGCGCCCGGGCTACAAGCTCAAGCTCAACAGCTACGACCTGGGCGTGGATGTGGAGTTGAACGACGCCATCAACCGCATTCGCTTCGAGCACCCCGAAGTGCGCACCGTGGTCGTCACCTCGGGCAAGGACAAGGTGTTCTGCTCGGGCGCAAACATCTTCATGCTGGGCGTGTCCAGCCATGGCTGGAAGGTGAACTTCTGCAAGTTCACCAACGAAACCCGCAATGGCCTGGAAGACTCCAGCCGCTTCAGTGGCCTGAAGTTCCTGGCTGCGGTGAACGGCGCCTGTGCCGGCGGCGGTTACGAGTTGGCCCTGGCCTGTGACGAGATCATCCTGATCGACGACCGCGCCAGTGCTGTGAGCTTGCCGGAGGTGCCCCTGCTGGGCGTGCTGCCCGGCACCGGTGGCCTGACCCGGGTGACCGACAAGCGCAAGGTGCGCCACGACCTGGCCGACATCTTCTGCACGACCAACGAAGGCGTGCGTGGCCAGAAGGCCAAGGATTGGCGCCTGGTGGACGAGATCGTCAAGCCCGCGCAGTTCGCTGCCCGTGTGCAAGCGCGTGCGCTCGAGCTGGCCGCCCAGAGTGACCGCCCGGCCAATGCGCAGGGCGTGGCCTTGACTCCACTGAACCGCGTGATCCAAGCCGATGCGCTGCGCTACACAAATGTCACGGTTGAGATTGACCGCGCCAAGCGCGTGGCCACCTTCACCGTCAAGGCCCCCGCCGGCGCGCAGCCCACGGATGTGGCCGGCATTGAGGCTGCCGGTTCGAACTGGTACCCGCTGCAGCTGGCCCGCGAGCTGGAAGACGCCATCCTGAACATGCGCACCAACGAACTGGACATCGGCACCTGGCTGATTAAGACCCTGGGTGATTCGGCTGCCGTGTTGGCGATGGATTCGGTCCTGGCTGCCCACCAGGCCCACTGGTTCGTGCGTGAAACCACCGGCCTGCTGCGCCGTACGCTGTCGCGCTTGGACGTTTCTTCGCGCAGCCTGTTCGCCTTGGTCGAGGAAGGTTCGTGCTTTGCCGGAACCTTCCTGGAAATGGCCCTGGCTTGCGACCGCATCTACCACCTGGCCCTGCCCGATGCGCCCGAAAAGGCGCCCGTGCTGACGGTGGGTGAACTCAACTTCGGCACCTACCCGATGGCCACCGACGAGAGCCGCCTGCAGCGCCGCTTCTACAACGAAGCCCCTGCCATGGAAGCCGTGCGTGCCGTGGTGGGCCAGCCTTTGGACGCCGATACGGCCTTCAAGCTGGGCCTGAACACCAGCAACCCCGATGACATCGACTGGGCCGACGAAGTGCGCATCGCCATCGAAGAGCGCGTGGCCATGAGCCCGGACGCCCTGACCGGCATGGAGGCCAACCTGCGCTTCAACGGCAAGGAAAACATGGTCACCCGCGTCTTCGGCCGCCTGACCGCCTGGCAGAACTGGATCTTCCAGCGCCCCAACGCCGTGGGTGAGAAGGGCGCCTTGAAGGTATACGGCAAGGGCGATAAGGCTGCATTCGACTTCAACCGAGTGTGATGACTTTGCGGGACAGACCGATGGAGCGAAGCGACTGAGCTCTGTCCCCAACTGATCTAAATTTTTCTGGAGCAAGCAACATGACCACCGGCATCAACTACAGCGAAAAGATCCCCAACAACGTCAACCTCAGCGAAGACCGCACCCTGCAGCGCGCGCTTGAAGGTTGGCAGCCCAACTTCATCAACTGGTGGGACGACATGGGCCCCGAAGGCTCCACCAACATGGACGTGTACCTGCGCACCGCCGTGTCGGTAGACCCGCAAGGCTGGGCCCAGTTCGGCCACGTGAAGATGCGCGACTACCGCTGGGGCATCTTCCTGAACCCCGGTGAAGCCGATCGCAAGATTCACTTCGGTGACCACCTGGGCGAAAAGGCCTGGAGCGACGTGCCTGGCGAGTACCGTGCCAACCTGCGCCGCATCATCGTCACGCAAGGCGACACCGAGCCCGCATCGGTGGAGCAGCAGCGCCACCTGGGGCTGACCGCGCCCAGCATGTACGACCTGCGCAACCTCTTTCAGATCAACGTGGAAGAAGGCCGCCACTTGTGGGCCATGGTGTACCTGCTGCACAAGCATTTCGGCCGCGACGGCCGTGAAGAAGCCGAAGCGCTGCTCGAGCGCCGCTCGGGCCAGGAAGACAACCCCCGCATCCTGGAAGCCTTCAACGAAGAGACGCCTGACTGGCTGTCCTTCTTCATGTTCACCTACTTCACCGACCGCGACGGCAAGTTCCAGTTGTGCGCCTTGGCCGAGTCTGCTTTTGACCCACTGGCCCGCACCACCAAATTCATGCTGACCGAAGAGGCTCACCACATGTTTGTGGGCGAGTCGGGCGTGGGCCGTGTGATCACCCGCACCTGCCAGGCGATGAACGAGTTGAAGACGGATGATCCCAAGAAGCTGCGTGAAGCCGGTGTGATCGACCTGCCGACCATCCAGCGTTACCTCAACTTCCACTTCTCCGTCACCATCGACCTGTTCGGCGCGGATGAGTCCTCCAACGCCGCCACCTTCTACAGCACCGGCTTGAAGGGCCGTTACGAAGAAGGCAAGCGCACCGACGACCACCAGCTGCGCGGCCAGACCTACCGCGTGCTGGAAGTCAAGAATGGGCAGCTGGCCGAAAAGGAAGTGCCGATGCTCAACGCGCTCAATGAAGTGCTGCGCGACGACTACATCAAGGATTCGATTGCCGGCGTGGAGCGTTGGAACAAGATCATCGAGAAGGCGGGCATCCCCTTCCGTCTGAAGGCCCCGCACAAGGCTTTCCACCGCAACATCGGTGCGCTGGCCGCCGTGAAGGTGTCGCCGGAAGGCCGTGTGGTGAGCGAGGCTGAGTGGGCCATGAACGTGGACATCTGGCTGCCCAGCGCCACCGACCGTGCCTTCGTGGCCAGCTTGATGGGCCGCTGTGTCGAGCCGGGCAAGTTCGCCAACTGGATCGCGCCCCCGGTCATGGGCATCAACCGTCAGCCGGTGGACTTTGAGTACGTGCGCTTCAACTAAAAGCCTGCGGGCCCAAGCGGTGTGCCAAGATGGGCGCACCACGCGACAGGGGCCTGCGGGCCCCTGTTTCAATAAGGAGACAAGAATATGGACATGGCCGACGCCGTTGTCATCAAGCAGCACTTGATTGACCCGGAGATCTGCATCCGCTGCAACACGTGCGAAGCCATCTGCCCGGTGGGTGCCATCACCCATGACTCACGCAACTATGTGGTGGACGCTGAGAAGTGCAACCTGTGCATGGACTGCGTGTCACCTTGCCCCACGGGTTCGATTGACAACTGGCGCAACATGCCCAAGGTCAGGGCCTACAGCGTGGCCGAGCAATTGACCTGGGATGTTTTGCCCGGAGAACTGAGCGAAACCGAGCTGCAGGCTGCGGGCGCGGGTTCGCATGCGGATGCGCAAGGCGCGGAGGGTGCGGCTTCGACACAGCCCGCACCGGCCAAGGCCGACCCTGCCCAGCAAAGCGGCTTCAACAGCGCGCAGTACGGCTCCACCATCGCACCGTGGTCGGCCGCGCACCCCTACACCAATCTGTACGGCCCCAAGGCTGCTGAGAAGACGGTCACGGCCACCGTCACCGGCAACGTGCGGGTCACAGAAGTGGGCAAGGACTACGACACCCACCACATCGTGCTGGACTTTGGCGCCATGCCCTTTCCGGTGTTGGAAGGCCAGTCCATCGGCATCATTCCGCCGGGCCTCGATGAGCGCGGCAAGCCGCATCATGCACGCCAGTATTCGATCGCTTCGCCGCGCAACGGCGAACGTCCGGGCTACAACAACCTGTCGCTGACCATCAAGCGCGTGCTGGAAGACCACCAGGGCAAGCCCGTGCGCGGCGTGGGCAGCAACTACATGTGCGACCTGAAGGTGGGCGACCAGGTGCAGGTGATCGGACCTTTCGGTTCGAGCTTCCTGATGCCCAACCACCCCAAGAGCCATGTGGTGATGATCTGCACCGGAACGGGCAGTGCACCGATGCGGGCCATGACGGAGTGGCGCCGGCGCCTTCGGGCATCGGGCAAGTTCGAGGGCGGCAAGCTGATGCTGTTTTTCGGTGCACGCACGAAAGAGGAGTTGCCCTACTTCGGGCCGCTTCAATCCCTGCCGCATGATTTCATCGACATCAACCTGGCGTTCAGCCGCACACCGGGCCAGCCCAAGACGTATGTGCAGGACGCCATGCGCGAGCGTGCGGCCGACCTGGCCAAGTTGCTGGCCGACCCGAACGCCTACTTCTATGTGTGTGGCCTCAAGGCCATGGAAGAGGGCGTGGTGCTGGCCTTGCACGATGTGGCCAAGGCTGCCGGCCTGGACTGGGATGCGGTAGGCGCCGAGATGAATAGGCAGGGGCGTTTGCACCTGGAGACGTATTGACCGGCGGGTCAAGGGGAAGGGGCACTTCGGTGCCTTTTTTGATGGGTTGAGGCACTGAGTTGAGAAACTTATGGACTTGAGTTCAAAGAGCGTGCTGGTGGTGGGCGCCGGCATCATGGGCGCGGGCATTGCACAGGTGGCTGCGCAGTCGATGCAAGGGTCTGGGCAGCAGGTGTTCTTGCACGACGCTCGCGAAGGTGCGGCCGTGGAAGCGAAAGCCAAATTGGCGTCCACGCTGCAGGGTCTGGTGGCCAAGGGAAAACTCACGGCCCAGGCTTGCGAAGGCGCACTGGCGCGCATCGTGCCGGTTTCTTCTTTGGATGCCCTGGCGGATTCCGGTCTGGGGCTGGTGGTGGAAGCCATCGTGGAGAAGCTGGAGGTCAAGCGCGCGCTGTTTCAGGAGCTTGAATCCAGGGTCAGCCAGGACTGCGTGCTGGCCACCAACACGTCCTCCATCTCGGTGACGGCCATTGCCAATGGATTGAAGCATCCCGAGCGTCTGGTGGGCATGCACTTCTTCAACCCCGTACCGCTGATGAAGTTGGTGGAGGTGGTCTCCGGGCTTCACACCGACCCATTGGTGGCGCAGGCCATCTTCGAGTTGAGCCAGGTGTGGGGCAAGGTGCCGGCGCACGCCAAGAGCACCCCGGGCTTCATCGTCAACCGCATCGCGCGGCCTTACTACGCCGAAACACTGGCTCTCTTGCAGGAGCAGTCGGGCGCCCCCGAACTTTTGGACGCTTGTCTGAAGGCGGTGGGTTTTCGCATGGGCCCCTGCGAGCTCATGGACCTGATTGGCCACGACACCAATTTCGCCGTGACGACCTCCGTGTACGAAGCCAACTTCTACGACAAGCGCTACATGCCGTCTTTGGTGCAGCGGGAGCGGGTGGAGGGCGGTCTGCTGGGCCGCAAGAGCGGCCGGGGCTTCTATCGCTACCCCGAAGGCGTACCGGCCTTGCCCGTGGTAATGGCCGACCCGATGGCGGCCTCGGCGGCCGCGCGCGCGGTGGCCGATGAGCGGCATGGCGGGGTGGTGGTGCAGGGCGTGCACATCCTGCCCACCGACGGCCGCACGGCGCGGGAGTGGGCGCGCGAGTTGGGAACAACCGCCGTGGTGGTGTATGACCGCCTGGTGGGCAGGCCGCCGGCTGCGGCCGGCAGCACCCGCGCCCCAGCGCTCGCATTTGCCACCGCGCTGGGCTTGAGCCCGAAGCAGCGCGCGGTGGCGGTGGCCCACCTGATGAGCCAGGGGCTGGAGCCCCATGAGATCGCTGATACGCCGGGGCTGGTCGTGGCCCGCACCATGGCCATGTTGATCAATGAAGCCGCTGACGCGGTGCACCAGGGTGTGTGCACCGTCGAAGGGGCCGATGCCGCGATGAAGCTGGGCGTCAACTACCCCGCAGGCCCGTTCGAGTGGCTCAGGGCCTGGAGTGTGGACGGCGTGGTGGCTCTGCTGGACCGACTGGATGCGCACTACCGAGGAGAGCGCTACCGGGTGAGCCCCTGGCTGCGGGCCCGCCTGGCCTGAGGCCAGGGGGCTAGAACCAGCACCACACGCCCAGGCACCAGCCCCAGATCAGCTGCACCAAAGCGTCCAACAGCAGGCCCACACCCAGCACCGGCAGCATAAACACGGCCAACAGGGTGGCCCAGCCGGCCGCTGTGAGGCGTTCCCCCGGAAGGCGCAGGCCCATGACCGTGCCCTTGCCCGTTTCCACCGGCGGGCTGGACGGGTTCGGTTTTGCAGGCGCTTGGGCGGGGTCCATCGTTTCGAGTGTAATCACGGGATGCACGTGCATTGGCATCCTGAAGACCGGCACAGTTGGGAGGCATTCGCCGACGATGGCTGGGCCGGCTTGGCGCAGTCCTGGGCCTATGGCGAGGCCATGATGGCCTTGGGCGTGCCCTGCCTGAGGGCTGTGGTCACGCAGGAGGCCTCGATCAAGTCGCCCTGGTTGGGGGCAGCGCAGTTCATCGTGCAGCGGCTGCCTTGGTTTGTTCGCTTCAGCTTCTGTCAGGGCGGGCCGGTCTGGGCCAGCGAGCTTGCACTGCCACAACAACGCGCAGCGGTGGACCTGATGCGCCGCACCCTGCCACTGCGCCGGCCGCGCATGGCCCTGTTCAGCCCGGCCAGTGATGTCCGGCTTGGGCTGGCGCAGGGGGAGCCGTTGGCGCATGCCCTGGCCCACCGCAGGCGCCTGGCCACGGGCCGCTCCACCGTGTTGCTGGACCTCAGGGCCCCCGAGTCTGAGCGGCGCGCAGCGCTGGAGCAACGCTGGCGCAACCGACTGCATGTGGCCGAGCGCAGCCCCTTGAAGGTTCGGGTGTGCGGCAGCAAGGCCAGCGATTACGGCTGGTTGGTTCAGGCCGAGGCCTCGCAGCGCAAGGCGCGGGGCTATCTGAGTCTGCCGGTGGGATTTGTGGGTGCCTTCCAAAGCGCCCAGCGCAAGCCCTCTCAGGCGCTGCTGACGCTGTCGGCTGAACTGCAGAACCAGCGATGCGCGGGCATGATGTTCCTGGTGCACGGGCGCACGGCCACGTACCACTTGGGCTGGTCCGATGACATCGGGCGTGAGCACAGCGCACACAACCTGCTCATGTGGCGCGCCTGCGCACTGTTGGCCGAGCGAGGTGTACAGCAGTTGGACCTGGGCGGTGTGAACACGCTCAGCAATCCGGGCCTGGCCCGATTCAAGTTGGGCACGGGCGGGCGCGTGGTGACCTGGGCGGGGACCTTTGCCTGACAGGGTCGGGTGGGCGCTCCGTTCACCTCGCCGGTGGTTGAGGGACTTGCGTGGTGCGGGGCGACGGTTGTTTGGGTAGGCGTTTGGGTGGGTGTGTTGGATGGACAGCGAAGACGTCGACGTGGTGGTCATCGGTGCGGGGGCTGTGGGTTTGGCGGTGGCGCGCGCCCTGGCCATGGAGGGCCGCGATGTCTTGATCCTGGAGTCGCAGAACGCCTTTGGCACCGGTGTCAGTTCTCGCAACAGTGAGGTCTTGCATGCGGGCCTCTACTACCCCACGGGTTCGCTCAAGGCACAGTGGTGTGTGCGGGGCCGGGCCTTGTTGGTGGAGTTTGCGCGGCAATGTGGCGTGGCGCATCGCCTGACCGGAAAGTTGGTGGTGGCCACCGAAGAGGCCGAGCGGGCGGCGCTTGAACGGCTGTGTGCGCAGGCTCAGGCCAACGGCGTGCAAGGCCTTGAGCTGTTCGAGGGGGCACAAGCCAGGGCCATGGAGCCGGCTTTGCGGGCAGTGTCGGCCCTGTACTCGCCGCGCACCGGCATCATTGACAGCCATGCCTTGATGACGGCCCTGCTGGGGCAGGCACAGGCGCACGGCGCGCAGCTGGCGCTGTGCAGCCCAGTGGTGGGTGGTGAGGTCTTGGGCGACGGTTCCCTGGCCTTGGCGGTGGGGGGGCAAGAGCCCATGCGTCTGCGCGTACGCACGGTGGTCAACGCAGCGGGCTTGACCGCAGCCGCCGTGGCGCGCCGCATCCAGGGGGTGCCCGCATCCAGTGTTCCGCACATGCACTGGTGCAAGGGCCATTACTTCAGCCTTCAGGGCCGGGCGCCGTTTTCTCGGCTGGTATACCCCGTGCACACCGCCGCCGGTTTGGGAACCCACCTCACCCTGGACCTGGGTGGGCAGGCGCGGTTTGGGCCTGATGTGGAGTGGTTGGCGGCCACGCAAGCTGCTCAAGAGGGCTGCACGCCCGATGAACTGGGCCTGGACTACAGCGTTGACGAGCGCCGGCGCAGCGCCTTCGAGCGCGACATTCGGCGCTACTGGCCGGACCTGCCGCAGGGTGCGCTGCTACCGGCTTACACCGGTGTGCGGCCCAAGACGGTGGGGCCCGGATCGCCCGCAGCCGACTTCACCATCAGCGCCCCGGCGCTTCACGGTGTGGCTGGCTGGGTGGGTCTGTATGGCATCGAGTCACCGGGCCTGACCGCCTGTCTGGCCGCAGGGGAGGCGGTGGTGCAGGCCCTGCGCTAGGCGGGGTGCGGTTCGGTACACGGCGGCGCGTACCGCCGGCGCACAGGCCTTGATTTTGCGCAGCCGCCCTGGTGTGTTCACGGCCCATCATGCGGGCTCCTTCAAACCCAAACGGGAGCAGGTGCATGAGCATGTTGGGACGCATGGACAGCAAGGTCAACCGGTTGGCACTTCGCTCCCCAGGGGGTGCTCGAGTGGGTCGCCACAGACCAGGGGCGCGTGCGAGCAGAAGGCGTGGGGGACCAAGGCCCGCGCTCCAGCGATCTGCGTGTTCAGGGCATGGGCCGGCGCTGCGTTGCTGCGGGGTTCGTTCAGTGCAGCGGCGCGAGCTTGAGCGGCGCCCGCGTAGCCGGATGGGTGATGGGGGCGTGGCGCCAGGAAGGCGCCAACCCTGCGGGCCATTGAAGCTCGGCCCGCCCCAGCAACTCGCCCAGGACCAAGCGCATCTGAGCCTCGGCCAAGTGCAGGCCCAGACACAGGTGCGCGCCGCCTCCAAAGGGCGTCCAGGCATAGGGGTGGGGTGCGGGTGCTTGCAGGTGACGCTCGGGCTTGAACGCATCGGGATCGGGCCACCATTGGGGGTCTCGCTGCACATGCAAGGGCACCAGGCTGAGCAGGGCGCCGCGCGGAAGCGGCACGCCATCGACCACCACGTCGGCCAAGGTCTGCCGCTGAAGGAAGGCCACTGGTGGATGCAGGCGCAGCACCTCGCGGATCACACCGCCCATTTGGCAACGAGAGGCCAGGCGGCCCATGAGGTCTTGCGAGGGGTCCTCCTCGCGCAATTCGCGGCGCAACCGTTCTTGCCACTCGGGGTGTTGGGCCAGAAAGGACAGGGCTGAGGTGAGCGCGCTGGCGGTGGTGTCGTGAGCGGCCATCATCAGGAACACCAGATGGTCCACGACTTCGTCGTCCTGCAGCTGACGGCCCTCTTCGTCTCGCGCCTGCACCAGCTGGCTCAACAGGTCTGGGCCGGGTTGCGTGCGCCGCGTACGTGTCAGCGCCAAGAGCTGGGCCACCAGGCGGCCGCGCGCCTTCAGCCCGCGTGACCAGCGTCGCCCAATGAAGGGCAGCCTCAGCAGGGCCGTCGAGGCCTCGACCAGCTGACCGAAATCGCGCTCGGCACGCGCCACCTCGCGGCCATCGTTCAGGGCCAGCAACAGGTCTGCAGCGCGCGACAGCGCCAGGTGGCGCATGGCCGGAAGACCCAATCCCGGCAGCCGCCCGGCCTGCAACCACTGCGACACCGCGATTTGCACCGGATCCACCATGCGCTGCAAGTAACCCTCCAAGGCTTCGCGCTTCATGGAAGGCAGCAGGAGGCGGCGGTGGTGGCGGTGCTCCTCCCCGTCGCGCAGCAGCAGGCCACGTGGGAACAGACCGCCCAGCAGCGACGACCAGCCGCCCTTGGCACTGAACACCCGGTCCCGGTCCAACAGCACGGTTTCCAGCGCGCTGGCGCTCAGCAGCAGCACCTGCGGTTGCCCACCGATCACCGTGCGGGCCACCGGGCCCATTTGACCTTGCACCGTCCGCGTGAAGGCCAGGGGCTGCCGCAGGATTTGGACATCGGCCCAAAACGGCGCACCACCAGCGGTGGGCAGGTGAGCCAGGGCATGCCAGCCGGCCCGGTTGAGGGTGCCGCCAGCGGTAAAGGGCTTGATCGTCTCAGGCAAGGGTCATGGTGACAACATCCAAAGGGTCCAGGGGCTGCGTCGTGGAGGCTTGGGCTCAGTGCCCCGTTCGGCTCAAGAGGTCGGAGATCTCGCGCGCGGCCACACGCAGGGCGGGCAAGGCTTGGGTCAGGAGGGACTCACGCGAGGCCGCGGAGTGTGTGCTGATGTTCAGGGCCGCCGCGATCCGTCCGTTGCGGTCTTCGATGGGAGCGGCCAGGGAGGTCAAGCCCCGCTCCAGTTCATCGACCACCAGACACCAGCCCTGCTCACGGGCTTGGTCGATGGCCCGCATCACCTCGGGAAGACCGACCAGGGTCGCCGGCGTGCGCGGAGGCAGCATCGTTTCACCCCGCAAAGCACCGGCCAGTGTGGCGTGCCGCTCTTGTTCGCCCAAGCCGCCCAGGAGCACCCGACCCATGGAGGTGCAGTAGGCTGGCAAGCGGCTTCCGACACCCAGGTTGATGCTCATGATTCGCCGCGCCGGAACGCGCAACAGGTACACGATTTCGGGTCCATCCAAGACCGCCATGGAACAGCTCTCGTGAACGGTCTCGGCCAGGCGCTGCATCACCGGTTCAGCCAGGTGCCAAAGCGGTTGTGAGCTCAGGTAGGCAAAGCCCAGCTCCAGGATCCGAGGCGTCAGCCGGAAGTGTCGGCCGTCGGCCTGCACATAGCCCAACCCTTGCAGGGTCAGCAGGATGCGCCGCGCACCCGCGCGGGTCAGCCCCGTGCGGGCGGCCACCTCAGACAGGGTCAGGGCACCGTGGGCTGCATCAAAGCTGCGGATGACCTGCAAACCCCGGGCAAACGACTGTACATGACGGTCGGAGGGGCGCGGTCCAAGCTGCTCGCTCATGGCGGAATTATGCGGTGGGACATCGGCCGTCACGGGGATTCGGTACCATTTCCGGCTGCGTCGGGCGGTGCCCGACATCAATTCGGAGCGCACAAGATGGGCATGGACGTGGTGGATTTCGAGATCAAGGGTTCGGAGATGCAACTCGTGGAGGTCGAACTCGACCCGGGCGAGGCGGCCATCGGCGAGGCCGGCAGCATGATGTTCATGGAAGCGGGTATCGCCATGGACACCATCTTCGGTGACGGCAGCCCGCAGCAAACGGGCTTTTTCGGCAAGCTGCTGGGGGCGGGCAAGCGGCTGATCACGGGCGAGTCCCTGTTCACCACCGTCTACTCCAACAACGCCTCAAGCAAGCAGCGCGTGGCGTTTGCGGCGCCGTATCCGGGCAAGATCCTGCCGATGGACCTCAAGCAGTTGGGCGGCATGCTGATCTGCCAAAAGGACTCCTTCTTGTGCGCCGCGCGCGGGGTTTCGCTGGGCATTCACTTCCAGCAGAAGCTTTCGGTGGGATTCTTCGGCGGTGAGGGCTTCATCATGCAGCGCCTGGAGGGCGACGGTATGGCCTTTGTGCATGCGGGCGGTACCGTGATCCGGCGCGAACTGCAGCCCGGCCAAACGCTGTTCATCGACACGGGTTGCGTGGTGGCCTACACGCCCAACGTGAACTTTGAGATCCAGTACGTGGGCAAGATCAAGACGGCGCTGTTCGGCGGGGAAGGGCTGTTCTTCGCCAAGATGACCGGCCCTGGGACCGTTTGGCTGCAAAGCATTCCGTTCTCGCGTTTGGCTTCGCGCATCTTCGCTGCGGCTCCGCAGATGGGTGGCTCCAAGGAGCAGGGCTCGGTTCTGGGTGCCGTGGCCGGCGGGGCTGTCTTGGGCGGCATCTTCGGTGACGACGAATGAGCGTGGTCGGTTGATGAGCTTCGTGAAGACGCGGCGCGAGCTGCTGAAGTCTGCTGCTGTTTCGGCTGGCGTGGCGGCCGGCGTTCCGGTGTGTGCTTGGGCGCAGCCCAAGGCGGCTGCCCCCACGCCGATCTTTGTGCTGAATTCGCTGGACGCCGATGTGAGCGTGATCGACCCGGTCACCCACAGCGAACGACAGCGCGTGGCCACGGGCAAAGAGCCGCACCACCTCTACCTCACGCCCGACGAGATGAGTGTCATCGTGGCCAATGCAGCCTCCGATTCGCTGACCTTTATCGACCCGATCACCGCACAGGTTCAACGAACGGTGCGCCAGATCGTGGACCCTTACCACCTGCGTTTTTCGCCGGACATGAAGTGGTTTGTGACGGCGGCCAACCGACTCGACCACATCGATGTTTACCGCTGGCAGCCGCAGAACGCGCAAGCTCCCTTGGCCTTGGCCAAGCGGGTGCACGCGTCCAAAACCCCCAGCCACCTGATGATCGACAGCCACAGCAGGGTGGTGTACGTCACCTTGCAGGACAGCGACCAGTTGGTGGCCCTGGACCTGGCCACCCAGGCGCTTCGCTACACGGTGCCCATTGGCCGCATGCCGGCCGACCTGTACCTGACGGCCGACGACCGCACGCTGCTGATCGGCATGACGGGCGCCGATGTGGTGGAGGCCTACGACGTCAGTGGCGCCACCCCCAAGCTCATCAAACGCATCACCACCGGCAAAGGGGCTCACGCCTTTCGCGCCAAGGGCGACCAGCGGCATGTCTTTGTCAGCAACCGGGTGGCCAACACCATCAGCCTGATCGACACCCAGTCGCTGACGGTGGTTGAGCAATACGCAGCCCCCGGTGGCCCCGACTGCATGGAGTTCCTGGCCGATCACCGCACCCTCTTGGTGACCTCGCGATGGGCCCGCAAGCTGACCTACATCGACGCGCAAGACAAACGCATCGTTCGCCAGGTGCCGGTGGGTCGTTCGCCGCACGGGGTGTGGACCCTGGCCCACGCCAAGCGCGTGTAACGGAGCAGCTGGTGCGCCTGATCCCCCATGCCAGCCACCCTTGGCGTGCCATGGTGGTGTGGCTGCTGAGCCTTTGCGGGGTGGCCTGGGCTTGTCCGAAGCCCGTGTACCTGACCTTCGACACCGGCCACATGGGTGTGGCGGATGTGGTGGCCGATGTGCTCAAGCGCCATGAGGTCCCCGCCACCTTCTTCCTGGCCCGCGAACGCACCCAGACCGCAGGCCACAGCCTGGACGACCAATGGGCGCCCTGGTGGCGTGCCCGGGTGGCCGAAGGCCACGCGTTTGCCTCACACACCTGGGACCATTGGGTCTTGGTGCCACAGGGGGATACCGGTTTAGGCCCCTGGCGCTTCAAGGTCACCCAAGGCCCCCAGCGTGGGCAGGTGATCGTGGCCGATGCTCAGGCCTACTGCGAGCAGCTGCGCAAGCCGGCGCAGCGCCTGCTGGACATGACCGGACACCGCATGGCGGCGGCCTTCCGTGCGCCTGCCGGACGCACCCACGAGGGGCTGCGCGAAGCCGCACGCGCCTGTGGCTTTGAGCACGTGGGGTGGTCGCCAGCAGGGTTTCTGGGTGACGAACTCGACAGCGTGCGATTTCCCAACGAACAATTGCTGAACAAGGCCCTGCGTGACATTCGCACAGGGGACGTGCTGGTGGCACACCTGGGCATTTGGGACCGCAAGGACCCCTGGGCACCGGCCGTTTTGGAGCCGCTGGTCCGAGGCTTGAAGGCCCGGGGCTTTTGCTTCAGAACCTTGCGCGATCACCCGGTGCACGGCGCTGCCTTTGCGCGCCCCGCACCAATGGAGCAGTTGAGGCCATAACGATGGAGTGGTGGGACGCGTTGCAGCAAGGGGTGTTTGAGCAGCTCATCATGCCCCTGATGCTGGCCGTGGGTCTGGACGCCCAGATCGAGGAAGGCTATGTAGGGGCGCTCTGGCTCATGCTGGGGGTGGTGCAGTTGGCCATCGTGGCCTTGGTGTTGGTGCCCCTGGAGCGTTGGTGGCCGGCCGAGGCCGTAGCCCCGCAGGAACGTGCGGCGGTGTGGGCTGCCATCAGGCCCGACGTCATCTACACCGCACTGCACCGGCTGGGACTGTTTCGCGCGGCCTTGTTCATCAGCCTGGAGCCCCTGTGGAGCAGTGGGCTGGGCCTGTTGCGCACCTGGGGGCTGCCGAGCTGGCACCTGGATGCACTGTGGCCCGGCGTCACCGATGTGGCCTGGGTGTCGTTCTTGATCTACCTGGTGGTGTTTGACTTCCTGGGCTGGTTGATGCACTGGCTGCAGCACCGCTGGGCTTGGTGGTGGCAGCTGCATGCACTGCACCACAGCCAGCGCCACATGACGGCCTGGACCGACAACCGCAACCACCTTTTGGACGATGTGATCCACGACGGCGTCTTCGTCTTCGTGGGGCTGATCGTGGGGGTGGCCCCTGCGCAGTTCGTGGCCTTGGTGGTGGTGATGCAGCTGCTGGAAAACCTGTCGCACGCCAACCTGCGCTGGTCGTTTGGGCGCTGGGGGGACCGTCTATTGGTGAGCCCTCGGTTCCACCGCCGGCACCACGCCATCGAGCCGATGGAAGCCTTTCACGGCCAGCGTGCAAGCGCGGTGCGGGGCTCAAACTACGGCGTGTTGTTTCCCTGGTGGGACCAGCTCTTCGGCACCGCCGACCACCAGCCCGGTTTCGCAGCCACCGGCCTGCGTGACCAGCTTGCACAGCACGGTGGGCGCGACTATGGTCAGGGCTTCTGGGCTCAGCAGTGGCTGGGCTTGATGCGGCTGTGGGGCCGCGCATGACGGCGGTCTTCGATGCCTTGGCACGGTCCTTGGCCTACTGTTTCATGCCGCGGGTGGTGGCACTGTCGCTGCTGCCCTTGTTGATGCTGATGGCCTTTAGCGGCGTCCTTGCCTGGGCGTTTTGGGAACAGGCGGTGGCCTGGGTTCGCGAAGCCTTGGAATTGTCGGCCTTGCTGGCGGCGGCCTTAAAGTGGTTGGAAGCCATTGGCGCGCCAAGCTTCAAGGCGGTGCTCGCGCCCTTGATGCTGGTGGCGGCGGTGGTGCCGGTCTTGGTGGTGGCGTGCCTGATGGTGGTGGCGCAATTCATGACGCCGTCCCTGGTGAAGCTGGTGGCGCAACGGCGGTTTGCACACCTCGAGCGCCGCAAGGGCTCGCCGGTGTGGTGGTCGGTGTCGCGTTCGCTGGGGCTGTCGGCGTTGGCGGTTCTGGTGTTGTTGGTTTCCACGCCGTTGTGGCTGATTCCGCCCCTGGTGCTGCTGGTGCCGCCACTGGTGTGGGGCTGGCTGGCCATGCAGGTGATGAGCTTTGACGTCTTGGCCGACCACGCCACGCCGCAAGAGCGCGCTGCCCTGATGAAGCAGCACCGTTGGTCACTCCTGGGTATCGGCGTGGCGTCGGGCCTGCTGGGCGCTGCACCGGGTGCGGTATGGGTGTTCAGCGCACTGACCTTGGTGTTGGCTCCGTTGGTGATGGTGGCCTCCATCTGGCTGTACACCGCTGTGTTTGCACTCACCTCCCTGTGGTTCGCACATTACCTCCTGGCTGCTTTGCAGCGCCACAGGTTGGCCACCGAAGGCGAACTGTTGGACCCCTTGCCCACCGGTGCGGCCGTGGTGGACCCGGCAGCGCCCGCCACCGCCCCATCACCACAGCCCCCAGCCTCTTCACAGCCATGAACTTCGGACTCATCATCGTGGGCGACGAAATCCTCTCGGGTAAGCGCCAGGACAAGCACCTGCCCAAGGTCATCGAACTCTTGACCGCCCGAGGGCTTCGGCTGAGCTGGGCCCGCTACGTGGGGGACGAGCGTGAGCGCATCACGGCTGTGATCCGAGACGCACAGGCCAGCGGTGACGTGGTGTTCTCCTGCGGCGGTATTGGGGCCACCCCGGATGACCATACGCGGCAGTGCGCGGCGGCCGCCTTGGGCTTGGGCCTGGCGCTGCACCCGACGGCCAAGGCCCTGATCCTGGAGCGGATGAAGGATGTCGCGGCCGAGCAGGGGGTGGCGTTCGAACCTGACCGCGCGGACAACGTGCATCGCCTGAACATGGGTGTGTTTCCGGTGGGCGCCGACATCATTGCAAACCCGTACAACAAGATCCCCGGCTTCAGCCTGGGCCACCTGCACTTTGTACCGGGCTTCCCGGTGATGGCGTGGCCGATGATTGAAAGCCTGCTTGACGGCCCTTATGCCCACCTGCATGGGGCCCAGCGCCAAACGGAGCGCTCGGTGATCGTGTTCGGCGCGATGGAAGCCAGCCTGACCCCTTTGATGGAGGCCCTGGAGGTCGAGCACCCGGGCATCAAGGTGTTCAGCCTGCCCAGCGTGGACCACCCCCAGTGGGGGCGTCACATCGAGCTGGGCGTCAAGGGGTCTGAGGCGGCCAGCCTGGAGGCGTTCGCTGCTCTGAAGGGCAAGTTGCACCACTTCAGAGCGTCTTTGGGCCCAGAAGTGGTGCGTTAGTCTTTGAGTGCACCAAAATAGTGGACTTGGCCGCGACCCACTGCAATGCCTCCCTGGGGTGCGAAACCCGGGGATTACCCCGGGATCTGGCATGGTCCCTGCTAAAGTTCCGCGTGCGCGAGTTGATGGCACTCAGCAGGCCCTCAGAAGGGGCCCGCTTCAACTGAACCCGAAAGCCCCCAGGAGAAAACCCCATGTCCAAGAGCGTCGCCGACGTGATGAAGATGGTGAAGGACAACGACGTCAAGTTCGTTGACTTCCGATTCACCGATACCCGCGGCAAGGAGCAGCACGTCTCGGTGCCCGTGTCCCATTTCGATGAGGACAAGTTCACCTCGGGCCACGCCTTCGACGGCTCCTCCATCGCCGGCTGGAAGGGCATTGAAGCATCGGACATGCTGCTGATGCCCGATGCCAACACGGCCAACATCGACCCGTTCTTCGAAGAGCCGACCCTGATCCTGACCTGCGACGTCATCGAGCCCAGCGACGGCAAGCCCTACGAGCGTGATCCGCGTTCTCTGGCCAAGCGTGCAGAGGCCTACATGCGCGCCTCGGGCTTGGGTGATGCCGCCTACTTCGGTCCCGAGCCCGAGTTCTTCATCTTTGACAGCGTGCGCTGGGGCAACGAGATGGGCGGGGCCTTCTTCGAGATTGAAGCCGAGGAAGCCGCCTGGAACACCGGCAAGAACTACGAGCATGGCAACAAGGGCTATCGGCCCAGCGTCAAGGGCGGCTACTTCCCCGTGCCCCCGGTGGATTCCGGCCAAGACATGCGCTCGGAGATGTGCCTGATCCTCGAGGCCTTGGGCATTCCTGTTGAGGTGCACCACCACGAAGTGGCCAACGCCGGTCAGATGGAAATCGGCACCAAGTTCAGTACGCTGACCGAGCGCGCCGACTGGCTGCAACTGCAGAAGTACGTGATCCACAACGTGGCTGCCGCATACGGCAAGACCGCCACCTTCATGCCCAAGCCCCTGGTGGGCGACAACGGCAGCGGCATGCACGTGCACCAGTCCGTGTGGAAGGATGGCAAGAACCTGTTCGCCGGTGACGGCTATGCAGGCCTGAGTGACTTCGCGCTGTACTACATCGGCGGCATCATCAAGCACGCCCGTGCGCTGAACGCCATTACGAACCCGACCACCAACAGCTACAAGCGTTTGGTGCCGGGCTTTGAGGCGCCGGTGAAGCTGGCCTACAGCTCGCGCAACCGCTCGGCGTCGATCCGCATTCCGTATGTGGCCAACCCGAAGGGCCGCCGCATCGAAGCGCGTTTCCCCGATCCCATGGCCAACCCCTATCTGGCCTTCGCAGCCCTGTTGATGGCCGGCCTGGATGGCGTGGAAAACAAGATCCACCCGGGCGAAGCCGCCACGAAGGATCTGTACCACCTGCCCCCGGAAGAGGACGCCAAGGTCCCCACCGTGTGCCACAGCCTGGATCAGGCTTTGGGGTACCTGGACAAGGACCGTGCCTTCCTGACCAAGGGCGGCGTGTTCACCGATGCCTACCTCGACGCCTACATCGACCTCAAGATGCAGGAAGTCACCCGGTTCCGCATGGCCACCCACCCGGTGGAATTCGACATGTACTACAGCCTGTGAGCACCGCGTCGGGCTGTCCCGGCGCAGCGTTCCCATGCATGAGCGGCCCTTGGGCCGCTCTTTTTTTTTGTGACCGCAGGTCCGGCGTTCGGGCGCGGTGGCCTGCTTCATAATGTTCGAATGAACCTGCCACGCTTGGTCCTTGCAAGTTGCTGCGCTGCGTGGCTTGCCCCGGTGCAGGCGCAGTCGGCTGGTGTGCCCACCGGTGCTTCGGCAGGCGCATCGGCCAGCATGCCGGCCCGTGCGCCGGTGGTGATGCGTTGCCCCGGACCGCCGGTGCTCTACGCCGACAACCTGTCCCCGCAGGAGGTCCGCAGCCGCAATTGCAAGCCTGTGAGCGACCTTCCCGTGGCCCAGGCGCCCAGCGCCGCGCCCCGCTCAGCAACGGCAGCCGCGCCCGGCGGCACCGGTGCTGCAAGCCTCGGTGTTCCCGCTTCGGCCCAGGCCGGCACGGTTGCCGATGCTCGGGTGCGGGCCGATGAACAGCGGCTTCGCGATGCCGAGGCGCGCCGCATTCTCGAGGCCGAACTCCGCCGCGAGGAGGGGCGCTTGCAGGATGCCCTCAAGAGCGCTGGCACCGTCCGCGGGGAGCGCTCGGCGACCGATGCGGCCCATGTCCGCCGTGTGGAGTCGGACATCGAAGCGATCCGGCGGGAGCTGGCACGCCTGCGTTGAGGCCACCATGAACGCGACCACGCAGCCGCCCCCGTCCTACCCGGCGCACGGCGCCTGGGCGGCCTTTGACCTCTTGGTCACGCTGGTGGCGGTGGCCGACCGCACCGGGCGCTGTTTGTTTGCCAACGCCTGTTTCGAAGACGTGGTGGGGGTTTCCAGGCGCAGCCTGATGCGCGGCTCACTGCTTGATTGGCTGGTCGACCCCATGCCCTTGCAGGAGAGCCTGGAGTCCGTGGCGCGCAACGAATTCGCCACGGGGCGCTTCGAAGGCCTGTTGCGCCGCGGCCTGCTGGGCGCGCCCACGGGCCTGGAGCCCTTGCCCGTACACGTCTTCGTCACTGCACTGCAGGACGGCAGCGGGCAGATGCTGGTCCAGTTGGTGGAGATACGGCAGCAGACCCGGCAGGACCGCGAGGACCGCGTGCTGGACCTGGCGCAAGCCACCAAAGAGCTCATCCGCAACCTGGCCCACGAAATCAAGAACCCCTTGGGCGGTATCCGGGGCGCGGCGCAACTGCTGGCCATGGAGATTGAAGGCCGCGAGGACCTGGCCGAGTACACCACCGTCATCGTCAACGAGGCTGATCGCCTGCAGCACCTGGTGGACCGCCTGCTGGCTCCGCACCGCCAGGCGCGGGTGGTGGGAGACGTCAACATCCACGAGGTGTGCGAGCGCGTGAGGGTGCTCATCATGTCCGAGTTCGCGCAGGGCCTGGAGGTGGTGCGCGACTACGACGCTTCGCTGCCGGAGTTTCGCGGCGACCTGGAGCAGATGATCCAGGTGGTCCTGAACATCGTGCGCAATGCGGCCCAGGCACTGGAAGCGCAGCGGGCGCAAGGCCAGGCCCGCATCTTGGTGAGAACCCGTGCCCTGCGTCAGGTGACCGTGGGCAAGCGCCGTTGGCGTCTGGCACTGGAATTGCATATCGAAGACAACGGACCGGGCATCCCCGAGGAACTCCTGGACCGCATCTTCTTCCCACTGGTGTCGGGTCGTGATGGCGGTTCGGGCTTGGGGCTGACGCTGGCGCAGACCTTCGTGCAGCAACACCAGGGCACGATCGAATGTGAGAGCGGGCCGGGCCGGACGGTGTTCAAGATTTTGGTTCCACTGCCTTAAGACTGGGCTATTGATGAAATCCATCTGGATCGTTGATGACGACCAGTCGATCCGATTTGTCCTGGAAAGGGCGCTGGCGCGTGAGCAACTGCCGGTGCGCAGCTTCAGCCAGATTCGGGACGTGTTGGCGGCTTTGGAGACAGACAGCCCGCAGGTCTTGGTCAGCGACATCCGCATGCCGGGTGGGTCAGGGCTGGACCTGCTGACCCAGGTCAAGGCCCGCATGCCCGGCCTTCCGGTGATCGTGATGACCGCGTTTTCAGACCTGGACAGCGCGGTGTCGGCTTTCCAGGGCGGTGCGTTTGAGTACCTGCCCAAGCCCTTCGACATTCCGCGTGCGGTGGAGCTGGTGCGCCGGGCGGTGGACGAGAGCCGCCGTGAAGCGGTGGCGGAGGGGGGTGCCGACGAGTCCCCCGAGATCCTGGGTCAGGCACCGGCGATGCAGGATGTGTTCCGGGCCATCGGCCGTCTCAGCCAAAGCCATGTGACGGTGATGATCACCGGCGAGAGTGGCTCGGGCAAAGAGCTGGTGGCGCGTGCCCTGCACAAGCACAGCCCGCGTGCAGCCGGCCCGTTTGTGGCCATCAACACGGCCGCTATTCCCAAAGACCTGCTCGAAAGCGAGCTCTTCGGCCACGAGCGTGGCGCCTTCACGGGTGCGCAAGCCATGCGCCGGGGGCGCTTTGAGCAGGCCGAGGGCGGCACCCTGTTCCTCGACGAAATCGGGGACATGCCCTTTGACCTACAGACCCGTCTGCTCAGGGTGCTGTCCGATGGCCAGTTCTACCGCGTGGGTGGGCATCAGCCCTTGCGCAGCCAGGTTCGCGTGATCGCCGCCACCCACCAAAACCTGGAAGAGCGGGTGCGCCAGGGTGCGTTCCGCGAAGACCTGTTCCACCGGCTCAACGTGATCCGCCTGCGCCTGCCGCCCCTGCGCGAGCGCCGAGAAGACGTGCCGACGCTGGCGCGCTACTTTCTGCAGCGCAGCGCCAGGGACTTGGGCGTGGAGGCCAAGCGCCTGAGCGAAGCGGCGATGCAGGCGTTTTCGGCCTTCGATTTCCCGGGCAACGTACGCCAGCTGGAGAACATGTGCCACTGGCTGACGGTCATGGCGCCGGCCCAAGTGGTTGAGGTCAAGGACCTGCCCCCGGAGATGACGACGGTGTCCACGGCCGCAGCCGCCTCTGGCCTGGCGTCCGCAGCAGCGCTGTCGGCGCCGGCTGCAGGCCTGGAGGGTGCGGCCATGGTGCATGCGCAAGGGGGCGCAGCGCCGACCATGATCGACGGGGCTGCGGGCTGGGCCGAGGGCGCAGCGGGCGCTTTGCAGGCGCCACCGCCTGAAGCGGCGCCGGCTTGGCTCTTGGGGCTGGAAGCCGATGCGCGGGCCCGTTTGGATGCGGGTGGAGCCCAGGTCTGGGACACCCTGAGCCGTCAGTTCGAGGGCCAGTTGATCCGCACCGCCTTGGAGCTCACGCGTGGCCGTCGCATTGAGGCGGCGCAGAAGTTGGGAATCGGCCGCAACACCATCACGCGCAAGATTCAAGACCTGGGCCTGGACGACTGAGTGGCCCTCAGTCGGCCAGGGTCAGCACCACCGGTGCATGGTCGCTGGGCCTTTCCGCACGGCGCGGTTCCTTGTCGATGTGGCAGGCTGTGACCGAGGCCTTCAGTGCTGAACTCACCAGGATGTGGTCGATGCGCAAGCCCTGGTTCTTGCGAAAGGCCAGGTTGCGGTAGTCCCACCAGCTCCAGCTTTTTGGCGGCTGTTCAAACAGGCGAAAGGCATCGTGCAAGCCCAGCCCCAGCAGTGCCTGGAAGTGGCTGCGCTCCTCGGCGGTGCAGTGAATCTGTCCCGCCCAGGCCACCGGGTCGTGCACATCCCGGTCTTCGGGTGCGATGTTGAAGTCGCCCATCAGCACCAGCCTCGGGTGCTGTTCCAGTTCACGACGCACCCAGTCCTGCAAGGCCTGCAGCCAGCGCATCTTGTAGGCGAACTTGGCGCTTGCCGGCGCTTGGCCATTTGGGAAGTAGGCGCCGATGACGCGGATGGCGCTGGCGTTGGGGCCGCCGGGCTGGGTGGCTGCAATCACACGGGCCTGATCATCCTCGAAGCCTGGAATGTTGCGCACCACATCCACCGGCGCCGCCTGGGCGGCGGGCTGCAACAAGGCCACGCCGTTGTAGGTCTTCTGCCCGAACCACACCGCATGCCAACCGGCTTGTGCCAATTCGGCTTGCGGAAACTTGTCATCGGTCAGTTTGGTTTCCTGCAGCACCAGTGCATCGACCGGGTGCTGCGCCAACCAAGCCAGCAGGTGCGGCAAGCGCACCCCCAGGGAGTTCACGTTCCAGGTGGCCAACTTCATCGTGAAGACCCCACTGGGCCACCCGATCGTCAACAGGCTCTCATAGGTGCATCGCGGCGGCCACACCAATGACCACGCCTGTGGCCCCGGTGGCGAACATGCCCCATTCCAGCCAACGCCGGCGGGTCAACAGGGCAATGGCCGCCAGGGCAATGGACACCTGCAGAACGGTGGTGGCCTGCGCCCACCGGTGGTGCTGGTGCATTTGCTCGTCAGACTTGCGGTCCCACTCGCGCGATTGCGCCTCCAGGCCTTCCGCTTCGGCCTTGATCTCGGTTTTCTCGCGTTCATAGCGGTCGATCTTGGCCTGGTACTTCTCGCGGTCTGCAGCGCTGGAGGTGAGGTCACGCGAAATCTCGGCCAGGGATTGCTTGGTGCTCTTGGCCTGGAAGTAGTTCCACTGGTTGGACGCTTCGGTCTTCTTGATCGCCGCGTTGTTCTTGAACATGCCGGCGTTGGCCTGGGTGGCGCCACCCATGTAGGCGAACAGCGCGCCCACCGTGGCGATCACGGCGGTGAACAGGGCAATCTGGTTGGTCATGCGCTTTTGCGCATCGTCGCCATGCGTGTCATGGCCACCGTGGCCTTCACGCGCATGTTCGAGCTCATGGTCGTGGGGGCCGTGTACATGGAAACCACCGGAAGACATGGATGAGGCTCCTGTTGAGGTCAGTCGGGAGGCAGGCAGGGTCGATCAGGTACCCAGCCATGCCAGTACATCGCGGTGCAGGGCTTGCAGATCGGCTTGGCGGGTGTACATCATATGGCCGGCATCGTAGTACCGGTGTGTGAGCCGCATGCGGACATCAGCCGGGATGTCAAGTTGGGCCAGCGACCAGTCGGTGGCGCTGTAGGGCGTACCCAGGTCGTAGCGTCCGCTGGCCACCAGCACCTTGAGGTGCGGGTTGCGCCGCATGGCCCGTGCCAGGTCGGGTGTGGTGCTGGCGAAGTGGTTGCCCAGGGCCTCGCCGCGGTTCCAGTTCCAGCCCTTGTTGACCTCGGCGTTGATGAGCTTGTAGGGTGCGGCGATGTCGATGCCCAAGCCTTGGGTGAAATAGGCCTGGCCCGCCATGGCGTAGGGTCCGCTGATGGCATCGATGCCGGGGTCGAATTCCCAGGCCCGGCTGCGGTTGGCGCCCATGGGGCCGGTGACGCGGGACTCCAGGCGGCCCACGATGCGGCCCTGCGCGCGCAGCGCTTCGAAAAAATACAGCTGGTCGCTGATGCGCAGGTTGTGCTGCTCAACGAGGTCCGCATGCAGGCCTGTGAGCTCGGACAGGCGCTGCGCCACCCGGCGGCGCCGGTCGGCTGACAGCCGAGCCCCCAGGTGCAGGGCGCTGAGGTAGTCGCCGTGCGCGAAGTCCTCGGCCGCTTCGCGTGCCGCTTCTGAGGAGGACCCCAGGCGGCCCCTGAGCAGGCCGTGATACTGGGACGTGTTGGCCATGGCCGGCAGAAACAGCGCATAGGGCAGGTCGTTGGCCGGCGTGAAGCGCAGGGTCTGCAGGTCCATGGCGCAAGACACGAGGATCAAGCCGGCCAAGGCAACACCACTGGCCTGCATCGAGTCAGCCAGGGCCGCTCCGCGCGTGGTGCCGTAGCTCTCGCCTGCAAGGTACACCGGTGCATTCCAACGGCGGTGGCGGCTCAGCCACTGCCGCATCACGCCGGTGAGCGCCGCCACGTCGCCGTCCACGCTGAGCACCTTCTTTCGCGCCTCGTCGTCGCGGGCCAAGGCCCAGCCCGTGTGCGGTGGGTCCAGGAACACCAGGTCGAAGGCCGACAGCCAGGTCAAGGGGTTGTCCTGTACCGCATAGGGCGGTGCGGGGGCATAGCCGTCATCCTGGATCACCACCCGCTTGGGGCCCAGCGCACCCAGCTGCAACCAGATCGACGCCGAGCCTGGCCCGCCGTTGAAGGCGAAGCACACGGGCCGCGGCGGTGCTGCCGCAGGGGTCTGGACCTGGTAGGCCGTACACATCACGGCGGCCAGTGGCGCTTGACCGGTGGCGCTGAGCTTGTCGTCGTAGACCGGGAGGAACTCGGCACTGCAGTGGTAAGGCAGCGTGCCTTTCTTGGTCTTGACCTGGCCTTTGCTGGTCCAGGGGCCCAGGCCCAGCAGGTGGTCCAGGGCCTCGCTTGCAGCCGGGCTGACAGCCGGGCTGCCAGCGGCGCGGCCAGCACCGGGCTGCACGGCGCTGGTATCTGCAAGGCCGGTGGCCGCCGGAGTGCGGGCGGATTTGGAAGCAGGGGGGGTGTTTCGGGTTTGGGCCATGGGTTGCAACGGCACGCTCAAGGGCGGCGGCGGTAGGTGGCAAAGGCATAGGGGGCCGGTGCATCGGCCCCTGGCGCACAGGAGGGGGTTTTGTCGACCAACTCGAATTCCTCAGCCCGCCAGGCCGGAAAGTGGGCATCGGCGGGCAGCACCGCGTCAATCTCGGTCAGCAGCAATTCGTCGGCCCAGGGCAAGGCCAGGGCATAGATCTGTGCGCCGCCGATCACGAACACGTGGGGCTCCTGGGCCAGGGCCTGCAGGGCCGCTTCCAAGGAGGTGTGCCGTTCCGCGCCTGGGCAATGGGCATTCGGATCCCGGGTGATCACGACGTTGCGGCGGCCCGGTAGGGGACGAACGGATGCGGGCAAGCTGTCCCAGGTCTTGCGGCCCATGACCACTGGGCAGCCCATGGTGACACGGCGGAAGTAACGCAGGTCCTCGGGCAGGTTCACCAAAAGCTGGCCTTGCAGCCCGATGCCCCCATCCCGGGTGACGGCCGCAATCAGGCTCAGGCAGGCCGGCCGGTTCACAGACGCTGGGGTGCTCATCACCGGGATTGTGCGCGCATAGGCAGCAGGGCGGCGGCGATGGCCACCACCACACAGGCGGCCGCGGCCCAGTCGCTGGCTCGGGGAACTTCACCCACGATCACGGTGGCGGTGAGCGTGCCCACCACGGGTACCGCCATGATGGAAAACGCACTGGCCGATGGGGGCAGCCGTTTGGCCATGCCGAACCAGATCACCTGTGCATAGCCGTAATTCAAGACCACGCCATACAGCAAGGACCACCACAGCCCGGTGCTGAAGGATTGCACCGCGGGAAAGGGCTCGTACAGCGGGGCGATGACCCAGAAGCAGGCCGACCCCATCAGCATCATCCACACGGTCACGCTCTCGGTGGGCATGCCCAACTGCGATCGGCGCATCAGCACCGTGCCCAAACCCCAGCTCAGGGCCGCGCCCTGCATCCACAGCACCGCCAGGGGTTGCCCTGCCAAGGCATGGAGTTCGTGGGCAGCCAGCAGCCCCACGGCTGCGGTGGCGGCCACCACCGAGATCAGCACCCGGCGGCTGAGGTGCTGCTCGCCCAGGAGGATGGCCACCAGCACCGTCCACACCGGCATGGTGAAGCCCAAAATCGCGGCTCGGCCTGAAGGCAAGCCGCTCAGGCCCACGATCGACAGGCCATGCCAGCCCAGGATGTTGGGCAGGGCCAGACCTGCAATGGCCAGCCAGCGGCCCCTGGGCACTTGCAGGTCCACACCGCGCCAGCGGAAGAAGAGCAAGAGCAACACGGCCCCGCCGGTCATCGTCCAGGCGCGAAACCACAAGGGGCTGAGCTCGCGCAGGGAAAACTTCATCATCGGCCAGTTGACGCCCCACATGAGCGTCAGTGCCACCAGCAGCAAGAGGTCACGCCCCGTGGGGCGCCAGCTTGCGTTCACACCCTCAGGCCAAGGCCAGGTGCTTCAAACCGCCACCGGAGCCTTGATGGCGGGGTGGTGTTGGTAGTCCAGCACTTCAAAGTCTTCGAGCACATAGTCGAAGAGGGTGTCGGGTTGGCGGCGGATGTGCAGGGTGGGGTAGGGCAGCGGTGAGCGGCTGAGCTGCAGCTGAACCTGCTCCACGTGGTTGTCGTAGATGTGGCAGTCACCACCCGTCCAGATGAAGTCGCCCACGTCCAGGGCGCACTGCTGGGCCAACAGGTGCGTCAGTAAGGCATAGGAGGCGATGTTGAAGGGCACCCCCAAGAAGATGTCGGCGCTGCGCTGGTACAGCTGGCAGCTCAGGGTTCCCCTGCCACCGGCCGAGGCGGGTGGCGCCACGTAGAACTGAAAGAACGCGTGGCAGGGCATCAGCGCCATCTTGGGCAGGTCGGCCACGTTCCAGGCGCTGACGATGATGCGCCGCGAATCGGGGTTTTGGCGCAGCTGTTGCAAGACCTGCTGAATCTGGTCGATGTGGCCACCGTCGGGTGTAGGCCAATTGCGCCACTGAACCCCATACACGGGGCCCAAGTCTCCGGCCTCACGCGCCCATTCATCCCAGATCGTGCAGCCGCGCTCTTGCAGCCACTTCACGTTCGATTCCCCCCGAAGGAACCACAGGAGCTCCAGGATGATGCTCTTGAGGTGCACCTTTTTGGTGGTCACCAAGGGGAAGCCCTCGCGCAGGTCAAAGCGCATCTGGTGGCCGAAGACGCTGCGCGTGCCGGTGCCAGTGCGATCGCCCTTGGTAACTCCGTGCTCAAACACATGGCGCATGAAGTCTTCGTACTGGGATCGGATGGGGCGTGAGCTCATGGGGTCATTGTGATGCAAGGGCGCTCAGGCGCGGGCGTCGCTGCTGTGCAGGCCAAACTGCATGGAGGCCAGTCGCGCGTACAACCCGTTTTGGGCCATCAACTCGGCATGGGTGCCCTGTTCTACCACTTCACCGGCCTCCAGAACCACGATGCGGTCGGCGCGCTGCACCGTGGCCAGGCGGTGCGCCACCACGATGGTGGTGCGGCCCTGCATGGCCGACTCGAGTGCCGCCTGCACCATGCGCTCGCTTTCCGAATCCAGGGCACTGGTGGCCTCGTCCAGCAGCAGCAAGGGCGGGTTGTGCAGAAGGGCTCGCGCGATGCTGATGCGTTGACGCTGGCCGCCTGACAGGCGCACGCCACGCTCGCCCAGGAAGCTCTGGTAGCCCTCGGGCAGGGCCATGATGAACTCGTGGGCATGGGCGGCCCGGGCCGCAGCCATCACCTTGGCTTCGCTGGCATCGGGCTGGCCGTAGCGGATGTTCTCCAAGGCGCTGGTGGAGAAGATCACACTGTCCTGCGGAACGATACCGATGCGCTCGCGCAGGCTCTTCAGGCGGGCCTCGCGCACATCCACCCCATCGATCAGGATGCGGCCGCTGCCCGTGTCGTAGTAGCGCATCAGCAACTGCAGCACGGTGCTCTTGCCGGCGCCGCTGGGGCCCACGAGGGCAATGGTTTCGCCGGCCCGGATGTGGAGGTTCAGCCGGTGCAGTGCGGCCGTGTTGGGCCGAGAGGGGTAGTGGAAGGTGACCGCCTCAAAGCACACGGTCGACCCACCTTGGGTCGCGGGCAGGGTGCGCGGTTGGGCCACTTCACGCACCGGTGAGCGGGTGGCCAACAGCTCCATGAGGCGTTCGGTGGCGCCCGCGGCGCGCAGCAGGTCGCCGTACACCTCCGACAGCACCGCCACGCTGCTGATGAGGATGATGACGAACACCACCGTCTGTCCAAGGTGTCCGGCGGTGATGCGGCCCTCAATGACCGACTGCGTGCCCTGGTACAGGCCCCAGAGCAGCGCGCCAAAGGTGGCAGTGATGATGAAGCCCACCAAGACCGAGCGGATGCGGGTGCGATTGCGTGCCGTCTCGAACGCGGCCTCGGTGGCCTGGGCAAAGCGCTGGGCCTCGCGCTGCTCTTGACCGTAGCCCTGCACCACCGGCATGGCATTGAGCACCTCGGCCGCGATGGCGCTGGTGTCGGCCACGCGGTCTTGGCTGGCGCGTGAGAGCTTGCGCACGCGGCGGCCGAAGTACAAAGAAGGCAACACCACCAGCACCAGCATGCCCAGCACCTGCGCCATCACAGCGGGGTTGGTCACCACCAGCATGGCCAATGCACCCAGGCCCATCACCGTGTTGCGCAGGCCCATGCTCAGGGAGGAACCCACGACGGTCTGCACCAGGGTCGTGTCGGTGGTCAGTCGGCTGATCACCTCACCGGTCTGCGTGGTCTCAAAGAACTCGGGGCTTTGCTCCACCACGTGGGCATAGACAGCGCTGCGCAAATCCGCGGTCACGCGTTCGCCCAGCCAGGTGACCATGTAGAACCGGGCTGCGGAAAACAGGCCCAGCGCGGCGCCCACGGCAAACAAGGCACTGAAGTGGCCGCGCAGGTTCATCAACTGCTGCCCAGGTTCGCCCGCCACCAAGCCTTGGTCGATCAGGCTCTTGAGGGCCACTGGCAAAGCCAAGGTGCTGCCCGCGGCCAGCAACAGAAAGACCAGGGCCAGGCCGATTTGCAGGCGATAAGGCCGCAGGAAGGGCATCAGCCCGCTGAGCGACTGGGGGCTCTTGGCTTTGCGGCGTTCGCTGTCGGGCATGGGAGGCTGGGGAAGGTGAACCGGTCAGTGTAGTGGGTGGCCCCCGGCCACAGCCCTGCTGCGGGACATCACAGCTCAAGCCGACCGGCGTATCCGGTCATCTCCAGGTAGCCCACGCCCACAGACCGGCCCTGTTCGTCCAACACGCGGCTGATGCCCTCCCAATAGACGGTGCCGGTGCGGGCACGGTTATCCAGCTCCTGCGCATCGGCCAAGCCTTGCACCCGGTGCCGCCCAGCAGGCGTTTGAACCGTCCATTCCACCGGGTACAGCCCGTTGGTGGCGGGGCTGCGCCAGGTCCGTTCGGGGCGCATCAGCACCTCCTGTGGGGTAAAGCTTCTCATGGCGCCTTGGGCTGTTCGCCAGGACCCACCGGCCCACAACACCGAGCCGTCCTGGCGCCGCAAGCGAAACACCGTCAGTGCACCGCCATCGTCCAGGTTCAGGCCCATCCAGTCCCAACCCACGGCCTCGGGGTCGAGCAGGGCCTGGCTCCATTCGTGGTCCAGCCAGCCCACGCCTTGCACCGCTTGGGCCTGGCCCTGCAGCCGCAGCTGCCCACCGACCCTGAGCTGCGGCTGGCTGTAGTAGCCGCTGGCATGGCCCGGGCGGGGGCTTTTGCGGCTGTAGCCCTGATCGCCCTGCAGAACCGGGGGCTGAGGCGACTGCAGGGTGAGTTGCAGGCCAAAGCCGCCACTCTCGTCTTCCCAGGCCCCTTCGTAGACCGATGCCTGGACCGGCCCGTGTCGGCGCAGGTGCCATCGGCCCAGGTGCACGCCCGTGTCATCCAGGCGGGCCCCCGCCGGGGCGGTGGGGTCGGTTTGCCCGTTCCAGCGGGACCACCGCTCAGCGTGCACCAGCTTGCCCGAGGCCACATCGGTCAGGGCTGCATGCGCAAACACCAGATGCCGTGCGCGCAGCCGGCTGCTGCCGTCTGGCGATCCTCGGAGGGCCTGAACCTGGGTGCGAAAGAAGGTGATCTGAAAACCGTAACGGGGGTCTCCCGTACCCGCGCGTTGCAGCGCTCCGGTCACGTACCACCACTCCAGGCGCGTGCCCGGGTGCGCCCCGAAGTCGCGCGGAAACTGCAGGGCGCGGCCCGCCCGCGGCTCATCATCGCCCGCCCCCGAAGCCACTGAAGGCCGCAGCGACGACGCGGTGGCATCGGCACCTTGGAGACCCAAGAGGCCGGTACCGGCGGCTGCACATTGCAGCCAGGCCCGCCGACCAAGTTCACCGGCCTTCATCTCACCAGTCCTCCTTGACCGACCGTACCGCATCGGCCGACACCGCCGCACGGGCGCTGATGGCCGCTGTGAGGCTGCCGGCCAGCACCACGCCGCCACACAAGGCCAGCAGGCGCGGCCACGGCAGTACCCACTCCATGGTCCAGTGAAAGCTCTGCGGGTTGACCACATGCACCAGAACGGCGCTCACGGCCAGGCCCAGTAAGAGACCGGCCAACGCGCCCGCTGCGGTCCAGGCGGCGCCCTCGGCGGCCACGATGCCCACGATCTGGCCTCTTGTGAGCCCCAGGTGGGTGAGCAGACCAAACTCCTTTCGACGTGCCAGAACCTGTGCTGAAAAGCTGGCCGCAATGCCAAACAAGCCGATGCCGATGGCCAGTGCCTGCAGGTAGTAGGTGACGGCGAAGCTGCGGTCGAAGATGCGCATGGACAGGGCGCGGATTTGCGCAGGCACGGCGAACTCAATCAGCGATGCGTGTCCGACCAGCGCTCTCAGCTGACCTTGCACTTGATCCAAGTCGGCACCGGCCTTCACATGGATGGCCAGGTCGTTGACGCGCAGGTCACCCGTCAGGGCTTGGTACTCGCCCAGGTCCAGCGCCAAGGCACCGAACTGCCGGGCGTAATCCCGCCACACCCCCATCACGAAGATCTGCAGTTCAATGGGACCTCGATCGGTGGACACGGGAACAGCCAGGGTGGCGCCGGGGTGGGCGCCATAGAGCATCTCCAGGGCCTCGCTCACGTAGCCGGCCACGAGGGCCGAGCCCTGAGCAGGCTGTGCGGCCTGTGCGGCCTGCGCGGCGTTCAGGGCGTCACGCGTGATCACGGAGCCCACCATCGGCAGCACCTGCTCCACCCGGCGCCGACCCTGGGTATCTGCGCTCAGTGGGCGTGCCACGACGCTGATGGGCGGACGTTGAGGGTCCAGCACGACCGAGCGTGTGCGGGCCGCTTCCACCCGCGCGACACCGTCCAGCCCGGCAGCGGCCTGTACAAACGCCGCGGGCAGAAAGGCCCCATCACTGGCGGCGCTGCTCGTGGCGGTTCGGGCGTACAGATCGGCGGGCAACACCTGTTCCAGCCACTGGGACACACCGCTGCGAAAACTGTCGACCATCACGGTGAGCGCCACCGCCAAGCTCAGGCTGGCCACGACGCCGGCCACGGCCACCGTGGCCGCTTGCCGCTCGTGGCGGGCGCGGCCAATCGCCAGCACGGCCAACACCTGGTCCTGGGGGTTCAGGCGCTTGAGCATCAGCGCCACCACCGCCGGCACGCAGGCGATGCCGCCCAGGAGCAGCAGGGCCACCGCGGCATAGGCCCCCAAGGCCAAGCCCTGCCAGGGCGGCAAAAGGGCCAGTGCGCAACCCACGGCCAACAAGGCCGGCCCGGCACCGGCCGGCAGGCTGCGAACCGCTGTGCCGCCCAAGCCCTTGAGGGCCTGTGCCACCGACAGACCTTGTGCCTGGCGCGCGGGCGACCAGGCGCCCAAGAGTGCGGCCAGCACCCCCAAGGCGCCGAAGCCAGCGGCCGCGGTGGCCGAGAGCTGCAGGCTGGGTGCAATGCCCGGAAAGTAGCCGCCTCCCAGGTCACCGGCCAGCCAGTGCAAGGCCAGTGCCGCAGCCCCCACGCCCATGAGCAGGCCCAAGGCGCTGCCGGCCACACCCAGCCCGAAGGACTCGGCCAGGATCAACCCCAGCCGCTGGCGTGCCGACAAGCCCATCACGCCCAGCAGGGCCAGAGAGGGTGTGCGCTGTGCCACCGACAGCGACTGCACCGAAAAGACCAGAAACGCGCCCACGAACAGGGCCACCAGGGCCAGCACCGTGAGGTTGACACGATAGGCTCGCGACGCGGTGGACACGCGCTGCGCACCTTCGTCAGGGGCCTGCAGGCGCGCGCCGTCGGGCCACCAGGGCTGCTGGCGCCACTGCGCTTGCAGCGCGGGCAGCGTGCGGCCCACTTGCAGCCGCAGTTCGATGCGGCTGACACGGCCCACGGCGTCAAAGTGTTCCTGGGCGCCGGCGATGTCTACAACGGCCATCGGCGAGCCGCCTGCGGCCACGGTGCCGCCGACCACGAGTGATCGCAGCGCCAGGCCGGTTTGCAGCTTCAGCGTCTGCCCTGGCTGAACCTGCAGCACCTGCAAGGCAGCCGGGTTGAGGAAGATGCGTTGGGGGTCCAGCGCACCCAAGCGGTCCTGCTGAGGTCCTGCGGTCCGTGGCAGCAGGTCGGGTGCCACCACCGCGACGCTCAAGGCATCCAGGCCTAGCACCTTGAGGGCCCTGCGCTCACCGCCCGCATCCAGCGCATAGCCGTCGATCTCCAGCACTGGGCTGGCCGCCACCACGCCGTCCTGCGCTTGCACGGCGTCCCAGACGCGGTCGTCGCAAAACTGGGGGCACTGCAGCGCACCGTCCGACTGACCCGTGGCACTGCGCACCGCCGAGGAAAACTCCGACAGCGCCGACTCGTTGATCAGGTGAACCGAGAAGGCCAAGGCCACGCCCAAGGCCACAGCCAAGACCCCGATGCCTTGGCGCCAGGGGTGCAAGCGCCATTCGCGCAGGCTCACCTCCCGCAGCAGGGGCCAGAGCCAGCCCATTGGCCAGCTGCTTTCGGTGGCACGCATCAGGCCGGCCCGATGCCGTCAGGCCGCAACTGCAGCACACGGTCTGCGGCGCGCGCGGCCGCCTGCGAGTGCGTCACCAGGACGCAGCCGGCCTGCATCTCGCGCACCTGCTGGCTCAGCAAGGCCATGACGCGCTCGGCGGTCTCGGGGTCCAGATTGCCCGTGGGTTCGTCGGCCAGCACCAGCGTGGGCCGGTGCGCCAGTGCGCGGGCGATCGCCACACGCTGCAACTGTCCACCGGACAGGGTGCGGGGCTCGCGTGCTTCGAATCCCTCAAGGCCGACCGCGTGCAGCATGTCCCGCACGCGCGCCTCCCGTTCGGCGCGGGGCACCTGTAGCAGCAGCAGCGGCAGGGCCACGTTTTGAGCCACGCTCAGGTGCGGCAGCACATGGAAGGCCTGAAACACAAAGCCCACATCGCGCCGCCGCCAATGTGCCAGTGCGGCCTCCTGCAGTTGGAGGATCGGCGTTCCGTTGAGCTCCACCCGGCCTTCCTGAACCGCATCCAGGCCTGCCAGTCCGTTGAGCAGGGTGGACTTGCCCACGCCGGATTCCCCCAGAACCGCCACCAGCTCGCCCCGCCCCACGGTGAAGGACACGTTGCGAAAGACCCAATCGGGCCCGTAGCGCTTGCCCAGGCCCTCCACCCTCAACACGGTGTGCCTCCGCAGGCCAGTGCGGCCACCAGGGCCACCACGGTGTCGGGCGTGGTCGGGTCTTGCGCATCCAAAACGTGCCGATGGGGCATGCTGCGCAACCAGGTCAGTTGTCGCTTGGCCAACTGGCGCGTGGCGGCCACGCCCGTCTCGCGCAGGGTGCGGTGCAGGGCGGCGCCCTCCAGCCCCGCATCCAGGGCCTGCCAGGCCTGCCGGTAGCCCACGCAGCGCATGGAGGGCAGGTCGGCGCACAGATCGCCCCGGCCGCGCAGCAGGCGTACCTCATCCAGGAAGCCTTCGTCGAGCATGTAATCAAAGCGCAGCGCGATGCGTTCGTGCAGCCAGGCACGGTCCTTTGGCTCCAAACTGATCAGCAGGGCTGGGCTGATGCCCGCTGAGGTGACTGCCGGGTCGGCGTGGTAACTCGACAAGGGCTGTCCCGTTTGCCGCCACACCTCCAGGGCACGCTGGATGCGTTGGGCATCGTTGGCTTGCAGGCGGTCGGCCGTGATCGGGTCCACCCGGCGCAACTCGGCGTGCATTTCAGGCCAACCGCGTGCGCGCCCCTCAGCGATCAAGGCGTCTCGCAGCCCGAGGTCGGTGCTGGGCATGGCCGCCAGCCCATCCACAAGCGCCTTGATGTAGAGCATGGTGCCGCCCACCAACAGGGGCAAGCGACCGCGTGAATTGACCTCGCGGATGAGGCGGCGCGCATCCTGGGCGAACCGCGCCGCGGAGTAGCGCTCGGTGGGCTCCATCAGGTCGATGAGGTGGTGGGGAATCTGGGCCCGCTGGCGCGCCGTCGGCTTGGCCGTTCCGATGTCCATGCCGCGAAACACCAAGGCGGAGTCCACGCTGATGATCTCCACGGCCACCTTGTGCGCCACCATCAGGGCAACGCCGCTCTTGCCACTGGCGGTTGGGCCGACCAGGCCCACCCAGCGGTCCAAGTCCGACGGTCGTTCAGGCAAACCGTTCATGTGGACCCAGGTAGCGCCATTGACCCAGCGGCAGCTTGCCCAACACCACGCTGCCGATGCGCACGCGCTTGAGGCCCAGTACCTCCAGGCCGACCAGTTCGCACATGCGCCGGATCTGCCGCTTACGGCCTTCGCGCAGCACGAAACGCAGTTGGTCTTCGTTTTGCCAACTCACCTTCGCGGGCTTGAGCCGCACGCCGTCCAGGCTCAGTCCATGGTTGAGGCGGGCCAGTCCTTCGGCCGACAAGCGGCCACCCGCTTGAAGCGCCACGCGCACCAGGTATTCCTTCTCCACGGTGGAGTCCTCACCGATCAGTTGCTTGGCCACACGGCCATCTTGCGTGAGTATCAATAGGCCCGTGGAGTCGATGTCCAGGCGACCAGCCGGTGCCAGGTGCCGCAGATGGCCGAGGTGAAAGCGAGCGGGGCCTCGGTCCTCCGCCCAGCGTGTTTGGGCTTGGATCAGAGAAACCGCTGGCGGGTAACCATCTTCGGCTTGCCCACTGACGATGCCGATGGGCTTGTGCAACAGCACCGTCACCCGCTGGGCCTGCTGCTGCCGCGCAGCCGGGTCCACTTCGATCCGCGCATCGGGCTTGACGCGCTGGCCCAACACGGCCACTTGCCCATTGACCGTCACCCAGCCGGCTTCAATCCATTCATCGGCCTCACGGCGTGAAGCCAAGCCCAGCGCCGTCATCCGCTTGGAAAGCCGCTCTCCGTCGGGATGGAGCGCCGCAGGTGGCCGCGCAGTGTTCATGTGGGTTCAGCGTCCCCGCAAAAAGAGTTGATCGAGTTCACGCAGCGTGACCTGGCGCCAGGTGGGTCGGCCATGGTTGCACTGGTCGGACCGCTCGGTGTGTTCCATGTCCCGCAGCAGGGCATTCATCTCGGGCAGGGTCAGCTGTCGGTTCGCACGCACGGCACCATGGCAGGCCATCGAAGCCAGCAGGTCGTCGCGCGTGCGGCCCACGGCGCGGCTGGCGCCCCACTGCGCCAAGTCGGCCAGCACACTGCGCGCCAGTGCCACGGGGTCGGCCTGCGGCAACGCAGCCGGTCGGCTGCGCACGGCCAAGGTCGTCGGCCCCAGGGGCGAAAGCTCCAGGCCCAGTTGCTCCAGGGTCGGCCCGTGGTCCTGCGCGGTGGCCAGCTCGGCCGGCGTGGCCGCAAAGCTGGCGGGAATCAGCAGGCTTTGGGCGGCCAAGGCCCCACCGCGCCGCGCCTCGTCGGCCTTGAGCCGTTCGTAAACGATGCGTTCATGGGCCGCGTGCATGTCCACCACGATCAAGCCTTGGCGGTTCTGCGACAGGATGTACACACCGTGCAGCTGTCCCAGTGCGCGCCCCAAGGGCCAGTCCTCGTCCTGTACGTTGGGGCCGGGCGCTGCAGCCACACCGGCTGCCGGCTCGTGGGCCTGAACGGGACCCAGCTCACCATACAAGGCCCGCGCCGCTTGAAGCGCCAGTGCGGGCTGCTGCGCTTGAGATGCAAACAGGCGGTGCGGCGATTCGGCCTGCACCGCGCGGGGTGGCGGGCGGTCAAGCCCCTGCAGCACCCGCGCATCTGCCACCGCGCCCTGGGTTGCTCGCGGGGTCGACAACACCGACTCGATGGCGTGCTGGACCACCTGGTGCACGGCTCGGCCGTCGCGAAAGCGCACCTCGGTTTTCGCGGGGTGGACGTTGACATCCACCAACTCCGGTGCAATTTCCAAAAAGAGCACGCAAGCGGGCTGCCGATGTCCGTGCAGCACGTCTTCATATGCGGCGCGCAAGGCATGCGTGATGAGCTTGTCGCGGACATATCGCCCATTGACAAACACGTGCTGTTGATCGGCCCGCGCGCGCGCCACATCCGGCAGGCCCACACGGCCCCACAAGCGCAGCGGGCCGGCCTCGGCCTGCACCGGCAGGCTCGCGTGGTGGAACTCATCTCCCAAGACCTCGCGAATTCGCCGTTGTCGAGCTGCGTCGCTGCTGGCCGCTTCGTCGATCAGGGGGGGCACCCGCCACTGCTGGAGCAGCTTGCCCTCATGCCACAGCGTGAAAGACACATCGGGCCGTGCCAGTGCATGCCGGCGCAGGGTCTCCACGCAGTGGGCCAACTCGGTGGCCTCACTCTTGAGAAACTTACGCCGCGCCGGGGTCGAGAAGAACAGCTCGCGCACCTCGACCGTGGTGCCCACTGCGCGCGTGGCCGGGGCCACCTCGCCGGTGCGTGCCTCCAGGCTCAGGGCGTGAGCGTCCTTGGAAGTGCGGCTGATGAGTTTGAGTTCGGAAACGGAGGCTATGGCCGCCAGCGCTTCACCCCGAAAACCCATGGTGCTCACGTGTTCGAGGTCGTGCAGGCTTCGGATCTTGCTGGTGGCGTGGCGCTTGAGGGCCAGCGGCAGGTCGCAGGCCGCGATTCCCAGGCCATCGTCCTCCAAGACGATGGACCGAACCCCACCGCCGTGCAGCCGCATCACGATGTCACGGGCGCCGGCATCCAGTGCGTTGTCCAGGAGTTCACGCACCACAGAGGCGGGGCGCTCCACCACCTCGCCCGCGGCAATCTGGCTGATGAGTTCATCGGGCAGCTCCGCAATCGGCCGAGGGGTGGCGGGCATCAAATCCTGCGGGGCAAGGGGCATGGGGTGATTGTAGAGATGGGACAATGACCACCCATGGACGCCTTGCTCTTCCTGATGGACTTCATCCTGCACGTAGACCGCCACTTGGCGGCCTTCGTGGCCGCCTATGGCCCTTGGGTGTACGCCCTGCTGTTTGCCATTGTGTTCGTCGAAACGGGACTGGTGGTGATGCCTTTCTTGCCGGGTGACTCTCTGTTGTTCGTCACGGGCGCTTTGGCCGGTGCTGGCCTCATCGACATCCAAATCGTCTTGCCCCTGCTGCTGGTGGCCGCCATCGCAGGAGACCAGACCAACTACGCCATTGGTGCCCGCGTGGGCCAAAAGGTCTGGACCTGGGAACACAGCCGGTGGTTCAACCGCCGGGCCTTTGAGCAGGCGCACGGGTTTTATGAGCGCCACGGTGGCGTCACCATCATCATCGCGCGCTTCATGCCCTTTGTTCGGACCTTCGCGCCGTTTGTGGCTGGCGTGGCGGCCATGAACCGCCGAGCCTTCACCCTCTACAACGTGGTGGGTGCGGTACTGTGGGTGGTGGGCCTGGGCCTGGCCGGCTACTGGTTCGGCAACCTTGACTGGGTCCAGCGCCACCTCAGCAAGATCATCTGGGCTTTGATCATCATTCCCGGCCTGATTGCGATCGTGGGGGCCTGGAAGGCCCGCCGTGCAGCGCCCGCTTGAGCTCAGCGGCGCACAAAGCCACGGCGGTGTGCGCTTCTTCCAGCACCCGGCCCATCAGGATGAAGCCATGGATTTGGCGATCGAAGCACAACTGGGTACAGGGCACACCGGCCTGCGACAAGGTCTGGGCGTACTGCAGACCCTCGTCGCACAGCGGGTCGTAACCAGCCGTGAGCACCAGGGCCGGCGGAAGCCCCTGCAGTTTCGGGTGCAGCAGGGGCGAAGCGCGCCAATCGTCGTTGCCCTGCGTCTGGCCCATGTAGTGGCTGCGGTACCAGGTCAACATCTCCCGGGTCAGCAGGTAGCCTTGGGCGTTGTGGGTGTGTGAAGGGGCGACCTGGCGCATGTCCGTGGCCGGGTAGATCAGCAACTGGTGGCGCAAAGACGAAAACGTCTGCGGATCGTCGCTGTCACGCAGAACCAGCGCCACCACGGCGGCCAGGTTGCCGCCCGCGCTGTCGCCCCCCACGGCCAGGCGATCTCCATCGATGCCCAAGGCGCGGGCTTGCGAGCGGACCCACCGTGTGGCGTCCACGCAGTCCTCCACCGCGGCCGGGAAGCGGTGCTCGGGCGCCAGGCGATAGTCCACCGACACCACCACCACGCCAGCCTGAAGGGCCAGCTCGCGGCACAGGGTGTCGTGCGTGTCCAGGTCGCCAATCACCCAGCCACCACCATGGAAGAACACCAAGGCTGGCAGCGCGGTGTCGGCCGAGGATTCGAAGGGGTGGATCACCCGCACCCGCACGGGCGGTGCCAGGGGCGACTCCGGCGACAGGTCCATGCTTCGCGCCACCGCTGGCGGTGTGGGTTGCGTCAAAGCCTTGCGTTCCAGATAGGTCTGTCTGGCCGCCTGCACCGACAGGGTGTGCATCGGCGGGACCGCGTGGTCGATCATCGCCTGCAGCAGGGCTTGGGCTTGCGGGTGCAGCATGGTCTTGTCCGTGACGTCAAAGGGTTCGGCGGCGGGCCATCGGTGGGTTGCGTGAGAAATACTGCCGGATGCCCTGGTGCAGGGCCTCGACCAGCCCAGCCTGGTACTGTGGATCGGCCAATCGGCGCTCCTCTTCCGGATTGGAGATGAAGGCCGCTTCCACCAGGACGCTGGGTACATCCGGGGCCTTCAAGACGGCAAAGCCGGCCTGCTCCACACGGCGCTTGTGCAATCGGCCCACCCGGTCCAGCTGCGTCAGCAGCGCGCTGCCCAGCTGCAGGCTGTCGTTGATCTGCGCCGTGGTGCTCATGTCGAGCATGGCCCTGAGAACCTGGGCATCGGAGACAGGGGCCTGGATGCCGCCCACGGCGTCCGACGCATTTTCACGATCGGCCATCCAGCGCGCTGCTGCGCTGGTCGCCCCTTGTGTGGACAGCGCATACACCGAAGCGCCGCGGGCCTGCGGCGTGAAGAAGGCATCGGCATGAATGGACACCAGCAGGTCGGCCTGCACCCGTCGAGCGCGGCGCACCCGGTCTCCCAGGGGAACGAAGTAGTCGCCGTCGCGCGTCATGAAGGCCCGCATGCCGGGCGTGGCATTGATGCGGTCCCGCAACTGGCGCCCGATCGACAGCACCACATCCTTTTCCTTCAGGCCTTGTGGGCCAACCGCACCTGGGTCTTCGCCACCGTGACCGGGGTCGATGGCCACCACGATCAATCGCTCCAGCCGCTGCAGATCCTGCGCGCTGGGCTCTGGCGTCGTGGCGAAGACCCAGGTGCGGTTGGCCCACAAGGCCTGAAGGAAAAGGATGTGGTGCTGTCGATCGGGCGCCAGTT
>JBJTHN010000035.1:0-22180 GCA_046094505.1 Betaproteobacteria bacterium
TGGGCCCAAGAAGCACTGCCGCGCCTCATGGCCAGCGTGGCCCAACTCAAGGTGCCGCTCTTGGCCGAAGTGGGAATCGGCCCCAACTGGGACCAAGCCCATTGACGCAGACATGGGCCGATCCGAACCCAGGACGGCGCGCACCGTCCGTTGTTGAAGGAGCGCTCAGGAAGAGCGCTCAAAGAGAGCGATCAGGAAGAGTGCTCAAAGTGAGCGCTCAATCCGCGCAAACGCCGAATGGTTGTGGATGCTCTCAAAGTTCTCCACATACACGCTGTACGCCCCAATGCCCGGCTCGGCATTCAGCCGCAGCGCCACGTCCCGCACCAGGTCTTCCACGAACTTGGGATTTTCGTAGGCCCGTTCGGTGATCCACTTTTCGTCAGGCCGCTTGAGCAGCGGCCAAATCTCGCTGGAAGCGCTCTCTTCAGCAAAGCGCACCAGGTCTTCCCAGGCCAGCGCCTGCAGCACTTCAGCCCGGATGGTCACCACCGAGCGCTGGTTGTGCGCCCCGTAGTCGGAAATCTCCTTGGAGCAAGGGCACAGGCTCTTCACAGGCACTGCCACTTCACACCAAATCTGGGTACGTGACCCCACCCGCTGGGCCACCCAGCGTCCCTGATAGTCCAGCAAGCTGGCCACGCCGGAAACCGGTGCCCGCTTTTTGATGAAGAAGGTGAACGCGGCCTCGATGCGGCCTTCTTCGGCACCCAGCCGCTGCAGCATGTCGTCCAAGCCGGTGCGCAGGCTCTGGGCGTCCAGGGCGTCGCTGCGGGCATCCAGGTCGTTGAGCCAGGCCACGAAGCGGGACATGTGGGTGCCCTTCTTCTCGGCCGGCAGGGCCACATCCAGCGTCCAGTCGGCTGCGGTTTGTTGCACCTGGCCCGTCACCCGCACCTTCAAGGGGTAGCGCACACCCTTGACCCCTACGCGCTGAATCGCCAAGTGGCGCTCGTCGCGCTCACTTTGCGTGTCGGGGATGGGCAGGGCGTCGGTGGGGTGCGTCATGGAGCCAAACAACAGGCCTGGTCAGGCCGGCAGACCGGGGAAACCCTGTATTGTCGCCCAGACTAGGCTGCCGCCGCGGTGGTTCCCATTCGCTCGCTTGGGGCAAAGCGTTCACGGATGGCCCGCTCGATTCCCGCAGCATCCAAACCCATTTGGGCATTCAGCTTGGCCGGGTCGCCGTGTTCGATGAACACGTCCGGGTAGCCCAAGTTGAGCACCGGCATCACCACCCCCTGCGCCTGCAGGAATTCCAGCACAGCCGATCCGGCGCCGCCCATCAGACAGCCGTCTTCGATCGTGACCAGGGCGTCGTGTGAACGGGCCAGCTCCAACACCAAGTCCGCATCCAGCGGTTTGACAAAGCGCATGTCGGCCACGGTCGCGTTGAGCGTTTCAGCCGCCTTGAGTGCGGGGTGCAGCAGCGTGCCGAAGGCCAGAATGGCCAAGCGGGGTTGCCCCGCCAAGGCCGGCACGGCCTGGCGGCGCACCACGCCCTTGCCCCATTCGTAGGTGTCCAGGTCGGTGCCGGCCTCAACACCCACCCCGGCTCCACGGGGGTAGCGCACGGCCACAGGATGGTTTTGCCCGTGGGCCGTGGACAAGGCCATGCGGCACTCGCGTTCATCCGAGGGTGTGAGCAGGCTCATATTGGGTACGCAGCGCACGAAGGCGATGTCGTAAGCCCCCGCATGCGTGGCGCCGTCGGCACCCACGATGCCCGCGCGGTCCAGCGCAAACACCATGGGCAGGTTCTGCAGGGCCACGTCGTGGATGAGTTGGTCGTAGCCGCGCTGCAAGAAGGTGGAGTAGATGGCCACCACCGGCTTGAGGCCTTCGCAAGCCAGGCCGCCTGCAAACGTCACGGCATGTTGCTCGGCAATGCCCACATCGTGGCAGCGCTGCGGGAAGCGCTTTTGAAACTCCACCATGCCCGAGCCCTCCAGCATGGCCGGCGTGATGCCCACCAGGCGCGAATCGGCTGCGGCCATGTCGCACAACCAGTTGCCAAAGACCTGGGTGAAGCTGGGCTTGGGCGGCGTGGCTGGCTTTTGAATGCCCTGAGTGGGATCGAAAGGCGAGGGGCCGTGGTACATGATGGGGTCGACTTCGGCCAGCTTGTAGCCATAACCCTTCTTCGTGACCACGTGCAGGAACTGCGGCCCCTTCATCTGGCGCATGTTCTCCAGGGTGGGAATCAAGGCGTCGAGGTCGTGGCCATCGATCGGGCCCACGTAGTTGAAGCCGAATTCCTCGAAGATGGTCGAGGGGGCCACCATGCCCTTGGCGTGTTCTTCAAAGCGGCGAGCCAGTTCGAACAGCGGCGGCGCATTGCGCAGCACGCTCTTGGCCGATTCACGTGCGGCCGCATAAAACTTGCCGCTCATCAGCCGCGCCAGGTACTTGTTGAGCGCGCCCACGGGTGGGCTGATCGACATGTCGTTGTCGTTGAGCACCACCAGCAGGTCGGCGGTGATGCCGCCGTGTGGCACACCGCCATTGTTCAGGGCCTCAAAGGCCATGCCCGCGCTCATGGCCCCATCACCAATGATGGCCACGGCCTTGCGGTTCTCACCCTTGAGCTGCGCGCCCAGGGCCATGCCCAGCGCCGCGGAAATTGAGGTGGAGGAGTGCGCGGTGCCGAAGGTGTCGTACTCGCTTTCGTTGCGGCGCGGAAAACCCGACAAGCCGCCCAACTGGCGCAGCGTGTGGAAGCGATCGCGCCGGCCGGTGAGGATCTTGTGTGGATAGGTTTGGTGGCCCACGTCCCACACCAAGCGGTCTTCCGGCGTGTTGTAGACCGCATGCAGCGCAATGGTGAGCTCCACCGTGCCCAGGTTGCTGGACAGGTGGCCGCCTGTTTTGCCCACCGACTGCAACAGGAACTCGCGCAGCTCGCGCGCCAGGGACTTCAGCTCCAGCCGTGTCAGCCGACGCAAGTCGGCGGGGCTGTGAACCGATTCCAGCAAGGGGACGTTAGGCATGGACATGGTGGGTCCTCCGGCTCGTTTGGGTGCGTCGTCAGTGCTGGCGGTGCACCACCAGGTCTGCGAGTTCACGCAGCCGTTGGGTGTCGGGCAGGGTGCTGGCCACCAGGGCCTGCAGCGCCTGCGCGTGCAGTTCGTGGGCGTGTTCCTGGGCGGCTTGCAGGCCCATCAGGGACACATAAGTGGGTTTGGATTGTTCCTGATCCTTGCCGGCGGTCTTGCCGAGCGCCTGCGTGTCCTGGGTGACATCCAGGATGTCGTCCACCACCTGAAAGGCCAAGCCGATGGCGTGGCCGTAGCGGCTCAGGGCAGCACGCGTGGCGGCATCGGCCGAGCCGCAAAGCGCGCCCATGTCCACGCTGGCCTGCAGCAGGGCGCCGGTCTTGAGTTCGTGCATGCGGCGCAGCTGGGCTTCCTGCAAAGCCTGGCCCACACTGGCCAGATCGATGGCCTGCCCGCCGGCCATGCCCGAATGCCCGGCCCCGCGCGACAGCACCGCCACCAGGCGTGCCTGCAGGGTGGGCGCCACCTCGCCATCATCTTCGGGCGTCAGCAGTTCGAACGCCAGGGCCTGCATGGCGTCACCGGCCAGCATGGCTTGGGCCTGTCCGAAGCCCACATGCACCGTGGGCTTGCCGCGGCGCAGCACGTCGTTGTCCATGCAGGGCATGTCGTCGTGCACCAGGGAGTAGGCGTGGATGAGCTCCACCGCACAGGCCGCGCGCAGCGCCGCAGGCCGCAAGCCGTCCACGCCCTGGGCTGCGGCCAGCACCAACAAGGGCCGCAGGCGCTTGCCGCCGTCGAGGACACCGTAGCGCATGGCCTGGCCCAGGCCGGCTGGCGCATCGGCGGGCACCCAGGCCGATAGGGCCTGCTCCACCTGTTGCAGCTGCTCGTTCATCCAGGCCTGGAAGTCCATGCTCAGGAGCCCCTCCAGGGCTTGAGCTGGCCGTCCTCCAGCACCTTCACCTGTTCTTCCACCGCCTGCAGCCGGTCTCGGCAAAACGCCAACAGCGCGGCGCCCCGGCGGTAGGCCACCAGCAGTTCATCCAGGGGCAGACGTCCCGACTCCATGGCCACGACCAGGTCGTCGAGTTCGGCCAGCGCGTCTTCATAGCGCGCCGGCAGGGGTGCGCCATCGCTTGCGGGGGATTCCTCAGGCAGGTCTGACTTCATGGGGCGTGAGGGTCTTCGAAAAGCCGGGATTGTAGGCATCGGTCAAGTGTCAACTTGAGTTGACGCTTGCAGTTGACACCATCATACGCCTATGGGGAGAAGGCCGTGGGTAGAATCTCGTCCCCTTTTGCATCCTGCAACCCATCCTGTTTACGGAGGTTCCCCGGGGATCATGTCGGACCTGAGCATTGGGCTGGAAGCCCTGGAGCGCAGCCGCTCTCAACTCTCGGTTTCGTCTTATTTCAGCGAGGCGTTGTTCCAGGAGGAACAGCGGCTGATCTTCGATGGCTCGCCCCGCTATGTCGGCCATGAACTGGCCGTGCCCGAGGTGGGTGACTACTTTGCCTTGCCCGGCGAGGGCGAAGGCCGCGCCTTGGTGCGCACCGCCAGCGGGGTGGAGCTGATCTCCAACGTCTGTCGGCACCGCCAGGCCGTGATGCTCAAGGGCCGCGGCCACACCCGCCAACACGTGGTGTGTCCCTTGCACCGCTGGACTTACGACCTGCACGGCCAACTTGTGGGCGCCCCGCACTTTGCCGATGACCCCTGCCTGAACCTGCGCAACTATCCGGTGCAAACCTGGAACGGCCTGGTGTTCGAAGCCGGTCAGCGCCAGGTGGCCAGCGAACTGGCGCGCCTGGGGCTGCAGCATGAGCTCGACTTCAGCGGCTACGTGCTCGACAAGGTGCAGGTGCACGAGTGCAACTACAACTGGAAGACCTTCATCGAGGTCTACCTGGAGGACTACCACGTGGGGCCCTTCCACCCGGGTCTGGGCGCCTTTGTCACCTGCGAAGACCTGCGCTGGGAGTTCGGCCCGCACCACAGCGTGCAGACGGTGGGCGTGCACAAGGCTTTGGAAAAACCCGGCTCGCCCATCTACCAGCGCTGGCACGATGCGGTGCTGAAGTACCGCAACGGTGCACCGCCCGCGCACGGCGCGATCTGGCTGACCTATTTCCCCACGTTGATGGTCGAATGGTACCCGCATGTGCTGGTGGTCAGCCACCTCATTCCGAAGGGCCCGCAGAAGACGCTCAATGTGGTGGAGTTTTTCTACCCCGAGGAGATCGCTGCATTCGAGCGCGAGTTTGTGGAAGCCGAGCAGGCTGCCTACATGGAAACGTGCGTGGAAGACGATGAGATCGCACTGCGCATGGACGCCGGCCGGCGCGCACTGATGGAGCGGGGCGACGACGAAGTAGGCCCCTACCAGAGCCCGATGGAAGACGGCATGCAGCATTTCCACGAGTGGTACCGGCAGGCCATGAAGACGGCGCCGAAGCTGGGGTGATGCCATGGGTCCGTTGATCGACGTTTCAGCTTTGCGCGCCTTGCTGGCTGCGTCTGCGGGGGCAGCGGCCTCGGTGCGGGTCTTGGACTGCGGATTCGATTTGTTCGACACCCAAGCCGGCGAGCGCGCCTACGCCACTGGGCATCTGCCCGGCGCGTTTTATGCCCACCTGGACCGCGACCTCAGCGCTGCCAAGTCGGCCCGTGGGCCGGTGGACGGGGGGCGCCACCCCTTGCCCACGCGGGCGCAATGGGCGCACCGCCTGGCGCAGTGGGGCATCACGCCCGACACGCCGGTGGTGGCCTATGACGACCAGGGCGGCTGCTACGCGGCACGCGCGTGGTGGATGCTGCGCTGGATGGGCCACCGAAGCGTGGCGGTGCTGGATGGGGGCAAGGCAGCTTGGGTGGCCGGTGGTGGGGCTTTGGATGGGGCCGTGCCGGTCGCCGTTCCCGTTGCCGACTATCCAGACCAGGCGCCGGGCATGGCCACCCTTACCGCGGACGAGTTGCTGCAGCGCCTGGGCCGCGTGAGCCTGGTGGACGCCCGCGCCGGTGAGCGCTACCGGGGGGAAACCGAACCCCTGGACATGCGCGCGGGCCACATCCCGGGGGCGGTGAACCGCTTCTTCAAACACAACCTCCAGGCCGATGGCCGTTTCAAGCCGTTGCAGGCCCTGCGCGAGGATTGGCTGCCCCTGCTGCAGTCTGGGTTGCCGGTGGTGCACCAGTGCGGCTCTGGCGTGACCGCCTGCCACAACCTCCTGGCCGTGGCGCATGCGGGGCTGGGCGAGGGGGTGCTGTACCCCGGATCCTGGAGCGAGTGGTCTGCCGACCCCAGCCGGCCGGTGGCCCTGGGCTGAGCGGCGTTCACCCTTGTCGTGGCCCAGGCTTGATCTGGGGCAAGCCCAGCAGGACCCTGGCGGTTTGATACTGGGGGTTCTTACAAACGCCGCTACACCCGGCAGGAGTGCTCCCATGTACAGCCGAATTCTGGTGCCCACCGACGGATCCGACATCACCGGCAAGGCCGTGCAGACGGCCGTCAGCTTGGCCCGCCGTCTGGACGCGCAGCTGTTCGCCATCTCGGTCAAAGAGCCGTTTCCGTACAGCGCCATCAGTGAGGCGCAGCCCATTGCACCGCAGGAGTTCTATGAGGCTCAGGAAAAGGTGGCGCGCCAACGGGTGAGTGCCGTGGTGGAAGCCGCGCGCGAGCAGCAAGTGGCCTGCAGCGGCCACACCGTGGAGTCGCTGCACCCCTGGGAAGCGATCCTGGACCACGCCAAGTCCAAGGGCTGCGACCTCATCGTGATGGCCTCTCATGGCCGGCGCGGCCTGGCCGCGCTCCTGCTGGGCAGCGAAACCCAGCGCGTGCTGCTGCACAGCGCGGTGCCGGTGTTGGTGGTGAAGTGAAGTCGGTGCAGCCGGCCCGGCTGTGCCCCGGTGTGCCTGCCGGCGCTGGAGCGCGCTGAACGCCTGTTCAGTGTGCGTGCAGCACTTCCCCGGCCAGCAGCACCAGTGCCAAGCCCGCGGCCAACCACAGCACCTGGTGCAGGGATTCGCGCAAGGCCAGGCGGCGCTGCATCTGCGGCAACAGGTCGGCCACGGCCACATAGATGAAGCTGCTGGCCGCCACCACGAGCAGATAGGGGAAGACCTCCTTCAGTCCCCCCACGGCGAAGTAGCCCACCAGGCCACCGGCCACCGCGGCCAGGCCTGACAGCGCGTTGAACAGCAGGGCCTTGGCGCGCGAGAAGCCTGCGTTGAGCAGCACAATGAAGTCGCCGATTTCTTGCGGGATTTCGTGCGCCACGATGGCCAGGGTGGTCACCACGCCCAGTTTCACGTCGGTCAGAAAGGCCGCAGCAATGATGACGCCGTCCACGAAGTTGTGGATGCTGTCGCCCAGGAGCACCGACCAACCACCGGTACCGGCCTGCTCGGCATCGAAGCCATGGTGGTGATCGTGGTGTGGATGGTCGCCCTCGTGGTGGTGGCTGTGGCGGTACAACTCGGCCTTTTCCAGCAGGAAGAAGAACAGCAGACCACCCAGCAGCGTGATGAAGAGCTCGTGCGTGGGGGCCTGTGCAGACTCAAAGGCTTCGGGCAGCACATTGAGCAAGGCCGTGCCCAGCAGCACGCCGGCCGACAGGCTCACCAGGGTGTGCACGATGCGCCCCAGCACATGGGTGGTCAAGCTGGCGGCAGCCAACACCGACAGCAAGCCGCCCAAACCGGTGGCCAGAATGATGTAGAAAAGGGTCAAATCAGTCACGGAAGTTGTTGAAGGTCAGTGGCGCGTCGCTCACGTCCTTCTTGAGCAGGGCAATGGCCGCCTGGAGGTCGTCGCGCTTGGTTCCGCTCACCCGCACCGAGTCGCCTTGAATGGCCGCCTGCACCTTGATCTTACTCTGCTTGATCAAGCTCTGGATCTTCTTGCCCAGATCTGATTCGACACCGGTCTTGATCTTGACCAGCTGCTTGAGCTTGTCGCCGCCGATCTTCTCGGGCTTGGCGCTGTCGTCCAAAAAGCGAATGTCCACGCTGCGCTTGGTCAGCTTGGCCAGCAGAATGTCCTTGATCTGTTGCAGCTGAAAGTCGCTGTCGGCAAACAGGGTGAGTTCCTTGTTGCTGCCCTTGTCTGACAGCTCGATCCGGGCATCACTGCCCTTGAAATCAAAGCGCGTGCCGATTTCCTTGTTGCTTTGGTCCACGGCGTTGCGCACCTCGACCAGGTTGGGTTCAACGACCACATCAAAGCTCGGCATGGTTCGAAAGGGCGCTGGGCCGCTTGTTTTCTAGGGGAAAATTTTGCCATGCCTGCCTCCGCGCCGCCCACCGGGCCTGGTTCCGCCGGGAAACCGAGCCCAGCCCTCATGGTTGAAGAGGGTGTGAGCCTGCGTGGCCTGAACACCTTGGGCCTGCCGGCCACGGCCGCTCACCTGGTGCGGGTGGACAGCGAAGCCGCCGTACGCCGAGTGGTCGACCATCCGCACTGGGGTCTGGCGCCCAAGATGGTGTTGGGCGGGGGCAGCAACCTGGTATTCACCCGCGACCCCTCACCGCTGGTTATCAAGGTGGAAGTGCCTGGCCTGCGGGTGGTGCACGAAGATGCACAGGCCGTGGTGGTGGAGGCCGGCGCGGGCGTGGACTGGCATGCCCTGGTGTGCTGGACCTTGGAACAGGGCCTGAGCGGACTTGAAAACATGGCCCTGATCCCGGGCACGGTGGGGGCTGCCCCAGTGCAGAACATTGGGGCCTATGGGGTGGAGTTGAAGGACCGATTTCACTCCCTGGTGGCGGTGGACCTGATCACCGGGCGCACGGTGGAGTTGGATGCGCGGGCCTGTGCCTTTGGCTACCGCGACAGCGTCTTCAAACAAAGCGGCTTTGGCGGCTTGGCCGGCAAGAGCGTGATCACCCGGGTGCGGCTGCGTCTGCCCCGGCCCTGGCAGCCGGTGCTGGGCTACCTGGACCTGCAAAAGCGCATGGACGAAAGCGGTGTGCGCGAGCCCACGGCCCAACAGATCTTCGATTGGGTGTGTGCCATCCGGCGCGCCAAGTTGCCCGACCCCGCCGTCTTGGGCAACGCGGGCAGCTTCTTCAAGAACCCCGTGGTCAGCGCCGAGCAGTGCCGAGACATCATTGCGCGCGACCCGGCCATCGTGCACTACCCCTTGGAAGACGGCACGGTGAAACTGGCTGCCGGCTGGCTGATCGACGCCTGCGGCTGGAAGGGCCGCAGCGTGGGCCGCGCCGGCGTTTACGAGAAGCAAGCCCTGGTGCTGGTGAACCGAGGTGGTGCCACCGGTGCCGAAGTCCTCACCCTGGCACGTGCCATCCAAGCCAGCGTCTACGAACGCTTTGGCATCCGGCTAGAGCCCGAACCGGTCGTGGTCTGATTCAGGCGATGACGTAGGCGCCGGCGCCGGTGGCGATGAGGGTGCCTTGGTCGTTGACCAGGCGCATCTGGGTGGAGCCGATGCGCCCGCCCAAGCGGGTGACGATGGCCTGGGCGAAGAAGTGTTGGCCCAGGCCCGGGCGCAGGTAGTCGATGCGCATGTCGATGGTGCCCATCTTGGCAAAGCGGTGCATCACCTGGTCGGCGGTTTCATGCGCGAACTTTTCGCCGATGGCCACCATCAGTGCAATCCCGGCGGTTGCATCCAGCACGGCCGAGGTGACGCCGCCGTGCAAGCGAGCGTACAGGTAGTGGCCCACGAGGTCGGGGCGCATCTCAAAACGGCACACCGTGCCGTTGGGCCCGCTGTACTCATGCAGCTTCATGCCCAAGACCTGGTTGAACGCGATCTGCTCTTGCGTCAGGCGGCGAATAGCCGCCTCCAGCTGAAGTTGTTCGTCCGGGCTGCGGCGCGTGCTGGGCGGGGTGCTCATGGGCCTGCATGGTAGCCCCTGGCCCGGCCGCTGCACGGTGGCCGCGCTTGGCTGCAAGTGGTGTCCAATTCGGTGATGGACCAGCCCACTGACGACCCACGCTCCTTGAGCCTGGACGCTCTGCGTGGCGTGGCCATCGTGTGGATGTTGCTGTTTCACCTGTGCTACGACCTCAACCATTTCGGTTGGTTGGAGCCTCCACAGCGGTTTTTGTCGGATCCCTTCTGGACCTGGCAACGCGTGTGCATCGTCAGCTTGTTCATGTTCTGCGCGGGTGCTTCACAGGCCCTGGCGCAGGTGCAGGGCCTGCCTTGGGGGCGTTTTTGGCGCCGGTGGGCCCAGGTGGCCGCGTGCGCAGCCTTGGTGTCTGTGGCCACCTGGTTCGTCTTTCCCGGCAGCTGGATCAGCTTTGGTGTGCTGCACGGCCTGGCGCTGATGGTGCTGCTGGCACGCTTGACGGCAGCCTGGCCCCGTCGCGTGCTGATGGGCTTGGCGCTGCTGGCCCTGTTGGCCCCACAGCTTTGGCAACACCCGGTGTTCGACAACCGCTGGCTCAACGGCGTGGGTTTGGTCACCCACAAGCCGGTCACCGAAGACTATGCCCCGCTGCTGCCGTGGATGGGCCTGGTGTGGGCGGGCCTGGCCCTGGGGCCACACCTGCAGCGTCTTCGCCTGCCCCGTTACGCGGTCACCCATGCCTTGGCAACTCTGGGCCGATGGCCCCTGAGCGTGTACATGCTGCACCAGCCGCTGTTTTGGGGCGTGCTGCTGCTGGTCAGCGGCTGAAGGGCTGCAGCCGAAGCGACAATCCCCCAATGAACAACAAGATCCTCTTCGGTTTTCACGCGGTTACGGTGCGGCTCAAGACAGCGCCAGAATCGGTGCTGGAACTGCACCACGATGTGCAGCGCCGCGACGGCCGCATGCGCGGCCTGCTGCAGCGTGCGCAAGAGGCCGGTGTGAAGCTGGTGGACAGCGATGCGGCGGGTCTGGCCCAGCTGGCCGGGCGCGTGCCGCACCAGGGCGTGGTGGCGCGGGTTCAGCCGCTGAAGGCGCAGCATTCGATCGACGACCACCTGGACGCTGTTCACGCCACTGGCGCCACCCCCTTGTTGCTGGTGCTGGATGGGGTCACCGACCCGCACAACCTGGGTGCTTGCTTGCGGGTGGCTGATGGTGCGGGCGCACAGGGTGTGATCGCCCCCCGTGACCATGCCGTGGGTCTGAACGCCACCGTGGCCAAGGTGGCCAGCGGCGCGGCTGAGACCGTGCCCTATTTCATGGTGGTGAACCTGGCCCGCACGCTCGGTGAGTTGAAGGAGCGGGGGATTCGAATCATCGGCACCAGCGACGACGCTCCCCGGTCCCTTTATGAGGTGGACCTGCGCGGGCCGGTGGCCCTGGTCTTGGGCGCTGAAGGTCCTGGCATGCGACAGCTGACCCGAAAGACCTGTGACGAGCTTGTTCACATCCCGATGGCCGGCGCGGTGGAAAGCCTCAACGTGTCGGTCGCCTCGGCGGTGTGCCTGTACGAGGCGCTGCGGCAGCGGCGCAGCACCACAAGCTAGCCGGCGGAGCTTGCACGGACGCTGCCGGGACTGCGCCCGGTGAAGACCTGTGCGGCCCCCACCTGCTTAGGCCCTCAACTCGGCATCCAAAGACCCGCGGTCATCAAACACCACGCAGCGGCCGCGCCAGTGGGGCGCGTCCTGCGTGTCTTCGAAATACTGCAGGATGCCGCCTTCCAATTGGTAGGCGTGCGCCAGTCCGGCCGCTTGCATCACCAGGGCGGCCTTCTCGCAACGGATGCCGCCGGTACAAAAGCTCACCACGGTCTTGTCGCGCAAGCTGTCGGCGTGCTGGGCCAGGGCTTGCGGAAACTCGCTGAACTTTGACAGGTTCCAATCCAGCGCACCGGCAAAGGAGCCCTCATCGACCTCAAAGCGGTTGCGGGTGTCCAGGGTCACCACCGGGCGGCCCAGGTCGTCGCAGCCTTGGGTCAGCCAGCGCGCCAATGTCAGGGCGTCCACAGCCGGTGCACGCCCGGCCGCCGGCACCACCGCCGGCTGGTTCATGCGGATGATCTCCCGCTTGATCTTGACCCGCAGCCGTTGAAAGGGAACGCGCTCACTCCAGCTCTCCTTGGCCCGCAGACCCGCAAAGGGCTCGTGGGCCTGCAGGTGCGCCAGCCATTGGCGAACATCGCTTGGGGTACCGGCCAGGAAGAGGTTGATGCCCTCTTCGGCCAAGAGCACCGTGCCCTTGAGCCCCAGGCGCTGCGCGGCCTGCAGCAAGTTGGCTTGCCACGCCTGCAGGTTGTGCAGGGGTACGAATCGGTACGCTGCGATGTTCAAAATGGAGTCCACCGCTGAATTCTAGAAGGCCGGTGTTGGGGCACTTGTCAAGCCTTGAAGTCACCGGTGCGGCTCACCGGCGCCTTCCTACAATGGGCCGATGGCCTTCGTACACCTGCGCACCCACACCGAGTTTTCTGTTGTCGACGGCACCCTGCGCATCGATGAAGCGGCCCGCGCCGCCGCGCAGGACCGGCAGGTGGCCCTGGCCATCACCGACCTGGGCAACCTCTTTGGCGCGGTCAAGTTCTACCGGGCTTGCCGGTCCCAAGGGGTCAAACCCATCATCGGCGCCGATTTGTGGATGGAGCCCGATGCCGGCACCGACCGCCCCGCGTCCAGGCTCTTGGTGTTGGTGCAAAACGCGCGCGGCTATCTGAACCTGTCTGATCTGCTGGCGCGCGCCTGGACGGGCAATGTCAACCGCGCGCAGGCCTGGGTCAAGTGGGACTGGTTGGCCCAGTGCAGCGAGGGCCTGATGGCCTTGTCGGGCGCGCAGGGCGGTGCCTTGGGCCAGGCCCTGTTGTCTGGCGACGCCGAACGTGCACAGGCCTTGGCCCAGCGTTACCGAGCGGCCTTTGGTAACCGCTTCTACGTGGAAATCCAACGGGCCGGCCTGCCGCAGCAAGAGGCGCATGTTCAGGCGGCGGTGGCTTTTGCGGCTGAGCAGGGCTTGCCCGTGGTGGCCACACACCCCGTGCAGTTCCTGCAGGCCGATGACTTCGAGGCGCATGAGGCCCGCGTGTGCGTGGCCGAAGGCGAGACCCTCACAAACCCCAAGCGCATCAAGCGCTTCACGCCAGACCAACACTTCAAGAGCCAGGAAGCGATGCAGGCCTTGTTCGCCGATGTGCCGGCGGCCCTGCAGAACTCGGTGCTGATTGCCCAGCGCTGCAACTTGAGCCTGGTCCTGGGCAAGCCACAACTGCCTGACTTCCCCACGCCTGTACAGGCCGACGGCACCCGCATGGCGATCGCCGAGTACTTTGGCCAGGCTTCCTTTGAGGGTTTGGAGCAGCGGCTGCGCCAGCTCTACCCCAACGCTGCGCAACGCGAGGAGCGGCGGGCGGCCTACACCGAGCGTTTGGAGTTCGAGATCAACACGATCCTGAGGATGGGCTTTCCGGGCTACTTCCTGATCGTGGCGGACTTCATCCAATGGGCCAAGAACAACGGCTGCCCGGTAGGGCCGGGCCGGGGCTCGGGTGCGGGCTCGCTGGTGGCCTATGCGCTGGGCATCACCGACCTGGATCCCCTGCGGTATGAACTGCTGTTCGAGCGCTTCCTCAACCCCGAACGCGTGTCCATGCCCGACTTCGATGTGGACTTCTGCCAAGCCAACCGCGACCGGGTGATCGAGTATGTGAAGGACAAGTACGGGCGCGATGCGGTCAGCCAAATTGCCACCTTCGGCACCATGGCGGCCAAGGCTGCGCTGCGCGATGTGGGTCGGGTGCTGGGCATGGGCTACGGCCATGTGGACAGCATCGCCAAATTGATTCCCGCCCCGCCGGGCAAAACCGTCACCCTGGCCAAGGTTCCGCAGGAGCCCGAGAACGGCGTCATCTATGCCCGCGCGGAGGCGCCGGAGCTGGAGCAGCGTGAGGCGGCCGAGGAAGAGGTGGCCGAACTCTTGAGCCTGGCCAGCCGGGTCGAAGGCATGGTGCGCAACGTGGGCATGCACGCCGGCGGCGTGTTGATTGCCCCGGGCAAGATCACCGACTTCTGTCCCCTGTACCAGCAACCGGGCAGCGATGCGGCCGTCAGCCAGTTCGACAAAGACGATGTGGAGGCCATCGGCCTGGTGAAGTTCGACTTCTTGGGCTTGGCCACGCTGACCATTCTGGAGTTGGCCAAGGCGTTCATCGTCTCTCGCCGACCAGAGCGCGCCGACTTCCAGTACGAGACGCTGCCGCTGGACGATGCGCGCGTGTACAAGCTGTTTGCCGAGGGCCTCACCGAAGCGGTGTTCCAGTTTGAAAGCCGCGGCATGCAGGCCATGCTGCGCGATGCCAAGCCCACGCGTCTGGAGGACCTCATCGCGCTCAATGCGATGTTCCGACCCGGCCCCATGGAGAACATCCCGAGCTTCTGTGCCCGCAAGCACGGCAAAGAGCCCATCGCCTATCCGCACAAGTTGCTGGAGAAAGTGCTGTCGGAGACCTACGGCATCTTTGTGTACCAGGAACAGGTGATGCAGGCCGCGCAGTTCATGGGCGGCTACTCGCTGGGCGGAGCCGACCTGTTGCGCCGCGCCATGGGCAAGAAGAAGCCCGAGGAAATGGCGCAGCACCGCGAGATCTTCCGAAAGGGAGCGGCGGAAAAAGGCATCGACCAAGCCAAGGCCGATGAGGTCTTTGACCAAATGGAGACCTTTGCCGGCTATGGCTTCAACAAGAGCCACGCGGCAGCCTACTCCCTGCTGGCCTATCACACGGCTTGGCTCAAGGTGCACTGCACGGCCGAGTTCTTCGCGGCCAACATGACCATCGACCTCGATGACACCGACAAGCTCAAGGTCTTGCGCCTGGATGCGATCCAGAACTTCGGCATCGCCTTTGACCCGCCTGACATCAACCAAGGGACCTGGCGATTCGAGCCCGCGCCTGGCCGAGAAGGGGATCGTCGCATCCGCTATGGCCTGAGTGCTGTCAAGGGTACCGGGCGCGGCGCGATTGAAGCCATCGTGGCCGCGCGCGACGGCACGGGCGCCCATGAGGGGCAGGGTGCCGCGCCGTTCAAGAGTTTGTTTGACTTCGCCGCGCGGGTGGACCGCAGCAAGGTCAACAAGCGCGTGGTGGAGGCCTTGATCAAGGCCGGTGCATTCGATGCTTTGCACCCCGAGCGCGAGCGCGCCTTGGCCAGCGTGTCCTTGGCCTTCGAGTGGGCCGACGATCAACAGGCCAACGCGCTGCAGGGTGGGCTCTTCGACTTCGGTGACACGCACGGCTCCAGCATGCACGAGCCCGACCTCGTGGAGGTGCCCGAGTGGAGCATCCGCGAACGGTTGATGGCGGAGAAGTCGGCGCTGGGCTTCTACATCAGCGGCCACCTCTTTGAGCAGTACGCCCCGGAGGTTCGGCGCTTTGTGCCACGCCGTCTGGCCGAGCTGAGCGGCAGCCGGGAGCCCGTGCTGGTGGCCGGTATCGTGGCCGACCTCAAGGTGGTCAATGGCCAGCGGGGTCGGGTCGGCATCTTCCGGCTCGACGACCAGAGCGAGTCGATCGAGGCCGTGGTGGACGAGCGCCTGATGGAGGCCCACAAGGAGCTGTTCAAAGACGATGAGCTGATCATCGCCCAGTGCAAGCCACAGCCTGACCGCCACGGCGGGGGCATGCGCTTGAACGTGCAGCAGGTCTACAGCCTGCCGGCTGCGCGTGCGCGCTTTGGGCGCTATTTGTCCATCACGGTTCAGGGCGATAGCCTGCCCGTGCAGGAGGTGTTGGCGCTGTGGCCGCCCGTGGTGCGCAGCACCGAAGAGGGCGACACCGTGCAGGGCCTGCGCGTACGGGTGCGCGTGCATCGAAGCCCGAACGGCACGCTGCATTCGCACGGTCGGCCCGAGAACGCCACTGGGGCCACGCAGGCCTTGCTTCAGGGCGAAGACTTCGAGCCCCTGGGTGCGGTGGGCGAGGTGGACTTGGGGGAGCGCTCGCGGTTTTGGCCGGCTGATGAAGCCCTGGCGCGGTGGAGCACCCTGGCCCACCAGGGCCAAGCCCGGGTGGTCTATGAGGCCGCAGCTGCGGCCCCCGCCGGCTGAACCGCCGGCTTGCAAACAGCCCGCGGACAGCTGCCATGTCTGAATCCAGCCCATTGACCGGCTTGGTGCTCACCGGTGGCGGTGCGCGGGCGGCCTACCAGGTGGGTGTGCTCAGCGCCATCAACCACATCCGCCGCACGAGCGGCGCACCGGCTGCCAATCCCTTTCCGGTCATCGCCGGCACCTCGGCCGGAGCCATCATCGGCACGGTGCTGGCCTGCCAAGCCGATCGCTTTGAAGTGGCCGTGCAGATGCTTGAAGACACCTGGGGAGGGTTTCGGGCCGAGCAAATCTACCGGGCCGATACCTTCGGCGTGGTGCGCACCGGTGCGCGATGGCTGACCATGTTCACCTTGGGCTGGGCTATTGCCCGCTGGCGCCGGGCGCGGCCGCGCTCGCTGCTGGACAACGCGCCACTGCAGTCGCTGCTGCAGCAGTCCGTGGCCTTGGACCGTTTGCCGGCCTTGATGGCACAAGGGCACCTGCACGGCCTGGCCGTCACGGCTTCAAGCTACAGCAGTGGTGACCACATCACCTTCTACGAATCCACCCGCGAAATCGCGCCCTGGACCCGATCGCATCGCGTGGCCTTTCGCAGCCGCATCACCGTCGACCACCTGCTGGCCTCGTCGGCCATTCCCTTCGTCTTCCCCTCGGTGTGCCTGCCGCTGATGGGGCAGTCTGAGTGGTTCGGGGATGGTTCCATGCGCCAGAGTGCACCGATTTCGCCCGCGGTGCACCTCGGTGCTGAACGCATCCTGGTCATTGGTTCGGGCCGTATGCACGAGCCGCCTGGGCGGCGTGTGGTCAGTGGCGATTACCCCAGCCTTGCGCAGATCGCCGGCCATGCCCTGTCCAACATCTTCCTGGACGCGTTGGCCGTGGACGTGGAACGGCTGGAGCGCATCAACCGCACCCTGGCGCTCTTGCCCGATCACGCCCGGTCGCAAACCACCCTGCGGCCCTTGGACGTGCTGGTGATTGCACCCAGCCAGCGTCTGGACGACATCGCGGGCCGACACCTGGATGCCCTGCCCACCGCGGTGCGCACCCTGTTGCGCGGCGTGGGCGTCTCGGGCTTGGGGCCGGGCGCCAAAGGATCGGCCTTGGCCAGCTACCTCCTGTTCGAATCGGCCTACACGCGAGAGCTGATCGAATTGGGCAAGGCCGACGCCCTGCAGCGTGCCAGCGATGTGCGCCGCTTCTTTGGGTGGGCCGATGCGCCCACGGATCAGGGCCTCAAGGCCGCGTCGGCGGGGGCTGCCCCTTGATCTGAAAGCCCGCTTCGGCAAATCCTGCCAATGCCTGGCGGCCCACACCTTTGACCCGCCGACGCAGGTCCTGCCAATCACCGAAGGGCCCGGCGCTGCGGGCCTGAAGCAGTCGCTCCGTCAACTCCACCCCCACGGCTCGAACCGACTCGATCTCGGCGCGCGTGGCCTGGTTCAGGTCGATGGTGGCCACGGATGGGGCGGGAGACCCAGCCACGGTGTGGTTTGGCGCACCCGAAGCGATGTGCGGCGCCGCGCCGCAGGCCGCCACCAGCCCCACCGCGATGGCCCACGGCCGCAAACGGACCTGCCCAACCCGGATGGCCCACCCCACTGCAGTGAGCCCCCTGAAGCTGCGGCCGCGCTCCGCACCATGCAGCGACATGAGACCGGTTGCACCCCAGCGCGGTGTGCGCAGCTTCAGCGGGCCCACGGTGCTTGCGAGGCCGCCCACACTTCGTCCACCGTAGGCCAGCGCGGCCAGTGCCGCACCACGCGCACGGTGGGGCCCCATGCCCCCCAATGCGCTGGCTCGGTGGGCCCCAACACCGACACCAAGGGCGCGCCCACCGCCGCCGCCAGATGGCCCGGGCCCGTGTCGTTGCTGACCATCACCGAGGCCTGCTGTATCAGGGCGGCGCAGGTGCCCAAGTCGACCCCTGGCAGGATGACCGTGCCGGGGTATTGCCGTGCGGCCTCTTGCTCTTCGCCAGGGCCGGGGCACAAGACCAAGGGCCGTGTGGAGCGCTGCTGCGCCGCCTGGGCGTAGGCCTCGAAGTGGGGCCAACGCTTGTCTTGCCCCTCAAAAGTTCCGCCCGCAAAGGGGCACAGCATCACAAAGCCGGGCGCCAAGCCATGCTGCTGCATCAGGGCCTGTGCGCGGCCTTGGTGCAGGGCCGAAACGCGCCACTGCAGGGCTGCCGGCGGGGCTTCGTCGGTGCCCAAGAGCTGTTGGCCCAGGCGCCAGTACACCTGCAGTTCGTGCCCACTGCGGCCCAGCCGAGGCCGTGGCCACGAGCGGTGCAGCAGCAGCGCGCGGCCTTCGCCGTCGTAGCCGATGGCCTTGAGCCCGGCCATTCGCATCTCCAGGGCGCTGGAGGCGGAGTAGGGAAAGCTGATGGCGTTGATGCCCCTGGGCGAACCCCAGCGGTCCTGGGCCACTTCGCGGCGCCACTGCGCCAGTTGGGCCACACGTTCACCGTGCGTGGCTCCCAGGCGCATCACCGGCCAGCCGAAGCCGGCCAACAGCTCATGTGCCCAGCCCTTGCCCACCAGGGTCAGCTCATGGCCTTGTTCCTGTAGCCGCAGCAGCACCGGCGTGCTGAGCACCACGTCGCCCACCCAGTTGCGCAGGCGAACGATGAGAGGGCGACGGGCTTCAAGCATCGCGGCCCCCAGCTGCATTGCGGCTGGCCTGTATCCACAGGATGGCCATCAACACCAAGCCGAAGTTCACTGCGTAGGTGCCGTGCGTCATGTTGGCATTGAACATCAGACCCACCGTGTGCACCATGCCCACGCCCAGGCACTGCCAACGCATGGTGGCGGTGGGTGCCCGCCAGGCCAGCGCAAAGGGCGCCCCTGCACACAGCAGGGCAGCCATCAGCCCCGGCAGGCCATGGTCCACGGCCTGGTTGAGAAACTGCTGGTGCACGTGGACCAAGGGCGCCACATCAGGCAAGTTGCCTGGGGGTACCACAGTCTGCACCAGTGCAATGCGCTCCTCCACGCCGATGCCCACCCAGGGGTGCGCCCACAGGCTGTTCCAGGCCGCCTCCCACAACACCAGGCGCGAGCCCACCGAGGTGCCTGCATCTGGCTGATTCCACTGCGTCAACTCTTGTACCAGGTCCAAGAGGCGCATGCCGCGTTCCACCTCTGCGGGCTGCAGGCTGTCGTACCACAGGCCCGCACCCAGCACCGCGCCCGTGATGGCCAACACGCTGACTGCAGCCACTGCGCGGCGAGGCGCGTAGGCCACCACCAGCAGGCCCAGCCAGGGCAGTACCACCCAGGCGGCTCGGCTGCGGCTGAGCACCACCGCCACCACACCGGCCAGCACCGCCAGGCCCAGGCCCAGCCGCCAGGCACGCCCCTCAAAAGACAAGGCCGCCCCCCCGCTTGCACCAGGCCGCACCAGGGCCAAAGGGGCCAGCACCGCCACATTCAAGGCCACGGCCGTGGCCCAGGGAATGGGGGTGGCCGGCAACCACGCCCGAGGCCAGCACAGGGCCGCGGCCAAGGCCACCACCATTTGAAGACCCATGGCCCAACACAAGGCCTCATAGAGCGCAGCGGTGGGGTGCAGGCCTGTGGTTTGCGGGTCTGTCGAGCGTCCATGCAGCCCCAGGCCCGCCAACACCAGCCAGGCCATGGGCAGGGACAGCAGCACCTTACCGTCTTGCCGCAGCAGGTCCCAGCCGCCACCGTGCCACAGGCCCATGAACAGGTCGATCAGTGCGGCGGATAAGAGCATCAGCAGCGCAGGGCGCAGGTGGGCTGGCATCGGCCCTGGCCAGAACCCAGACCCCACGCCTGAAGGTGACTCAGCCACTGTGCCGTGCCCAGCGGCTGCGCGATGAGCCCGTGCCCACACCACCAGCGCCACGAGCGAGGCCAACAGCCACCAACTCCAGGCCCAGGACGGCAGATCGCTGCGCAGGGGCCCCACCACGGTGAACACCAGCGCCAAGGCCATCAGCACGTGCAGGGCGCGTGTCATCGGCCGTCCTTCGCAGCCGGATATTCGAAGCCGCCCAAGCGCCGCGCCTGCAGCCAGGCCACCCAGCGCCGCGGTTGCACGGGCCAGCGGGCCAGGGCTTGCGGCACCTGGGCTTGGCGTTGGCACAGCGCTGCCCACCAGGCGGGCCACCAGGGCAAGGGCGTGTTCAGACGCTGTGCCACGCGGCGCAGGCGCAGGGCCTGTTGAACCGTGAAGTCGGCCCAGGCGCTGTCAAAACCCGGCGCGGTGCTCAGGTCGTCCAAGGCCAGCGCCCAATCGCGCAGCTTGGCTGGGTTTATCGAGCCCAGGATGCTGCCCGGGTTGCTGCGGTAGTCGACCAAAGGCTCGGCCAGGTACCAGGCGTGTTCAATACCGGCCATCAGGCGTGGCACCACGCTGAGGTCTTCAAACACGCGCTGCGCCGGAAAGCGCAGGTCGGCCGGCCAGGCATCGGCCCGCAGCACCTTGCCCCACACATGCCATTGCCCGGCGGCCATCAGCCCGTTCATCAAGGCCGGGCCCGGGGGAACCGCGCCGCCCGGGCGGTCCAAGCTGCGCCGGTGGCCTTCGCCGCGCAGTCGGTGCTTCAAGCCCGCGGCACTGCGCAGTACGGCGTGGTCGACCACCACCGCCTGCAACTGGGGCTGCTGCAGCACCACGCGGCGGACCTGGGCCACCGCACCGGAGCGAAGGCGGTCGTCTGCGTCAAGGAACCACAACCACTGACCCTGGGCGGCCTGAAGCAGGGCATTGCGCGCGGCGCTAACGCCCACGCTGGGCGTCTGGTGCAGCACCCGCAGGGCGGGCCCTTGGCCTTGTGCGTGTGCCGCCCCCTGTTGCGTGGACCAACGCGCCAGGCATTCAGCGGTCTGGTCGCTGCTGCCGTCGTTGAACACCACCACCTCGGCTTGTGCGTCGAGCTGCAGCACCACCGATTGCAAGGCCTCGTCCAGGTAGGCCCCGGGGTTGTGTGCCGGTATCAGCACGCTCAGCCAAGGCCGACCTGCCGCCCGCCCACACAACTCCTCGAACAGGCTGGCGTAGGCCTGCACCATCTGCTGCCGCGACAGGGCCACCCGCGCATGGTCGCGGGCCTCTTGTGCCTTGAGTGCAGCTGCATTTGGGTCGCGCCACAGAGCGGCCAGGGTGTCGGCCCAGGCCTGCGGGTCGCCGGCGCGGGCCAACCTGCCCCAGCGTCCGTCGCCCAAGGTCTCCCGTACCGCGGGCACATCCGAGCCCACCACCGCACAGCCCGCGGCCATGGCTTCGGCCAGGCTCAGCGGCAAGCCCTCGTAGTGCGTGCTCAGCACGGCTACCTGGTGCTGCATGAGCAGTTGGGGCACATCGCTGCGGTGGCCCAGAAAGCTCACCTGCTGCTGCAGCCCCAACTCGTGCACCAGGGCCATGGCCGCTTGCAGATGGCGGGCTGAACCGCCACCGGCCAGGCGCAGGGCAGGGCGCAGGCCGTGGTCGCGGGCCAGGGGCACCAGGCTTCGAATCAGGGTGTCGTGGTCCTTCTGCGCGCCGAATCGTGCGGCCATGAAGAGCGCGGGTTCACGCCCGTGCCAAGGGTGCGCCTCGCTTTGTTCGAAGGGCAGCAGCGACGTGCCGTTGTGCACCGTGCGTACCCGTTGTGCGGGTAGCCCCATGTCGCGCAACACCCCCGACACCGCATCGGACACGCCCACAAAGGCCGCGGTGTGCGGTGCCAACTGCCGCACCTGCCAACGCTTGAAGGCGCTGTAGCGCTCGCGCATATTGTGTTCAACCTGCACCAGCACCGGTACTCCTGCGGCCTTGGCGGCCCAGCGGGCCAGCAGGTGTTCGGGGAAGCCGTGACCCACCACCACGTCGGGCTTCCAGCGCTGGCACAGCTGGCGCAGGGCCCGAATGGTGGACAGGTGGTTCCAGCCCGTCACCAACTCGAGCGGCACCCCCTGTTCACGCAGGGCCTGCACCCGCGCCATGGGCGTGCGGCGCTTGTGGCGCAGCACCAGCAGGGTTTCGTGATGCGCCTGCCCGCCTACGGTGAGGTCCAGCGCCACCTGCGTGGCGCCGGAAAAGCCACCGCTGGCCACGTGCATCACGCGCAGTCGGTTGGGGGGCAAGCTGGAGTGGGGCCGCATCGATCGGTGCGGCATCGCACCCGTGATAATCCTCGCTTCATCATACAAAACGACGCCATGGCCGCTTCCGCCTCTATGCGCTGCCTCGCC
>JBJTHN010000036.1:0-13771 GCA_046094505.1 Betaproteobacteria bacterium
GCACCACCAGGGACCCAGGGCCGCCCGGCGCGTCAAGGGGGCTCTGGTGGCCCCGGCGGCGCCGGTCACCCCGGTCGCAGCGCCACCCCTTTGAGCGACGCCGAGCTGGACGAGCTCGATGCGGTGTTGGCCCAGGTGCCCGCCCCGCTTCAGGCGCTGGACCTCAGCGGCTTGGATGGCTTTCTGGCCGGTGTGCTGCTGCAGCCGCGCCGCATCCCGGCCGCGCGCTGGCTGCCCCTGGCCACCGACGGGGAGGGCCGCCTCTGGCCCGCCACCTGGGCCCCCGGCCGGCGGCTGCAGCAGCTGATCGGGCAACGGCACGCCGAGCTGGATGCGCTGATCGAAGCCCGTCAGTGGTTTGACCCTTGGATCACCGACGTGGAGGAAGACACCCTGCCCACCCAGGCCGTGCAGGCTTGGGTGCTGGGCTTTGCCACGGCCTGCGGCGAGTTTGCCGAGCTGACCGAAGGCCCGGGCAGCGACAGCCCCGAGTTGGTCGAAGCCCTGGCCCAGCTGTACCAACACCTGGACCCGGCCGACCTGGAAGACGCCGATGCCTTGCTGGCCGAAATCGAATCGCTGGAACCAGCGGCTTCGATGGAGGAGGCCGTGGAAAGCCTGGTGCGGGGCTGCCTGCTGATGGCCGACCTGAGCCGCCCTGTGGTGCGCCAGGGCTTGTCAGGGCCCCCGCGTGCCCGGCGCAGCAGGCCCGGCGGGCAAGGCGGCCAGCCGCCGCGCTGAGCGCCGCCCTTCAGCGCATCAGCAAGACGGGCACCTTGGTGCGCGCCAGCACCTGTGTGGCCACCGCGTCAATCTGCTCGGCCGCCGGCCCCACCTTCACCTCGAAGTGCGCCTGCGTGGACACCTGGCGCTCGAAAAAAGTGCGCACCGGCTGATGCACCTTTTCGGCCTCTTCTTCGTAGTAGGCGGGGCACCCGCCGGCTTTGCGCTGGGTCAAACCTCAAAGAGGCGCAACGGTTCAAATCCCTCGGATTCACCTTTGCGCTGCAGGCCCCGCGCCTGGCAGATCACGCGGCTGTGCCCACCGCCGGCGCGGGGCCAGCGGTAGTCGCTGCGCCAGTGCACATGGCCGTGGATCCAGGCATCGGCGTGGGCCAAGAGGCCTTCATCGGCGTTGCAAAAGCTCGCCGTGGTGGGTTGGTGTCCGTAGCGGGGGTCAGCACTGTAGAGGCTGGGGGCGAAGTGGGTGATCACAACGGTGGTGTCGGCCATCGGCACCACCCCTTGGGGCCCCGCATCCACCAAGGGCTGTGCGGGCCCCGCTTCCGGGGCCAACTGCGCCTGCAACCAGGCCCGGCAGGCCAGGCCTTGCGCGCGCACCGCTGCGGCATCGAACACCTGGCCGTCACAGGTGGCCTGCATCACCTTCTGAAAATAGGTGGCCGCCTTCAGGGCCTTGGCCTGCAAGGCAGGGCCAAAGACCTCGAAGTCGCTCCAACGCACGGTGCCCAGGAAGCGCACGCGCCGCCCATGCGGCGTGGTGTGCACCCACTCGTCGCACTCCAGCACCCGAAGGCCCAGCCGCGCGCAATGGTCGCGAAAGGCCGGCAGGGCGCTTCTCAACTCCCGGCGGTCAAATTCGTGGTTGCCCGGCACCACCAAAACCGGCACCGGCCAGCCAGTAAAGCGGGCATAGCCTTGCCACGTGGAGTCGATGTCTCCGGCCAGCACCAAGAGCTCGGCTCCGGGCGCAGGCTCAGGCTCAAACGCTTCGGTCTCCAGGTGCAGGTCGGACAGGATCTGCAGCCGCATCAGAACCCGCCGGTTCGCTTCAGGCCCGGCCGTGGCACTGCTTGAACTTCTTGCCGCTGCCACAGGGGCAGGGGTCGTTGCGGCCCACCTTCGCGCCATCGCGCTGCACGGTTCGCACGGCCAGGCGGTCTTGGGCGGTCAGGCCCCACAGGGTGACGGCGGCCTCCACCGTGTCCTCAATGGCGTGCGTGTCGTCGCGCAGCGGCACCTGCTCGTTCAGCTCCGCCACCAGGGCGCGGTCTTCCTCGTTCTCCGCCGGCAGGTGGCGCAGGATGCGGGACATGGCCAGGTGCACCGCATCGTCAGGGTGCTCCGTCAGGCCTTCAAAAGTCTGCACGCCGTACAGAAAGCCCGATGCCCAGTACACCAGGGGCCTGGAGTAGGCCGGCAGCGAAGCCAGGTCCTCATCGACCGGCGCGACGTCCGGCGGCTCTCCCGGTGTGCCCTCCTGCGCTACCTCCTGCGCTTCCTCCTGCGCAGCCGCCAGGTCGCTGACCACCGGGTCAAAGCCTCCTTCTTCGGACAGGCCGCGCACCAGGGCCTCAAAGCGGCGCTGCATCAGGACCTTGACGCGTGCCAGCCAAGCCTGGTCCGTACCGGCCGCCGGCCAACGGCCGCCTTCGGTATCCAGGGCACGGGCCAACCAGTCTTCTGGCGGCACGATGCGGGGCTGCACGGCCACCGCACACAGGTAGCCATCCAAGGACACGACGTCCAGGGGCTGCAGCGGCTCCGTGGCCTGCTGCAGCAAGCTGTCAAGTTCGTCGATTTCGGTGTTGGTGAGGTCGGCCTTCATGGGCACATTGTCACCCGCGCCTGTACCCCACTTGCTCAGCGCAGCTGCGAGAAGTAGTGCGCCAGGTCGGCTACAGCGCCGTCGCTAAAGCCACGCAAGACGCCGTTCATCATCGTGTCGCGGCCCTCGGCCTGGTTGTCACGAAAGCGCTTCATCGAGTGGCTCAGGTACTCCTCGCGCTGGCCGGCCAGCCGGGGCATCTGCTGCTGGCCGGCATAGTTGGGCAGGTGGCAGGTGCCGCACAAGCCATGCGAGGCCAAGGCCTGGCCGCGCCGGAAAGCCGCCTCGTCGCGCGCCGCAGCGCCTGGCGGTGCCGACTGGCGACTGAAGTAGTCGGCCAAGGCGCTCACCTCGGCATCGCCCACGCCATCGAGCAGGCCGCGCTTGGCCGCAACGGGCCGCAAGCCCTCGCGGATCATGATCAGCGTGTTTTCCAAAAAAACCCGCGGTTGCGAAGCCAGGTGCGGAACCATGGGCTGAGGCGAGCGGCCGTCAGCCCCATGGCACGACAGGCACTGGTTGAGCCGTGGTGGCGGCGCAGCGGACACGGGCAGGGCCAGGCCCGCAGCCAGAGCAAAAACCCAGCCCAGGGCCCTGGCCGAGCGGAAGGCTGCGCGCCCTGGTGCCCTGTCCCCAAGCGCCGCGGCGCCTGCGCTTGGGCTCATCGGCCGTAGCTCACCCGGTAGATGGCGCCCATTTGCTCATCCGATACCAGTAACGAGCCGTCGGGCTGCTGGTGGATATAGGCCGGGCGCCCATTGAAGCTCTGGTCGCTGTTGAGAAAGCCCGTGAGGAAGGGCTTGACCTGCGCGTTGCGTCCGTTGGCATCCGTGGTCACGGTCACGACATCGAAACCCGAACGCTGGCTGCGGTTCCACGAGCCCTTGCGCGCGATGAACATCGCGTTCTTGTACTCAGCCGGGAACATATTGCCGGTGTAGAACTTCACGCCCATGACCGCGGTGTGCGGGCCCATGGTGGTCACCGGCAAGGTCACGCCCTCGCAAGGATTGGCCTTGACGATGTCGCGATCGGGCACACCGCCGGCATGGCAGTAGGGGAAGCCGAAATTCAAGCCCACCTTGGTCATCCGGTTGAGTTCATCTTCGGGGGCGTCGTCGCCCATCCAGTCGCGGCCATGGTCGGTGAACCACATTTCCTTGGTGGTGGGGTGCCAATCAAAGCCCACCGTGTTGCGCACGCCACGGGCAATCACTTCCATGCCGGAACCATCGGCGTTGTAGCGGCGGATCTGCGCGTATTCCTGGCCCGGGATGCAGATGTTGCAAGGCGCGCCAAAAGGCACATAGAGCTTGCCGTCCGGGCCGAAGGCCACGTACTTCCAATTGTGGTGCTGCTCGGGTGGCAGGTTGAAGGCCGCGGTCATGTCCACCGGCGCCACATTGGGGTTGTTGGCGATGTCATCAAAGCGCAGCACGCGGTTAATGGCAAACACATACAGGGTGTTGCCGCGCACCGCCACACCGGCCGGCTGGGTCAGCTTGTCGATGACGGTGCGCACGGTGCGCTGTCCGCCGTTTTCCGTGATTTCATACACGCGGCCAATGCCGCGGGTGCCCACGTAAACCTTGCCGTTGTCGGCGCGGGCCATGGCGCGGCCACCGGGCAAGCCATGTGCCCACAGCTCAAGCTTGAAGCCCGCCGGCACCTTCAGCTTGTCCAACGCAATCTGCTCGGGCGGGGTTACGGTCAACTTGCCGGCCAAGGGTGCCAAGGTGGAGTTGGCCTGCTCAGCCGTGCGGCCCTGTTGCCAGGCTTGGGCCACCGGCGCCGTGACCACGGCTGAAACCGTGGGTGGTGCAGGGGGCTGCGACGCGCAGCCGGCCACCAGAGCCAGTGCCGCAGCAGCGGCCAAGCCCATGAGGGTAACCGTATGTGGTCTGGAATTCGGGTTGCGAATGTTGAGGATGGCCATGCGTGTCTCCTGGGTGTTGTGTGGTCAAGCGCCGCGACGATACGCCCGGCTGTTCACACAAGACAAGGCCGACCGGGGAAGACCCCACAGACCGATCAGGCGTCCCTAGGGGTGGCCCCTAGGTGTGCCGGGTGTGCCGGGTGTGCCATTCGGGCCGCGTGGGGTTCCACGGGCCCGCTGGTGCCACCCCAGCTTTCAGGCCGCCAAGCGCTGGGCGATCTGTGCCTTGGTCTGGCGCAGTTCCTCGGGCAGGTGATAGGCGAGTTGCTCAAACAGCTCGTCGTGCAGCTTGAGCTCTTCGGCCCAGGCCGCTTGGTCAATGCTGATCACGCTGTCAAACTGGTCGCGGCTGAATTCCAAACCAGCCCAAGACAAGTCTTCATAGCGCGGGCTGATGCCCACGGCGTGCTCCACGCCTTGGGCCTGGCCCTCCACGCGCTCGAGCATCCACTTGAGCACCCGCATGTTTTCGCCATAGCCTGGCCACACGAACTTGCCATCAGCCCCTTTGCGGAACCAATTGACGCAGTAGATGCGCGGCAAGGTGACCCCCTGCGCCTGCAGCTTCTTGCCCAGGGCCAACCAATGCTGGAAGTAGTCGCTCATGTTGTAGCCCATGAAGGGCAACATGGCGAAGGGGTCGCGGCGTACCACGCCTTGCTGGCCTGCGGCCGCGGCGGTGGTTTCGCTGCCCATGGTGGCGGCCATGTAAACGCCTTCCACCCAGTTGCGGGCCTCGGTCACCAGCGGCACCGTGGTACTGCGCCGGCCGCCGAAGATGAAGGCGTCGATGGCCACGCCTTGCGGCTGGTCCCAGTCGGCGTCGAGCACGGGGTTGTTGGTGGCCGCCACGGTGAAGCGGGCATTCGGGTGGGCCGCCTTGGCGCCGGTTTCCTTCGCGATGGCCGGGGTCCAGCGCTGGCCTTGCCAGTCGGTGAGTTCGGCCGGGGGCACATCGGTCATGCCTTCCCACCACACATCACCCTCGGGCGTGAGCGCCACGTTCGTGAAGATGGCGTCGCGCTGCAAGGAAGCCATGCAGTTCGGGTTGGTCTTGTTGTTGGTGCCGGGGGCCACGCCGAAGTAGCCCGCCTCGGGGTTGATCGCGTACAGGCGGCCATCGGGGCCGGGCTTGATCCAGGCGATGTCGTCGCCGATGGTGGTCACCTTCCAGGTGTGGCCTTGCGCGTCCTTCAGGCCGGCCGGGGGAATCAACATGGCGAAGTTGGTCTTGCCGCAGGCGCTGGGGAAGGCAGCCGCCACGTGGCGCTTGACGCCGTTGGGCTGCGTCACGCCCAGCACCAGCATGTGCTCGGCCAACCAGCCCTGGTCGCGGCCCATGGTGGAGGCGATGCGCAAGGCAAAGCACTTCTTGCCCAAAAGTGCGTTGCCCCCGTAGCCCGAGCCGTAGCTCCAAATCTCGCGCGTCTCGGGGTAGTGAACGATGTACTTGGTCTTGTTGCAGGGCCAGGCCACGTCTGGCTGACCCTCGGCCAAGGGCGCGCCCACCGTGTGCACGCAAGGCACGAATTCGCCATCCTCTTCCAGCACGTCCAGCACCGCGCGGCCCATGCGGGTCATCAGGCGCATGTTCACCACCACATAGGGGCTGTCGGACAGCTCCACCCCGATGTGGGCAATAGGCGAACCAATGGGGCCCATCGAGAACGGCACCACATACAGGGTGCGGCCCTTCATGGCCCCCTTGAAGAGGGCTTGCTCGCCGGTCTGCAACAGCGCGCGCATCTCGGCTGGGGCCATCCAGTTGTTGGTAGGGCCGGCGTCTTCCTGCTTCTGGCTGCAGATGAAGGTGCGGTCTTCCACGCGCGCCACGTCCGAGGGGTCGCTGCACGCCAGGTAGCTGTTGGGCCGCAGGGCCGGGTTGAGCTTTTTCATCGTGCCGGCGGCCACCAATTCACCACACAGGCGGTTGTGTTCCGCTTCGCTACCGTCGCACCAGTACACGTCTCGGGCCTGGGTAAGGGCGGCGATTTCAGCCACCCACGCCACCAGGCGGGCATGTCGGACATGGGCGGGGGCCTGCGGCGCGGCGCCGGCGGCAAGGGATTGGATCACGGAGATTCCAGGGAAGTTGAAGGCTGTAGAAATGAGATCGGGTCAATTGGCCGCAATATGGGCGTGGTTTACACGCCGTTAGAGCAACCGCCTGACCCCATCACACCCGGTCTCGTCCGCCCCTAACCACAGGGATCTGAGCGGCTGTACGCCCGAACACCCCTCCACAGGGGGCTGGCCAGGCGCCTTCTTTTTGAGTGTAACGATGAAGTAACCACCAGGTGATTTGGTGTTATGCAAGAAATGCATGACGTGATGTGGTGGCCGCAGAGGCCCGCCCAAGCAGGGCTTGGGGCGGCTTGGTGGCAAGATGGGCGCATGCCCACCGCAGCCGAGCTGTGGCGCCTGCTGCGCCGCGCCAGTGCCGACCGCCACCACCCCTGGCGCGTGGTGGCGCTGTGCACGCAAGGGGCCGATGGCCCGCGTGCCCGCAGCGTGATCCTGCGCCAAGTACACGAAGAGGATCGGCGCCTGGTGTTCTACACCGACCGGCGCAGCCACAAGGTCCACGAAATCGCCCAGTGCGACCGCGTGGCCCTGCTGTGCTGGGACCCCCGCCACCAGCAACAGCTGCGGATGACCGGGCAGGCAGCCGCGGATGGCAGCGGCGACGCGGTGGCCGCACACTGGGCCGCCGTGCCCGAGCGGGCGCAGCTGGACTACGCCAGCCCCCTGCCGCCCGGCTCACCCCTGGTCGGTGGATCATCCCAGCAGGGTGGCCCACCGGCGCCGGTCGCGGCGGCGGCGCAAGACCCCACGAGCCGCTTGCGGGCCCGCGGGCATTTCGCCGTGCTACAGGTGCAGGTCTACGAGATGGATTTCCTGGAGCTCGACCGCCAGGGGCACCAGCGGTGCCGTCAGGTGTGGATGCCCGCGCAGTCCGCTTGGCAGGGTCAGCTTTTGGTGCCCTGAGCGGCCACCCCGGGGCCGCCTCTCACGCCGCGAACAGCGCTTCCACCCGGGCCGCGGTTTGGCCTTCGTGCTGCTGAAGCGCCACCTGCACCGGCACGCGCGCGCGCTGACCCTGGGCCAAGCGCTGTGCGAATTCACCCCAGGCCTGCGGATGCGCAAACACGGCCCGGGCCAGGACCCGGTCTGTGACGGGCTTGAAGTACTGCGTGCTCTGCTGAGCCACCACCAGGGGTTGCAGCAGCCCTTGCGCGTGCATGCGGGCGTGCACCAGTGACCAAGCCGCCACGAGGGCAATGGCGGTGCCACTGCCGCCAAACAGCGTGCCATGAACGTTGCGGTTGGGCTCCAGGGGCGCGCTGATGTCCACCTGATCAGGCGTGAGCGACAGCACCTCCAGTTGCATGAAATCCGCCACCGGGATGCGGCTGCGGATCAGCGCCTGCAATTCGGCAGCGTTCAACCCCGGCCCCCTCAAGTGGGGCGGTGAATGGCACACAGCTTGTGGCCATCGGGGTCACGGACGTAGGCCAGGTGCAGGGTGCCCAGGCCGCCGGTGCGCGGGCCCGGCGGGCCTTCGACAGACACCCCGCCATGCGCCAACGCCACCTCATGGAAGCGCAGCACCTGCTCAGGCGAGTTGCACTTGAAGCCGATGGTGCCGCCGTTGGCCACGGTGGCTGGTTCGCCGTTGATGGGCTGCGTGAGGCAGAAAGTGCTGCCATCGTGCCGGTAGAACAAGCGCACGTGGCCCGAAGCCGCCACGTTTCGCACGGGCGCGCCGGCGCCCAATACGCCCAGCACCGCGTCATAAAAGCGCTGCGCGCGGTCCATGTCGTTGGTGCCGATCATCAGGTGGTTGAGCATGGTGGCTCCTGAGGTTGGTGCAAAACGCCAAGGTTAGCCCAGACTGCAAAGGCGTTGCGCACAGCCGCGCCATCGGGCCCCCAGGGGCTGCATACTGAGGGCTCTTTCTTCAACGACTCCCACGCCTGCGCCGTGCTCCTGCCCACCGACAACGCCAGTGACATCGCCCACGCCATTCAACTGGCCCTGGCGCCGGTGTTTCTGCTCACCGGCATTGCCGCCCTGCTGGGCGTGATGACCAACCGGCTGGCCCGGGTCATCGACCGCGGGCGCTACTTCGAACAGAGCTGGGACAGCCTGGACGAAGAGGGGCGCGCTGCCGGGCGGGCCGAGCTGAAGTTCCTGGAGCGGCGGCGCAAGCTGGTCAGCCGGGCCATTGCTGCAGGAACCCTGGCCGCCCTGATGGTGTGCATGGTCGTGGCCACGCTGTTCCTGGAGGCCCTGCTCGAAGTGCAGCTGCGCGGCGCAGCGGGTCTGTTCTTCTTCTTGTCGATGGTCTCGCTGATCGTGGCCCTGGGCACCTTCTTGCAAGAGATCTACTTGGCCACGCAGTCGGTGCGGGTGCCACGTTTCTGAACCCCTTGCTGGGCCCAACGCGATGAGCAGTCCCATTCGCCTGATCAGCCTGAACACTGGGAAGGCCCGCCGCATCACGGTGGCCGACGGCCGCAGCCTGGTCACCGCGCACGGCAAGCAGGCCACCACCGAGCGCGTGTCGGTAGGCCCACTGGGCCTGGACACCGACGAACAAGCCGACCCCACGGTGCACGGCGGACGGGGCAAGGCGGTGTACGCCTACCCGCATGAACACTACGCGTTCTGGAAGACCGTGCGCTCACAGGCGCGGCTGCAGCTGTGGGACGAACAGCCCGAGCCCGGCCTCCTGGGCGAAAACCTCACGATCACGGGTTTGATGGAGACCCATGCCTGGATCGGTGACCGCCTGCGCTTTGCGCACTGCACCCTGGCCATCAGCGAGCCGCGCATGCCCTGCGGCAAGTTCGACGCGGTCATGGGCTTCAAGCAAGCCAGCAAGATGATGGTGCAAAGCGGCTTTTGCGGCTTCTACTTGTCGGTGACCATCGAGGGCACGCTGCAAGCCGGGGACGAGGCCGAGCTGGTGCCCGGGCCCCGTGAGCTCACGATTGCCGAGGCCTTTCGCAGCAAAGCCGGTCGGCAGCACCTGCGCTGAGGTCCGCTCAGGCGGGCAAGGTCGGGTAATCGGTGTAGCCCGCGGCGCCACCGCCGTACAGGGTTTCGCGCTGCAGCTCGTTCAGGGGCGAGCCTTCGCGCAAGCGGCGGCCCAGGTCGGGGTTGCTGATGAAGGGCCGGCCGATGGCCACCAGATCAGCCTGCCCGCGCCCCAGCATGTCGTTGGCCATGGCCAGGTTGTAGCCGTTGTTGACCATCCACGCGCCCTTGAAATGCTGGCGCAGGGCCTGGTAGTCAAAGGGCGGCACGCCCTTGTCGCTGAGGTCGCGCGCGCCGCCCGTTTGTCCTTCGATCACGTGCACATAGGCCAAGCCCAGCGGCGCCAGGCGCCGCATGATGTGTTCGAACAGCGCGGCCACCTGGGTGTCTTGGGTGGCGCCGTTGCTGGGCGTGATGGGCGACAAGCGCACACCGGTGCGGCCACCACCGATTTCCCGCGTCACCGCCTGCATCACCTCCAGCAACAAGCGGGCGCGGTTCTCAATGGAGCCGCCATAGGCGTCGGTACGGTCGTTGATGGTGTCGCGCAGGAACTGGTCGAGCAGGTAGCCGTTGGCGCTGTGCACCTCCACACCATCGAAGCCCGCGCGGATGGCGTTGGCCGCCGCGCGCCGATAGTCTTCCACGATGCGCGGCATCTCATCGGAGCGCAACGCGCGCGGCTCTGAGCAGTCGACGAAGCCTTCGGCGTTGTAGGTCTTGCTGCCCGAGGCGCGGTTGGTGGACGACACCGGTTGCTGGCCGCCAGGCTGCAGCGAGGTGTGAGAGATGCGGCCCACGTGCCAAAGCTGAATCACGATGCGCCCACCCTGCGCGTGCACCGCTTGGGTGATGGGCTTCCAGGCCTGCACCTGTTCTTCGCTGTAGATGCCCGGCGTGTCCAGGTAGCCCTGGCCTTCGGGGCTGATCTGTGCCGCCTCGGTGATGATGAGGCCGGCACCCGTGTGAGGGTTGGCGCGCTGCTCGTAGTACTGGCGCATCAGGTCGTTGGGCACCGTCCCTTTGGCGCGGCTGCGCGTAAGCGGGGCCATGGCCAATCGGGTTTGCAGCTCAATGTCGCCGATGCGGATGGGGTCGAAGAGGGTCGTCATAATGAACCATTGTGTCTGGTCCCTCGAAGGCGCGCTCCATGATCTTCTATTCCAACTGGCGGTCACTGGCGGCCTATCGTGTTCGCGTGGCCCTGACCCTCAAGGACATCGCGCACCAGGTGCAGGCCATCGACATGCTCGGGGGCGAACACCTTCAGCCGGCGTTCCGAGCGGTCAACCCCCAGGCGGTGCTGCCGGCGCTCAAGCTCGACGATGGGCGGGTGCTGTTCCAGTCCATGGCCATCGTGGAATACCTGGATGAGATCGCGCCTGCGCCGGCCCTGCTGCCCTCAGACGCCGCCGGGCGCGCACGGGTTCGGGGCCTGGCCTTGATACACGCCGCCGACACCCACCCGCTGTTGGTGCCCAAGGTGCGGCAGCACCTCACCCAAGACCAGGGCTTGAATGAAGAGGCCTTGCAGAAGTGGCTGGCCCGCGCGCTGCACAGCGGGCTTCAGGCCATTGAGGCGCAACTGTCCTCGTCCCCCGATACCGGCCTTTACTGCCATGGGGACCAGGTCACCTTGGCCGACATCTGCCTGGCCTCGCACCTGCTGGCCTTCATGTTCTTCAAGCTCGATGCGTCGGCCTATCCCACGGCGGTGGCCATCAACCAACGCTTGCAGGCCCTGCCGGCCTTTGCCGCTTCGCATCCGCTGCAGCAGCCCGGCGCGCCGCGCTGAAGCCGTTCAGCCCCGGTGGATGGGGTCCACCCACAAGACGGTCTCGGGCTTTTCCACCGGCTCAATGTCCAGGTTGACCGCCGTGGCCTCACCGTCGCTGCGCACCAGCACACACTCCAACACCTCGGTGGGGCTGGCGTTGATCTCTTGGTGCGGCACATAGGGCGGCACATAAATGAAATCACCCGGCCCGGCTTCGGCGGTGAACTCCAGGCTTTCGCCCCAGCGCATACGGGCACGGCCCTTGACCACGTAGATCACGCTCTCCAGGGGCCCATGGTGGTGGGCGCCCGTTTTGGCGTCGGGGTGGATGTGCACCGTACCGGCCCAAAGCTTTTGCGCGCCCACCCGAGCAAAGTTGATGGCCGCCTTGCGGTCCATGCCCGGCGTTTGAGCGGTGTTGGGGTCCAATTGGTTGCCCGGCACCACGCGCACACCATCGTGCTTCCAAGCCGGTGCTCTCGCGTGGGGGTCGTCGCCGTGTGCGTGGGGGTGATCGGTCATGGCAAGCAGTGGGATCAGGTGCTGGGGACTTGATTCTGCGCCCGACTGGCCTTCTGCCCAATCCCCATGAGCACCTCAAGGCACCTAAACCCTTATTGGGGCATCACGTACCAAGGCTCAGGGCAGCTGGTGACGAAGGGATAGTAGGCCCGATAGGGTGCGCAGAAGTACTGCACGCGGGGCGCCGGGGCCTGTGGCGGCAGCACCACCAAGGGCGGTACGGCCAGGGCCGGGACCAGGTGAGAGGGCGGCGGCGCCACCGGCACCACCACAGGGGGCTGCGGCTGGGCCTGCGCGGTGCTGGCGCCCACCAAGGCTGCACCAATGAGTCCGCCCACGATGAGGGGCCCCCACACACCGCCATGGCCGCGCCCGTGGTGGACATGGTGACGACGATGGGCATGGTGTCCCGGGTAGGCGCCGGGGTAAGCACCGGGACCACCATGGTGCCGGTGGCCCGCATGGGCGGGCAAGGCCATGGCCAGCACCGCGGCCAACACGATCGACAGGACCAGGGACAGGGCCAGGGGGCGTGCCTGAGGCTTCATGTGGAGCTCCTGTGTAAGGCGGGGTTCGGTGGCGCGGGTGGCGCAAATAGCCCGTCTCAACACAACGCGGCGGAACACCAACGGTTGACGCCGGGCTGGGCTACAGTGCCCCATGCTCGCCTACCGACACGCCTTTCACGCCGGCAACCATGGCGATGTGCTCAAGCACCTGGTGCTGGGCGATGTGCTGCGCCACATGGGCGAGAAGGACAAGCCCTATTCGCTACTGGACACGCATGCCGGCGCTGGCGGCTATTCGCTGCAGGGGCGCTATGCGAACCAGAAGGGCGAGTTCGAAGGCGGCGTGGCAGCGCTGTGGAACGCGCCTTCGGCTGAACGCAGTACCTGGCCCGAGGCGATCAACCGCTATCTCCAGTTGGTGCGCGACTTCAACGGCGGCACCGGGGCCAAGCTCACGCAGTATCCGGGCTCGCCCGCGATCGCCCAGGCCCTCATGCGGCCAACGGACCCCCTGCACGTGTACGAGATGCACCCCACTGATGAACGGATTCTGCGCGCCTTCCTGGGGCCGCGGCCGCACACCCGGGTGCACCTGTCCGACGGCTTTGCCAGCTTCACGCGCGAACTGCCGCCGCCTTCTCGGCGCGGTGTGGTGCTGATGGACCCGAGCTATGAGCTGAAGTCCGACTATGGAAAAGTGGTGGCCGCGGTGCGCGAGATCCTGACGCGCTTTGCCCAAGCTGTGGTGATCGTGTGGTACCCGCTGGTGCAGCTGGTGGAGGCGGTGCAGCTGCCCAAGCGCTTGCGCAGCGCGGCGGCGGCCGCGCCCAAGGGTTGGCTGGACGCGCAGCTCACGGTTCAGGCCGCGGACGCCCGGGGCTTTGGCATGATGGGCAGCGGTGTGCTGGTGATCAACCCGCCGCACCCGGTGCACGGCATGCTGCAAGAGTGCCTGCCCGTGCTGGTCGATCACCTGCCACAGATTGAGCGCCCCAAGTGGGTGCTGGATGCCGGTCTGAAGTGAGCACCTGGCGCGGTGCGGGCGCGTGCCCCGACCCGGCCCCCTAAACCCCTGAGCCCCGGTCGGCTGCGAACTGCGCTGCGAAAGCGGCGAAGCGGCCTTCATCCAAAGCCTGACGCACCTCGCGCATCAGGTTCAGGTAGTAGTGCAGGTTGTGAATGCTGGCCAACATCGGGCCCAGCATTTCGCCGCAGCGGTCCAAGTGGTGCAGATAGGCGCGGCTGAAGGCGCCGCTGACGCTGCCGTCTTCGCGCGTGGTGCCCTTGCAGGTGTAGCAGCTGCAGGTGGGGTCCAGTGGGCGCTCGTCGGTCTTGTGGCGCGCGTTGCGGATCTTGAGGTCACCGAAGCGGGTGAAGAGGTGGCCGTTGCGCGCATTGCGGGTGGGCATCACGCA
>JBJTHN010000037.1:0-5176 GCA_046094505.1 Betaproteobacteria bacterium
CACATAGTCAGCGTGACCCGGGCAGTCCACGTGCGCATAGTGACGGTTGGCCGTCTCGTACTCAATGTGCGCCGTGTTGATCGTGATGCCGCGTGCCTTCTCTTCGGGCGCCGCATCAATCTCGTCGTACTTCTTGGCTTCGCCGCCAAACTTGGCCGACAACACCGTGGCAATGGCCGCCGTCAGCGTCGTCTTGCCATGGTCCACGTGACCAATCGTGCCCACGTTCACGTGCGGCTTGGTCCGTTCAAATTTTCCTTTTGCCATTTCGATCTCCAGGCGGTCGAATCAAGAACAAAACAAGAGGGGAAAGAGGTGGTGCCCATGGCGGGAATCGGACCCGCGACCTCTCCCTTACCAAGGGAGTGCTCTACCACTGAGCCACATGGGCATCGTCACGGGCTTGTGCACACGCGTCCGGTGGACCCCAGGTGCACAAGCCGGTGGCGACACAAACGACACCACTGAACCCCAACAACCACTCAAACCACAACCAGCACTTGCCAACTTCATCCAGGCCCGTTGCCGAGACTGGAGCGGGAGACGGGAATCGAACCCGCGTCATTAGCTTGGAAGGCTAAGGTTCTACCATTGAACTACTCCCGCCTGGCATGGCCTGCGCCCACGAAGAACCGAGGATGCCGGCTGCACGGCTTCGGGATTCGCTTGGTGGAGGAGGCTGGATTCGAACCAGCGTAGGCGTAAGCCAACAGATTTACAGTCTGCCCCCTTTAGCCACTCGGGCACCCCTCCGCAGCGAACTGCGCAGTATAGCAGGAAATTCAAGCGCCCAGTTGGGGTGGCCGTGGACTACCACTGGACCGGCGCCCGAGTAGGGTCATGGGCCTGCAAGAAGGCCTGTGCTTGGGAAAAGTGGCTGCACCCCACAAAAGGCACGGGGGGCCGACGGGCCGCCAAGGGGGAGGGGTGGTTGCAGGCCAACACCAGCCGCGCAGCCGGCGCAGGCCCGGCCGTCGGATGCCCCGAGCCCGCCAGCAGAGGGGCCTTGGCCTGGGCATGGGCACCCCACAACAGGGCCACCAGGGGCTGGTGACGCTGCGCCACGGCCTTCACCAGGGCCTCGGTCAGCGTGTCCCAGCCCAGCCGGGCATGCGAGCCCGCTTGGCCGTCTTCGACGGTGAGGCTGGTGTTGAGCAGGAGCACGCCCTGTCGGGCCCAGTGGCTGAGGTCGCCACTGGCAGCCTGCGGCGACACCGCGCCCAGGTCGCGTTGCACTTCTTGCAGGACGTTGCGCAGGCTGGGCGGCAGACGGCTGTGGGCGGGAACGGAAAAGGCCAGGCCCTGCGCCTGCCCCGGCCCGTGGTACGGGTCTTGTCCGAGGATGAGGACGCGCACGGAATGCAGCGGGGTGAGCGCCAGCGCACGCAACACCTGGGCCGGGTAGACCACGGCGCCGCGCGCCTGGCGCTGCTCCACCGCAGCGATCAGGGCCTGGCCGGCTGGGGTTTGCATCCAGGTGTGCACCAAGGGCGCCCAGTCGCCCAGTGAGCCCCCCGCGCCGCCCGGCTGGGCCGCGCACACCTGTGCCAGGTGCTGGCCCAGGGGGAGCTGCAGGGCGTTGGGTGGGCCTGCAAGGCTGGGGCTGGGGATGGGCATCGGCCTGAGCGAAGGAACGCTCACATCAAGCCCGGTCGCGGGCCATCACGCAAAGAGTGCTGCCAGCGCAGCGCCCGGATCGGGCGCACGCATGAAGGCTTCGCCCACCAAGAAGGTGTGGATGCCCGCGGCCCGCATCCGCTGTACGTCATGGGGCCCCAGGATGCCGCTCTCGGTGACCAGCAGCCGGTCGGCCGGCACCCGCTGCTGCAGGTCCAGGGTCGTCTGCAGGGACACCTCAAAGGTGCGCAGGTTGCGGTTGTTCACCCCCACCAGGGGCGTGTTCAATCGCAGGGCACGGTCGAGTTCTTCTGCGTCATGCACTTCCACCAACACGTCCATGCCCAAGGCGTGGGCACAGGCCTCAAGGTCGCGCATCTGTGCATCGTCCAGGCAAGCCGCAATGAGCAGGATGCAGTCGGCACCGATGGCCCGGGCCTCGTGCACCTGGTATTCGTCAACCATGAAGTCCTTGCGCAGCACCGGCAGCGCACAGGCTTGCCGGGCCTGCTCAAGGTAGTCTGCATGGCCCTGGAAAAAGCGCTCATCGGTGAGCACGCTCAGGCAGGCCGCACCATGCTGGGCGTAGCTGTGGGCGATCTCGGCGGGCACGAACTGCTCGCGGATCACGCCCTTGCTGGGGCTGGCCTTCTTGATCTCGGCGATGACGGCACTACGGCCCACCGATGCGCGCGACAAGAGGGCTGCCGCAAAGCCGCGAACGTCGCGGCGCGCCTGGGCGGCCTCACGCCAGGACGCCAAGCTGCGCCGCTGGCGCGCGGCGGCCAACTCCTCGTGCTTGACGCTGACGATCTTGTTCAGGATATCGGACATGGTGGGACCTCAGCCGCCAAGGGCCTGGGTGGCGGCCACGAACTGCTGCAAACGCGCTTGGGCCGCGCCGCTGGCCACGGTCTGGCGCGCCAGGCCAATGCCATCGGCCATGCTGGCACTGCAGCCCGCGGCATACAGCGCTGCACCGGCGTTGAGCAGCACGATGTCACGTACCGGCCCCTCCTCGTTGGCCAAGGCGCGTTGGATACAGGCCACCGACTCTTCCCGGTTGGACACGCGCAGGGCCCGAGCGTCGTACACCGGCATGCCGAAGTCACTGGGATGAACGGTGTACTCGTGGATCTGGCCGTTCTTGAGCTCGCCGACCATGGACTCGCCAGAAATCGACAGCTCGTCCATGCCGTTCATGCCGTAGACCACGAGTGCGTGCTCTGCGCCCAGGCGCTGCAGAACCCGAACCTGGATGCCCACGAGGTCAGGATGAAAGACGCCCATGAGGGTGTGGGGGGCCGAGGCTGGGTTGGTCAGCGGCCCCAGGATGTTGAAGATGGTGCGCACGCCCAGCTCCTTGCGCACGGGTGCCGCGTACTTCATGGCGGCGTGGTGATGGGGCGCAAACATGAAGCCTATGCCCGTGCGCTCCAAGCACTGGGCCACCTGCTGCGGGTTTAGGTCGATGCGCGCACCCAGGGCTTCCATGACGTCGGCACTGCCGGACGTTGAGCTGACGCTGCGCCCACCGTGCTTGGCCACACGCGCGCCGGCGGCCGCTGCCACAAAGGTGGAGGCGGTGGAGATGTTGAAGGTGTGTGAACTGTCGCCACCCGTTCCCACGATGTCCACCAGATGGCGCCGGTCCTCGATGGTGACGGGCGTGGCCAGCTCGCGCATCACCTGGGCAGCCGCCGCAACCTCGCCGATCGTCTCCTTCTTCACCCGCAGGCCGATGGCAATGGCCGCAATCATCGTGGGCGACATCTCCCCGCCCATGATGCGGCGCATCAACGTGAGCATCTCGTCGTGGAAGATTTCCCGGTGCTCGATGATGCGCACGAGGGCTTCGGTGTTGCTGATGGTCATGATGTTCTCGATGGGGGTGGTGGGGTGTAGGGTTGCGGCGCTCAGCTCAGCACAGCGCGCAGGATGTACAGGGCTTGCTCCACCTGTTGGGGCTGAATGTCCAGGTGGGTGACCAGCCGAAGGCGGGCCGAGCCGGTGCACAGGAGGCCATGGCCGGCCAGTGCTGCAGGCACCCCCTGGGGGTGGCGCGCCAGCACCTCGGGCGAGAGGTCCAGGAAGACGATGTTGGTCTGCGGCGCTTGCACCGACACACCCGCAAGGCCCATGAGGCCAGCGGCCAAACGGCTGGCATGGGCATGGTCTGTGGCCAGGCGCTGCACATGGTGGTCCAAGGCGTGCAGTGCCGCAGCGGCCAGGATGCCCGCTTGGCGCAAACCACCGCCGCTCATCTTGCGCCAGCGGTGGGCCCGCTCGATCAAGCTGCGGCTGCCGCACAGGGCGGAGCCGACGGGCGCGCCCAGGCCTTTGCTGAAGCACACCGACACGCTGTCAAAGCCCCCGGCCAGTTCACGCACGGAGCAGCCGCTGGCCACCGCGGCATTGAACAGGCGCGCACCATCGAGGTGGGTCGCCAGCCCCCGCGCATGGGCCCGGGCCGTCACATCAGCCACGTAGCCCGCGTCCAAGACCTGTCCGCCCCATGTGTTTTCAAGACACAGCAGGCGGGTGCGCGCAAAGTGGGCGTCATCGGGCTTGATGGCCGCCTCGATGTCGCGCCACTCGAGGCGGCCATCGGGCCCTTGGGGCAGGGGCTGGGGTTGAATGCTGCCCAAAACCGCGGCACCCCCGCCTTCCCATCGGTAGGTGTGCGCCATCTGCCCCACGATGTATTCGTCACCGCGGCCGCAATGTGCCATCAGGGCACAGAGGTTGCTTTGGGTGCCGCTGGGCATGAACAGGGCCGCTTCGAAGCCCAAGTCGCCCGCAATGCGCTCTTGCAAGCGACGTACGGTCGGGTCGTCCCCGAAGACGTCATCGCCCACTTCGGCGCTCATCATCGCCTCGCGCATGGCCTGTGTGGGGCGGGTGACCGTGTCGCTGCGCAGGTCGATCACAGGGGCTCGGTGGTGGACAGCGTTCATGCTCACACCCGGGCCGCTTGAGCCAGCGGCTTTGCACCCATGCTCAGGAAGTTGCGCAACATGGCATGGCCGTGCTCGCTCAGGATGGACTCCGGATGGAACTGCACGCCCTCCATGGGTGCAGAACCACCAGCCAAATCCCGATGGCGCACCGCCATGACCAGGCCGTCTTCGCTGCGCGCGCTGACCACCAGCTCCGCCGGCATGGAGGCCTCTTCGATCACCAGAGAGTGATAGCGAATCACAGTGATGTCGCGCGGAAGGTGAGCAAACAGGCCCTTGCGGTCGGTTTGGATCACGCTGGTCTTGCCATGCTTGGGTTCGGGCGCCCGCACGATCCGCCCACCCAGGGCAGCCCCAATGCTTTGGTGTCCCAAGCACACCCCCAGAATGGGCAGACGGCCCATGAAGTGGCGGATGGCCTCGACACAGATGCCGGCCTCGGCGGGCGAACACGGCCCAGGCGAGAACACCAGGTGGGTCGGCGCCAACACCTCGATGTCGCGAAGCGTGAGCTCATCGTTGCGCACCACCTGAACCGGCGCACCCAGTTCCCCCAGGTACTGCACCAGGTTGAAGGTGAAGCTGTCGTAGTTGTCGAT
>JBJTHN010000038.1:0-16633 GCA_046094505.1 Betaproteobacteria bacterium
ATCGTACTTGCCGGTGCAGGAACTCTGACCGAAAAGAGATAGACCGCACATGCGGACGTCAAAGAAAGCCGTGACGATCTGGGATGGCCATTGCCAAGGCGGTGAGGACCCCTACGCCTCCCAGCGGCTTTCCCCCGAGGCCCTCGAAGCCTCTCTCAACGAGACGCTCGAACGCCGGCCCTGCACCGGCGCTATCTGGGTCTTTGGCTACGGCTCGCTAATGTGGAACCCCGGGTTCGCGTTCGTGGAAAAGCGCCTGGTCACCGTGCACGGGTTTCACCGCCAGTTCCGCCACTGGTCGCGCGTGAACCGGGGCACGCCCGACAAACCCGGGCTGGTGCTGACACTCGAGCATGGCGGCTCCTGCCGTGGCATCGCCTTTCGGCTGGGCAAGGCCACGCTGCGGGAGGCCCTGCTGGCCCTGTGGCGCCGCGAAATGGCGCTGGGGTCCTATCGGCCCGCGTGGCTCCCCTGCAGGTCCGGGGCCGAGAGCCTGTGCGGCCTGACCTTCGTAGTCAACCGCACGGACGCTCGCAGTTACACGGGGCCGATGACACTGGAGGCAATGGTGCCGCACCTGGCCGGCGCGCGAGGCCGTTATGGCTCGGCAGCCGAATACCTCTTCCAGGCGCAGTCAACGCTCGCCACCTTCGGGGTACGGGACCGGCACATCGAGCAGCTTGCAGCGCGCGTGCGCGCTGCGCTCACCAGGTAAACGCCGGCACCACGAACGCGGGCCGGGCGGGAGCCCGGCCAAGCAACGCCTCGAGGCTTTCCGCCGTCGGCATTGCGCCCCGCACGATACCCAGCGCCTCGGCGTGCACGCCGCCCGCCACTAGCGCGCACGGCAGGCTCACCGACGCGGCGCCCACCACGTCGTGGTCGAGTGAATCTCCGACGGCCACGATACGGCTGCGTGGGAGGCCGCCCATTTCCTTCAGGCACGACTCGTAGATCGGCGGGTGCGGCTTGCCGTGCCAGAACACCTCGCCGCCGATCGCTTCGTAGCGATGGCCGAGCACCCCGGGCGCGTCGACAAGGCGCCCTTCGTGAAAACGCACGAGGTCCGGGTTGGCACAGATCATCGGCAGGGCGCGAGCGAGCGCGGCTTGCAATTCGGCCTCGTAGTCGGCGAGGCTGCGTCGCGGCGAGTCGATGCCGACTACAGCCACGAAGTCGGCTTCGTCCACGCGATCGACGAACGTGAGCCCAAGGCCCTCGAGGAGCTTGCGTTCGCCGTCGCGGGTGAACGCCAGGCAGCGGCGGCCGAGGCGCGCGTGAAACGGAGTGGCGCGATTGGCGATTGCCGAGCGGGCATCCTCCCCGGCAGCGACGAACGCGTCGTAGACCTCGCGCGGAAAGCCCATCGACGCCATCAGCGCCTCGTTGGCCGCGTTGCTGCGCCCGGAGTTGGAGAGCATCACGACGCGCTTGCCGGCGCGCTTGAGTGACTCGAGGCATTCGCGCGCGCCCGCATAGGGGGTGGCACCGTCGTGCACCACGCCCCACTGGTCGACGATGAAGCCGTCGAAGCGAGGCGTGAGCGCGCTGATGCCGGCGATCAGCTCAGGAGATGCGGTCACGGATCCAGGCCGACACAGCCTCGCTCGCAATCACGATCAGGAGAATCGCCGACAGCACGACGAGCACCTGCTGCCAGGCGAACTGGTTGATCGAGGCATAGAGATACAGGCCGATGCCGCCGGCCCCCACGAAGCCCAGCACACTCGACTCGCGCACGTTGATATCCCAGCGATAGACGGTGGTGCCGATGAGCACCGGCATCACCTGCGGCAGCACGCCCACGAGGTAGACCTGCAGCGTGCTGGCGCCCGTCGCCTCAATGGCCTCGATGGGCCCGCGGTCGGCTTCCTCGATTGCCTCGGCAACCAGCTTGGCGAGAAAACCCACGGAGCGCGCCGCCACGGCGAGGATGCCCGCGAGCGGCCCGGGCCCGAATATCGCGACGAACAACAGGCCCCAGATAATGGTGTTCACCGAGCGCGAGCCCACCAGGATCGCGCGGCCGATTGCCCACGTGAAACCGTTGGCCGTGGTGTTGCGCGCCGCCAGGAAGGCGATGGGCACAGATAGCACAAGCGCCACTGCGGTGCCAAGCGTGGCGATATGGATGGTCTCGATGAGCGGCGCCACGATCACGGGCAGATACGACCACGAAGGCGGCCACATGCGGTCGATGAGGTCGGCCGCCTGCTCGTGCGCGTCCAGGAAGAACGCCCACTCGATGTCGAGGGCCGAAACGGACCAGACGGCAGCCAGGGCGACGGCCACCAGCCACACCCACTGGAAGGCCGATTCCCTGGGCGTGCGTTTCCGCCAGACCTCGGGGTAGCGGGTGGCGACGGTGGCGCTCATCGCATCCGCCGCCGCACCCAGTCGCTGAGCCATTCGCCCAGCGCCACGAGCACGGCGATGCTGAGCAGGATCGCTGCCGCGAAGTCGTAGTCGTAGCGCGAGAACGAGGCCGAAAGCGTGTGGCCGATGCCCCCGGCACCCACGATGCCGACGACCGTGGAGTGGCGCACGTTCGCATCCAGGCGATAGATGGCGGTGCCCGTCTGGCGCGAGAGCACCTGTGGCAGCACGCCGTAGACGAACACCTGCCCGAAGCCGGCGCCCGTGGCACGGATGGCCTCCACCGGCCCCTCGCGGATATTCTCGATGTCCTCGGCGAGCATCTTGCCCAGGAAGATCATCGAGGCGAAGGCAAGCGTGAGCAGCCCCGCCACGGGGCCAAAGCCGAAGAGCTTCACGAAAAAGATGGCGATGATCACTTCATGGAGGGTGCGCCCGACCACGATCAGGCCACGCGCCGCGACGTAGATCGGCTTTGGCGCCAGGTTCCTCGCCGCGGCGATGCCCAGCGGCACGCTGAGCACCACGCCCACGAGCGTCGAGGCGATCGCCATCTGCAGGCTCTCGACCATGCCCTTGAGCAGCAGCTCCCAGCGCATGAAGTCCGGCGGGATCATCCGCGCGAAGAGGTCCAGCGCGCGACTGAAGCCGGCCATCGCCCGGTTGGAGTCGATGTTGAGTGTGGCGATCGACCACACGAGGTAACCCAGGGCGAGCGCCCAAAAGAGGTTTTGCCGCGCGCGCGTGCCGAAGAACGGCGGCGGGCGCCAGCGCGTGGGCGCCGCGATGGCGCTCACGCCTCGGCCTCCTCGTCCTCGGCCTTGCGAATCGTCTGGCTCCAGTCCTCGTCGCCGTAGATCGTCGAGAGCACTGCCGGCGTGAGCTCGCCCGCGGCGCCGTCGAACACCACGCGCCCACCCTGCAGGCCGATGATGCGGTCGGCGTACGACTGCGCGAGCCCCACGTCGTGGATGTTCACCAGCGCCGGCGTGGCACGCTCCTGCGCGAGGCCGCGAATGAGCCGCATGATCTGGCGCGCGGTCTTCGGGTCGAGGCTCGCGGTCGGCTCGTCCACCAGCAGCAGTTCCGGTTCCTGCATCAGCGCACGGCCGATGCCCACGCGCTGGCGCTGGCCGCCGGAGAGCGCATCGGCGCGTGAGTCGTGGCGGCCAGCCAGCCCGACGCGATCGAGGATGGCGTAGGCGTTGGCGATGTCGCGCGGCGGGTAGCGCCGCAGCCATGCGGCGAAAAAGCCTACCGAGCCCAGGCGGCCGGAGAGGACGTTTTCCATCACCGTCAGGCGGTCCACCAGGTTGAATTCCTGGAAGATCATGCCGATGCGACGGCGCGCGGCCCGCAGCCCGCGCGGGGACAGCGACACGAGCTCCTCGCCACGCAGGCGCACCGAGCCGCTCGTGGGCTCGACCAGGCGGTTGATGCAGCGTATCAGGGTGCTCTTGCCGGCGCCCGAGGAGCCGATGATGGCGACGACCTCGGGGCGCTCGACCTGGAAGGAAACGCCATCCAGGGCTCGCGTGCCGCCCGGGTAGACCTTGCCGAGGCCTTCGATGGCCAGCAGGGGCCCGGCGCCCGCCGCGACAGGCGCCGGATGCGCGGCAGCCACTGGCTATTCCGCCTTGGTGCCGAGCTTGGACAGCCCTTCCTGCGTGTACTTCACACCGGAGGCCTGCTGGATGGTGAGCACGTCGCGCCAGCCGTCCTTGTAGACGATCGGGGCGAAGCGCTCGGTGTCCCTGAACTCCTTGGCGAGGCCCGACTTCTTGAAGTCGAAGTTGAGGAAGGCCTCGCGGATCTTCGCCTTTAGCTCCGGGTTCAGGTTGTGCGGCACGCCAAATGCAGTGCGCGGGAACGGCGCCGACTCGTAGACGATGCGAAGCGTGTCGGGCTTGAAGAGGCCGCGCGCCTGCATGCGCTCGACGACGGTGGAGGCCACGGGGGCGGCGTCGTAGTCCTTGTTCACCACACCCATGATCGAGTTGTCGTGCTTGCCAGAGTAGAGCACTTCGTAGTCCTTGCCCGGCACGACGCCCATGGCTCCGAAAAGCGCGCGCGGCGCCAGGTCGCCCGAGTTGGAGGAGGGGGCCACGTGCGCGACGCGCTTGCTCTTCAGGTCCGCGACCTTCTTGATCGGGCTGTCCTTCAACGTGATGAGCTGCAGGGTGTAGCCGACGCTGCCATTGGCGCGCTGCATGGCGACGATGGGCTCGAAGCCGGCGAGATTCACGGCATACGGCGTGGGGCCGGTGGCGACGCCGGCGATGTGCAGGCGGCCCGAGCGCATGGCCTCTACTTGCGCAGCATAGGACTCTGCCGGGTACCAGCGCACGCGCTTGCCCGTCACTTTCGACAGGTGCGCGAGAAAATCCGCGAAGACGTTTTCGTAGACGGCGGGATCCTCCACTGGCGTGTAGGAAAACACCAGCGTCCCGGGGTTTTGCCAAGCCTTCGAGTCCTTGGGCGCGTCGGCGATCAAGTCCCCGTTTTCGTCGCAGTAACGGGCATCGAGGGCGCCGCGGCTCGCGCAGGCTTGCGCCAGGGCAGGCAGGCTGGTGGCAAACGCGAACAAGGAGACAAGCGCTGCGGCGAGCAGCCGTGCGGTGTGCGTCATGGTCGACCTCCTCTTGGTGTTGTTGTGCGGGCCGGGGCTCGATGCCCGACCGTCACGCGAGGCGATGATATCGGACACCGATGGGCTGAGAAATGCGCTCAGCCCTCAGCGCCGCCCGCCGGCGAGCCACCCCCCGACGCCCACCATGGCAAGAGCGACCGCCACGCCGGTGACATGCCCAACCTGCGGGCCGACGCGAACGGTGTGGCGCGCTGGAGTTGGGAGTCGGATCTGCTGACGGTGGGTGCGGGCGCGGCGAACGTGGTGGGCCGCAGCGTGATCGTGCACCGCGACCCCGACGACTACGCCTCGCAGCCGGCCGGCAATTCCGGCCCGCGTCTGGCTTGCGGCCTCATCGTCGCCGCGGGATGACGGCGGCCAAGCCGGCTCGAGCGTCCCTGCAGGACGCCATCGCCTTCGCGTGCGTCCACGAGACCCCCTGGGCGCGGGCGCCTTCATGCGTTGGCGCATTACGCAGCGCCCCTGCCAGCCAAAGCGCTGAAGCGTCCCTTGGTCAACGTGGCATCGCGGCCAGTGCCCTGGTGTCCGCCTTGGATGCGGTTTTTGTCCGGCATCTGATGCGTATCGGTTCACCGGCTTGGCTTGACAGGCCCTTCAAGGCTTCAGCGCAAACCCTGCCACCTGCTGGTAGTGGCGCGAGATGGCGCGCAGCTCCTCGGCGCTGATGAGCTCGTCTATGTGGCTGAAGGGCTGGCCGCCGCTCAACTCGTCGGCCTTCATGATGATGGCGTCGGGCGGCACGGTGCGATTGGTCTGCACCACGCGCGCGGTGGCCGGTAGGCGCTGGTCTTCATAGCGGCGCAGGGCCGCCTGAGGTGGGGTGCCAGCGGCTGCGCTGGCGGCCAACTCGTCGGCCAGGGTGCGCGCATCCGTCAGGGCCTGGGCCGAGCCGTTGGAGCCGCGCGGGTACATGGGGTGGGCCGCGTCGCCCATCAGCGTCACCCGGCCCTGGCCCCAAAAGGGCAGGGGGTCGCGGTCCACCATCGGGTATTCGAAGATCGCCTGCGCGCCGCTGATCAGGGCCGGCACGTCCAGCCAGTCGAATCGCCAGCGCTCGAAGGTGGGCAGAAAATCCTCCAGCCGCCCGGGCTGGTTCCAGTCGTTCATGGCCGAGCCTTCGCGGCCGATCTCTGCCACCCAGTTGATGAGCTGATGGCCCTGACCATCGACGTTGTCCACGATGGGGTAGATCACCATCTTGCCAGTGGCAATCGAGCCGATGCGCAGGTAGCTGCGGCCGGTGAGGATGGGCCGGTGCACCGTGGTGCCGCGCCAGGTGTTGATGCCGGCAAAGCACAGTTGGTCGGTGGGATGGAGTTGGCGCCGCACCGCTGAATGCACACCATCGCAGGCCACTGCGATGTCGGCGCGTGCCGGGGCTGGCGCTGCGGAGCCGTCGGCCCCTGGCTTGAAGCGAAGGGTCACGCCTTCGTCCTCGATCAGCACGCCTTCGCAGCGGTGGCCCGTGCGCACGCGCTCCGGCCCCAGGCGCTGCAGCGCCGCCCGGTGCAGGATGCCGTGCAGCTTGCCGCGGTGGATGCCGAACTCCGGATGCTCGTGGCCGGCATGGCGGCCGCGCGGCTCGCGGTAGATGTATTGGCCCCAGCGGTTGTAGAAGACGCTCTCCTCGTTCTCGATGGCCACAGCGCGGATGTCGTCCAGCAATCCCAGCGCCGTCAGCTCGCGCATGGCGTGCGGCAGCAAGGTGATGCCCACGCCCACCTCGCGCACCTCGCGTACGCCCTCGTACACCGTGCAGGACAGCCCGCGCTGGTGCAGCGCCAGCGCAAAAGCCAGGCCGGCGATACCGCCGCCGATGATCGCGATGTCCATGGGTTGATCCTCGCTTTGATTTGAAAGGGGCCCGCGCGGGGCGGGACCACAGCTCAATCGGCGGTGATCTGCCGCGCCTTGATCAGCTGCGCCCAGCGGGCGGCGTCGCGCTCCACCAACTGGCCGAAGGCCTCGGGCGTGCTGGTGGCCGGGTCCATCCCCTGGGTGGAGAAGGCCCGTTTGGCGTCCTCACTGGCCAGGATCTGCTGGATCTCGCGGTTGAGCTGCGCCACCAGGGCCGGCGGCGTGCCTTTGGGGGCAAAGATGCCGTACCACATGTCCACGTTGACCTGCCCCACGCCGGCCTCGGCCAGGGTGGGCAGATCGGGCAGCAGCGGGTGGCGCTTGTCGCTGCCGATACCCAACGCCAGCAGCTTGCCCGCCTTCACATGCGGCAGCGCCACGTGGATGGGCAAAAACATGGTCTCCACCTGCCCACCCAGCAGATCGGTCACGGCCGGGCCGGTGCCACGGTACGGGATGTGGGTGATGAAGGTGCCCGTGGTGTTCTTCAGCAGCTCCATCGACAGGTGGTGCGGCGTGCCCAAGCCGGGTGAGGCGTAGTTCAGCCGGCCGGGCTGGCGACGAGCGGCCTCCAGCAGTTCGCGCGCGCTGCGCCACCCGGTCTTGGGGTGGGCCACCAGCAGCAGCTGGCCCCAGCTGGTGAGGGTGATGGGGGTCAGGTCCCGCACCGGGTCCCAGGAGAGCGTGGGGAACAGGCTGCGGTTCATCACCAGGGTGTTGACGCTCACCAATAGGGTGGACCCATCGGGTGCGGCACGCACCACGGCCTCGGTACCGGTGTTGCCCGAGGCGCCGGGCCGGTTGTCCACCACCACCGGACGGCCCAGGCGTTCCGACAGCTTGGGGCCGACGGTGCGGGCGATCAGGTCAATGCCGGTACCGGGCGTGAATGGCACGATCAGGCGGATCGGGGCCGCCGTGGGCTGTGCCTGGGCCTGGGCCTGCGCCATCACGCCGCCGGCGCCTGTGGTCAAGAGCGCGGCGGCGGTCGAGGCCGCAGCCGTGACGAGAAGCTGTCGCCGGCGCAGGAATTGAGGGCTGGTCATAGGGGTCCGTGCTGGAGGAATGGACAGCCGCATAGGCTACTCGATGTCCAGTGGTGGAGCCCACTGTGGGGTTGGAGCCCGCACCGTTTCAAATCAGGATGTAGCAAGCGGCCTTCAGTTCGAGGCCGCTGTGCCTGGTGGCTGCGTGAACAACTTGGCCGCGCGGCCCTTGATCTCGAGCAGCTCGTCTGGTGTCACGCTGTAGCGGCCGGACATGCGGTCCACGCGTACGCCGAACTCGATGTCGCGCCCGCCTTTGGACAGAACACCCACGGTGAACGCGTACTCCTTGTGCTGCGCCGGCAGGCCGTGGGTGGCAATGTCGTAATCCTCATATTGCACGATCGTGATGTCGCCACTGGCCAAGTCGAGTTCGCCCTGGGCTCGGATCTCATCATCGGCCAGTTCGTCGACGATGGTGATGGGCAACTTCAGGTTCATAGGTGTCTCGGGCGGATGGTGCCAGACGCGCTGGCCGGTGACGGGCGAGGCAATCACCTCGGCGGGGCCTGGATTATCGGATGGCTGCGCTGTAGCGCTGAGGCGGTCCGGCCGCCTTTGGCGCACAGGCGCTTGCGGTCAATCCAACTGTAACTTGCGCTTGCGGATCAAATCGGCCCATCGGTCGGATTCGGACTTCACGTAGGCCGAGAACTCGTGCGGGCCTCGCGGCTGCACGTCGGAGCCTACGCTGGCAAAGCGCGCCTTCACCTCGGGCGAGGCCAAGACCTTGCGCAACTCTGCAGCCAGGCGCTCCACCACCGAAGCCGGCATGCCCACAGGGCCGACCAGGCCTTGAAACCCCATCGACTCCAAGCCCGGAAAGCCTTGCTCTCGAACGGTGGGCACCTCTGGCAGATTGGCATCGCGCCGGCTACCCGTCACCGCCAAAGCCTTGAGCTTGCCGGATTTCACATGGGGCACCAGCACCGTGCCGGCATCGATCAGCACATGGGTTTGCCCGCCGATCAGATCGGTCACCGCCGGGGCACTACCCTTGTAGGGCACGTGCAGCAGGTCCAGGCCCGTGACCGCATTGAGCAGTTCGCCATTGAGGTGAGTCGCCGAACCGGGCCCGCCGGAGGCAAAGTTGCCCTTGCCCGCTTGGGCACGGGCCCAGTCGATGAGCTGCCGCAGGTCAGCAGCCGGGTGGTTGGCCCGGGTGGCCACGATGTAACCGGCCTCGGTAATCTGGCCCACGAAGGTGAACTGCTTGAGAGGGTCGTAGGGCGGCTTGGCCTGCAAGTAGGGCGCAATCGCAAAGGGCCCCGTGTTGGCCACCAGCAAGGTATAGCCGTCGGGCGCTGCGCGGGTGAGTTCGGTGGCCGCCACCACCCCACCTGCTCCGGGTTTGTAGTCAATGACCAAGGGCTGCCCCAAGGCCGCTTCGAGCGCAGGCTGTATCGCCCGCGCCGTGAAGTCGATACCCCCGCCGGGCGGAAAACCCACCACCAGCTTGATTGGCCGGTTCGGGTAGGCCGCTGGCGCTTGGGCCTGAGCCGGCCAGGCGCGAAAGCCCAGGCACGCAGCGCCCAGACCCGCGAGGGCTGTGAGGGCCTTGCGGCGGTTGGTGCAGTCTGTTGAGGCAGACTTGACCGCGGACGGGCTGCCCACCTGTGTGCGGGTTGTGCTCATTTTGAAACTCCGGCTGCTCGCGAAGTCTACGCCCGGCGCAAGACGCCGGGACCACTCCGGGCTGCGTGGACATTCACACGCCCAGCAGCCATGGTGGCCGTGGGCTTGCTGCACTAACCCCCGTTCGCCGGCCTCAAGGGCTTGAAGGCAACAATGACCCAAGCCCTAAGATCCATTCATGCCCGACCTGTCGCTGCCTGCGCCGCTGCGCTTCAACCCCAACCCCACGATACAGGTGCTCACCGCCCTGGACGGTGCCACTTGCGTGGTGGTGGATGATGTTTTGAAGGAGCCCACGGCCGCAAGGCAGTGGGCCTGCGAGCAGCCGCTCATGGAGCCAACGGGCTACCCCTACCCCGGGCTGGTGGCGCCGATACCCAAGGCCTTTGACCGCGCTTTGGAAGAACACTTCAACCAAACGGTGCGCCGCCACCTGGGTGCACGCCGTACGCTCGACCTGCAGTCAAGGGTCAGCCTGGTGACCACACCGGTGGCGGAGTTACGCCCCGTTCAGTGGTTGTGCCACCGAGACCGCATCGCGGCCAACCCCGCAGAGGTCCTGTTTGCAGCCTCGGTGCTGTATCTGTTCGATGACCCCAGCCTGGGCGGAACCAGCCTCTACCGGGCCAGGCGCAGCCCGCTGGAGACCGACCGAATCGTGGCGGACAGCCAGTCGCTGTCAGCCCATGCCTTTACCGAGCGCTATGGCATCACCCCCGGATACATGCTGGAGGACAACGGGTGGTTTGAACGCACGCTGCGGGTGGAGGCTGCCTTTAACCGCGCCATCTACTACGACGGCAGCGTGTTCCACTCGGCCGACGTGGCCGACCCGTCACGGCTGAGCACTGACCCCGAACGCGGCCGCCTGTCCATCAATGGCTTTTTCACCTGCCGCCGCAACGCCGCCTAGCACGGCCTCAGCGGTGTAGACGCCCCGCAACTTGTGACTCAAGCGCGGCTGACTCATCAGCAACATGCTCTGACACTGATCAGCGTCATGAGAGATCGCGGACCATCGGTGCGCCTGTCTTGAGCGCAGCCCTTGGCAGCGAACACGGTGCCAAGGGCATTTCAGCGCTTGGGCGCCTGGTCGCTTGGGCGCTTGGGCGGTGCCTAGCCCTTGGGCTTGGCAGCCCGCGGCTGACTGCGGTCGGGGGCTGCCTTGTTCTGGGGTGCGCGGCCCCTTCGTGCCAGCGCTTCGCGCAACAGCACTTCTACCTGGGCATTGCTGCTTCGGAGTTCTTGGGCGGCCAAGCGTTCAATCTCAACCCACACCTCGGGGTTGATGCGCAGCAGGAACGATTTCTTATCGGGGCTGGCCATGGGCTTTGCTGGTCACCAGGGCCTGGTGCTTGTCAGTTGTACAACGTGCCCGTGTTCACAATGGGCTGTGTGTCTTTGTCGGAACACAGCACCACCAAGAGATTGCTCACCATGGCGGCCCGGCGCTCATCGTCGAGTTGAACGATTCCACGCTCGCTCAAGCCCTGGAGTGCTTCCTCCACCATGCTGACGGCACCCTGCACAATCTTGCTGCGCGCACTCACAACAGCCTCTGCTTGCTGGCGCCGGAGCATCACTTGCGCAATTTCGGGCGCATAAGCCAGGTGGGACAGCTTGGCCTCCAGCACCTCCACACCCGCCTCACGAAAGCGGTCTTGCAGTTCGGCGCTCAAGGTCGTCAAGACGGCCCCTCCTTGCAACAAGGTGGGTTCATCAGCGGCCAAGTCTTCACCGAAGTCGTAGGCGTACTGTGAGGCCAGGTAGCGCAAGGCGGCCTCGGCCTGAAGGCTGACATAGGTCTCGAACTGGTCAACCTCGAACACCGCCTGTGCCGTATTGCGCACCCGCCACACCACCACAGCACTGATCTCGACCGGATTGCCCCGTTTGTCGTTGACCTTCAAGGTGGGCACGTTGAGGTTGCGAGCCCGCAGGGAAATCTTGCGTTTGCTGATGAAAGGGTTGGCCCAGCGCAGGCCTTCGCTTCGATCGGTGCCGCGGTACGAACCAAACAGGGTGAGGATGGCCGCCTCATTGGGCTGCAGCATGTACAGGCCACACAACAGGAGGGTAGCCACCACCAGCGCGATGACCTTGATGGCCATGCCCAGCGGGGTGTTGGTCGAGGCCGCCAGAGGAAAACTCAAGCAGGCGGCCACGATCACGGCCGTGGACACGATGGCCACGAGGTAGCCCTGGGCCGAGTGAACGGCGCGTTCCTGTACATGTTGATCCATTGCGTGAAGCCTCCGAGTTGCAATCAAAATGATATCACTTTATCTGATCAACCCATCTCAAATGCCTCCACCTACCCGCTGTGCGAGATGGCGCTAACGCCAAGAGCAATGTGCGAATTAATTGACTAATTGTTAAACAATATTAACATTGAGCTTTTGACTTCCACCTCAAAAACATGCCCATTCCTGAGCAATTCGCCCGTGTGTGGCTGGCCACCCTGCTGATCACCTACGGCATCTACTTCGCCCTGGTCCCCAGGGTGGACACAGGCTCCATGTGGAGCCAACTCTTGGCCTTCGGCACGACGGCGGTAGCCCAGGCGGTCATCATCGCGGTGTCCAGCGCCTGGATGGAACTGCGCCACCGCGGCGGGCCGCGGCGGGATGAGCGTGACCGCGCCATCGAGCAACGGGCCACCAGCGTGGCGTATCACGTGTTGATGGTGGGCGTGATCTTGTCGGGCTGCATCATGCCCTTCAGCCACAACGGCTGGGCCCTGTTCCACGCCGCCGTGGCGGCCATTGCCATCGCTGAAATTGTGCGCAACGGTGTCATCGTGGTGTTGTACCGCAGGGGTTGGCATGGCTGAGCGGCGGCTGGGCAACGCCGTACGCCTGCACCGCTTCTTGGCTCATGAGATGACCCAAGCGGAGTTGGGCGAGCGTGTGGGCGTGACACGCCAGACCATTGCCGCCATCGAGTCTGGGCGCTATTCACCCTCCCTGGAGGCAGCCCTGCTGATTGCCGAGGCCCTTGGCAAGCCTCTGGAAGACATCTTTTTCTGGGAACAGGACAATGGCTGAAGCTTTGACTCAGCCCCCAGCGCACAAGGACTGTCACCCATGAACACCCGCAAACCCGCCCGCGCAACACGATGGCTGCTGGCCGCTGCCCTGACCGCTTGGTTGACGGGCTGCGCCATCACGCCGCAGAAGGTCACGGTGCCGGTGGTGCCCTCGCTGGACCTGCAACGGTTCATGGGGGCTTGGTATGTCATTGGGGTGATCCCCACGTTCTTGGAACGCGACATCTACAACGCAGTGGAGTCCTACGAACTGGCCCCTGATGGCACCGTGAAGACCACCTTCACCTTCAACAAGGGGGGCTTTGACGGCCCCGCCAAACGGATGCAGCCGCGCGGCTTTGTGGTGGAGGGCAGCAACCAGGCCGTCTGGGGCATGCAGTTCGTGTGGCCGATCAAGGCAGAGTTCGTGGTGTCGCATGTGGATGCGCAGTACACCGAAACCATCATCGCGCGCAGCGCACGCGACTATGTGTGGATCATGGCGCGCACGCCCACGCTGCCTGATGCGCGCTACAACGACCTGGTCGCCAAAGTCAAAGCAATGGGCTACGACACCCGCAAGCTGGTGAAGGTGCCCCAGCAAGCCATCACCGCACGCGGGGCTGGCACGCGGTGAGCCTGCTGCGGCGCGAATTGCTGGCGCTGCTGGCCGCTCCCAGCGCCTGGGCCAAACCCGAGCCTGACTGCGCCGATGCACCAGACCAGCGCACGGAGCACGGCGTGCTTGGCTACCATCACACCACCTTCCCAACCGGTGCGTTCCATCATGTCCCAAGCCGACTTCGACAGCCTCGTTCCACCCGGCGGCCTCGACCGCCGCCGCTTCACCCGCAGCGCTTTGGGGGTGGGCATTGCCGCAGCCGCAGGCCCTGTGATGGCGCAAACCGCCGTCAAAACCCCCACCGCCGGCTTGACGGTCGGCGAGGTGACCATTGACTCGGGCGGTTTCAAGTTGCCCGCCTATCGCGCCATGCCCACCGGCGTGCGCAACGCCCCGGTGGTACTGGTGGTCAGCGAGATCTTCGGTGTGCACGAATACATCGCCGATGTGGCCAATCGCTTTGCACGCGCTGGCTACTGCGCCATTGCACCGGAGTTGTTTGCGCGCGCGGGGGACCCGACTTCCTATGGCGAGATCGCCAAGCTGATCGCCGAGATCATCATGAAAACGCCCGATGCGCAGGTGATGGCCGACCTGGACGCGTGTTTGGCCTGGGCTCAAACGCAAGGGGCCGATGTGTCGCGCTCGGCGGTGACCGGCTTTTGCTGGGGCGGCCGCATCACGTGGCTGTATGCCGCACACCAGCCCCGCCTGAAGGCTGGTGTGGCGTGGTACGGGCGCCTGGTCGGGGCCACCAACCCGGTGTGGCCGAGCCACCCGGTCGACCATGTAGCCCGCCTGCAAGCGCCCGTGCTGGGCCTGTACGGCGGCAAAGACGATGGCATTCCTGTGAGCACCGTCGAGCAGATGAAGACAGCCCTGCAGCAGCAAGGCAGTGCAGCGGCCAAACGCAGCGAGTTCGTGGTGTACCCCGAAGCACCCCACGCCTTCCACGCCGACTACCGCCCCACCTACCGCAAAGAAGCCGCTGACGATGGCTGGGCGCGCTGCCTGGCCTGGTTCAAGGCCAATGGTGCGGCTTGAGCATCGCGGAGGCCACAACATGATTCTTGAACTCGCCGACATCCGCATCCAGCCCGGCCGCCAGGCCGAATTCGACGAAGCCATTGTGCGGGGCGTGACCACCGTCATCTCGCACGCCCGCGGCTTTCGGGGCTACAAGGTCAACAAGGGCCTGGAAAGCCCGGAGCGCTACCTGCTGATGATCTTTTGGGAAACCCTGGAAGACCACACGGTGCACTTCCGCGAAGGGCCGCTGTTCCCGCAGTGGCGGGCCATCGTGGGGCCCTACTTCGCCGAAGCCCCCAAGGTGGAGCACTTCAGCCTGTTGCAGCGCTCGCAGGGCTCCCAAAGCTCGTGAGCTTCACGCTCTGAAGAGCGCGCAACAAAAGTTTGCAATTCAGCCGCATCCGGTCGGCATTGCGGGCCACACGCCGGCGTACCATCGGGCATCACCCTAGCGGAAGTTGGCAGATGATCACCAGACGAAGACTGGCAGGCGGCCTGTTCCTGGGCACCGGCGCTGCCTGCAGCTTGGCACACCCGCTGGTGCGGGCACGCAGCACCGACGATTCAAGCGAAACCTCGCGCGCGCTGCACGCGCTCAACCGCCTGGCCTATGGGCCCAGGCCCGCTGATATTCAGGCCCTGCAGGCCCAAGGTGCACAAACCTGGCTCAACAACTTCTTGGCCGAGCAACTGGAGCCGCAAAAGCTGACCGTGCCCACCGCACTGGCCAGTCGGCTGCAGGGCCTGGAGACCCTGGAGTTGAGCCAAGCCGAGCTCTTGGGGCGATACAGGCGGGTGGCCCAAGCGGCCACCGCGGCAGCATCGCCTCAAGCGTCCGGGGCCGCAGCCCCCAACGCGATGGACGGCGCCATGAGCAACCCCACCATGGGTTCGGCCAGCGCCGATGGGGCCAATGCCGAAGCGGCCCAAGCGCGCGCCCGCCGCGAATATGTGCGCCCCGTGGTGCTGCAAGCAGCCCAGGCCCGCTTGGCACGGGCCATCGAAAGCCCCGCCCAACTGCAGGAGGTGCTGGTCGAGTTCTGGTTCAACCACTTCAATGTGTTCATTGGCAAGGGGCCCGTATCGGTGCTGGCGGGTGCCTATGAACGCGAGGCGATTCGGCCTCATGTGCTGGGCCGGTTCCGAGACCTGCTGGGTGCCACAGCCAAGCACCCGGCCATGTTGCTGTACCTGGACAACGCACAAAGCGTGAGGCCCGGATACCGAGCACCGGCCCTGCAGGCCATGGCCAACCCCAACGCCGCGCGGCTGAGCGGCTTGAACGAAAACTACGCGCGCGAGTTGATGGAGCTACACACCCTGGGGGTAGACGGCGGCTACACGCAACAAGACGTGACCGAACTGGCGCGCATGCTCACCGGCTGGACGATCGACGGCCGCTCGCCGCGCCTCGGGCGTTCAGGGCCGCTGTTTGTATTCGACCCCAGCCGACACGACAACGGCGTTAAACGCTGGATGGGGCAGACCATTGAGCCGGCCGGTCAGGCTGAAGGCGAGCGGGCGCTGGACCTCTTGGCTGCACATCCGGCCACGGCGCGCCACATCGCCTTCAAGATGGCACAAGCCTTCGTGGCCGATCAACCGCCGGCCGCCTTGGTCGGTCGCCTGGCCGAGCGCTTCTTGAGCACGCAGGGCGACCTGAAGGCGCTCACCCGCGAGCTCATCACGTCGGATGAGTTTTGGCAGCCCCAGCGCTATGGCGTGAAGTTCAAGACGCCATACCACTATCTGATCAGCAGCCTGCGGGCATTGGGCTTGGGTGCACCAGCCGACGTGGGGCCTCTGCTGCAGGTCTTGGCCCAAGCGGGCATGCCCTTGTACGGAGCGCAAACGCCCGATGGCTACAAGAATGTGGCCGGTGCGTGGATGGGCCCAGAGGCCTTGGCCCAGCGGGTGCAGTTCGCCACCAGCCTGGCGGATCGTCGTGCCCGGCAAGGTGCGCGCCTGGAGGCGGATGCGCAGCGCCTGATGGAGGCCCTGGACCCATTGTGGAACCCCGCCACGCGGGAGGCCGTTAATGCTGAGCCTGCGCCCATGCGCCTGGCCCTGCTGCTGTCGAGTCCCGAATTCATGAAACGCTGAACCGGAGAGCACCCCCTATGCTGAGGCGTCGTCAACTGCTGTCTTCAACCGCCGCGGCGTGGGCCACGGGCGCTTACGCCCTGTGGCCAGGCTTGTCCACTGCTTTGGCCACCGCCCCCACGCCAGCGCAGGCACGCCCTGCCCACAAGTTGGTGGTGGTGATGCTGCGCGGCGCCGTGGACGGCCTGTCGGTGGTGGTGCCCCATGGCGATGCGGGATACCGCCAGTCGCGTGGATCGATCGCCCTTCCCGCGCCGGGCAGTGCCGACGGTTCGGTGTTGCCACTG
>JBJTHN010000039.1:0-15804 GCA_046094505.1 Betaproteobacteria bacterium
GAACGGCAAGCTATACCAAGGCAGCCACGAGGCGATTGTTTCCATCGAACTTTGGGAGCGGGTGCAGGACGTGATGGACGGCCGGCTGGCAAAGAAGCACCGCCGCATGACACGCGACTTCGCGTTCTCCGGGCTGATCGCCTGCCAGACTTGCGGCTGCGCGGTGGTCGGCGAGATCAAGAAGGAACGCTACGTCTACTATCACTGCACGGGTTACGCCGATAAGTGCCAAGGCAAACCGGCGACCTGCCGGCGCAAATACGTCCGCGAAGAGGTACTTGAGAAACAGTTCACCGAACTCTTAGGCCGGCTGCACTTTGACGAAGAGGTGCTGGACTGGGTGCGTGATGCGCTGCACGCAAGCCACGCCGACCAACGGCGCGAGCACGAGGAGGCGATTAAGCGCCATCAGGGCGAATACAAACGCCTTGATGACCGCATCCGTGCCATGTACGTCGATAAGCTCGACGGCATTGTTGAAGCGGCGTTCTACGACAAGATGTCGAACCAGTGGCGCGAGGAGCAGAACAGCTGCCAGCGCGAGATCGACCGGCTACAAACCGCGAATCAGTCCTACATGGATGAGGGCGTGCAGATTCTCGAACTCGCGAGCAACGCGCAAAAGCTCTTTGAAAGCCAAGAACCGCGCCAAAAACGGCGGCTGCTCAACTTTTTGCTATCGAACTGCTCTTGGGAGGACGGTGAGGTCGTCGCGACATTCCGACAACCGTTTGATCTGTTGGCAGAAACCACCGCCATCGCAGCCACCCAAAAGGCGACTGCAACGGCGTTTTCGGCAAAAACAGAGATTTGGCTCCCCGACCTGGGCTCGAACCAGGGACCTACGGATTAACAGTCCGGCGCTCTACCGACTGAGCTATCGGGGAACTGCTGCAAGCCTCACAGTATAGCCTGTTGCTTTACAGGCTAAGCTGGAGGCCCAAGCGAATGGTTCGCGCCGCGCCCGGATAGAGGTAGGCGTGGCCGAACTGGTAGGGCGACTCCCTCCAGTACCGCCGGTCGCTGAGGTTGTCGACGCCCAGCAGCCACTGCTGGCGCGAGCCGGCGGGGTTGAACGTCAGCACCGCGTCGGCACGTGTCCATCCCGGCAGTTGTTGGCTGTTGTCGGGCAGAACCTGGCGCTGTCCTTCATGGCTGATCAGACCTTGAAGGACCAGGCCAGGAACCGCTGCGGGGGTCCAGCGAAGGCGGGCCCGCAGCACCTGCTCGGGCACATTGGTGGGCGCTTTGCCGTTGAGCTCGGCTTGCGCGGTGCTGCCGCGGCGCTGCGCATCCAGCCAAGTCGCCTGCAGACCCAGTTGCAGGGGCGCAGCGCTCCATTGCACACCCGCTTCCACGCCTTGGTGCTGCACGTCACCATCGGTGCGGCCGGTGCAGGGCGAGATGCCCAGGTTGGCACAAGCATCGAGGTTGCTGGTGGGCCGTGTGATGCGGAACCAGGTGGCTTGCCACTGCAGGCCCTGGCCGCTCACGGACGCGGGGCCGCCGCGCACGCCGACCTCTTCCTGCACCGACTTCAGCACCGGCAGGCCTTGGCCCGCGTTGGTGTATTGGCTGGGCCGGTTGGGGACCACTTGCGACTCCGCACCCTCGCCGCGGCTCACAAAGGCCATGACGTCCGGGCTGAGCTTGACACTCAGTGCCCACCAGGGTGTGGTGAGGCTGTCGGTGTAAGCCGTGGCGCGGCTGCCATTGGTGCGCACGCTGCGCCGGTCAAAGCTGGTGTGACGCACGCCCAGCCAGGCGGTGAGGGCAGGGCTGAGTTGCACGCGGTCTTGCACCAGCAGCTCGCGCGACTGCTCATGCCGGTTGGTGTTGGGGTCGTAGGGGGTGGGGTCTGCGGGTAGCACGGCTGTCCCCTGCACGCGGCCCACGCCCACCAGGTTGTAGGCCTGCGGCTGCAGGTCCATGCGCTGCGTGGACTGCGTCACGCCCAGGCGCAGGTCGTGCTTGAGCGATCCCGTCACGGCGCGCCCCAACAGCTCCATTTGGGTCGCGTTGGTGCGGCGGCGTTCGTTTTCGCTGCGGTAGTCCCACACGCTGAAGGTGCCATCGGCGGCAAAACGGTCGCAGGGGTTGCAGTCGTAGGTGATGGGGTCGAAGCGCCCGTAGGCAAAGGCGATCCGGTCATCCGTGCGCAGCCTTTGGGTGCCGGTTTGCAGCACGGCGCGCCAACCGCCCCACAGGGCATGGGTCAGGCGCAGGCTGCCGGTGCGGCCCTCAAACACGCTGGGCAGGCTCCAGGGCTGGTTGTTCAGGTTCAAGCGGGGATCGACAACCGCCGGCAGGCGTGGGCCTACGAGGCTGAAGGCCTGTTGGGTGGGCTGCTCTCGGCGGCTCCACTCGCCTTCAAGCTCCAGCAGGGCGAACTTGTGCAGGCGCCATTCAGCGGCCGCGGCCAGGAGGCTGCGCTGGCCATCAGCGTTGCGCAACTCGGGGCGCATCTGCTCGGCTGCGGCGTTCAGTCGCCAGCCGAACGCGCCACCTTCGCCCCCCCGGCCGCCCACGTCGACGGCACCCATCAGGGTTTGGCGGCTGCTGAACTGCAGCCGGGCATCGGCATGGCTGCTGGCCAAGGGGCGTTTGACGGTGTAGTTCACCAAGCCACCTGGCGCGCTGGTGCCGGCTTGCAGGCCAGTGGTGCCCTTGAGTACCTCCACCGCCGACTTGTTTTCCAGGGCAATGGCTGTGTCGCCGCTGATGGGCAAGCCCTCGCGGCGGATGTTGTAGCGGTTGTCGATCACGAAGCCACGCACCGTGAGGTAGTCCACATAGCCCGTGGCGTTGTAGGCGTCGGAGACCGATGCATCAAATGCCACCAGGTCGGCCAGGCGAGTGGCGCCAGCCAAGGCCATGTCGCTGGCGCCGATGCGCGTCGCCGACACGGGGGTTTCCCGCAAGGGTGTGTCCCAGCCGCTGAGCGAAGGCAAGGTGCTCAAGCGCCCGGTGACGGTGACACGGTCGGCGGTGGCCGCCGCGTTGGCCGGGCCCGAGGTGGCGCTTGCCGCGGTGGATTGGGCGTGTGCCAAAGGCCAGGCGCAACACAGGGCTGCTGCACAGGCCACGGAGGTTTGTCGAAGTGATGCCATGTCGTGCTTTCCGTACGATATGGCAGGGTGACGTGCTGAACGCCTGGACGCCCGATGATGCGACGGGCGGCCCGTCGCCGAGCTCGCTTCCCTGCGCGAGGATGACCTCGTGCGGCTGGTGCCGCACCTCCCGAAGGAGACAGGTTCTTAGGGTGTGTTCTCAGCCCCGTGTGGGGCACCCCTAGCGTCTGCGGCGCGTACTGCTGTTGCACCGCATCAGTTTGGATTTTAGGGAATCAGCGCTTGAGTTCGCTGAGCTTGTCCTTTTTGTCCTTCCAGTCATCGGCGTCTGGCAGCGGTGCCTTGCGCTTGGTGATGCTGGGCCACTTCTTGGCCAACTCAGCGTTCAGGGCGATGAAGCCCTGCTGGTCTGCCGATACGTCTTCTTCGGGAACGATGGCATTGACCGGGCACTCGGGGATGCACACCGCGCAGTCGATGCACTCGTCGGGGTCGATGGTCAGGAAATTCGGCCCTTCCCGGAAGCAGTCTACGGGACACACGTCCACACAGTCGGTGTACTTGCAGCGAATGCAGGATTCCAAGACAACATGGGTCATATCAAGTCCAAAACAGCGTTGGGCGGGGCTTGCCTGAGAGCAAACCCGCAAGTTTAGGGCAGTCGGCCTCGGGTTCTGACCGCCGGATTGTCCGTAATTATTGACAGTTCAGGGTGTGAGCTCAAGCCGCACGGGGATCGCGGGCTCTGCTGGGCTCTGGGCGCGCGTGGCCTGGCCCAGCGCTTGAGCCCCCACGCCCACCGTCACCACCGTGGGCCGCCCACTGTGCAGCAGGGCTGCTTGGGCCAAGGCCGAGAGCACATGGTCCGTGATGAGCTGGTCGGCACAGCCTGCACGGGACACCACCAGCGCGGGGGTGTCGGCTGGCCATCCTGCCTGCTACAGCCGCCGCCCCAAGGCGGCGAGTTGCCGGCCCGCCATGTAGAAGACTTCGGTTGGCGTTGCTCATACCAGCCGTGTTGCAGCCGAAGCGGGCGGAAGTCGTCCTCGGCCAGGGTGCCGGCCAGGTGGCGCTCAAGTTGGTCGCGAAACTGCGCCGCGCGCGCGTGAATGAAGCCGCGATCGAAGGCGGTGTAACGGTACATGGGCGTATGCTAGAGAGGGAGTTTGGCTCTACTAAACACTTGTTTCTTCCTTGATTGCTCCGTTTGCTCATATGAAGTGGCCCATGGCCGGGCTGGCGCTGCTGCTGGTGGCCGGTTGTGCCACGCGGCCTTCCGTGCCCACCGCCCCCGGCCCCAGCAGTGCCCCGGCGCAGGTGGTGCCCGAGCGCTCCGAGCCCGATCGCGGCGTGCCCACTGAGGCCGCTGCCCCACCCGCTGCGCAGCCTGTGCGGCGCACCCCTCGGCTGTGCCTGGCGCTGGGCGGCGGGGCCGCCCGTGGCTTTGCCCACATCGGGGTCATCCAGGTTTTGGAAGAGTCGGGGATCAAGCCGCATTGCGTGGCGGGAACCTCGGCGGGAAGCTTTGTGGCCGCGCTGTATGCCTCGGGCTTGAACGGGGCTGAGCTGGCGCGTCTGGCGCTGCGCATGGACGAGTCGGCCATCACGGATTGGTCCTTCCCCGGGCGTGGCGTGATTCGCGGTGAGGCCCTGGCCCGCTACGTGCGCCAACAGACCCAAGGCCGCCTCATCGAACAGTTGCCCATGCCCTTGGGCATCGTGGCCACCGACTTGGATTCGGGCCAGGGCGTGCTGTTTCGCCGGGGTGATTTGGGGCAAGCGGTGCGTGCTTCCAGCGCGGTTCCGGCCGTGTTTCAGCCCGTGCGCATCGCCAACCGCGAGTACGTGGACGGCGGATTGGTGTCGCCAGTGCCGGTGCGCTATGCCCGTGAAATGGGGGCCGAAGTGGTTGTGGCGGTGGATATCTCCACCGCGCCGGAGGGGCAGCCCACCAGCGACCCCTTCAGCCTGCTGCTGCAGACGTTCTCGATCATGGGCAAGAGCATCAACCAGTTTGAGTTGCGCGAGGCCGATGTCGTGCTTCGGCCCGCCTTGGCGGGGGTGGGCAGTGCCGACTTCACCGCCCGTCAAAAGGCGATCCAGGCCGGCCGACAGGCGGCCTTGGCGCAGCTGGGCGCCATACGCGAACGGATGAGGGTGGCGGCTGCCGTACCCTAGGCCCACCCGCGCCAGCGTCCTGGCAGACTGGCAGGTGTGAAAGCCTTCTACAGCGACCACTTCGTACTGCCGTTGCCGGCCGGGCACCGCTTTCCGATGCGCAAGTACAGCTTGCTGCGCGACCGCGTGCGCGACCGGCTGCCCGGTATTGCGCTGCATGAAGCGCCCGCCGCGCGCGATGGCGAATTGGCCTTGGTGCACGACCCGGTGTACGTGACCGCCGTGGCTGACGGCTTGCTCTCGGCCGCCCAACAGCGGGAGATCGGCTTTCCGTGGAGCCCGGCCATGGCCGAGCGCGCACGCCGCTCGGTGGGCGGCACCATTGCAGCGGCCCGTGCTGCCTTGCAGGAGGGGGTCAGTGCCCAATTGGCTGGCGGTACACATCACGCCTATGCCGACAAGGGCAGCGGGTTTTGTGTCTTCAACGACGTGGCGGTGGCGGCGCGCCTGATGCAGGCCGAGTGGCACCGGCACCGCCCCGGCGCTTTGCTGCGGGTGTTGGTGATCGACTTGGATGTGCACCAGGGCAATGGCACGGCCTCCATCTTCGCCCGTGACGACAGCGTCTACACGCTGAGCTTGCACGGGGCACGCAACTTCCCCTTTCGCAAGGAGCCCAGCGATCTGGATGTGGAACTGCCGGATGGCTGCGGCGATGAGGCCTACCTGGAAGCACTGGACCAGGCGCTGGGCCGTGTGTGGGCTGACCACGGGCGGGCCTTGCCGGGCCTGGTGTTCTTCGTGGCGGGTGCCGATCCGCATGAGGGCGACCGCTTGGGGCGGCTCAAACTGAGCCAGCAAGGCTTGGCCGAGCGCGACCGCCGGGTGTTGCAGGCCTGTGGCCAACGGGGCATACCCGTGGCCGTGAGCATGGCGGGGGGCTATGGGCACGACATCGAGCGCACGGTGGACGTGCACCAGGAGACCTTGGCCCAGTGCTGGCAGCATTGGCAGCACTGGCAGGCCTGGCCGAACCGAGCCCCGGGTGCCCAGGCCCGGAGCCCGCACTGATGGAACAATCCACCCCATGAGCGCCCCCCGCCCCGCGGCAGAGCCCCGCAGTGCCTACCCCCATTTCGGCCGTATCAGCACCCGTTGGAGCGACAACGACGTCTACGGTCACGTCAACAATGTTGTGTACTACAACTGGTTCGACACCGCGGTGAACCGTTACCTGATCGAGTCCGGTGCCTTGGACATCGAGCAAGGCGCGGTGATTGGCTTGGTGGTGGAGACCCAGTGCCATTACTTCGCCCCCTTGGCGTTTCCACAAGACGTGGACGCCGGTATCCGGGTGGCCCACCGCGGCCGCAGCAGCGTGCGCTACGAGGTAGGGCTGTTCGGGGCGGGCCAAGACCTTTGTGCAGCCCGCGGCCACTTCATTCATGTGTACGTGGACCGCACCACCCGCAGGCCGGTGGGGGAACTGCCCCCGAAGCTGCTGGCCGCTTTGCATTCCTTGGAGAGCCCGTGACCACCGACTTCATCCCGGACCCGCAACGCCTGCCCGAGGTCACGCCCGCCACGACGCGGGCGGTGGAAGCGGCCATCGTTTCACGCCGATCGGTGCGCGCCTACCGGCAGCAGCCCGTGCCGCGCGAGCTGATCGAGCGCATCCTGAACCTGGCGGCACGGGCCCCCTCGGGCACCAACACCCAGCCCTGGAAGGTCACCGTGCTGACCGGTGCGTCCAAGGATGCGCTGAGCGACAAGATTGTGGCGGCCTACAACGACCCTGCCGAGCGCACCCAGCACACCGAGGCCTATGACTACTACCCGGCCCAATGGGTGTCGCCGTACATCGACCGTCGGCGCAAGATTGGCTGGGACATGTACGGTCTCCTGGGCCTGACCAAGGACAACAAGGCCGGTATGCAGGAGCAGCACGCCCAGAACTACCGCTTCTTCGGCGCGCCCGTGGGCCTGATGTTCACCATCGACCGGGTGATGGGCAAGGGCAGTTGGGTCGACTACGGCATGTTCCTTCAGACCCTGATGGTGGCCGCGCGGTCGCATGGTTTGGACACCTGCCCCCAAGCCGCCTTCAACCAGTTCCACCGCATCATCCTGCCGCACATCGGCGCCGGCCCTGAAGAGGAACTGATCTGTGGCATGACCCTGGGCTACGCCGACAACACGCCGCCGGTGGCGCAGCTCAAGACCGAGCGCGAACCGGCATCGGGGTTTACGCGTTTTTTGGAGTAAGCACACCATGACACGTTGTTCTTCCAGGTTGGCCCAGACCCGTCCCGGCGCGGCGCAAGCCGCTTGCGTCCTCGATTCAGCCCCTGCTGCAACTGCCGTCAAGACGCGCTGGGAGCGTTGGGCTGTGGCCTCGCTCATGGCCATGGGCATGGGCACGGCACAGGCGGCCGACATCGACGGCACCCAACTGTCGGCGTGGTGGGGCCTGCCCTTTGCCGGGATGCTGCTGTCCATTGCCGTCATGCCCCTGGCCATCCCGCACCTCTGGCACCACCACTTCGGCAAGATTGCCGCGGCATGGGCCCTGGCCTTCCTGCTGCCCTTTGCGGCGGTGTTCGGTGTTGGAGCGGCCTCGGGCGCGGTGGTGCACGCGCTGTTGGCCGAGTACATCCCCTTCATTGCCTTGCTCACCGCCTTGTTCACCGCCGCCGGTGGCATTTACGTGCGGGGTAACCTGCATGGCAGCCCCATGACCAATGTGACCATCATGGGCGTGGGTGCGGTTTTGGCCAGCCTCATGGGCACGACGGGTGCTTCCATGTTGCTCATCCGCCCCTTGATCCGCGCCAACGACAACCGGCGGCATGTGGCCCACGTCGTGGTGTTTTTCATCTTCATCGTCAGCAACGCGGGCGGATCGCTCACCCCCCTGGGTGACCCGCCGCTGTTTCTGGGCTTTCTCAAGGGCGTGGACTTCTTCTGGACGGCCACCGCCATCTTCCCGGAGACGCTGTTTCTGGTGGGGTCGCTCCTGGCCCTGTTCTATGTGATTGACCGCTGGTACTACCAGCGCGAGGGCGTGCTGCCGGCCGACCCCACACCGGACGACGAACGCTTTGGCCTGGAGGGCGTCATCAACTTCCTGCCGCTGTTGGCGGTGGTGGCCCTGGTGTTGATGAGCGGTACTTGGAAGCCTGGGGTCTCGTTCAACATCGCGGGCACCGAGGTGGAACTGCAACAGATCGTGCGCGATGTGCTGCTGGTGGGGGTGGTGTTCTGGTCGCTGAAGATCACGCCAACCGGTGTGCGTGAGAAGAACCAGTTTTCCTGGGCGCCCATGCAGGAAGTGGCCAAGCTGTTCATTGGCATCTTCCTCACGATGATCCCGGTGTTGGCCATGTTGCGCGCCGGCGAGGCGGGCGCCTTTGCCGCCGTGGCTCGCGCGGTCACGGGGCCGGATGGCCAGCCGCTGCCCTGGGCCTATTTCTGGTTCAGCGGGGTACTGAGCTCCTTCTTGGACAACGCCCCCACTTACCTCGTGTTCTTCAACCTGGCCGGTGGCGACCCGGCGCTGCTGATGACCACCCTGAGCGCCACGCTGGCGGCCATCTCCGCGGGTTCGGTGTTCATGGGCGCCAACACCTACATCGGCAATGCGCCGAACTTCATGGTCAAGGCCATCGCCGAAGACAGGGGCATCCGCATGCCCAGCTTCTTCGGCTACATGCTGTGGAGCGGCGCCGTGCTGATTCCGCTGTTTGTGGTCATGACCTTCATCTGGTTCCGTTGAAAAGGTGGGTTCGATGAGCAAGCCCAAACTGCTGGTGGCCCGGCGCGTGTTTGATGAAACCCTGCTGGCCCTGCGCGAGCACTTCGAGGTGGAAGACAACCCAGCCGATACGGTGTGGGCCCCTGCGGAGCTGGTGCAGCGCCTGCAGGGCAAAGACGCCGCCTTCATCACGGGCAGTGAGCGCATCGATGCGGCGCTGCTGGCGGCTTGCCCGCAGCTCAGGATGGTGGCCACCATGTTCGTGGGCTACAACAACATCGACGTGCCCGCTTGCAGCGCTGCGCGTGTGCTGGCCAGCTATTCGCCCGAGGTGCTGACCGAAACCACCGCCGACATGGGCTTCATGTTGATGATGGCCGCAGCGCGCCGGCTGTCTGAAAGTGAACACTTTTTGCGCAGTGGCCGGTGGGACCGCTGGACGATCGACCTGCTGGCAGGCTTCGATGTGCACGGCAGCACTTTGGGCATTTTGGGCATGGGCCGCATCGGCCAGGCCATTGCGCGGCGTGGGGTGCACGGCTTTGGCATGAAGGTGGTGTATCACAACCGCTCACGCCTGGAGGCTGCCACCGAGGCTGAACTGGGCGGTGCACGCTGGTTGGAGAAGGACGCACTGTTGCGTTCCTGCGACCATCTGATGATCGTCGTGCCGTACTCCGCGCAGACGCACCACGCCATTGGGGCAGCCGAGCTGGCCCTGATGAAGCCCACGGCCACCCTGACCAACATCGCACGCGGCGGGGTGGTGGATGACGCCGCCTTGGCTGTGGCCCTGAAGAACCGGGTGATTGCCGCGGCGGGCCTGGATGTGTACGAGGGCGAACCCCAGGTGCACCCGGGCCTGCTGGAGGTGCCCAACCTGGTCTTGGCTCCGCACATCGGCAGCGCCACCTTGGCCACGCGGCAGGCCATGGCGGGCTTGGCCGCCGCCAACTTGATCGAGGCCTTTGCCGGCCGCAAGCCACCCACGCCCATCAACGGGGAATTGTGGCCCCAGTGGCTCAGCCGGTGAGCCTGGGCTGCGGGAAGCTTTCGGCATGAACGACGCGCCAATGGGGTTTTGGGTGGTGATGGGGGCCATGGCCTTGGCCCTGGTGGCCTTGGCTTGGGCGCTGCTGCGCGCCGCTGCCGCACGCCCTACGGCGGCCACCGACCCCCAACAAGCGGCCGATCTGGTGGTGGCGCGCCTGCTGCCCCTGCAGGAGTCCTTGGAGCGCAGCTTGCGCGACGAGGTTCAACGCAGCGCCTTGGGCCAGCGCGCCGACATGGCCCAGCAGCAGCAGTCCCTGCTCCAGCAGGGCAGCGAAGTGGCCCGAATCCAAAATGAGCAGATTGATGGGTTTCGCCTGCAGTTGGGGGCCGTGCAACAGGCCCTGAGCATGGGGCTTCAACAACAGTCGGCCCACCAAGGCGAGGCGTTGACGCGCCTGTCGGATTCTTTGTCCCAGCAGCTGCGTGCCTTGGCAGCCAACAACGACAGCCGCCTGGCCGAGATGCGCGCTCAGATGGAGAGTCGCCTGGCCGCATTGCAGGAGGGCAACGAAAAGAAGCTCGAGCAGATGCGCCAGACGGTGGACGAGAAGCTGCACGCCACCCTGGAACAGCGCCTGGGCGAGAGCTTCAAGCAGGTGGCCGAGCGCCTGGAGCAGGTGCACCGTGGCCTGGGCGATATGCAGGTCCTGGCACGCGATGTGGGATCGCTCAACAAGGTGCTCACCAACGTCAAAACCCGCGGCATCCTGGGTGAGGTACAGCTCAGCGCCTTGCTCGAGCAGGTCTTGACGGTGGAGCAGTACGCCTCCAATGTGGAGGTGGTGCCGGGCAGCGGAGCCCGTGTGGAGTTCGCCATCCGATTGCCCCAGCGGGGAGCTGGGCCCGGCGGTGTGGCTGCCGGCAGCAACAGCCTGGGCGCGGCACAGGGCTTTGACGGGGCTGCACCCACCTGGTTGCCCATCGACGCCAAGTTCCCGCGTGAAGACTACGAGCGCCTGATCGAGGCCCAGGAGCGCAGCGACGCGGCAGCCGTCGAAGCCGCCGGCAAAGCCCTGGAGCAGCGCATTCGCCTGGAGGCGCGCAGCATCCGAGAAAAATACATCGCCGCGCCGCACACCACCGATTTCGCCATTCTGTTTTTACCCACGGAAGGCCTGTATGCCGAGGTGCTGCGCCGCCCAGGTCTGATGCAGGCGCTGCAAATGGAGCACCGCATCATCTTGGCGGGCCCCACCACCTTGTTGGCCATGCTCAACAGCGTGCAGATGGGCTTTCGCACACTGGCCTTGGAACGCCGCAGTGCCGAGGTGTGGGAGGTGCTCGGCGCCGTCAAGACCGAGTTCGCCAAGTTCGGCGACGTGCTGGCCAAGACGCAGAAGAAGCTGCAGGAAGCCTCCACCACGATCGAGGCGGCTGCTGTGCGCACCCGCGCCATGGGCCGCAAGCTGCAAGAGGTGCAGGCCCTGCCGGATGCGTCCTCCCGTGAGCTGATCGGCCTGCCCGGTGAGGAAACCGAGGGCCCGGCCGACACACTGCCGTAACATCGGCAGGCTTGAACGCCGCCGCTCCCCGTCTTCCCGCCACCTTTGCCTGGCTCATCATTGGGCTGATTGCGCTGCACGCCTGTATGGCGGCCACCCGTGTCGTCTCCAGCCTGTGGGTGCTGCGCGAAGGCTACGACGCGCGCATGATGGGCCTGATCCTCAGCCTGTTTGCGGTGGCCCCTATCGTGCTGTCCCTGTGGGCCGGCCGCCTGGCCGATCGCCACGGCTTGCAGCACCCGGTTCGCCTGGCCACCGCCATGGGCGTGGTGGGCACCGCAGCCAGTGCCTGGTCGCCCAGCCTGTGGACCGTGGGCTTGGCGGCCCTGCTCACCGGCGGGGCCTTGAGCCTGGCCGCCGTGGCCATTCAGCGCGAAGCAGGGCAGTTGGCCCACCAAGGCCATGACCTCAAGCGCATCTTCAGCTGGGTGGCTTTGGGGCCGGCGCTGTCCAACGTCCTGGCGCCCCTGCTCAGCGGTGTGGTCATCGACCACGCAGGCTTTCGTTGGGCGTTTGTGGTGTTGGTGGCCCTGCCGCTGCTGGCCTATGCCTTGTTGTCACGCGTGGGCCAACATTTGAGCCCGCCACAGCCCGGGGTGGGAGCCTCGTGGGCCGGCACCCCGGGTGCGGGGTCTTGGGCGCTGCTGCGTTCACGCCCCTTGCGGGTGCTGCTCTTGCTGAACCTGTCTATGGCTGCTGCCTGGGATGCGCACACGTTTGCCGTGCCGGTGGTGGGGCATTTGCGCGAGATGAGCGCCTCGGAGATTGGCCTTGTCTTTGCCTCTTTTGCGATGGCCGCTACCGCCGTGCGGCTGTTCATCCTCCGCTGGGCCTCGCGCATCCAGGAAACGCAGATGCTGCGGGCCGCGATGGCCCTGGCTGCCTCGGTGTTGCTGTTCTATACGTGGCTTCCGGGCCTCATGGGCCTGATGGTGGGCTCCGCCTTGTTGGGCCTGGCTTTGGGGTCGGTACAGCCGATGGTGCTGTCCATGCTGCACCAGGTGACGCCAGCAGACCGCCAGGGCCAGGCCCTGGGGCTGCGCATGATGGTCACCAACGCCGCCACCGTGGGCATGCCGATGCTCTACGGCCTGATGTCGGCTTCTCTGACCACCGCAGCCCCCTTGTGGCTCATGGCAGCTGCTTTGCTGTTGGCCCAGCGCCCGGCGATGGGCCTGGCCGCGCTGATCAGCCCGCCATCCCCTGGTGCCGAAGCAGGGCATCCATCGAAGGTTCACGGCCCCTGAAGGCCTTGAAGTTTTCCAGGGCCGGGCGCGAACCGCCACGCTCAAACACCTCTTGGCGCAGCCGCCGGCCCGTGGCCACGCTCAGCGGCTGCGTTTCCTCGAAGGCGCTCCAGGCGTCTGCACTGAGCACCTCGGCCCATTTGTAGCTGTAGTAGCCCGCCGAATAGCCGCCCGCAAAGATGTGGGAGAAGGCATGCTGGAAGCGGTTGAAGGCCGGTGGCGGGTTGACCGAGACCTCGGCACGGACCTCATCCATCACGGCCTGCACGCGCGAGGCTCGATCGGGCTCGGCATGCAAGCGCATGTCAAAGAGTGCGAATTCGATCTGCCGCAGCGTTTGCAGGCCACTTTGGAAGTTCTTGGCCGCCATCATCTTCTCGTACAGCTCCCTGGGCAGGGGTTGGCCGGTCTCCACATGGGCGGTCAGGTGCTTGAGCACCTCCCACTCCCAGCAGAAGTTCTCCATGAATTGGCTGGGCAACTCCACCGCATCCCACTCCACACCCGAGATACCGGCGACCCCGATGTCGCTGACCTGGGTCAGCATGTGGTGCAGGCCATGGCCAAATTCGTGGAAGAGGGTGATCACGTCGTCATGGGTGAGCAGCGCGGCTTGGCCCGGCAGCGGGGGCGCGAAGTTGCACACCAGATGCGCCACGGGGGTCTGCAGGGAGCCTTCCGGGCGCAGCCAGCGCCCGCGCACATCGTCCATCCACGCGCCCGGCTGCTTGCCTGGCCGCGCGTAGGGGTCCAGGTAGAACTGGGCAATCGTCTGGCCATCTCGCTGCACCGCATAGAAGCGCACATGCTCGTGCCACACGGGCGCGTGATCGGGGCGGATGGCCACTTCGAACACGGTCTCGATGATCTTGAACAGGCCGCTCAAGACACGGTCTTCAGTGAAGTAACGCTTGACCTCCTGTTCGCTGAAGGCGTACCGGGCCTCCTTCAGACGCTCGCTGACATACGGCTGGTCCCAGGCCTGCAGATCGTGCAGGTCCAAGTGCCGCGCGGCGAACTCGCGCAGTTCGGCCATGTCCTGTTGCGCGTAGGGCCGGGCACGGCCGGCCAGGTCCCGCAAGAAGTGCAGTACCTCTTGCGGTGACTGGGCCATCTTGGGCGCCAGGCTCACTTGCGCGTAGTTGGCAAATCCCAGCAGGCGGGCTTCCTCTTGGCGCAGGCTCAGCAGCTCCTGCATCAGCCCGGAGTTGTCGCGCTCCGCTGGGCCAAACTCGCTGGCCCGGGTGGTGTAGGCGCGGTAGAGCGTCTCCCGCAGGGTGCGGTTGTGCGCGTACTGCATCACCGGGAAGTAGCTCGGGTAGTGCAAGGTGATCTTGTGCCCTTCGCGTCCTTCGGCCTGTGCGGCGGCTCGGGCTGCCTGCACCACGTCCTGCGGCACGCCGGCCAGGTCGGCCTCGGGAGCGTAATGAGCGAAGCCATCCGTGGCATCCAGCACGTTTTCGCTGAAGCGCTGCGACAGCTCGGCCAGGCGTTCCTGGATGGCAGCAAACCGCTGCTTGGCCGCGCCCTGCAGTTCGGCGCCGCTGAGCACGAAGTCCCTGAGCGCATGATCCAGCACGGTGCGCCGCGCCGGGTTGAGCTGGGCCGCTTGGGGTGCTTGGGCAATGGTCTTGTACTTGGCATACAGACGCTCATCGGCGCCCATGCGGGTCTTGAACTCGGTGACCTTGGGCAGGCAGGCGTTGTAGGCCGCGCGCAGTTCGGGGCTGTCGGCCACGGCATTGAGGTGGTTGACCGCACCCCAGGCACGGCCCAGTCGCTCGTTGGCCACATCCAGAACGGCCGACACGGCATCGTAGGTGGCGGGGGTGGAGGCGCTCACGGCTACTTCCAAGGCGGCCTGTGCCTGCTGCAGCAGGGTGTCCATGGCCGGCTCCACATGCGGGGCAGAAATCTGATCAAACAGGGGCAGCCCCGTGGTGTCCAGCAGGGGGTTGGGGAGGGTGGTTGTGTTGCTCATGGGGGTTTGGATCCGGAACAGGGGCCATTGGTTCGCCGAGTCGTGCGGGCTGCCGCTAGGCTTGACGTAGACGGCCGCGCTCAGGCCAGTCGCTTATGCCAGCCGCTTATGCCAGCCGCTTATGCCGGCCGCTTATGCCGGCCGCTTATGCCCGCCGCTTATGCCCGCCGCTTATGCCCGCCGCTCATGCCGCTGCGTGCTCGGCCGCCTGCAGGGTGTTCGACAAGAGCATGGTGATGGTCATGGGGCCCACGCCGCCCGGCACGGGTGTGAGCCAGCCGGCCACGCTTCGAACGCCCTCAAAGTCCACATCGCCGCACAGCGAGCCGTCCTCGCGGCGGTTGATGCCCACATCGATCACCACCGCGCCAGGGCGAACCATGTCGGCCCTCAGGGTGTTGCGCCGGCCTGTGGCCACCACCACGATGTCGGCCTGGCGGGTGTGCGCCCCCAGGTCGGCTGTGCCGCTGTGGCAGATGCTGACCGTGGCATTGGCCTGCAGCAGCAGCAGCGCCATGGGTTTGCCCACGGTGTTGCTGCGGCCAATCACCACCGCATGGCGCCCGGCGATGGGCTGGCCCGTGCTTTCGATGAGCTTCATACAGCCCCAAGGCGTACACGGGCGCAGACCCGGCAGGCCTGCCATCAGCTCACCGGCAGACTGCACCGAGTAGCCGTCGACGTCCTTGCGCTGCGAAATCGCTTCGATGACCCTGTGCGGGTCGATGTGGCGCGGCAGGGGCATTTGAACCAGGATGCCGTGCACCGTGGGGTCGGCGTTGAGCGCAGCGATGCGGGCCAGCAACTCGGCCTGCGTGAGCGAGGCCGGGTAACGCTCCAGGACCGATCGAATGCCGGTGGCTTCGCAGGCACGCACCTTGTTGCGCACATACACGGCCGAAGCCGGGTCATCCCCGACGAGGATGACGGCCAAGCCAGGTGTGAGGCCGCGCGACGTGAGGTGTGCAGCACGCGTGGCGATGTCGGCGCGGAGTTGGGCCGACAGGGCGTTGCCATCGATCAGTTGAGCGCTCATGTTGGTGGTGCGCGATTCTCTACAGTGGTTGCTCGAGGGCAA
>JBJTHN010000040.1:0-36041 GCA_046094505.1 Betaproteobacteria bacterium
CGCGGCGATGTGGTGGTGGCGGACTTCAGTTCCTCGCGCATCCGTTCGGTGTCCATGCCCCTGGGCAATGTGTCGACGCTTGCGGGCTCACCGGTGCCTGGGCTGACCGATCACGCGGTTGCGCAACTTGCATCGTTTCGCGCGCCGACCGGTGTGGCCGTCGACAGCAATGGCAATGTGTTTGTGGCCGATTCTGGCAACCATGTGATCCGGCTAATCTCGGCCTCCACCGGGGCGGTCAGCACCTGGGCGGGTTCTGGGGTCGCCGGCTATGCCAATGGCATCGGTACTGCAGCCCAGTTCAACGGGCCGCGCGCATTGGCTATCGACACGGCCGGCAACCTGTACGTCGCCGATACCGGCAACCACGTGATCCGAAAGATCAGCCCTACCGGTACGGTCACGCTTCTGGCCGGCTCGCCCGGTGTGCGTGGTCGCGCCGATGGTGCGTCGGCAACCTTCAATGGTCCGGCAGGAGTGGCCGTCTCTCCTCAGGGCATCGTGTATGTGGCCGATACACAGAACCACTTGGTTCGCTCGCTAAGCCTGTCTGGCGTGGTGGCCACGGTTGCAGGTTCTGGCTCTCCAGGTGCACAGGACGGGACGGGCGCGAAGGCCGGCTTCTCCTTGCCCATGGGATTGGCGGTCGATGCCCAGGCGATGGTGTACGTGGCCGATGCCGGTAACCACGCGATTCGGCAAATTCAGTTGGTCGGGGCCGTTGGTACCGTATTGACCATCGCTGGGACCGGGCGCAGCGCCTACAGTGAGGGCGTGGGGACGGCCGTAGGCTTTGACCAACCGACGGCAGTGGCCCTTGATGCAACAGGCCAGTTGTTGATCACCGAGGGCGGTGGCAACCGTCTGCGAAGCCTGTTTCGATCGCCGAACTGACGCTGCCCACGCCACTCTGCGCGTTTGAAGTTCATGCATGATGCGGGATCCGCACCTCGGACGATCCCTCATGCGCAAGACTTGGTTCCCTCAGAACGCGCTGCAACCCGGCGTCCAGCCCCGTGAAGTCTGGGGCTGGGCCCTGTACGACTTCGCCAACTCGGGCTTCACCACCGTGGTGATCACGGCGGTCTTCAACGCCTACTTTGTGGGTGTGGTGGCCGGGGGGGCCGATTGGGCCACCTTGGCCTGGACCATGGCACTGGGGGTCTCCAGCGCGCTGGTGGTGTGGACCATGCCGGCTCTGGGGGCTCACACGGATGCGCGGCGCAACAAGAAGCGCTGGCTCGTGATGTCCACCATGGGCTGCGTGGCCGCCACGCTGGTTCTGGCCTTGTGCGGCCCTGGCGACCTGTGGTTGGCCATGGTGGCTGTTGTCGTGGCCAACCTGTGCTTTTCCTGGGGTGAATCGCTCATCGCATCCTTTTTGCCGGAGCTGGCCAAGCCAGAGGCCCTGGGCCGCGTCTCGGGTTGGGGCTGGAGCCTGGGGTATCTGGGCGGCATGCTCGCGCTGGGCCTGAGCCTGGGCTACGTGCTGTGGGCCCAAGCACAAGGCCAGAAGGCCACCCAGTTCGTGCCGGTGACGATGGTCATCACGGCCGTTGTCTATGCCTTGGCTGCCTGCTTCACCTTTGCGTGGCTGCGTGAGCGCGGGGCTGGTCCACAGGTGGCACCAGCGGCCACGGCGGCAGCCTCCGGGCTGAACCTGCGGCTGGTCGCTGTGGAGCTCTTCCGCGCCCCTGAACACCGCAGCTTTCTGTGGCTGATGGGCTGTGCCTGTGCCTACCAGGCCGGTATCTCGGTGGTCATCGCGCTGGCTGCGGTCTACGCGGAGCAGGCCATGGGTTTTGAACAGACACAGACCATGGCCCTGATTTTCCTGGTGAACATCGCAGCGGCTTTGGGGGCATTTGCATTCGGCTACTTTCAAGACCGGGTGGGCCATGGGCGGGCGCTGTCGCTGACCTTATGGGGCTGGATCGGCATGACCATATTGGCCGTGGCTGCCCAGGGGCCCGCCTTGTTTTGGGTGGCGGCGGTGTTGGCGGGCCTTTGCATGGGTTCCAGCCAGTCGGCAGGCCGCGCCATGGCCGGCCTGTTGGCGCCGGCCAGCCGCGTGGCTGAGTTCTTCGGCTTGTGGACCCTGGCCACCCGCGTGGCGGCCATCGTGGGCCCGATCACCTACGGCCTGGTCACCTGGGTGACCTCGGGCAACCACCGCCTGGCCATCCTGGGCACGGGCCTGTTCTTCGTCATGGGGCTCATGTTGTTGAGGCGGGTGGAGTTGCCCCCACCGGTGGTGGCAGACCACCCAGGGCCCGGGCGCTGACCGGCCACCGCAACCAGCCCTGCGCAAAGCCTTCCAACTGAGCCGGTGCTGCGTTGGTCCACAGCTGCACAGCCCCGCCCTCAGGCGCATCCGCCGAGAGCAGCAGGCCTCCAGCCAAGCAGGCCACTCGACGCGCCACGGCCGCAGCCGTGTCGATCAGGGTCACCTCGGCGCCCATGACCTCTTCGATCCAGGGGGTCAGACATGTTGGATGCAGGGCCGCTGATCGGCTTGTGCAAAAATAGAACGATCGTTCGATTTTGCTGGATGCCCCCGTCTGCCGTCAGGAATACGGCTGGGGGCGACCCCTAGAATCGACCGCAACCATTACATCATTTCCCTGCAGAGGAGTCCTTCATGAAGGTCCTGGTCCCGGTCAAGCGGGTGGTCGACTACAACGTCAAGGTGCGTGTGAAATCCGACGGCACTGGCGTGGACATCGCCAACGTGAAGATGAGCATGAACCCCTTCGACGAGATTGCCGTGGAGGAAGCGGTCCGTCTGAAGGAGAAGGGCCTGGTCACCGAGGTCATCGCCGTGTCCTGTGGCGTTACCCAGTGCCAGGAAACCCTGCGCACCGCCATGGCCATCGGGGCCGACCGGGGCATTCTGGTGGAGACCGATGTCGAGCTGCAGCCTCTGGCTGTGGCCAAGTTGCTCAAGGCCCTGGTGGACCGTGAACAGCCCGGGCTGGTGATTCTGGGCAAACAGGCCATCGATGACGACTGCAACCAAACCGGTCAGATGTTGGCTGCGCTGGGCCAAATGGGCCAGGCCACCTTCGCCTCGAAGGTGGAGGTGGCCGATGGCCATGCACAGGTCACCCGAGAAGTGGATGGCGGCCTGGAGACCCTGCGCGTGGCCTTGCCCGCCGTGATCACGACCGACCTCCGGTTGAACGAGCCCCGCTACGTCACCCTGCCCAACATCATGAAGGCCAAGAAGAAGCCGCTGGACGTTCTCAAGCCAGCTGATTTGGCTGTTGATGTGGCCCCTCGTATTCAGACCCTCAAGGTCACCGAGCCGCCCAAGCGCAGCGCCGGCATCAAGGTGCCCGATGTGGCCACCCTGGTGACCAAGCTGAAGAACGACGCCAAAGTGATCGGCTGAGCGGCTTCAGCCGCACGCCCCAATACCCCAGACACTGTGAGCCACCGAGACCGACATGACCATCCTTGTAGTAGCTGAACACGACCATGCCTCCTTGCGGGGAGCGACCCTCAACACCATCACCGCAGCCCGTGCCTGCGCAGGCGACGTGCATGTGCTGGTGGCCGGCAGTGGCGCCGGCGGCGCTGCCCAACAGGCCGCTCAGGTCTCGGGAGTGACCAAGGTGCTGCATGCCGATGACCCGGCCTTGGCACACCAGTTGGCAGAAAACCTGTCGGCCCTCGTGCTGGCCATCGCCCCGGCCTATACGCACATCTTGTTTCCGGCCACTGCGAATGGCAAGAACACCGCCCCGCGTGTGGCCGCCTTGCTCGATGTGGCGCAGATCAGCGACATCACACGCGTGTTGGCACCGGACACCTTTGAGCGCCCCATCTACGCCGGCAACGCCATCGCCACTGTGCAGTCCTCAGACCCGGTCAAGGTGATCACGGTGCGCACCACCGGTTTCGATGCGGCCCCTGCTTCGGGCGGCGCTGCGCCCGTGGAGGCTTTGCAAGGGGTTGTCGACAGCGGCAAGAGCGCCTATGTGGGAAGCGAGCTGGCCAAGAGCGACCGCCCGGAGCTCACAGCGGCCAAGATCATCGTCTCGGGCGGTCGGGCCCTGGGCTCAACAGAGAAGTTCAACGAAGTACTGACCCCGCTGGCCGACAAGCTGGGCGCAGCCCTGGGCGCCAGCCGCGCCGCGGTGGATGCGGGCTACGCGCCCAACGACTGGCAAGTGGGCCAAACCGGCAAGATCGTGGCGCCTCAGTTGTATGTGGCCTGCGGCATCAGCGGTGCCATCCAACACCTGGCGGGGATGAAGGACTCGAAGGTCATCGTGGCCATCAACAAAGACCCCGAGGCACCCATCTTCAGCGTGGCCGACTTCGGCTTGGAGGCGGATCTGTTTGTGGCAGTGCCCGAGCTGGTGAAGTCGCTCTGACCGCGCCACGACGAACCACACCCGCCCCGCACCGCCTGAACCACACCCCTGGAGAGTCGATCCATGAGCTATCGCGCCCCCATCAAGGACATGCTGTTTGCCATGACCGAACTGGCCCACCTCGAAGCCGTGGCGCAGTTGCCGGGGTATGAGGATGCGGGCCCGGAGACGGCCGCAGCGGTGTTGGAAGAATGCGCCAAGCTCAATGAAGGCGTGATCGCTCCCTTGAATTGGGAAGGCGACAAGGCGCCTTCATTGTTGAAGGACGGCCAGGTCTGCACGACGCCAGGTTTCAAGGATGCCTTCCGCCAGTTTGCCGAGGGTGGGTGGCAGGGGCTGCAGCATCCCAGTGCGTATGGCGGGCAGGGATTGCCCAAGACCATCGGCGCAGCCTGTGGGGAGATTCTCAACAGCGCCAACCTGAGCTTCGCCCTGTGTCCCTTGCTCACCGACGGTGCCATTGAGGCCTTGCTCACGGCAGGATCGGCGCAGCAGCAGGCCACCTACATCCCCAAGATGGTGGACGGCACCTGGACGGGGACCATGAACCTCACCGAGCCCCAAGCCGGCTCGGACCTGTCCCTGGTGCGCACCCGAGCAGAGCCGCAAGCCGATGGCAGCTACCGTATCTTCGGCACCAAGATCTACATCACCTACGGTGAGCACGACATGGCCGAGAACATCGTGCACCTGGTGCTGGCGCGTGTGCAGGGGGCGCCCGAGGGGGTCAAGGGGATCTCGCTGTTCATCGTCCCGAAGTTCTTGGTTCAGGCGGATGGTTCGCTGGGTGAGCGCAACGACGTCCACTGCGTCTCCATTGAGCACAAGATGGGGATCAAGGCCAGCCCAACGGCCGTGCTGCAGTACGGCGACCATGGTGGTGCCATTGGGTATCTGGTGGGCCAGGAGAACCGCGGCCTGGAGTACATGTTCATCATGATGAACGCGGCGCGCTTTGCTGTTGGCGTGCAGGGCATCGCCATTGCAGAGCGGGCGTATCAAAAGGCCGTTCAGTACGCGCGCGACCGGGTGCAGAGCCGCCCTGTGGATGGGTCCATGAGCACGGCTTCGCCGATCATCCACCACCCCGATGTCAAGCGGATGCTGTTGACCATGCGCGCGGTGACCGAGGGCTGCCGGGCCATGGCCACCGTGGCGGCGGCTGCCTTCGACGCGGCCCATGCACACCCCGATGCCGCTGTGCGCGCGCAGAACCAGGCCTTCTATGAGTTCATGGTTCCCCTGGTCAAGGGCTATTCAACCGAGATGAGCCTGGAGGTGACCTCGCTGGGGGTGCAGGTTCACGGGGGTATGGGGTTTATCGAAGAGACGGGTGCGGCTCAGTACTACCGAGACGCCAAGATCCTCACCATCTACGAAGGCACCACTGCCATCCAGGCCAACGACCTGGTCGGCCGAAAGACGGCACGGGATGGGGGTGCGGGTGCTCGTGGCTTGGCCGCACAGATCGAATCCACCGAGCGGGACCTGGCCGCCAGCGGCAGCGCGCATGCACAGGCCATGCTCAAGCGGCTGACGGCTGCGCGCAGAGCCTTCCTGGACGTGGTTGATTTCGTGGTGGCCCAGTCCAAGAGCGATCCGAATGCGGTCTTTGCGGGATCGGTTCCCTACCTCATGCTCACGGGCAACCTGATGGCGGGCTGGCAGATGGCCCGCGCGCTGCTGGTGGCTGAGCGCCAACTCGGCGCGGGCGTGGATGGGGATTTCATGAAGGCCAAGCTGGCGACGTGCCGTGTCTATGCCGACCACATCCTGTCGCGTGCGCCTGGCCTGCGCGATGCGATCGTGGAGGGCAGCGAGGGCGTGACCTCGATGGCACTTGAGGCGTTCTGAAGTCCGGTCCACCGGCTTCAATTCGCCTGTCACCCCTGATGCTCTGTTCGGAGGTTTTCCGTGTCTGTTCCTGGCTTTTTGTCGCGGCTGCGCACTCCGGTCATCGGCTCTCCCCTGTTCATTATCAGCAACCCCAAGCTCGTGATCGCCCAGTGCACCGCCGGCGTGGTGGGGTCGATGCCCGCGCTCAATGCCCGTCCCGCGTCACAACTTGACGAGTGGCTACATGAGATCACCGAAGCCCTGGCGGCTTGGGACCGCGACCACCCCGACCAACCGGCCGCACCCTATGCCATCAACCAGATCGTGCACAAGAGCAACGACCGCTTGGAGCACGACATGCAGGTCTGTGCCAAATACCGGGTTCCCCTGGTCATCACAAGCCTGGGCGCACGCGTGGATGTCAACGAGGCGGTGCACCGCTGGGGCGGTATCGTGATGCACGACATCATCAACAACGCCTTCGCACGCAAGGCCATCGAGAAGGGTGCCGATGGCCTTGTCGCGGTGGCGGCCGGTGCCGGCGGGCATGCAGGCGTGAAGAGTCCCTTCGCCCTGATCCAGGAGATCCGAGAGTGGTTTGATGGCCCCCTGGCACTCTCGGGCAGCGTGGCCACAGGCGGTGCAGTCCTGGCTGCACAGGCCATGGGCGCAGACTTTGCTTACATCGGCTCGGCCTTCATTGCCACCGATGAGGCGCGGGCCTCAGCGGAATACAAGCAGTGCATCGTGGACAGCAGCAGCGATGACATCGTGTACTCCAACCTGTTCACCGGTGTGCATGGCAACTACCTCAAGCCCTCGGTTCGCAGCGCAGGCCTGGACCCCGAAAACTTGCCGGAGAGCGACCCCACCAAGATGAATTTTGGTGGTGACGCCAAAAAAGCGTGGAAGGACATCTGGGGTTGTGGCCAGGGGATCGGTGCGGTCAAGGCCGTGGTTCCCACCCGTACGTTGGTGGATCGATTGGCCCAGGAGTATGCGGCCGCCCGCGCGAGACTGGCCTAGCCTGGTTCGCGCACCTGCGGCCACTGGTTGCCCATCGGCGCGGGGCTCTGCTGATCAGGGCGCATCTTCCATCGAGCAGTCGCAGCCTTGGCCCGCGGCGATCCAACGGCGCGCTGCGCGGTTCAGACGATCCGCCCACCACCGTTTCCAGGCGGGGGACTGTGGCGGCAGTGCAGCGGGGTCTGTGGCGGCCAGCACGCCGCAGCGGTAGGTGCGTGACGGGGCGTGCCACTGGAGCCACTGGCACGGGCCGCGGCGGCGCAGGGTCAGCACCGCACCCATGGGGCAGGGCTCGGCCAGGCAGCACACGCCGCAACCGTTGCACGGCGCACCCTCCCGGGGTTTGGGTGGTGCAGCCGGATGGATCTTGAGGGTGACCAGTCTCTTCGTGACCATGGGGTGATGGACAAACTGTCCGACCACATTCTCGCCGGGCGCGCCGCTGTCAGGATTCGCTGGGGATCCGGTGATACAGTTCCCAGCTGAAATAGAAGAAGTCCTTCCCGTCCCCTTGCTCGTCACTCAGATGGCAAGGCGGGTCGCAATCCGCCAACCGGTAGAGCCGGGTCGCGGAAGGTTATGCAACCCATCGGAGTCCTGGAAACCGGGGCGAAAGGTGAGCGAGACATGATGCAGCAATACAGGTCCAACTCGTACCTGTTCGGGGGCAATGCCCCTTACGTGGAGGAGCTCTACGAGAGCTACCTCGACAACCCAGGTTCGGTTCCCGAGAAGTGGCGCGCCTACTTTGACGCCCTTCAACATGTGCCCGCCACCGATGGTTCGCAGCGCTCCGACGTGGCGCATGCGCCGGTCGTGGAGTCGTTTGCACAGCGCGCCAAGGCCAACGCCTTTGCCCTGAAGGCCAGCGAGGCCGATCTTGCCGTGGCCCGCAAGCAGGTACACGTGCAGTCGCTGATTGCGGCGTACCGGTTCTTGGGCTCCCGCTGGGCGGATCTCGACCCCCTCAAGCGTACCGAACGCCCAAAGATTCCGGAGCTCGAGCCCAGTTTCTACGACCTGTCCGAAGCGGATTTGGACATCACCTTCTCGGCGGCCAACACGTATTTCGGCAAGGGTGAGGAGATGACCCTGCGCGACATCGTGCAGGCCCTGCGGGAAACCTACTGCGGCACCATCGGTGCCGAGTTCATGCACTGCACGGACCCCGCTGACAAGCGCTGGTGGCAAGAGCGCCTGGAGAAGGTGCGCAGCAAGCCGGGATTCGGCGCCGAGAAGAAGAAACACATCCTGGACCGCCTGACCGCAGCCGAGGGTTTGGAGCGTTACCTGCACACCAAGTACGTGGGCCAGAAGCGCTTCTCCCTGGAGGGCGGCGAAAGCTTCATCGCGTCGATGGACGAGCTGGTTCAGCGTGCCGGTGAGAAGGGTGTACAGGAAATCGTGATCGGCATGGCGCACCGCGGGCGTCTGAATGTGCTGGTCAACACACTGGGCAAGATGCCCAAAGACCTGTTCGCCGAGTTTGAGCACACCGCATCGGAGAACCTTCCCGCCGGTGATGTGAAGTACCACCAGGGCTTCTCATCGGACATTTCCACGGCGGGTGGCCCCGTGCACCTGTCCCTGGCCTTCAACCCCTCGCACCTGGAAATCGTGAACCCGGTGGTTGAAGGGTCGGTGCGGGCCCGCATGGAGCGGCGTGGCGACAAGCACGGCGACCAGGTGCTGCCAGTTTTGGTGCACGGTGACGCCGCGTTTGCCGGCCAAGGCGTGGTGATGGAGACCCTGGCCCTGGCACAGACCCGGTACTACAGCACGGGCGGTACCGTACACATCGTCATCAACAACCAGATCGGTTTCACCACCAGCGACCCGCGCGACAGCCGCTCCACGCTGTATTGCTCGGACGTGATGAAGATGATCGAAGCCCCGGTATTGCACGTCAACGGCGACGACCCCGAAGGCGTGGTCTGGTGCACGCAACTGGCCCTGGACTACCGCCAGCAGTTCAAGAAGGACGTGGTGGTGGACATCATCTGCTTCCGTAAGCTGGGCCACAACGAGCAGGACACGCCTTCGCTCACCCAACCGCTGATGTACAAGGTCATTGCGCAACACCCGGGAACGCGCAAGCTATATGGCGAAAAGCTGGTGGCGCAAAACGTTCTGCCCGCCGACGGTCCCGATGCGATGGTGAAGAACCTGCGATCGGCCTTCGACGAAGGGCGCCATACCTCGGACCCCGTGCTCACGAACTTCAAGAGCAAGTACTCGGTGGACTGGGCGCCGTTCCTGGGCAAGAAGTGGACCGATGCCGCCGATACCGCACTGCCGCTGGCCGAAATCAAGCGGCTGGCCGAGCGCATCACCACGGTCCCGCAGGGCTTCACTCCGCATCCGCTGGTACAAAAGGTGATTGCCGACCGCGCAGCCATGGGCCGCGGCGAAATCAACATGGACTGGGGCATGGGTGAGCACCTGGCCTATGCTTCGCTGGTGGCCAGTGGCTACGCAGTGCGCCTGAGCGGCGAGGACTGCGGCCGTGGCACCTTTGTTCACCGTCACGCGGTGTTGCACGACCAGAACCGTGAGAAGTGGGATGTGGGTACCTATATCCCCTTGCAAAACGTAGCCGATGGTCAGGCGCCCTTCACCGTGATCGACTCGATCCTTTCCGAAGAGGCGGTCCTGGGCTTTGAGTACGGCTACGCTGCAGCCGAGCCCAACACACTGACGATTTGGGAAGCGCAGTTCGGAGACTTCGCCAACGGTGCGCAGGTCGTGATCGACCAGTTCATCGCCTCCGGTGAGGTCAAGTGGGGCCGCGTCAATGGCCTCACGCTGATGCTGCCGCACGGCTACGAGGGTCAGGGTCCCGAGCACAGCAGCGCCCGGTTGGAGCGCTTCATGCAGCTGGCTGCCGACAACAACATGCAGATCTGCCAGCCCACGTCGGCCAGCCAGATCTTCCATTTGTTGCGTCGCCAGATGGTGCGTAAGTTCCGCAAGCCCTTGATCATCCTTACGCCCAAGAGCCTGCTGCGCAACAAGGACGCCACCTCACCGATGAGCGAATTCACCATAGGTGAGTTCCGCACGGTGATTGGTCCTGACCGTGCCGAGGTAGAGGGTGACAAGGTCAAGCGCATCATTGCCTGCTCGGGCAAGGTGGCTTACGACCTGATCAAGCGGCGCGACGAAAAGAAGGCCTGGGATGTGGCCATCGTTCGAGTCGAGCAGCTCTACCCCTTCCCGCACAAGGCCTTCGCCACCGAGATGAAGCGCTTCCCCAACGCCACCGAGGTGTTGTGGTGTCAGGATGAGCCGCAGAACCAGGGTGCCTGGTTCTTCGTTCAACACTACATCCACGAAAACATGCTCGACGCCCAGAAGTTGGGTTACGCCGGCCGCCCGGCGTCAGCTTCGCCTGCTGTGGGCTATGCGCATCTGCACCAGGAGCAGCAAAAGGCCCTTCTGGATCAGGCCTTCGGGAAGCTCAAGGGCTTCGTGCTGTCCAAGTGAATTAAAGAAGAAACATCATGGCAATCGTAGAAGTTAAGGTTCCGCAGCTCAGTGAATCCGTGGCCGAGGCCACCCTGTTGACCTGGAAGAAGAAGACAGGCGAGGCTGTGGCCGTGGATGAAATCCTCATTGAAGTCGAGACGGACAAGGTCGTCTTGGAAGTGCCCGCACCTGCAGCGGGGGTGCTCGGCGAGATCGTCGTTGCCGACGGCGGAACCGTGGTGAGCGATCAGCTGATCGCGCGCATCGACACGGCAGGCAAGGCAGCTGCGGCGCCCGCCGCAGCTGCAGCCCCCGCGGCTGCTGCTCCTGCAGCCGCTGCACCGGCCGCCGCTTCTGGTGGCAGCAAGGCTGGCGTGGCCATGCCGGCTGCAGCCAAGCTGATGGCCGATCACCAGCTGGCTGCGGGTTCGGTGGCCGGTACGGGCAAGGACGGCCGCGTCACCAAAGGGGACGTGCTGTCCGCTGTGGCCTCTGGCACAGCGGCGGCCCCGGCCGCTGCGGTTCAGGCCCCTGTGTCCGCCGCCGTGGCCAAGCCACTGCCCGCGGTCTCGGCCCCTGCGGCCATGAACCTGGGCGACCGCCCCGAGCAGCGTGTTCCCATGAGCCGTTTGCGCGCGCGCATTGCCGAGCGCCTGGTGCAATCGCAGTCCACCAACGCCATCCTCACCACCTTCAACGAGGTGAACATGGCGCCGGTGATGGAGATGCGCAAGAAGTTCCAGGAGAAGTTTGAGAAGGAGCATGGCGTCAAGCTCGGCTTCATGAGCTTCTTCGTCAAGGCTGCGGTGGCCGCCCTCAAGAAGTACCCCATCGTCAATGCCTCGGTGGACGGCAATGACATCGTGTATCACGGCTACTTTGACATCGGGATTGCCGTGGGCTCGCCCCGTGGTTTGGTGGTACCGGTGCTGCGCAACGTCGACCAGATGAGCTTTGCCGACATCGAGAAGAAGATTGCCGAGTTTGGCGTCAAGGCGCGTGACGGCAAGCTGGGCATCGAAGAGCTCACTGGAGGCACGTTCTCGATCAGCAACGGCGGCACCTTTGGCTCCATGCTGTCCACACCCATCATCAACCCGCCGCAATCGGCCATCCTCGGGGTGCATGCCACCAAGGACCGTGCCGTCGTAGAAAACGGTCAGGTGGTGGTGCGCCCGATGAACTACTTGGCGCTGTCCTACGACCATCGCATCATCGATGGCCGGGAGGCGGTGCTCAGCCTCGTGGCCATGAAGGAAGCGCTGGAAGACCCGGCTCGCCTGCTGTTCGACCTTTGATCAGCAGCGCCCGCAGGTTCGCGCAACGTTTCCCACAAGGAGTCCCATGTCCAAGAGTTTCGACGTGATCGTCATCGGCGGCGGCCCTGGCGGCTACATCGCCGCCATCCGTGCCGCCCAGTTGGGTTTCAATGTCGCCTGCATCGACGAGTGGAAGAACGACAAAGGCGGTCCTGCGCCGGGCGGGACTTGCACCAACGTCGGCTGCATCCCCTCCAAGGCCCTCCTGCAGTCCAGCGAGCATTTCGAGCAGGCCGGACACCACTTCGCCGAGCACGGCATTGCCCTGAAGGAGCTGAGCATCGATGTGCCCAAGATGCTGGCCCGCAAGGACACCGTGATCAAGCAGAACAACGACGGCATCCTCTACCTGTTCAAGAAAAACAAGGTGAGCTTCTTCCACGGCAGGGGATCCTTTGTGAAGGCTGCCCAGGGTGTCTATGAAGTACAAGTCTGCGGTGAGAAGACCGAGACCATCGCTGCAAAGCAGGTGATCCTGGCAACCGGATCCCATGCTCGGGCCTTGCCCGGTGTGCCTTTCGATGAAGACCTCATCTTGTCCAACGACGGTGCTTTGCGCATCGGCGGCGTACCCAAAAAGCTGGGCCTGATCGGCTCAGGGGTGATCGGCCTGGAGATGGGCTCGGTATGGCGCCGTCTGGGGGCCGAGGTCACGATTCTTGAAGGCCTGCCCACCTTCCTGGGTGCGGTGGACGAGCAGATTGCCAAAGAGGCCCACAAAGCCTTCACCAAGCAAGGCCTGAAGATCGAGCTGGGCGTGAAGGTGGGCGAGGTGAAGACAGGCAAGAAGGGTGTGGGCGTGGCCTACACCGATGCCAAGGGCGCCGAGCAGCGTCTGGAGGTCGATAAGCTCATCATCTCCATTGGCCGCGTGCCCAACACCACCGGCCTCAACGCCGAAGCGGTGGGACTCCAACTCGACGAGCGGGGTGCCATCGTGGTCGACGACGAGTGCCGCACCAACCTTCCCGGGGTTTGGGCCGTGGGCGATGTGGTTCGAGGCCCCATGCTGGCCCACAAGGCCGAGGAGGAGGGCGTGGCGGTGGCCGAGCGCATCGCCGGTCAGCACGGTCATGTGAACTTCAACACCATTCCCTGGGTGATTTACACGAGCCCGGAGATCGCATGGGTTGGCCAGACCGAGCAGCAACTCAAGGCTGCTGGCCGCGCCTACAAGTCCGGCACCTTCCCCTTTACGGCCAATGGCCGTGCCAGGGCTTTGGGTGACACCACCGGCATGGTGAAGTTCCTGGCCGACGCCTCGAGCGATGAAATCCTGGGGGTGCACATCGTCGGGCCGTTCGCCTCGGAGTTGATTGCCGAAGCCGTGGTGGCCATGGAGTTCAGGGCCAGCGCAGAGGACATTGCACGGATTTGCCATGCACACCCATCCTTGAGTGAGGCCACCAAAGAAGCGGCCTTGGCTGTCGACAAGCGCACGCTGAACTTCTGACGGCGCCTTGATGGGCGTACGCGAGCTTTTTGAACGCACCCTGGCCGAGCGCGGCTTTGCTGCCGACCCGGCCCAGGTGCGCGCCATCGAGGCGCTGCAGCGTTGCGAGCACGAGTGGCAGCAGTACCTGCAGCAGCGCAGCAATGCGGTCAGAAGACTCTTGATCAAGCCGCCGATTCCGCGTGGCGTGTACATGTTCGGTGGGGTGGGCCGCGGCAAGAGCTTCCTGATGGACAGCTTCTTCCTGTCGGTACCGCTGCGGCGCAAGACGCGCCTTCACTTTCACGAGTTCATGCGCGAGGTGCACCGCGAGCTGGCGGATCTCAAAGGCCTGCAGAATCCCTTGGACGAACTCGGCAAGCGCATCGCCAAGCGGTTCCGGCTGATCTGCTTCGACGAGTTTCACGTGGCCGATGTCACCGATGCCATGATCCTGCATCGGCTCTTGGAGTCCCTGTTTGCCAATCGGGTGAGCATCGTCACCACCTCCAACTTTCACCCCGACGGCCTGTATCCCAACGGCCTGCACCGTGACCGCATCCTGCCGGCCATTGAGCTGCTCAAGAGCCGGCTGGAGGTGATCAATGTGGACCACGGGATCGATTACCGCCGGCGCATCCTGGAGCGGGTGCAGATGTACCACAGCCCCTGTGGCGAGCAGGCCGAGCAGGCCCTCACAGCGGCCTTCGAGGAGTTGGTCGAGGCGCGCGAGGAGCCGCCTGTGCTCAACATCGAGCATCGGGAAATCACGGCTCGGCGCAAGGCAGGTGGTGTGGTGTGGTTTGATTTCAAATGGCTGTGCGGCGGACCGCGGTCGCAGAACGACTACCTCGAAATCGCCACACGCTTTCACACGGTGATCTTGTCGAACGTGCCGCAGATGGCGCCCCGAATGGCCAGCGAGGCGCGGCGCTTCACGTGGCTGGTCGATGTGTTGTACGACCGCCGCTGCAAGTTGATCATCAGCGCCGACTGCCAGCCCGAGCAGCTCTACACCGAGGGTCCGCTGGCACATGAGTTCCCGCGCACCATCTCTCGCCTGCACGAGATGCAGTCGGCCGAGTTCTTGGCCCAGGAACGCCGAACGGTGGACACCTCGCTGACCTGAGTGGGGGGCCCCTTGGAGGGCCTGCTGCCGTGAGGCCACCGCCTAGAATCGGCATACCCATGGACGACAACCTCCGGTCCCCTCAGCGCCAACTCATCGAACTGCGCATGGAGCATGCCGATCTGGACAGCCTGATCGACCGTCTGGCCGAGCAGCCCCAGCCGGATGACCTGGCACTGCGCCGCCTCAAGAAGCGGCGTCTGTTGCTGCGCGACCAGATCCGACACCTCGAGTCAGCGCTTGAGCCTCCTGAGCCCGCCTGAGGTGCGTGTTCAGTGCCTTGCCCGCTGCGCGGGCCTTGTACCGTGTACCCGCTGCGCGGGCCTTGTTCTGTGAACCCGCGAGCGCCCACCAGCGACCTGGCCGCCGCCGTCTTGGCGCTCATGGGCCCTCAGGGCCCCCTGGCACGGCACGACCCGGCCTATCGGCAGCGGGTTGAGCAGACGGCCATGGCACAGGCCGTGGCCCGTGCCATTGAGGAGCCCCACACCCTGGTGGTGGAAGCAGGCACCGGGGTGGGCAAGACCTACGCCTATCTCATTCCCCTGCTGCTCAGTGGACGTCGGGGCCTGGTCAGCACCGCCACCAAGAGCCTGCAGGACCAGCTGTACTGGCGTGATTTGCCGCAGTTGTGCGAGCGATTGGGCGTGCCGGTGACAACAGCCCTGCTCAAGGGGCGCACAAGCTACCTGTGCCGCCACCGTATGGCCCAGGCCAGGCACGCACCCGAGGGCCTGGACAGGATGAGCCTGCGCCTGTTGGCGCGTGTGGAGGATTGGGCGCGCAGTACGGCCAGCGGCGACTTGTCCGAAGTGCCGGGTCTGGATGAGCGCACGGCACTGGTCCCCTTGATCACCTCAACGCGGGAGAACTGTCTGGGCAGCGAGTGTCCCGCCTTCAACGACTGCCATGTGATGCAGGCGCGCCGCCAAGCCATGGCTGCTGACCTGGTGGTGGTCAACCACCATCTGTTTTTCGCTGACCTGGCCTTGAAGGAAGGGGGCATGGCCGAGTTGCTGCCGGCGGTGGAGGTGGTCGTATTCGACGAAGCCCACCAGATCCTGGACACGGGACTGCAGTTCGTGGCCACGAGCTTGGGTACCTTGGCGGTCGTGGACCTGGCCCGGGACCTTCGGGTGGCAGGCATGGCCCACGCACGCGGGTTGCAGGACTGGTTGGGCTGTACCCAGGAGCTCGAGCAGGCGGTGCGGGAGCTGGTGTTGGCCTGTGATGGCGCGCAGACATCCGACGAGGCCCCCCCGGCTCACCAGCCCCCAAGGGGATCACGACGGATCCGGTGGACGGAGCGTTGTTCGGGTCGCTCCGATGCAGCCGCACGGCCGGTGGAGGTCGCCTTCTCAGAGGCTTTGGCGCAGTTGGAAGCCGCCATGCGCGCTGCGCATGGCTGTGCGGCTGCCGTGGCTGAGGCCCATCCGGACTTGCAGCGCCTGGCCGAGCGTGCGCTGGAGCTGCTGGCACGGCTGGCCGTGTTTCAGGCACCCCTGGCCGTGGACCGGGTGCGTTGGATCGACTTGGGTGTCAACCAGGCACGCCTCATCGACACCCCCCTGGATATCCGAGAGCTGATGCATCAGTCGCGTGAGCAAACCCACCGTGCCTGGATCTTCACCTCGGCCACACTGGGGGACGAGCCTGGCCTGGGTTGGTTTCGCGCGCAGGCTGGCTTGGAGGACGCGCAGGTGCTGTCGGTGGGCAGTCCGTTCGACTATGCCAACCATGCCCGCCTGTGGGTACCAACCCACCTTCCGGCGCCGGGCGAGCCTGGCCACAACGAGGCCGTGGCCCAGATGGGCGCGCGCTGTGCGGCCCGGCTGGGTGGGCGCACCTTTGTACTGGCCACCACCTTGCGCGCCTTGCCCATCATTGGTGAACAGATGCGCCAAGTGTTCGAGTCGCGCGGCTTGAACATCGATGTGTTGGTCCAGGGCCGAGAGCCCAAGCGGGCCTTGCTCGAGCGCTTTGTTCAGGCGACCCAGGGGCCTGGTGCCGTTCTCGTGGGAGCCGCCAGTTTCTGGGAGGGTATCGACGTACCCGGCCGTGCCCTGCAATGCGTGGTGATCGACAAGCTGCCCTTTCCGCCCCCAGATGACCCTCTGCTGGAGGCGCGGACCCGCGCACTCAAGGCGCAGGGCCGTGACCCGTTTTCAGAGTTGTTTGTGTCGGAAACCGCCATCGCCCTCAAGCAGGGCGTGGGCCGCTTGATCCGCAGTGAGACCGACCGTGGCCTGCTCGTCATCTGTGACAAGCGTCTCCACACCAAGGGCTACGGTCCCCGGATCCTGTCGGCTCTGCCGCCCATGAGCCGCCTGGCCGAAGCCGGTGCCGTGGTGCAGTGGTTGGATGAATTGAAGCTGCAGAGCTGAGGGCTATAGCCCGCTGGCGTGCCCGGCGCTTACCAGACCTTCCACCAGGGCTTGGCCGCCTTGCTGTTGGCCGCCGGCGCGTCGGGAAAATTCAGCGCCAAAACCCGCTTGGCATCGTCGCGCAGGTCGTGCAGCCCGAGCTGCTCATAGCTCAGCACCATGATGCGCAGGGCGTCGGCCGCGGCGGGGGCACGTTCGAACTCGCGTACGGCTTGCTGTGCACGGTTGGCTGCAGCCAGGTAGGCCCCGCGCTCAAAGTAGTAGCGGGCCACGCGCAGCTCGTAGTCGGCCAGGGCATTGGCGATGTAGTCCATGCGGATGCGCGCGTCGGCGGCATAGCGGGACTGTGGGAACTGGTCGACCAGCATCTTGAAGGCCTGGTAGGAGTCGCGCGAGGCTTGTTGGTCGCGCTCCACCACATCCTGGCGCAGCACCTGGTAAATCCAACCCAGGCTGTCGTTGAAGTTCACCAAGCCCTTCAGGTAGTAGGCGTAGTCCAGGGCAGGGCTGGAGGGGTTCAGGCGGATGAACCGGTCCAGTGCGGCCACCGCCTCCGGGCGCTCGCCAGCCTTGTAGCGGGAATAGGCCAGGTCCAAGGAGGCTTGCTGCGCCAAGAGGGTTCCGGCAGCCCGGCCTTCGAGGCGCTCCAACGCTCGAATCGCACGGTCCCAGCCGCCCGAGGCCATGTCAGCCTTGGCCTCTGCATACAATTTCTCCACGGCCATCGCCGAGAATTCATCCTTCTCGGAGCTGGCACAAGCACCCAGCAGGGCCAAGGCCACGCTGGCAACAGCCCAAGCAACCGGTCTGCGATGCGCGGCCGCGCGATCTATGGAGGCGATCAATGGCGATGGGAGCATGGCGCAGAGGGTGGCGGCGTGAAGTCGAAACCTGATTATAGGGACGCCCCCCTGATGGACCTGGACGCCGAGGAGGCTGCTGAGGGTCTGGGCCTGGACGGCGTAGAGGGTCCTGGGCTTCAGACCGCCCTGGTGGCTGCAGAAGTGGAGACCCGCGTGTGGTCTGTGGACGACCACGACCACGGTCTGAGGCTGGACAAGGTCTTGGTGCGCCATGCCCCCGAGTTCTCGCGTAGCCACCTGCAGAACCTGATTGAGCAGGGCTGCGTGTGGATCAACCAACAGCGGGCCTCTTCGGCGTCCGCCAAACTGCGGCTCGGTCAGTCGGTGGCCATCGAACTGCGGCCCACCGCGCAGGCACAGGCCTTCAGGCCCGAACCCATGGCCTTGGATGTTCGCTTCGAGGACTCGCACCTGCTGGTGCTCAACAAACCGGCCGGCCTGGTCGTGCACCCGGCGCCAGGGCACTGGAGCGGCACGCTGCTCAATGGTCTGCTTCAGGCCTACCCGGGCGCCGTGTCCCTGCCACGAGCGGGCATCGTGCATCGCCTGGATCGCGACACTTCTGGGGTGATGGTGGTGGCGAAAACGCGGGAGGCCATGCAGGGACTGGTCGCCGCGATCGCCGCGCGCACCGTCTCCCGCGTCTACCGCGCCATCGTTTGGGGCTCGGTGCAGCCGGACGTGCAGGAGGTGCAGGCCCCCATCGGTCGCGACCCCCGTTCACGCATCCGCATGGGGGTGGTGTCCTCGGGCAAGGAGGCCCGCACGACGGTGCGCGTGCTGCAGCGCGCACCCAGCGGCCACAGCACCGTGGAGTGCCGGCTGCACACCGGGCGCACACACCAGATCCGGGTTCACATGGCCCATCTGGGACACCCCTTGGTCGGGGACAGCCTCTATGGCGGCGCTCCTGCCTTTGGCCTGGCGCGTCAGGCCTTGCACGCTCACCAACTGGCCTTTGAGCACCCCTGTACCCGTCAGCCGCTGTCGGTGGACGTGCCGCTACCGCCTGATCTGGCCGCGGCCTGGAAGGCTGTCAACACACTCGGATAGAATGCGGTAAAACTCAGGGCGGCCCACGCAGGGCGGCCCGGCACCCAAAGCGGTCGTGCGGAACCCACCGTGCGGCAAGCAGGCCGGTTCGGCGCCAGGAGCGCCCACCGCACCTCTCAGGTGGTCAGGGCCCCGTTGGCCCCAGCCCCTCCGTTGTCCGAGGCAGCCATGCCCGGCCATTTCCTGATGAACACCGTCCGCCATGCCGGCGGGCCCCCGACATGGACACCATCGAAGCCAAACGGGTACTGGAGACGGCGTTGTTGTGCGCCCGGCAGCCCATGGCCTTGCGTGAAATCAAGGCCCTGTTTGAAGACCAACTCGAAACACCCCAGTTGCAGGACTTGTTGCGGTCCCTGCAGGATGACTGGGCCGACCGCGGCATTGAGCTGGTGGAACTGGCCAGTGGGTGGCGGTTTCAGAGCCGAGCCGACCTGCGCCATTTCTTGGACCGGCTGAACCCGGAGAAGCCGCCCCGTTACTCCCGCGCCGTGATGGAAACACTGGCCATCATCGCCTACCGACAGCCGGTCACACGTGGAGACATCGAGGACATCCGAGGCGTCACCGTGGCCACACCCATCGTCAAGCAGCTCGAAGACCGTGGCTGGATCGAGGTGATTGGACACCGGGAGGCGCCCGGTCGACCGGCGCTGTACGCCACGACCCGTCAGTTTCTGGATGACCTTGGCCTGGCTGGCCTTCAGGACCTGCCCATGCTTGATGGCGGCGCCACAGCCACTGCGGACCTGCCGGCACCGCAGGAAGACCTGCTCAGTGGTTCCGAGCAGGGGCTGCTTCCCCTCACACCCCCTGAGGCCGATGTGTTGGCCCAACCGCCTGAGTCACAGGACAGTCCACAACCATGAACGATCTGCCCGACGAAAACCCCAACCGTGCCGGTTCAGAATCCGGTGACGGCAGCCAAGCCACCGCTGCAGAGCCGGGCCCATCGGACGCGCAGCCCGGTGAGGGCGGCAGTGGCGGCAACAAGAACCGGCGCCGCCGCCGCAGCCGGCACAAGCGGGGTGCTGGCAGCGAAGCCCTGGAGTTGGGCGCTGGGGGCTCGGCTGATGGCGGTGGGCAAGTTGCCCCACGTGCCACGCCATCACAGCATGCAGCGCCACCCCTAGACCCTGTGGTGCGAGAGGGGGCTACAGCGCTGTTCAGTGAGGTCGTTTCCGGTGCCTACGATGCCCTGGAGCCGCTGCTGGACGCAGAGCCTCAGCGGTCCCCGGATGGGCCGGGTCAAGCGGATGAGACCCAAGCGCAGGAGGCCACTGCGGCCCCATCACGGCCAGGCCCCGCTCATGCCCTCGAACCTTCAATCGATGAGCCGGAAGGTGACGTGCGAGCCGGCACCGGCGCCGAGGTGGGCGAAGAAGGGGATGACGCCGATGACGCCGAGCTGGCCCATCGCCGGGTGCTCGCACCGGATCCGGATGCACCCAAGCTGCACAAGGTGTTGGCGCAGTCTGGCTTAGGGTCGCGCCGCGACCTTGAGGCCATGATCGAGACGGGTCGCGTCACCGTCAACGGTGAAGTGGCGCATACGGGGCAACGCATCAGCCACGGCGACCGTGTGCAGATCGACGGCAAGCCAGTGCGCATACGGCTGCGCCAAGGGCGCCCCCGCGTCTTGGCCTATCACAAGCCCGTGGGCGAGGTCGTCACCCACGATGACCCGCAGCAGCGCCCCACGGTGTTCCGGCGCCTGCCTCGACTGGTCCAGGGCAAGTGGCAGTCGGTGGGCCGTTTGGACCTGAACACCGAAGGCTTGTTGCTGTTCACGAACTCGGGCGAATTGGCCAATCAGCTGATGCATCCGCGCTTTGGCGTGGAGCGCGAGTACGCCGTCCGGGTCTTGGGGCGTCTGGCCGACGAGGCCCGCGAGCGCCTGCTCCAGGGCGTCGAGATTGAAGGCCACACGGCAGCCTTCCTGAGCATCGAAGACGGTGGTGGGGAGGGCGTCAACCATTGGTACCGAGTGGTGCTCAATGAAGGGCGCAACCGTGAAGTGCGGCGCCTGTTCGATGCGGTGGGCCTGACGGTCAGCCGCCTGATCCGCATTCGTTACGGCTGCGTGGTGCTGCCGCGCGGCCTCAAGCGCGGTGCCTGGGTGGATTTGGACGAACGAGACGTGATGCAGCTGCAGCAGCTCACCGGCACACGCAACCGCCAGCCCGAAGGCGGCCGTGGTGCTGCCCGTGGCCGAAAGGGCCGCGATGGCGCGCAGCCGCCCACGGGCAGAGACCGTGGGCCCGAGCGGCGAGCCGAGGCTGCGCCCAAACGCGAGCGCCGTGAGTGGGGTGAGGACGGCCCGATTCCCAACCCTTTGCAGCAGACCTTCGACAAGCGCGCCTTCAAGGAGCAGCAAAGCCGGCCCAAGCGCGAGTACGGCGACGACGGTCCGATTCCCAACCCCTTGCAGCAGACCTTCGATCAGCGTGCCCTGAAAGAGGCGCAGCGCAAGCCTAAGCGCGAGTACGGCGAGGATGGCCCGATTCCCAACCCCTTGCAGCAGACCTACGACAAGCGCGCGCTCCAAGAGGCGCGCCGTGGTGCTGGCAACCGGGACTACGGCGACGATGTGGCCGAGGATTTCGCGGATGACGACGGTCCGATTCCCAGTCCGCTGCAGCAAACCTTTGACAAACGATTTGTGGGCAAGGGTGGCGGCGCGGGTGGTGCGGGTGCTGGGGGCCGCGCAGGGCGTGGCCGTTCTGGCGGCACCGGCCGTGGGCATGCCAGTGGCCCGGACGGTTCAGGCCCTGCCAAGCCCGGTGGTCGCGGCAAGGGCCCCGCTGCGGGCGGCCCCGGCGCGGGCCGCGGCGGCCGTTCTGGCGGCAAGGCGGACGGCAAGGGGGGTAGTAAGGGCGGGTCCGGCAAGGCACCCGCGCAGCCCGATCCGATGCGAACCGCGGTGGGCTATATCGGTGCGGACGCCAACCTCGGCCGGGGAAAGTCCGGCCGCGGCCGGCGTGGACGCTGATGAACTAAAATTCGAAACTTTGCTTAATTCCTACCCGGAGAAGAAAAATGGCGATCGAACGCACCCTGTCCATCATCAAGCCCGATGCAGTGGCCAAGAACGTGATTGGGCAGATCTACGCCCGTTTTGAGGGCGCTGGTCTGAAGGTCGTGGCCGCCAAGATGGCCCACCTGTCGCGCGGCGAAGCCGAGCAGTTCTACGCGGTTCACAAGGCACGCCCCTTCTTCAAGGACCTGGTGGACTTCATGGTTTCCGGCCCGGTGATGATCCAGGTGCTGGAAGGCGAAAGCGCCATTGCCAAGAACCGCGAGTTGATGGGCGCCACCGACCCCAAGAAGGCTGAGAAAGGCACTATCCGCGCCGACTTCGCCGGCAGCATCGACGCCAACGCCGTTCACGGTTCGGATGCACCGGAAACCGCAGCGGTGGAGGTGGCGTTCTTCTTCCCCGGTATGAACATTTACAGCCGCTGAGCCCCACGCCGGCGGCCGCCGGCGCTTGAGTTTCGGCTCACCTCCCATGATCAACCTGCTCGACTTCGACCGTGATGGGCTGACCCGCTGGTGTGTTGAGCAGGGGGAAAAGCCCTTTCGGGCCACCCAGTTGTTTCGCTGGATCCACCAGCGTGGTGTGGCCGATGTGGACCAGATGACCGACCTGGCCAAGCCCTGGCGCCAAAAGCTGCAGGGCTTGGCTTCGGTGGTGCCTTTGCAGGCCATCAGCGAACAGGTTTCGCGGGATGGCACCGTCAAGTGGCTCTTTGATGTCGGCGCTGGCAACGCGGTGGAGACCGTGTTCATCCCGGAAGACGACCGGGGTACCTTGTGCGTATCTTCTCAGGCCGGATGTGCAGTGGCCTGCCGTTTCTGCTCCACGGGCCACCAGGGCTTCAGCCGAAACCTGAGCACCGGTGAAATCCTGGCCCAACTCTGGCATGCCGAGCACCACCTTCGCCGTCGCTTGGGTTTGTCCGAGGGCGAACGCGCCGTCACCAATGTGGTGATGATGGGCATGGGAGAGCCGCTGCAAAACTACAGCGCCTTGGTGCCGGCCCTCAAAGCCATGCTGGACGACCACGGCTACGGCTTGTCTCGACGGCGGGTGACCGTCAGCACCTCCGGTGTGGTGCCGATGATCGAGCGCTTGATGAACGACTGTCCGGTGGCGCTGGCGGTGAGCCTGCATGCGCCCGACGACGCCCTGCGCGAGCACTTGGTACCGCTGAACCGCAAGTACCCCTTGGCCGAGCTGATGGCGGCTTGCCGGGCCTATTTGGCCGCTGCGCCCCGTGACTTCATCACCTTCGAGTACTGTATGCTTGACGGGGTCAATGACCATCCTGAACACGCGCGGGCGCTGTTGGACCTGGTCCGGGGCAGCCAGGTCCCTTGCAAGTTCAACCTGATCCCCTTCAACCCCTTCCCGGCATCCGGTCTGAAGCGTTCCCCCCGTGAGCGGGTGGTGGCCTTTGCGGAAGTGCTTCAGAATGGGGGCATCGTGACCACCATACGCAAAACCCGCGGTGACGACATCGAAGCCGCCTGCGGTCAATTGGCCGGTGAGGTGCAGGACCGCACGCGCGTGCAGATCCGCCTGGCCGACCGCCGTTTGATGCCCCCTCCGGTGCCTGCGCAGACGCCATGATCTTCACGCCGAGCGGTCGCCGCTGGTTCAGGGCATCTGCATCGGTGCTCGCTTGGGTGATGGCCGGGTTTACGGCTGTGCCGGTTGCGGCCTCTGGGCCCACGGGCCTTTCCGCCGATATCCGCACGGCTTCCGACCAAGGCCAGGCCGAGCGTCGCGCCTGGGTGCGTCTGGAATTGGCATCGGCTTACTTCGCTCGGGGCCAGGTCACTACCGCCTTGGATGAAGTCAAGCAGGCCCTGGCCCTGTACCCCCAGCTGGCCGAAGGATTGAACCTTCGGGCGCTCATTTACGCCAGCCTGGGCCAGGACGACCGCGCACAAGACAGCTTCGACCGCGCCCTGGCCCTGGCGCCGCAGGACGGCTCCATTTGGCACAACCAGGGGTGGTTCTGGTGCCAGCGCGCCCTGTATGGGCCGGCCCAGGAGGCCTTCGGCAAGGCCCTGGCACAGGCGCTGTACACCGGGCAGGCCAAGACGCGGCTCGCCCAAGGGGTTTGCTTGGCGCAGGCCGGGCGTGAAGAGCAGGCCATTGACGTGTTGCGCGGCGCCTTCGCCTCCGACCCAGGCCAGCCGGCCTTGGCGGTCAACCTGGCCCATTTGCTGGCCCGCCGAGGCCAATTCGAAGAGGCGGCCGCCTACATCCGACATGTGAACCGGGAGCCGGCCTGGCTGAGCGCCCAAACCCTGTGGTTGGGCGCACGCGTGGAGCATGGCCTGGGTGATGACCGCGCCGCCCAAGCGCTGCTCCAGCGGCTGCGCCAGCAGTTCCCACAAGCACCGCAGGCCTGGGCCGCCGAGCGTCGAGCGTTCGATGAGTGATGCATCCTCTTCACCCCCCCCGAATGCGGCTGGTGTGGCTACCCACACCGGGCACGCGGGGCCCTTGGTGCGCGCGGCCCGCGAGGCGCGTGGCCAAAGCCTTCAGCACCTGTCGGTGCTGCTGAAGATTTCCGAGCGTCGCCTTCAGGCTTTTGAAGAAGAGCGTTGGAGCGAGGTGGGTGACCGCACCTTCATTCGCGCCCTGGCGCAGCGGCTGTGCCGGCACCTGGGCCTGGACCCTCAGCCCATCTTGCAGTCGCTGCCCGCGCCCATGGTGGAGCCCTTGCGGGCTATCGAGCGCAGCGCCTCCCCAATGGCTGGCTCCATGTCTGCTTCAGGCGCCACGCGCCTGGCCCCGATGGACGACCGCCGCTCGGGTGCTGCCTGGTTCACACCGGTTCGGGCCGGGGTGGCGGTGATCCTCTTGGCCGCAGGGTCACTGGCCCTGTTGCCCGCGGACACTTGGGGTCCCATGACGGAGCAGGCGCCGCCTGCACAGTCCACCCCTTCCGCCCCTTCCGTCCCTTCCGCTGACCCTGCTCAGGCCGCTGCGCCCGAGGGGGCCGCATCGGCCCCAGCGGAGGGGGTGGCCGCGGCGCCGGCGGTGGTGGCCGCGTCTGAACCCGCTGCGGTTTTACCCGCCGTTCAGGCAGTAGGCGCCATGCCGGCGAGCGCCGCCGCAGGGCTGCAGCTGACGGCCCGTCAAGACACCTGGGTACAGGTCAGCGATGCCAAGGGTGTGGTCCTGCTGTCGCGCCTGCTGCGCAACGGGGAAACCGTGGACGTCGAGGGTACGCGGCCCTTGCGTCTTCGAGTGGGCAATGCGGCCGGCACCGAGGCCCGTTGGCTGGGCCGCCTTGTGCCCCTGCAAGACGTTCAACGCAACAATGTGGCCGATGTCGAGTTGCCCTGAAGGCGGCCCTGTCATGCCTTTGATCCTGCGGGAGCCCCCACCATGAACACGCCGCCACCCAACGTTCACCCCAAGGCCGACCCCTGCGCTGGCGTGGTGCCCATTGGCATGGCACAGGCCCATCGACGGCTGCGCCGCCAGGCACAGGTTCGAACCGGCACCGACGTCCTGACCATCGGGGGTGATGCACCGGTGCGGGTGCAGTCCATGACCAACACCGATACGGTGGACGTCATTGAAACCGCCATCCAGGTCAAGGAGCTGGCTCAGGCCGGCTCCGAACTGGTGCGCATCACCGTCAACACGCCCGAGGCCGCAGCGGCGGTGCCGGCCATCCGGGAACAGCTCGACAAGATGGGCATCCTGGTGCCGCTGGTGGGCGATTTCCACTACAACGGCCACCGGCTGCTCACCGATTTCCCGGAGTGCGCTCAGGCCCTGGGCAAATACCGGATCAACCCCGGCAATGTGGGCAAAGGGGAGAAGAAGGACAAACAGTTCGCCATGATGGTCGAAGCGGCCATTCGCCATGGCCACAAGCCCGTGCGCATCGGGGTGAACTGGGGCAGTTTGGACCAGGAGCTGCTGGCCGAGTTGATGGACGACAACGCCCGCCGAGCTCAGCCCTGGGATGCGCGGCAGGTGATGTACGACGCGCTCGTGAGATCGGCTCTGCAGTCGGCCGATTTGGCGCGAGACATCGGCCTGGACCCCAACCAGATCATCATCAGCTGCAAGGTCAGCGGCGTGCAAGACCTGATCAGCGTGTACCGCGCTCTGGCTGATCGTTGCGACTACGCCCTGCACCTGGGCTTGACCGAAGCGGGCATGGGCACGCGGGGCACAGTGGCTTCGGCGGCGGCTCTGAGCGTACTGCTGCAGGAAGGCATTGGCGACACCATCCGGGTGAGCCTCACGCCCCAGCCGGGGGAATCGCGCACGCAGGAGGTGGTCGTGGCGCTGGAGATCCTGCAGGCCCTGGGTCTGCGGCAGTTCAACCCCAGTGTCACCGCCTGTCCGGGCTGTGGCCGCACCACCAGCACCACCTTTCAGGAATTGGCCAAGCAGATCGACGACTACCTGCGCGCGCAGATGCCCGTGTGGCGTGACCGGTTCCCTGGTGTGGAAGGCATGAAGGTAGCCGTGATGGGCTGCATCGTGAACGGCCCCGGCGAGAGCAAGCATGCCGACATCGGCATCAGCCTGCCGGGCACCGGCGAGGCACCTGCTGCGCCGGTGTTCATTGACGGCCAGAAAGCCATGACGCTGCGCGGCGACGGCATCGTGCAGGAGTTCCAACAAATCGTAGAACAGTACATCGAGCGCCGATATGGTTGAGCGAATTGCCGGCGTCAAGGGGATGAACGATCTCCTGCCGCCCGACAGTGCACAGTGGGACTGGCTCGAGGAGCGCATTCGCTCGGTGATGCAGCGTTGGGGTTACCAGGTTGTGCGCACCCCCATCGTGGAGCCCACGGCCCTGTTCGTGCGCGGACTGGGCGAAGTCACCGACATCGTCGAGAAGGAGATGTATTCCTTCGTCGACCGCCTCAACGGGGACCCGCTGACCCTGCGCCCGGAGGGCACGGCAGGTGTGGTGCGCGCCGCGATTGAACACAAGCTGCTGTATGAAGGCGGCAAGCGCCTGTACTACGTGGGGCCCATGTTCCGCCATGAGCGGCCGCAAAAGGGCCGCTACCGCCAGTTCCACCAGGTGGGCGTTGAGGTACTGGGGTGGCCCGGCCCTGATGTGGATGCCGAAGTGATCCTGCTGGTGCGCGCTCTTTGGAAGGAGCTGGGCCTGCAGGAAGGCCGAGATGTCCATCTGGAACTCAACAGTCTGGGCCAGCCTGCCGAGCGCGCTGCGCACCGCCAGGCCCTGATTGCGCACTTCGAGGCACACGCGTCGTCGCTGGACGAGGAAGCGCTGCGGCGGCTGCACACCAACGCGCTGCGGGTGTTGGACAGCAAGCACCCCGCCGTCCAAGCGGTGGCCGAAACGGCGCCCCGTCTGCTCGACTTTCTAGGCCCCGAATCACAGGCGCACTTGGACGCCGTGCGGGCGGTCTTGGAATCCTGCGGGGTGCCTTACCGCATCAACCCCCGCTTGGTTCGGGGCATGGATTACTACAACCTCACCGTGTTTGAGTGGGTCACGGACCAGCTGGGTGCACAGGGCACCGTCTGCGGGGGCGGGCGCTACGACGGCCTCATGGAGCAGCTTGGCGGCAAGCCGGCTCCTGCGGTGGGTTGGGGCTTGGGCATCGAGCGGCTGTTGCTGCTCCTGCAGGCCTTGGGTCGTATCCCGGCACCGGTGCCGCCCGACGTCTACGCCATCGTGCCCGATGCCCCTGCATTGGCTCCGGCCATGGTGACCCTCGAGGCCCTGCGGCAGGCCGGCGTTCACGCCGTGCTGCACGCTGCAGGCGAGCAGGGGCCGGGCAGCATGAAGTCCCAGTTCCGAAAGGCCGATGCCAGCGGCGCACGGTTTGCCTTGGTGTTCGGCGGTGATGAACTGGCCGCGGGCGAGGTGACCCTCAAGTCGCTGCGCGACGGACAGGCCCATCAGCAGCGGCATTCCTTGGCCGACGTGGCGAGCTGGGCAGCCAGCCTGTTGCCCGGCAGCGATAATCAAGGGTTGGCTTGAGGCCAGGGCCGCTTGGCCCCGCTTCAGGCAAGATCCACCCACCACACATTTCCCATGGCCTCACAACTCGATCTGCAAGAGCAGGAACAGCTGGACCAACTCAGGTCGTTCTGGAACCGTTGGGGCAACCTGCTGACCTGGGCGCTGACCCTGGTGCTGCTGGCCTTTGCCGGCTACAACGGATGGCAATGGTGGCAACGCGAACAGGGCCAAAAGGCCAGTGCCCTGCATGCGGAACTGGAGCGGGCAGCGCAGGAAGGCGAGACCGAGCGTGTCAAGGCCGCTTGGTCAGACCTCAAGGCCCGCTACGCCGGGACGGCTTATGCCGCTCAAGGGGCGCTGGTGGCCGCCAAGGCCTTGATCGACAAGGGGCAGGCCCCCGAGGCGATTGAGCCCTTGCAGTGGGCTGCGGGTGCCGCACCGGATGAAGGGCTCAAGGCCGTGGCCCGGCTGCGCTGGGCCGGTGTGCTGCTCGACCTAGCCAAGGCCGAAGAAGCGTTGGCGGTCTTGGACAAGGCCAAGGGCCTGGGGTTTGATGCCCTTGTGGAGGACCGACGCGGCGACGCACTGTTGGCCCTAGGCAAAGCAGATGAGGCGCGTGAGGCCTTCAAGGCGGCCTACAAGGCGTTCCCGGCCGACCTCGATTACCGGCGCCTGTTGGAGGCCAAATTGATGGCCTTGGGTGTCGACCCGGCTACGGTGGTGCCCCCGCCGGCCAAGGAAGCGGGCCCCGGCAGCAGGGCATCGGCCGACAAGGCCATGCAGGCTACCGAACTGAAGCGGGAGATGGCATGACCCAGGCCTACAGCCGACCCTTGGCGCGCAGCGCCGCCGCATGGGCTTTGTTGGGCCTCATGGCCCTGCCGGGCTGCGCTTTGTGGTCTGACAAGCCCAAGCCTGCCGCGCTTGAAGCCCTCACACCGGCTGCAACCGTGACCGCCCTGTGGTCGGCCGCAGACGGGCGGGTCGAATTTCCGATGCAGCCCGGTATGGCCGGTGGGCGTTTGGCCACGGCCGCTTCAGACGGCACCGTGACCGTACGGGCTTTGGAGCGTGCCGCCGTACTGTGGACCGCCAAGGCCGGCACGCGCTTGGCTGCCGGCGTGGGTTTTGATGGCGAGCGTGCCGCGGTCGTCACCGCCGACAACGAATTGGTGGTGATGGCCAAGGGGCAGGTGAGTTGGCGCAAGCGTTTGTCTTCGCGTGTGAGCACGGCGCCACTGGTGGCCGGTGAGCGCGTATTCGTGCTGGGGTTGGACCGCGCTGTGGAAGCGTATGACGCCCTGGACGGGCGCTATCTGTGGCGCCTGCAGCGCAGCAGCGACCCGCTGTCGGTGAACTTGAACGGCGTTCTGATGCCCATCGGCGACACCCTGGTGGTGGGCCAGGGCGCGCGTTTGGTGGGCGTAGACCCCACCCGTGGATCGGTGCGTTGGGACTTCCCCATGGCCACGCCGCGCGGCTCCAACGAAGTGGAGCGGCTTGCCGATTTGGTGGGCCCCGCACTGCGCTTGGGCAACGACACCGTCTGTGCACGTGCATTTCAGTCGGCGGTGGCCTGTCTGGACATCAGCCGCGGTGCGCTGCGCTGGACCCGCAACGCGGGCGGGGTGCAGGCTGTTGGGGGCAACGCGTCGGTCATCGTCGGAACCGACGGTAGCGACCGCATGAGCGGTTGGCGCGCCGATTCTGGCGAGCTGCTGTGGAGCCACGAGCGCTTTGTGCACCGGCAACTCGGTGGCGTGGCCACCTGGGGAGCTTGGGTGGCTGTGGGCGACGCTCAGGGACAGGTCCACGTCATGGAGCCCAGCAGTGGCAAAACCCTCTTGCGCCTGAGCACCGATGGTGGCGCCATTACGGCCGCGCCTCGGGTGGCCGGTAAGGTGATGGTGGTGGTCACGCGCAAGGGCGGCGTGTACGTCTGGCAGGCGCCGTGAAACCCGTCATCGCCCTGGTGGGGCGGCCCAATGTGGGCAAGTCCACCCTGTTCAATCGCATCACCAAGAGCCGCGATGCGATCGTGGCCGACTTCGCAGGCTTGACGCGTGACCGCCACTACGGCGACGCCCGCCATGGGGGCCAGGAATTCATCGTCATCGACACTGGCGGCTTCGAGCCGCAAAAGCCCACGGGCGTGGTGGCGGAGATGGCCAAGCAGACCAAGCAGGCGGTGGCCGAAGCCGATACCGTGGTATTCGTGGTTGATGTGCGCTCGGGCCTGTCCGCGCAGGATGCTGATATCGCACGCTACCTGCGCTCGGTGAACAAGCGCACGCACTTGGCGGTGAACAAGGCCGAGGGCATGAGCGACTCACCCCTATTGGCCGAGTTCCACGAGCTGGGCATGGGCGAGCCCCATCCCGTGTCGGCTGCGCACGGCCAGGGTATCCGCAGCCTCCTGGATGCAGTGCTCGAGCCGTTCATGCCGGATCCGGCCGATGCGGCCGAGGGTGACACCGAAGAAGCCGGTGCTGAGGGCACCCTGCGCCTGGCTGTGGCTGGCCGGCCCAATGTGGGCAAGTCCACCTTGATCAACACCTGGCTGGGCGAGGAACGCCTGGTGGCCTTCGACATGCCGGGTACCACCCGGGATGCGATCAAGGTACCCCTGGAGCGGGGCGGGCGGCGTTACGAGATCATCGACACGGCCGGCCTTCGCCGCAAAGGCCGTGTGTTCGAGGCCATCGAGAAGTTTTCAGTGGTCAAGACCCTGCAGGCCATCGCCGACGCAAATGTGGCGGTGTTGCTGCTGGATGCCACGCAGGGGGTAGGCGACCAGGACGCCCACATCGCCGGCTACATCCTGGAGTCTGGCCGTGCGGTGGTGATCGCGGTCAACAAGTGGGACGCCATCGACAGCTACCAACGCCAAATGCTGGAGCGCTCCATCGAGCAGCGCCTGGCCTTTTTGAAGTTTGCGCCCAGTGTGCGCATTTCGGCGCTGAAGCGGCAAGGCCTGGGTCCGCTGTGGAAGGCCATCGACGACGTACACGCCAGCGCCACGGCCAAACTGTCGACACCGGTGCTGACACGCTTGCTGCACGAGGCGGTGGAGCACCAGCAGCCCAAACGGGCGGGCGCGTTTCGACCGAAGCTGCGCTATGCCCACCAGGGCGGACGAAACCCGCCGGTGGTGGTCATCCATGGCACCAACCTGGAGCATGTGACGGATTCCTACAAGCGCTACCTCGAAGGGCGCTTCAGGGAACATTTCAAGCTCGTGGGCACTCCAATGCGCATCGAGTTCAAGAGCGGACACAACCCCTTCACCGACGGCGCCTCCTGATGTCCTGACCGGACCACGGGGCCGCGCCAGCCCTCCACACACCATGCCCATGGACAAATCGCGTCTATAGGCTTGTGTTAATGTGCAAGAACAAGAACCTCAACACGGAACATATCGTGAGCAACAAAGGCCAACTCCTGCAGGATCCGTTCCTCAATCTTTTGCGCAAGGAACACGTGCCGGTGTCCATCTACTTGGTCAACGGCATCAAGCTCCAGGGGCATATCGAATCGTTCGACCAGTACGTGGTGCTGCTGCGCAACACGGTCACCCAGATGGTCTACAAGCACGCCATCTCTACGGTGGTGCCCGGACGCGCCGTGAATTTCCACACGCAGGAAGCTCAGGACTCCCAGGACGGCCAGTAAGGCCATGGGGAGCCACCGCGTCGACCACACGGCTGAACCCGCCAACCGCGTGGTGTTGGTGGGGGTCGACCTCGGCCCGGATTCGCCATTTGAGGCCAGCCTGGATGAGTTGGCGCAACTGGCCGAGTCGGCGGGCGACCGCCCGGTGGCCCGCCTGACCGCGCGTCGGCGCGCACCCGACCCGGCGCTGTTCGTGGGCAGCGGCAAGGCCGAGGAAATCAAGGGCATGGTGGCCGAGCAGGGCGCGCACGGTGTCCTGTTCGATCAGGCCCTGTCGCCGGCGCAGCAGCGCAACCTCGAGCGCTTCCTGGGCGTACCCGTGGCCGATCGCACCGCGCTGATCCTGGAAATCTTTGCCCAACGTGCCCAGAGCCATGAAGGCAAGCTGCAGGTGGAATTGGCGCGCTTGCAGTACGTCTCCACCCGCTTGGTGCGCCGTTGGAGCCACCTGGAACGGCAGCAAGGGGGCATCGGCACCCGAGGTGGCCCTGGCGAAACCCAGATCGAGTTGGACCGACGCATGATTGGGGAACGCATCAAGACCGTGACGGCGCGGCTGGAGAAGGTCAAGCGCCAGCGCGGCACGCAGCGCCGGTCCCGCGAGCGCTCGGGCGCCTTCCGGGTCTCTTTGGTGGGCTACACCAACGCCGGCAAGAGCACCCTGTTCAATGCACTGGTCAAGGCGCGCACCTACGCAGCCGATCAGCTCTTTGCCACGCTGGACACCACCACGCGTTCGCTGTGGTTGGAGCAGGCGGGCCGCTCGGTGTCCCTGTCTGACACCGTGGGTTTCATCCGCGATCTGCCCCACAAGCTGGTGGAGGCCTTCGAGGCCACCCTGCTCGAAGCCGCCGACGCCGACTTGCTGTTGCACGTGGTGGATGCGGCCAACCCCCAGGCCACCGAGCAGATCCATGAGGTTCAGCGGGTGCTGTGCGAGATCGGTGCAGACACCGTTCCACAGTTGATGGTGTTCAACAAGATCGACGCCCTTCAACCCAGCCAACAGCCGCGCCACCTGGTCGACCAAATCGAGCGCGAAGGCGGTGAGCGCAGCACGCGCGTGTTCGTCAGCGCGGTATCCGGCCAGGGCTTGGATGAATTGCGCGCGCAGATTGCCCAAGCTGCAGCCGCGCACACCCGAAGCGATCCTCGGGCCTTGCCCGATCCACGATTTGAATCTGCACGATCGACCGAGTGGTCGACCCTCTAGCCATGAACCTGATTGCCCGACTCAAAGACCGGCTGCGCCGCGGCCAACTGATCTTCAACGAAGGCGGCCGTCCGCAAGGCCCGCCGGACCTGGATGAACTGTGGCGCGACTTCAACCGCAAGCTCTCTGGCCTCTTGTCGGGCAAAGGCGGCCGCGGGGGCGGTGGCGACGGTGAAGGCTCCGGCAGCGCGCCGCCGGACTCCAAGGGGGCGGGTCTGGGCGTGGGCCTGATCTCGGGTGTGTTGGGCCTGATTTGGCTGGGCAGCGGCTTCTTCATCGTGCAGGAAGGCCAGCAAGCGGTTGTCACCTCTTTCGGCAAGTATGGCTACACCGCCGATGCCGGTTTCCAGTGGCGCTTCCCCTATCCCTTCCAGGCACACGAGACCGTGCCGGTGACGCAGCTTCGCTCTTTGGAAGTGGGTCGCAGCGGGGTGGTGCAGGCCACGGGCCTGCGCGACTCGGCCATGCTCACGCAGGACGAAAACATCGTGGACATCCGCTTTACGGTGCAGTACCGGCTTAAGGATGCGCGCGCCTACCTGTTTGAAAACCGTGGACCCGACGAGGCGGTGATTCAAGCCTCGGAGTCGGCCGTGCGCGAGATTGTGGGCCGCAGCAAGGTCGACCAGGTGCTGTACGAGCAGCGCGATGCCATCGCTGCCGACTTGGTGAAGTCGGTTCAGGCGCAGCTGGACCGCCTGAACTCGGGCATTCTGGTGGCCAATATCAACGTGCAGAACGTGCAGGTGCCCGAACAGGTCCAGGCCGCTTTCAACGACGCGGTGAAGGCAGGTGCCGACCGCGACCGCCTGAAGAACGAGGGCCAGGCTTATGCCAGCGACGTGATTCCCAAGGCACGCGGCACGGCCGCGCGGCTCTTGGAGGAAGCAGAAGGCTACCGGTCGCGGGTGGTGGCGCAGGCCGAGGGTGATTCGCAGCGCTTCAAGTCGGTGCTGTCCGAGTACAAGAAAGCGCCGGCGGTCACCCGAGACCGGATGTACATCGAGACCATGCAGCAGGTCTACCAGAACGTCAGCAAGGTCATGATCGACAACAAGGCCAATTCCAGCCTGTTGTACCTGCCCCTGGACCGCATCCTGCAGCAGTCGGTGCAGGCTGGCCCGGGCTCTGCAGCCGTGGGGGGCAGCCCATCCACAGGCGCTCCTGAAGTGGGCAACACCACGGCCCCCGCGCCGGTCGACACGCGCTCGCGAGATGGGCAGCGCAGCCGCGACCGCGACGCACGCTGAAGCCCGGAGGACACAAGATATGAACCGAATTGGACTGTGGTTGGCTGCCGGTTTGGCGGCGTTGATGCTGGCTTTCTCGATGCTGTTCGTGGTGGACCAGCGCCAGGTGGGTGTGGTGTACGCGCTGGGTGAAATCAAGGAAGTGATCACCGAGCCCGGCCTGAAGTGGAAGATGCCACCACCCCTGCAGAACGTGGTGTTCCTGGACAAACGCATCCAGACGCTGGACAGCCCTGAGACGCGCCCCATCTTCACCGCTGAGAAGAAGAGCCTGATCATCGACTGGCTGGTCAAGTGGCGCATTGCCGAGCCGCGGCAGTTCATCCGCAACAACGGCGTGGACATGCGCAACCTGGAGAACCGCCTGTCGCCGGTGGTTCAGGCGGCCTTCAACGAGGAGATCACCAAGCGCACCGTCAGTGGTGTGTTGGCAGCCGACCGCGACAAGGTGATGAACGGGGTGCGTGAGCGCTTGGCCGATGAGGCCAAGTCCTTCGGTATCGAAATCATCGATGTGCGCATCAAGCGCGTGGACTTCGTGGCCGATATCACCGACGCGGTGTACCGGCGGATGGAATCCGAGCGCAAACAGGTGGCCAACGAGCTGCGCTCCCAAGGATCGGCCGAGGGCGAAAAGATCCGCGCCGATGCCGACCGCCAGCGCGAGGTGATCATTGCCGAGGCCTACCGCGATGCCCAGAAGATCAAGGGTGAGGGCGACGCCAAGGCGTCTGCCTTGTATGCCGACTCCTTTGGCCGTGACCCGCAGTTCGCACAGTTCTACCGAAGCCTGGAGGCCTACCGCGCCACCTTCCGCAGCCGCAGCGACGTGATGGTCATGGACCCTTCCAGCGACTTCTTCAAGGCCATGCGCAGCAGCGGTTCGGGCAGCGCACCGCCGCCGGCCCGCTGAGGCCTCGCCGATGGGCGAGACCCTGGTGCTGGCCTTGGCCTTGGTCCTGGTGATCGAAGGCCTGCTGCCCACGCTGCATCCGCCCTTGTGGCGCCGGCTGTTCGAGCAGGCACTGCAACTGTCCGACGGCCAGATCCGCTTCATGGGCATGGCCAGCGTGCTGGGCGGTTTGGCGCTGTGGCACCTCCTGGCCTAGCGCCGGGCCCCGTCAGGTGGGCGTCCCAAAGCGGCCGGTAGAATCCGGGCTTTAAGCGCCTGCCCGTCCTCCATGCCTTCCGCCTGGCTCCTGCCGGAACACCTTGCAGATGTCCTGCCCTCGGAGGCCAAGCGCATCGAGGGCCTGCGCCGCGCCCTGACCGATGAGGCGCAAGCCTACGGTTATGAGCTGGTGATGCCACCCTTGCTGGAGCACCTGGACTCCCTCTTGTCGGGAACCGGGCGTACGCTGGGTCTGCAAACCTTCAAGCTGGTCGACCAACTTTCGGGCCGAACCCTGGGCTTGCGCGCCGACACCACGCCACAGGTTGCGCGCATCGATGCGCACCTGCTCAACCGCCAGGGTGTGGCACGGCTGTGCTACTGCGGGCCCGTGGTCCACACCCGGCCCGCAGGGCCATGGGCCTCGCGCGAACCCCTGCAATTCGGTGCCGAACTGTATGGACATGCGGGGCTGGAAGCCGATCTTGAGGTTCTGGAACTGGCGCTGGACGGCCTGCGCCAGGCCGGTGTGCGAGACGCCGTGCTGGACCTGGGCGACGCCCGCATTGCCAACGTGCTGATGCGGGCGGCTGGGCTTGAACCCGCTCAAAGGGCCGCTGTGCAGGCGGCCTTGGCGACCAAGGACACGGGTGCCTTGCAGGCGGCACATGACCTGTCTGCGCTCCGAACCGAACCCCGCGCAGCGGCTGCCTTTTTGGGCCTGCAGACCCTGCTGGGCCTGTACGGTCCGGTGTCGGTGCTGGACCGTGCGCGGGCCGAGTGGCCCGAGCACCCCGCCATCGTCCAGGCTTTGGACGACCTGGCCTGGATCGTGCGCCATGTTCAGCAGACCCACCCGGATGTGCGCATCGGCATCGACCTGTCCGACCTGGGTGGCCAGGAT
>JBJTHN010000041.1:0-53780 GCA_046094505.1 Betaproteobacteria bacterium
AGTCTACCAACGGGTGGTCAGCGACCACCGAGTCGGATGCCTCGTGCACCCTAACTCATTGATTCTTGGCGCGGCTGGCGGGGATCGAACCCACGACCCTTGGCTTCGGAGGCCAATACTCTATCCACTGAGCTACAGCCGCTGCGGGAAAGGCACCAATTCTAGCAGTCCGACCCCTGCAAGGCCGTTCGCTGCGGCCCGCAAGCCCGGTGCAAGCCGGCGGTCTCCTATAATCAAGGGCTTTGCATTTGGGGCGCGGGCTTAGGGCCGGCGCCAGCCCCGTCATCTGAAGTAGAGGACCGCGATGAGCCACCAGGACCACCATGATCACGCCGGCCACGACATGCCGCACGAAGGCCCGATCAAGACGCCCAAGCAGTTGGTGGCAGCCGTGGTGGCCTCCTTCCTGATCCCCATCGTGGCGATCATCCTCTTGGTCAACTACGTGGCCACCCAACCCAAGGAAGGGGCTGGTGCGGCCGTGTTGGACGCGCAAGCTGTGGCCGCTCGCATTGCACCGGTGGGCACGGTTGAGGTACGCGATGCCAGCAACCCGGCCACACTGAAAACCGGCGAACAGGTGTACCAGGCCCAGTGCGCCGCTTGCCACAACGCCGGCGCCGCTGGCGCGCCCAAGCTGGGTGATGCCGCTGCCTGGGGCAAGCGCATCAAGGAAGGCTACGACCACCTGCTGACCTCGGCCCTCAAGGGCAAGGGTGCCATGGGTGCCCAGGGCGGCGGCGACTACAGCGACTTCGAAATCGGCCGCGCCGTCGTGTACTTGACCAACCAAAGCGGCGCCAAGTTCCCCGAGCCCAAGGCGCCGGAAGCCCCGGCCAAGCAGTAAGCCGTTGGCGCGGGTCACCGCGCGGTTCAGCCCGGCTCGCGCACAAAGCCGCCCAGGCGCTCCAGGTCTGCGTACCGAACCTCCTGCACCGCAGCGCCCCCCCAGTCACCGGCCTCCAGCGCCTGGGCCGCAGCCCCCACATCCAGGCTGTGCACCAGGCCCAGGCCGATGTCGGTGTACAGGTACAGGTGCCCAGCCTCGTCCAACCACACCTGCTGCACCTGGGCGGGCCGCCCGGTGTGGCTGCACACGGGGTGGCCTGGCGTGTCCATCACGCGCCACACCCAGGGCGTGGCCTCCAGGGTCACGTACACACGCTGCGGGCCGTTCTGAAAATACCAGGCACCGCGCCCATCGCATTCGTAGTTGCGGTGGATGAACTCGCGCAGCTTCTCATGGTCGATGCGGCTGCCTTTGGACTGTGCAAAGGGCCCGGCAGCTTGGGTTCGTTCGTCGCGCATGTACCACTGCCCTCGGGCGTCCAGCGCCAGCCAGCCGTAACACGCGGGCACGTTGGGCCACTTCTTCAGGGCGGCTTTGACGATGTCGTCCATGGCTGGGGTTGGAAGCTGCGGGTGGCCCGTATCCGGCCCTAGGCCCTGGCCAACCAGTGGGCCACGGCTTCGGGCATGGCCAGCACGTGGCCCGGTGGCGCCCCGGCCGGAAAGCCCACATGCCCACCGTGCGCCGGCTGCCAGAGTTCCACGCAGGGGCCCACGGCGGTGGGCTGCGGCAGGGACGATGCGGGGATGAAAGGGTCGTTGCGCGCATTGAGCGCCAAGGCCGGCACCCGGATGCGGTGCAGCAGGGGCTTGGCCGATGCGCGGTGCCAGTAGTCGTCGGTGCCCTTGAAGCCGTGCAGCGGGCCGGTGAACACGTCGTCGAAGGCCCGCAAGGTGCGGGCGGCCATCAGCCGTTGCCGGTCGAACAGCCCGGGGTGCTGTGCCCACTTGGCCAGGGCACGGGGCTTCATGGTGCGCAGGAACATGCGGGCATACACCTCGCGGTTGAAGCCGCGGTCGATGCAGTTGCCCGAGGCGGTGAGATCCAGTGGTGAGCACACCGACGCCACCGACCGAACCACTGCTGAGGCCGCATCACCCTGTTCGGCCGCCCAACGCATCAGGGCATTGCCGCCCAGCGAGATGCCCACCACCATCAGCGGCGCGGCCTGGCGTGAGCGCAGCCGGCGCAAGATCCAGTCCACCTCTTCAAAGTCGCCCGAGTGGTAGGCGCGCGGCGCCCGGTTCAATTCGCCCGAGCAGCCCCGAAAGTGCGGTACCGCGTAGCGCCAGCCGCGGCGCGCGGCCACATCGGCAAAGGCCCGCGCATAGCTGCCTTGAGAAGACCCTTCCAAGCCGTGGAAGAGCACCAGGGTGGGTCGGCTGTCCGGGTTGACAGGCCCTTCGCTGGCTTCGTTGGCCGCGCTCGGGGCTGGGGTTTCGTGGGCCTTCCCAACATCATCTTCCAGGAAGTCGACATCGATGAAGTCGCGGTCGGGCGTGTCCCAACGCTCGCGCCGATAGGTCGGTGGCGCGACACCGGCCGCGCGCGTGCGGGCGAACAGCGCCGGCCAGATGGTCTGCGCATGGCCGCTGGGCAGCCAGGCCGGAGCGCGGTAGTGGTGCATGGGCGGCGGGCGGGGCCTGGCGGCGGGCAGGGGCTGCGATCAGTGCAGCACCGAAGGCGCTTCGGTGACTTCTTGCAGTTCGCGCGGCGAGCCCGGGCTGGCGTGGTGGGCCACCAGGCGCCAGCCCTGGTCGGTCTTGATGTAGACGTTGGTGGCGATCACCCAGGCGGTGTTCGGCCCTTCGTCGGTGGAAATATCCACCCGCTCCATCAGGTTGTGCACCGCGCAGTGGCCGGTGTTCACCGAGCGCAGCTTTTCGGGGTGCACGTTGATGGGGCCGTTGGCGAAGATGGAGTCGAAGGTGGCGCGAATGGCCGCAGCACCCACGATGCGGGGCCCGCCCGGGTGCACGCACACGATGTCTTCGTCGTCGCTCCACACGGCCATCAGCGCTTCAATGTCGCCGCGCTGCAGGGCCTCATAGAACTGTGCTTCGATGTCCTGTGGCGTGGCCATCAGGGCGGCGGTCTTGGGTTTGTTTGCGCTCATGGGCAGGGTCGCTGGTGTTCAGCGGAACACCACAGTCTTGTGTCCGTTCATCAGCACGCGGCGCTGTACGTGCCAGCGCACCGCGCGGGCCAGCACCACACACTCTACGTCGCGCCCTACGGCCGTGAGGTCTTCGGCCGACAGGGAATGGTCTACCCGCTCCACATCTTGCTCGATGATGGGGCCTTCATCGAGGTCGGCGGTCACATAGTGCGCGGTAGCGCCAATCAACTTCACCCCCCGGGCATGGGCCTGGTAGTAGGGCTTGGCGCCCTTGAAGCTGGGCAGGAAGCTGTGGTGGATGTTGATGGCCCGACCGTGCAGGGCTCGGCAAAACTCGGGCGAGAGGATCTGCATGTAGCGCGCCAGCACCACCAAGCCGATCCGCTCCTGCTCGATCAGGGCTTCGATGCGCTGTTCCTGTTCCCGCTTGGCCGCCGCGCTGCTGCCGGTGGCCAGGGGCAGGTGGTGAAAGGGGATGCCGTAGCTGGCGGCCAGGTCGGCATGGTCGGGGTGGTTGGACACGATGGCCGGAATATCCACCGCCAGCTGCCCGCTCTTCCAGCGAAACAGCAAGTCGTTGAGGCAATGACCGAATTTGCTGACGAGCAAAAGCAAGCGTGAGCGCTCACTCACCTGCTGGATCTCGGCTTCCATTTGAAAGCGGTGGCGCACCGGGTCAAAGAGCCGGTGCAGCGCGGCGACATCGGCCAGCTCGGCCGGGGCTTCGAAGTGCACCCGCATGAAGAACAGGCCGGTGGCATCTTCTCCGTGGACATCGCCAAACTGCTGCGAGTCAACGATGTTGCAGCCGGCTTGGTAGAGCAGGCCCGAGACGCCGTGCACGATACCGGTGGTGTCGCGGCACGAGAGCGTGAGGACGAACTCGCGGGGGCGCGTTGAATCCATGCGGGGCGGTCAGGCGGCGTGTTGAGGCTGGAGTCTGGGGCTGTGGGCTGCGGGCTGGGCAGCGCCCCCAGCTCAGTGGCTGTGCGCGAGCTTCTCGCCCGCCTTGAGCCGGTACTCGGTGCCGCAGTAGGGGCACTTGCCGTGCCCCTCATGGCTGAGGTCGATGAACACCTTGGGGTGGGTGCTCCACAGCGGCATGCGCGGGTTGGGGCAGAACACCACGCCCGGGCCGTGCAGGTCGGCGGCGGTGACTTCAACGACAGACTTCACTTCAGACATGCTCAGACCTTGCTCAGCCAATGGGCGTACTTTGCGTTGCGGCCGTTGACGATGTCGAAGAAGGCCGATTGGATCTTTTCCGTGATGGGGCCGCGGCTGCCCACGCCGATCTCGATGCGGTCGAGCTCGCGGATCGGCGTCACTTCAGCAGCGGTGCCGGTGAAGAAGGCCTCGTCGCAGATGTAGACCTCGTCGCGGGTGATGCGCTTTTGCACGATCTCCAGCCCCAAGTCTTTGGCGATGTGGAAGATGGTGTTGCGGGTGATGCCGTTGAGCGCACCGGCCGACAGGTCCGGTGTGTAGATCACGCCGCCCTTGATCACGAACAGGTTCTCGCCCGCGCCCTCGCTGACAAAGCCGGCCGAGTCCAGCAGCAGCGCTTCGTCGTAGCCCTCGTCCGTGGCTTCCATGTTCGCCAGGATGGAGTTGGTGTAGTTGCTCACCGCCTTGGCCTGCGTCATGGTGATGTTCACATGGTGGCGGGTGTAGCTGCTGGTCTTGACGCGAATGCCGCGCTTCAAGCCTTCTTCGCCCAGGTAGGCGCCCCAGGCCCAAGCGGCCACCATCAGGTGGATCTTGTTGCCCTTGGGGCTGACGCCCAGCTTCTCGCTGCCAATCCAGGTCAGGGGCCGCAGGTAGCAGCTCTCCAGCTTGTTTTCCCGCACCACCTGCTTCTGCGCCTCTTCCACCTGCTCGATGGTGAAGGGGATCTTCATGCGCAAAATCTTGGCGCTGTTGAACAGGCGCTCGGTGTGTTCGCGCAGGCGGAAGATGGCGGTGCCGCCCACGGTGTTGTAGGCCCGTACCCCCTCGAAGGCGCCGCAGCCGTAGTGCAGGGTGTGGGTCAGCACGTGGATCTTGGCGTCGCGCCAATCGACCAATTGGCCGTCCATCCAGATCTTGCCGTCGCGGTCGTCCATGCCCATGTCAGGTCCTCGGGTGCTTTGGGGAAACCCTGGATTCTAAAACCGCAGGGCTGAGGGGCTCAGTCGGGCAGCCTGGCCGCTGGCGCGCCCGTGGCGTCCACGCGCAGGAGATGGGCCCCCACGCAGCGCCCCTGGGCGAAGTCCACCACCAGGGTGTCCCCACCCCTGTCACGCCACTCCCAGCTCTCGTGGGCCCCGGGGCTGGGATGGGGCAGCCGCTGGCCCAGACTGCGGGTTTCGCGCAGCACTTGCAGCATCTTCATGCCCGGGTGGATGCGGGTTTGGGCCATCAGGGCGCTGTCCACCGATGCCACCGGGTTGGTGGCCGCCGCGCGCATCACACGCAGGGCGCGGCTGAACTGCAACAACAACCAAAACACGATCACGGTGAAGGCCAGGAACACGCCAGGCCAACCGTATTGTGTGTAGCCGATGGCAATCGCAGCCACGGCCAGGCCCCAGCCGATGAGGGGGGAGTGGCTCAGGGAAAAGCGTGCGGGGTTCATAGGCCGAGATGTTAGCGACCGTGCGCCCGGTGGCCTTGCGACCCGGCTTTCGGCACGGCCCATCATTCAATCCCGCCACAATCTCGGCATGGCCAGCCTCCACACCTGGGTAGTCAACCTTGACCGCGCACCCGAGCGGCTGGTGCGCATTGGGGCGCGGTTGGATGCCCTGGGCTTGCCCTGGTCCCGTTTTTCAGCGGTGGAAGGCAAGCTGCTGACAGCGGCAGACCAGGCCCAGCTGCTGGACCGCCCGGGCTTTGAGCGCCGCCATGGCATGAACCCTACCCTGGGCGAACTGGGCTGCTACGTGTCCCATGTGCGGGTGATGCAGGCCTTCTTGGACAGCGGCCATGATTTCGCACTCATCTTGGAAGACGATGTGCATCCCACGGCGGCCCTGCCCGAGGTGCTGCAGAGCCTGATGGCGGCCTGTGGGCGTTGGGACATGGTCAAGCTCTCAGCCATCCACAGTGGCACCCCCTTGGGCGTGCTTGACGTGGGGCGGGGGCATCAATTGGGCGTGATGTTCAGCCGCTGCACGGGCTCTTCGGCCTATGTGATCAACCGGACTACAGCGCAGCGCTATGTGCAGCAACTGCTGCCCATGCAGCTGCCCTATGACCACGCTTACGACCGCGGCTGGGTTTATGGCTTGAAGGTTCGCCGCGTGTTTCCCGAGGTGTGTGTGCACGACGACCAAGTGGCGTCCACGATCGGGAACCCGGGGCCTACACGCAAGTTCCCCTGGCACCGTCGGCTGCCCACCTACGCCCATCGCTTGCGCACCGAATGGCGGCGCTTGTGCTACGGCCTGGCGCAACTGTTGTGGCACCGGGGCTGAACGCCCTGGAACTACAGGCCCCGAACCAGGCCCATGGCCTCTTCGATGCGATCCACCCCGTGAACCTGCAGCCCCTCGATGGGCTTTTTGGGCAGGTTGGCCTTGGGCACGATGGCCGTGGAAAAGCCCAGCTTGGCCGCTTCCTTCAGGCGTTCTTGTCCGCGTGGCGCGGGGCGCACCTCGCCGGCCAAGCCCACTTCGCCGAAAGCCAGAAAGCCGCGGGGCAAGGCCTTGCCCCGCAGGCTGCTCTGGATGGCCAACAGGACCGACAGGTCGGCTGCGGGTTCGCTGATGCGCACGCCCCCCACGGCGTTGACGAAGACGTCTTGGTCCATGCAGGCCACGCCCGCATGGCGGTGCAACACCGCCAGCAGCATCGCCAGGCGGTCGCGCTCCAAGCCCACCGAAAGCCGCCGCGGTGAGGGCCCGCCGCTGTCCACCAGGGCCTGAATCTCCACCAGCAAGGGGCGTGTGCCCTCAAGCGTCACGAGCACACACGAGCCCGGCACCGGCGCTTCGTGGGTGGACAGAAAGATGGCGCTGGGGTTGCTCACTGCCTTCAGGCCCTTGTCCGTCATGGCAAACACGCCGATTTCATTGACCGCGCCGAAGCGGTTTTTGATGGCGCGCACCAGGCGGAAGCTGGAATGGGTGTCGCCCTCGAAGTACAGCACCGTGTCCACGATGTGTTCCAAGACCCGAGGCCCGGCCAGCGCACCTTCCTTGGTGACGTGGCCCACCAGCACCATGGCGCAGCCGGTGGCCTTGGCCGTACGGGTGAGGTGGGCTGCGCACTCACGCACCTGGGCCACCGAGCCGGGGGCACTGGTGAGCTGGTCGGAGTACAGCGTTTGGATGGAGTCGATGATCACGAAGGCCGGCTCGTGCTGGGCGATGGCCGCCAGGATGCGTTCCAGCTGGATTTCAGCCAGCACCTGCACCTGCGCACCCCCCAAGCCCAAGCGGCGGGCCCGAAGGGCCACCTGGGCGCCGCTTTCTTCGCCCGTGACGTACAGCACCTGCAGTTGGCGGCTGAGCGATTCGGCTGCCTGCAGCAGCAGGGTGCTCTTGCCGATGCCCGGGTCACCGCCGATGAGCACCACGCCCCCAGGCACGATGCCGCCGCCCAGGGCGCGGTCAAGTTCGTCTTGGCCGGTTGGGGTGCGCTGCACGTCTTGCGCTTCGATGTCGGCCAAGCGGGCCACCGGAGCGCTGCGGGCCAGCGCTTCAAAGCGGTTCTTGCCGGCCCCGGCTGCCGGCGCTGCGGTTTCCACCAGGGTGTTCCAGGCTTGGCAGTTCGGGCACTGGCCCAACCACTTGGGCGTGGTGCCGCCGCAGTCGCTGCAGGTGAAGAGGGATTTGTCTTTGGCCATCGGCCGATGATGGCATGCGTCGGGCTCAGGGTGTGAGCTTGTCGGGCGCCTAGAGGGGGGTGCTGCGCCGCAGAGATTTCACCCGCGCCATGCGGGCCTTGCTCTGAAGCCGCCGCTCGACCGATGCCCGCGTGGGCCGCGTGGCGCGGCGGGTGGCGGGTATATGGGCGGCTTGCTCGAGCAGTTCCAAGAGGCGTTGCACAGCCGCGTCGCGGTTCAGGGGCAGGCTGCGGTGTTCCTGGGCCTTGATCACCACCACGCCCTCGCGCGAAATGCGCTGGTCACCCAGGGCCAAGACGCGCGCCTTGAGCACCTCCGGCAGGGAAGAGGCGCGCACATCGAAGCGCAGCATGATGGCGTTGCTGACCTTGTTCACATTTTGGCCACCGGCACCCTGCGCCCGGATGGCGCTGAATTCCAGTTCCTCGGGTTTGAGCTGGAAGACGATGGCAGGCATGGGCGCTTGAGCGGGCGGGGCCTTGTGCTCGATTCAGTCGGCCACGTCCACCGGCACCCGCGGTGCCAAGGCGCACATGAGTTCGTAGCCGATGGTTCCCGCGGCGTGGGCCACCTCATCGATGGGCAAAACGGCGCCGGGCCCATGGCCCCACAGCGTCACCTCGCTGCCCACGCCCGCGTGCGGGGCAGGGCAGAGGTCCACCGTGATCAGGTCCATGCTGACCCGGCCCACGATGGAGCAGCGAACACCGTCGACCAAAACCGGTGTACCGGTGGGGGCGTGGCGCGGGTAGCCGTCGGCATAGCCGCAGGCCACGATGCCGATGCGCTGGGCCTGGTGTGCCGTGTAGCTGCTGCCGTAGCCCACGGTGTCGCCTGGCTGCAGGTTCTGCAGGCCAATCAGCCGGCTGCGCAGGGTCATGGTCGGCTGCAGGCCCCAGGCCTCGATGGAGTGGGCCGGCGCATCGGGCGCGCTGCCGTAGAGCATGATGCCCGCGCGCACCCAATCGGCGCTCACGCCCTGGCCGGCTGCATGCCGCAGCACCGCCGCGCTGTTGGCCAGGCTGCGCTCGCCCGGAAGGTCGGCGGTTGCGCGCGCAAAGGCCTGCATCTGGTGGTCGATGCCGCGCGGCCCATCGGCATCAGAAAAGTGCGTCATCAGCGAAATCTCGTCCACCTGCGGCAGGGCGTTGAGCCGAGTCCAGGCGCTGCGCAGTTGGGTCTCGGGGAAGCCCAGGCGGTTCATGCCGCTGTTCATCTTCAGGAACACGCGGTGGGGCACCTGCGTCTTGTGCGCGGCCAGCCAGTCGATCTGCTCAGGCGTGTGCACCACGTGCCACAGGTTCAGGCGGGAACACAGCTCCAGGTCGCGCGGCTCGAAGCAGCCTTCGAGCAGCAGGATGGGCCCGCGCCAATCCAGCGCGCGCAGCCGCTGGGCCTCGGCCAGGTCCAGCAGGGCAAAGCCGTCGGCCCGCTGCAGGCCGGCAAAGCTGCGCTCCAGGCCGTGCCCGTAGGCATTGGCTTTGACCACCGCCCACACCCGCGAGTCGGGCGCGCGGCGCGCGGCCACACCCAGGTTGTGGGCCAGGGCGGCGCGGTGAATGAGCGCTTGGATCGGGCGGGGCATGGCGTGATCCTACCGACACTGGCAGCACCTGGGCCGGCCCGCCGCGCATCCTCAGACCTACACGGTGTCAGGTCTTGGTTGGTGGCTGTTCGGGCGTGGCGCAGCTCGGGTGCTATAAACCCGGCCGGGCCGGCGCGCGTGGCGTGGGTGGCCTTTGTGGTCTTCCCCGGATTCTTCACCCGGCCTCGTGCCCCATCAGCATGGAAGTGTTCGATTTCCTCATGCCCATCTTCACCGAGTACGGCTACATCGCCGTGTTCGTGATGCTCTTGATTTGCGGCTTTGGGGTGCCCGTGCCCGAGGATGTGACCTTGGTGACCGGCGGCGTGATTGCCGGCTTGGGCTACGCCGACCCGCACCTGATGTTTGCCGTGGGCATGGCCGGGGTCTTGGTGGGCGATGGCCTGATCTTCACCTTGGGCCGGGTCTATGGGCAGCGCATCCAGGGCCTGCCGGGTTTTCGCATGGTGCTCACGCCTGAGCGTTTTGAGAGGGCGGCCCAGCTGTTCCAGAAGTACGGCAAGTGGGTGATGTTCGTAGCCCGCTTTCTGCCCGGCTTGCGCACGCCGGTGTTTTTCAGCGCCGGCATGTCGCGCCGCGTGCCCTTCAGCACCTGGTTGCTCATGGACGGTTTCGCTGCTGTCATCAGCGTGCCCATTTGGGTGTACTTGGGCTACTTCGGCGCGCTCAACCGGGACTGGATGTTCAGCGTGCTGCGCCAGTTCCAGGTGGGCATCTTTGTGTTGTTGGGCATCGGTGCCCTCGTGGGTGGGGTGATCTGGTGGCGCCGACGCAAGGCCTCGCAGCTGCAGCCCTAGTCCTCAACGCCCTGGTGTGGGGCTTGTCTTGGTGGCCCTTTCGCCACCTTGATGAGCAGGGCCTGCACCCCCTGTGGGCCACCACCCTGGTGTACGCGGCGATTTCGCTGCTGTTGCTGGCGGCCCGCCCCCACAGCGTGGTGGAGCTGCTGCGGCCCAGTGCGCTGTGGGTGCTGATCGCCGCGGCGGGCACCACCAACGCGGCCTTCAATTGGGCGGTGAGCATCGGCGACGTGGTGCGCGTGGTGCTGCTGTTCTACCTGATGCCCCTGTGGGCGGTGGTGTTGGCCCGTGTGCTGCTCAACGAGACCGTCACGCCCCGTGCACTGCTGCGCGTGGCGCTGGGCCTGAGCGGTGCGGTGATCGTGCTGTGGCCGCAAGAGGGGGCGGGGGCCTGGTCCGCGGCGTTCAGCCTGTCCGATGCCTTGGCCATCGTCGGCGGGTTTTCCTTTGCGCTGAACAACATCATGGTGCGCCGTGAGCAGCAGCGCAGCGAAGCGGCACGGGCTGCGGCCATGTTCATCGGCGGAGCCTTGATCGCCGGGGTTGTGGGCCTGGCATTGCAGCAGACCGGGTCGGTGCCGGCGCCGCAGTGGGCGGCGGCGGGCCAGTGGTGGCCGTGGGCGCTGGGGCTGAGCGCGGCCTTCCTGGCGGCCAACCTCTGCCTGCAGTACGGGGCATCGCGCTTGCCCGCCCATCGCACGGCGGTGATCATGTTGACCGAAGTCTTGTTTGCGTCGGTTTCGGCGGTGGCCCTGGGTACAGGCAGCCTGGGGCCGGCCCTGCTTTTGGGCGGCGCCTGCATCTTGGCTTCGGCCTGGCTGGCGGCCTGGGACTGAGGGCCCCCGAGGCCCCTTTGGCGCGTAACCCCGCACCACGCGCCGCGCGCAGCCCTGCATTAGGATCGGCGCATGAGCAAGACCCTGAGCGACTTTGAGGCCACCGATATCGCCGGCCAGCCGGTGCGATTGACCGATTTCAAGGACCGTGTGGTGCTGGTGGTCAACACCGCCAGCGCCTGCGGCTTCACCCCGCAATTCGGCGGCTTGGAAGCGCTGTGGCAGCGCTACGGCGGCCGTGGCCTGACGGTGCTGGGCTTTCCCTGCAACCAGTTCGGCGGCCAAGACCCCAAGGACAACGCCGACATCGCGTCGTTCTGCCAGGTCAACTACGGTGTGACCTTCCCCATGATGGCCAAGGTGGAGGTCAACGGTTCGCGCGCCCATCCGCTGTTCCAGTGGCTCAAGCACGAGGCGCCGGGCCTCTTGGGCTCTGAAGGCATCAAATGGAACTTCACGAAGTTCCTGGTGGGCCGTGACGGACGGGTGATCCGCCGTTACGCCCCGCAGGACGCGCCGGCCAAGCTGGCTGCCGACATCGAAGCTGCCCTGGGCTGAGCCATGTTCGAACACATCACCCCGTATGCCGGCGACCCCATCTTCGCCTTGGTGGATGCCTTCAACCGCGACAGCCGGCCCCACAAGGTCAACCTGTCGATTGGCATCTACTTCGACGAGCAGGGCCGTTTGCCGGTGCTGCGCTGCGTTCAGGAGGCCGAGCGGCGCATCCTGGCCGAGGGCGGCGCCAAGCCGTACCTGCCCATGGAAGGCGACGCCACTTGTCGAGCCGAAGTGGCCCAGTTGCTGCTGGGTGAGCAGCACCCGGCGATCGGCCAGGGCCGCGTGGCCACGATCCAAACGGTGGGCTCCTCTGGCGGTTTGAAGGTGGGCGCCGATTTCCTGCGCACTTGGCTGCCCGACAGCGCGGTGTGGGTGAGCGACCCCACCTGGGACAACCACCGCTCAATGTTCGAGGGCAGTGGCTTTGCGGTTCACCGCTACCCGTATTACGACGCCAGCACCGGCGGCCTGCGCTTTGAGGACATGTTGGCGTGCCTGAAGGGGCTGCCGCCGCGCAGCATCGTGCTGCTGCATGCCTGCTGCCACAACCCCACGGGTGTGGACCTGGCGTCTGCGCAGTGGGACCGCTTGATGCCGGTGCTGCGTGAGCGCGAACTGCTGCCCTATCTGGACCTGGCCTACCAGGGCTTTGGCGATGGCATCGATGAAGACGCCTACGCGGTGCGGGCCCTGGCGGCTTCGGGCTTGACGTTTTTCGTGGCCAATTCCTTTTCCAAGAGCATGAGCGTGTACGGCGAACGCTGTGGGGCGCTGTCGGCGATTTGTGCCAGCCCCGCTGAAGCCGATCTCGTGATGGGACAGTTGCGCTACACGGTTCGCCGCATCTATTCCAGCCCGGCCATCCACGCCGCGCGCCTGGTGGCGCATGTGCTGGGCGACGCGGACCTGCGTGCGATGTGGGAGGCCGAGTTGGCCCAGATGCGGCAGCGCATGGTGGAGGTGCGCCAGGCCTTGCACGCGCGCCTGAGCGCCCTTCGGCCCGACCGCGACCTGGGCTTCCTGCTCAGCCAGCGCGGCATGTTCAGCTACACCGGGCTGAGTGCCGAGCAGGTGGACCGTTTGCGTGAAGAGCACGCGGTGTACCTGATTCGTTCGGGGCGCCTGTGCGTGGCCGGCCTGACGCAGGGCAATGTAGACCGCGTGGCGCAGGCGCTGGCGCAGGTGGTGTGACCCGGCGCCTGGTTTGGCTCAAGCGCGACCTGCGCAGCCTGGACCACGCACCCCTGGCCGCAGCGGCTGAAGGTGCGGCCACTGCGCTGTGGATCGTCGAGCCCGAGTGGTTCAGCAGCCCGGAGTTTCATCCGCGGCAACTCGCATTCGCCAGCGCCTGTGTGGCCGAGTTGCGTGAGACCTTGGCGCAGCGGGGCTTGCCCTTGCTGGTGCGCCACGGCTCGGCCGTGAGCGTGCTGCAAGAATTGTTTGAGCGCCACCGCTTTGAGTACTTGCTCAGCCACGAGGAAACCGGCCCCGGCTGGACGTACGCGCGCGACCGGGCCGTGGGTGCGTGGTGCCGCGAGCGCGGGGTGCAGTGGCAAGAGTGGCCGCAGCATGGGGTGGTGCGCCGGCTGCGCAGCCGCGCGGGCTGGGCTTCCCGCTGGGCCGGCCGCATGAATGCGCAGCCCGTGACGATGCCCGCCGCCTGGTCCGGGTGGCGGGGCCTGGAGCTGGGTGCCTTGCCAGAGCTTGCATCACCGATGTCTGCAACGACGGGTTCGCAGATCGGCCTACCGGCGCAACCATGGCTTGCCGCTCCGGGGCAAGCCGCCGGGCTGGACCTCTTGGACGGGTTTCTGGGTGGCCGCGGCCGCGCCTACCGACGCTCGCTGTCCAGCCCCATGACCGCTGAATCGGGCTGCAGCCGCATCAGCGCCCACCTTGCTTTCGGCGCCCTGAGCCTGCGCATGGTGCACCAGCGCACCGAGGCGGCCATCGCTGAGGCCCAGGCGCTGGCAGACCGTGCACTCGCCTCAGGCCTGCGTGGTTTTTCAGGGCGGCTGCGTTGGCATTGCCACTTCATGCAGAAGTTGGAATCGGAGCCCGAGATCGAATTCGCCCACTTCGCCCGTGCCTGCGACGGCCTGCGCCCGGGTGAAGACACACCGGGTGCACCGGCTTGGGGCCCCACGCAGGCCAGCCGGCTGCAAGCCTGGCAAGACGGTCAGACCGGCTACCCCATGGTGGACGCCTGCATGCGCAGCCTCAACGCCACGGGGTGGTTGAACTTCCGCATGCGGGCCATGTTGGTGAGCTTTGCGTCCTACCACCTGTGGCTGCATTGGCGGCCCACCGGCCTGCACCTGGCGCGGCAGTTCACCGACTTTGAGGCGGGCATCCACTGGAGCCAGATGCAGATGCAAAGCGGCACCACGGGCATCAACACCTTGCGCATCTATTCGCCCACCAAACAGGCCCTGGACCAAGACCCGAACGGGGACTTCATTCGGCGATGGGTGCCCGAGTTGGCCCAGGTGCCCATGCCCTGGCTGCACCAGCCGTGGACCATGGACGCCAGCTTGCAGCGCGAATCGGGCTGTGTGATCGGGCGCCACTACCCGCTGCCCATCGTGGACGAAGCGGCGGCAGCCCGTGCGGCCAAGGACGCCATGTTTGGCCTGCGCCAAGGGGGAGAGGCCCAGCGCGAGGCCATGCGCATTCAAGACCGCCACGGCTCACGAAAAAGTGGCCTGCCGCAGACAGGCCTGGGCCGGCGCGCCACGGCGCGCGACCCCAAGCCCGACCCGAAGCCCGATCCCGGGTTCGATCGGCAAGGCCAGCTCTTCGATTAACCAAGCGCACTGTGTGTCCATCGACCGGCGGCGTGGGCCGGGCGGCTGAATCTGTCAGCATCCGGACATGAGCCGACATGACCACAAAGCCACCGACCGCACCAGCGGGTTTCGGGGCAACAAGGCGCAACTGCCCAGCAAACCCTGCACCGTGTGTGGCCGGCCCATGGTGTGGCGCAAGGCCTGGGCCAAGAACTGGGACGAGGTGAAGGTGTGCAGCGACGCTTGCCGGGCCCAAGGGGCGCGGGACCGGCGGGCGGCCGCCCGATGAGCGCGCTGCGCCATTTGCTGGTGGTGCTGGGCGACCAGCTCGACACGCAAGCCGCGTGCTTCGACGGCGCACAGGCGCAGCACGACATGGTGTGGATGGCCGAAGTGGCCGAAGAGTCCACGCATGTGTGGTCGTCCAAGCCCCGCATCGCGCTGTTCTTGGCGGCGATGCGCCACCACGCGCAGGCCTTGCGCGGCGCGGGCTGGCGCGTGGACTATCGCCGATTGGACGACGCCGGCAATTTGGGCAGCTTGGGCGCCGAGCTGCGCGCGGCCATTGCGCGCCTGAAGCCCCAAGGCCTGGTGATGACGGCACCGGGCGACTGGCGCGTACTCGAAGCCATCAAGGCCGTGGCCGCCGACTGCCAGCTGCCGCTGGACATCCGCGAAGACCGGCACTTCTTCAGCACCGTGCGGGACTTTGCCGCGCATGCCAAGGGCCGCAAGCAGCTGCGCCTGGAGTACTGGTACCGCGAACTGCGGGTGCGCCACCAGGTGCTGATGGAGGGGGAGCAACCGGTGGGCGGCCAGTGGAACTTCGATGCCGACAACCGCGAAGCCTTCGGCAAGGACGGCCCGCCGCCCATACCGGAGCCAGCCCGGTTCGAGCCCGACGAGACCACCCGCGGGGTGCTGCAGTTGGTGGCCGAGCGCTTTGCCTCCCACCCAGGCTCGCTGGACTCGTTTGCCTGGCCCGTCACCCGCGCGCAGGCCCTGCAATCGCTGGATCGCTTCATCCGCGAGCGCCTGCCCCACTTCGGCCGGTGGCAAGACGCGATGTGGACCGGCGAGGTGTGGCTGTTCCATTCCCACCTGGCCGCCGCGATGAACCTCAAGCTGCTCACGGCGCGCGAGGTGGTGCAAGCCGCCGAGGCCGCCTACCGCAGGGGCGAAGCCGACCTGGCCTCAACCGAAGGCTTCATTCGGCAGATCCTGGGCTGGCGCGAATATGTGCGGGGCGTCTACTGGCTGCACATGCCGCAGTACCTGCAGCGCAATGCCTTGGGCGCCAACCGGGTCCTTCCCGGCTTCTTCTGGAATGCACAAACCGACATGGCCTGCTTGCGTGACGCGCTGGAGCTCACGCTGCAGAACGGCTACGCGCACCACATCCAGCGCCTGATGGTCACCGGCCTGTACGCCTTGTTGCTGGGCGTGGACCCTCAGCAGGTGCACGGCTGGTACCTCAGCGTGTATGTGGACGCGGTGGAGTGGGTGGAGCTGCCCAACACCCTGGGCATGAGCCAGTACGCCGATGGGGGTGTGATGGCCAGCAAACCGTATGTGGCCTCAGGCAAGTACCTGCAGCGCATGGGCAACCACTGCAAGGGCTGCCGTTACGACCCTGCCCAATCCACCGGCGATCGCGCCTGCCCCTACACCACGCTGTACTGGGACTTCCTGTTGCGGCATGAGCCGGCCCTGGCCAAGAACCCCCGCATGGTGATGCAGGTGAAGAACCTCAAGCGCCTGGACGAGGCCCAGCGCGCGGCGATTCAGGCACAGGCGCTGGCCCATGTGCAGGCGGTGGGGGTGGGCTGAGCCTCCAGGCTCAAGCCTGCGGGGCCTTCAGCTCCCGCTGGGTCCAGTCCCGCAGTTGCGTGGACAACACATCCAGCGGCAAGGCGCCCTGGTCGATCACCGCGTTGTTGAAGCGGCGCAAGTCAAAGCGCGCGCCCAGGGCTTGCCGCGCGCGTTGGCGTTCATCCAAGATGTGCAGCTGCCCGGTCATGTAGGCCAAGGCCTGGGCCGGGGTGGAGATGTACCGGTCCACTTCGGCGGTCATGAAGATGGGGTTCTCGCCCACGCGGTCGTTCATCACCTCAATGGCCTGCTGGCGGCTCCAACCCATGGCATGGAGGCCGGTGTCCACCACCAGGCGTGCCGCGCGGAAGGCCTGGGCCTGCAGGAAGCCCCAACGCGCCTGCGGGGTGTCATAGAAACCCACTTCGTCCATGATCCGTTCGGCATACAGGCCCCAACCTTCGGAAAACGCGGTGTAGCCGCCGCCGCGCCGGAAGGCCGGCAGCTCACCCAGTTCGCGGGCCCGGGCAATTTGAAGGTGGTGCCCGGGCACCGTCTCATGGGCCACCAAGGACGGCAGCGCCCACTTTTGCCGCCGCTGGTAGGCCAGGACATTGGCGTTGTACCAACCGGGGCCACTGCCATCCAGGGGCGGGCCGGTGTAGTTGTCGGCCGCACCGGGCCCAAGGTGCTCGGCCATGGGCCGGATACCGTAGCTGGTGCGCGGCAGCTCCACGAACAGGCGCGGCATCCAGGGGTCGAGCTCTTTGGCGGTGGCGCGGTAACCGTCGAGCATGGCCTGGGGGCTGCTGAAGTAATGCTCGGGCGTGCTCAAGGCTTTCAGCGCTTCGCTGAAACCCATGCGCAGGCCCATGCGTTCACGCAGTTGGGCGAACTCGGCATGCAGCTGTTCGAGCTGAGCCCGGCCGATGTCGTGCAGCTCTTGCGGTGTCTTTTGCGTGGTGGTCTGCTGGCGCACCAGCGCGGCGTACACCTCGGCGCCACCGGGGTAGCGCAGGAGGCCTCCGGCATCGGGCGCACGCGGCATCAGCTGTTGGGCCACGGTGTCGCGCAGCTTTTGCAGGGCCGGAATCACATCGCGCCGCACGGCGGCTTCACCGCGCTCGCGCCAACGGGCGGCTTCGGCGTCCGACAGACCCTTGGGCAGGCGCCGCCAGGGGTCCATGAAGGGGCCGCGCGCCACGTCGGCCCGAATCTGTCCATCGAGCTGCGCCAGGACGCGCTCGAGCACCGGGCGTGCCGACACCCAGCCCAGCTGCTGCGCGCGCAGCAGCTGCGCGATCTCCTGCTCGATGCGCCGGGGGTGTTGCGCCAGGCGGGCGATCACCTGCTCGCGCTGCTCAGCTGTGTCTACCGGCTGCTGCTGCAGCAGGCCCGACAGCATGGTGTGGGGCCCGCGCAGCGCCCCCAGGTTCATGCTGCGGTAGCCCTCGAAGCGCGAGAGCTCCAGCTGCTGCTGCAGGTTTTGCAGAAACATTTGGCGCGACAGGCGGTCCTGGGGCTCCAGCCCCTGCGGGTTGACCGCTTGGGCTTCGCGCAAAAAGCGCTCGTTGAGGGCGCGGCGTTGGGCTTCGGCCTCGGGCCCGACCTGGGACAGCTCACCACCGAAGCGGTGGTCGCCGCGGTAGGTGCCCCACTCCGGAGCCAAACGGGCTTGGGCCTCCCAATGGCGGTTGAAGATGTCGTGCAGGGCGCGGGCTTCGGGCTTGTGCGTGCGGCCGGCTGTGCCTGGTGCATCGGCCGGCCCTGGATCGGTCGCCGCGCAAGCGCCCAGCAGGCCAACGCCGGCCAGGCCACCCATCCACGAAACGCCGCAGCCGCAGCGCAGGAACTGTCGTTTGCTCAGGTTCATGGCCGGATGCTACCCACAGTCCCTGGCCCTCAGCACCGGGAAGCCCCGGGGGGCGCTGGTCGCACCGACTGCGGTCTAATCCGGGCCCACGCGTATGGATACCCTCATCCAACAAATCATCAACGGCCTGGTGCTGGGCAGCATGTATGCCCTGGTGGCCCTGGGCTACACGATGGTCTACGGCATCATCAACCTGATCAACTTCGCCCATGGCGAGGTGCTGATGGTGGGCGCCTTGGTCAGCTGGAGCGTGGTCACAGCCCTGGGGGGAACGGGCCTGCCGGGGTGGGTGCTGATGCTCATTTCGCTGCCGGTGGCCGTACTGGTGTGCTGCACCTTGAACTTCGGCATTGAGAAGCTGGCCTACCGCCCGCTGCGCAACGCGCCCCGCTTGGCGCCGCTGATCACCGCCATGGGCATGAGCCTGCTGCTGCAGACGCTGGCCATGATCGTGTGGAAGCCCAACCCCAAGCCCTATCCGCAGCTCCTGCCGGTGGAGCCCATGCACATCGGGGGTGCGGTGATTTCGGTGACGCAGGTGCTGATTCTGGCCATCACCGCCGTCACGCTGGCCGCCTTGATGTTCCTGGTCAACCGCACCCGGCTGGGCCGCGCCATGCGCGCCACGGCGGAGAACCCGCGGGTGGCCGCGCTCATGGGGGTCAAGCCCGATGTGGTGATCTCCACCACCTTCCTCATCGGCGCGGCGCTGGCGGCCTTGGCCGGCGTGATGTGGGCCGCCAACTACGGCACGGTGCAGCACACCATGGGCTTCTTGCCCGGGCTCAAGGCCTTCACCGCAGCGGTGCTGGGCGGCATCGGCAACCTGGGCGGCGCGGTGGTGGGCGGCCTGTTGTTGGGTCTGCTGGAGGCCATAGGCGCGGGCTACCTGGGCGAGCTCACCGGCGGTGTGTTGGGCAGCCACTATGTGGACATCTTCGCCTTTGCGGCCCTCATCTTGGTCCTCACCTTAAGGCCGTCGGGCCTCTTGGGCGAGCGGGTGGCGGATCGGGCCTGAGGCCAGCACCATGACGCTGCTGCATTCCAAACGCGCGCAAATGCTGGCTTTTGCCCTGGCCGCAATCGCCCTGGTGCTGCTGCCCCTGCTGGTGCAGCAGGTCGGATCGGGTTGGGTACGCATCATGGCCACCGCCCTGCTCTATGTGCTCTTGGCCTTGGGTCTGAACATTGTGGTGGGCTACGCAGGCCTGCTCGACCTGGGCTTTGTGGCTTTCTACGCGGTGGGCGCCTACATGGTGGCGCTGCTGACCTCGCCCCATTTGGCCGAGCAGTTCGCCTGGTTTGCCCATCACTTTCCGCAAGGCGTGCACGCGCCGCTGTGGGTGGTGATTCCCCTGGCGGCCTTGCTGGCCGCGTTGGCCGGGGTGCTGTTGGGCGCGCCGGTGCTCAAGCTGCGCGGCGACTACCTGGCCATCGTTACCTTGGGCTTTGGCGAAATCATCCGCGTGTTCATGAACAACCTGGAACACCCGGTCAACATCACCAACGGACCGCGCGGGCTAGACCGCATCGACCCCGTGACCTTCTTTGGCTTCAGCCTGGGCCGGCCGCTGGATGTGCCCGTGCCCTGGGGCGATGTGCGCGTGGCCTCGGTGACGCTGTACTACTGGCTGTTTCTGGCCTTGGTGGTGGCCAGTGTGGTGATTTGTCGCCGCCTCGAGGATTCGCGCATCGGCCGGGCCTGGATGGCCATCCGGGAAGACGAGGTTGCAGCGCGCGCCATGGGCATCAACACCCGCAACCTGAAGCTGCTGGCCTTTGGCATGGGCGCCACCTTCGGCGGCGTGGCCGGGGCCATGTTCGCGTCCTTCCAGGGCTTTGTCTCACCCGAGTCCTTCAGCCTGATGGAGTCGGTGATGATCGTGGCCATGGTGGTATTGGGCGGCCTGGGCCACCTGCCGGGGGTGATCCTGGGCGCGCTGCTGCTGGCGGCCTTGCCCGAGGTGCTGCGCTATGTGGCCGGCGACATTCAAAACCTGACCGGCGGGCGGATCGACGCGGCCATCCTGCGGCAGCTGTTGATCGCAGTGGCCATGATCGCGATCATGCTGATGCGCCCGCGTGGCTTGTGGCCCACGCCGGAGCATGGGCGTTCGGCCCAGGGGGACGGTGGCACGAAAACCCCAGACGGTTCCGCAACCGGAGGCCGCGCGTGACGGCCGCTTCGGCCCCTGTGCTCCTGGTGCAAGGCGCCAGCAAGCGCTTTGGCGGTCTGCAGGCCTTGGGCGATGTGAGCCTGCGCATCGAGCGGGGCCAGGTGGCCGGCCTGATCGGCCCCAATGGCGCTGGCAAGACCACCTTCTTCAACGTCATCACGGGCCTGTATGAGCCCGATGCCGGCACCTTCGAGTTGGCCGGGGTGCCTTACCAACCCAGCGCGGTGCATGAAGTGGCGCGTGCGGGCATTGCCCGCACCTTCCAGAACATCCGCCTGTTTCCCGACATGACGGCGCTGGAGAATGTGATGGTGGGCCGCCATGTGCGCAGCAGCTCCGGTCTTCTGGGCGCCGTTCTGCGCACCGCCGCCTTCAAGCACGAAGAGGCGGCCATCGAGGCCCGCGCGCGCGAGTTGCTGGCCTATGTGGGCATTGAGCGCTATACCGACTACCGGGCCCGCACCTTGTCCTACGGCGACCAGCGCCGCTTGGAGATTGCGCGCGCCCTGGCCACCGACCCGCAGCTCTTGGCCTTGGACGAGCCGGCAGCCGGCATGAACGCCACCGAGAAGGGGGTGCTGCGCCAGCTGATTGAGCGCATCCGGGCCGACGGCCGCACGGTGCTGCTCATCGAGCACGATGTGAAGCTGGTGATGGGCCTGTGCGATGCGGTCACGGTGCTCGATTACGGCAAGGTCATTGCCCAGGGCACGCCGGCCGAGGTGCAGCGCAACCCGCAGGTGATCGAGGCGTACTTGGGAGCGGGGCACCATGCCTGAGGTTGACCGTCCGCTGATGCTGCAGGTGCAGGGCCTTCGGGTGGCCTATGGCGGCATCCAGGCTGTCAAGGGCATCAGCCTGGAGGTGCGCGAGGGTGAGCTGGTCAGTCTGATCGGCGCCAACGGCGCGGGCAAGACCACCACGCTCAAGGCCCTGACCGCCATGTTGCAGCCCCAGGGCGGCCGCATTGAATACGCCGGGCAGGCCATCGCGGGCCTGGGCTCATGGGACCTCGTGGCACGGGGCCTGGTGATGGTGCCCGAGGGCCGCGGCACCTTTACCCGCATGAGCATCCTGGAGAACTTGCAGATGGGCGCCTACCTGCGCCATGATCCGCAGCTTGAAGAAGACCTGGAGCAGGTGTACACCCTGTTCCCGCGCTTGAAGGAGCGGCAGGCGCAGTTGGCCGGCACGCTGTCCGGTGGCGAGCAGCAGATGCTGGCCATGGGCCGCGCGCTGATGGCCCGCCCACGCCTGCTGCTGTTGGATGAGCCGTCGATGGGCCTGTCGCCCATCATGGTGGACAAGATCTTCGAGGTGGTGCAAACCATCCACCGCCGGGGCACCACGGTGCTGCTGGTGGAGCAGAATGCCAGCCGTGCGCTCGCGGTGGCGGACCGGGCCTATGTGATGGACTCCGGCGAGATGACGATGAGCGGCCCGGCCGGTGAATTGCTGCACGACCCGCGCGTGCGCGCCGCCTACCTGGGTGAGTGATGATTCAACTTGGCAAGCTTTCTTTCCCAACCCTCTGAAGGAGTGTTCGACGTATGAACAAGAAGTGGAACCTGGTGCTGGCCACCGTGGCCCTGGCCGCGCTGGCCGCTTGCGGCAAGAAGGAAGCCGCCGCCCCGGCCGCATCGGCCGAGGCCGTGGTGAAGATCGGCCATGTGGCCCCCACCAGCGGCGCCATTGCCCACTTGGGCAAGGACAACGAGAACGGCGCGCGCATGGCCATCGACGAGCTCAATGCCAAGGGCCTGACCATCGACGGCAAAAAGGTGAAGTTCGAGCTGCTGGCCGAAGACGACGCCGCCGACCCCAAGCAGGGCACGGCCGCCGCACAGAAGCTGGTGGACAGCAAGGTGGTGGGCGTGATCGGCCACCTGAATTCGGGCACCACCATTCCGGCTTCCAAGCTCTACAGCGACGCCGGCATTCCGCAAATCAGCCCCTCGGCCACCAACCCCAAGTACACCCGCCAAGGCTTCAAGACCGCCTTCCGAAATGTGGCGGACGATGTGCACCTGGGCGGCACGCTGGGCAAGTACGCGGTGACCGAGCTCAAGGGCAAGAGCATCGCCGTGATCGACGACCGCACCGCTTATGGCCAGGGTGTGGCCGATGAATTCGCCAAGGGCGTGGAAGCCGCCGGCGGCAAGGTGGTGGACCGTCAGTTCACCAACGACAAGGCCACCGATTTCACCGCCATCTTGACCGCCCTGAAGGCCAAGAAGCCCGACGTGGTGTTCTTCGGCGGCATGGACGCGGTGGCCGGCCCGATGTTGCGCCAATTGAAGCAACTGGGCCTCAACGCCAAGCTTATGGGTGGCGACGGCATTTGCACCGGCGAGCTGCCCAAGCTGGCTGCTGGCTCCATGGCCGATGGCCAGGTGGTGTGTGCCGAGGCCGGCGGCGTGGAAGGCGAGGCCAAGACGGCCATGGCCGACTTCGCCACCAAGTTCAAGGCCAAGTACAACGCCGATGTGCAGATCTACGCCCCCTATGTGTACGACGCCGTGATGGTGATGGTGGACGCCATGGTGCGCGCCAACTCCACCGATCCGGCCAAGTACCTGCCGGCCCTGGCCAAAACCGAGGGCTACAAGGGCGTGACCGGCGTGATCGCGTTTGACGAAAAGGGCGACATCAAGAACGGCGCCTTGACGCTCTACACCTACAAGGCTGACAAGCGCGAGGCCATTGCCGTGGTGCGCTGATGAACAGGGCTTGAGCGGTTCGGCCGCTTTTTGCCCAGGGCGCCCGGCAAACCGGGCGCCCTTTTTTTGTGACCGCGCTCGGGAAACTGGGCGCCCCTTTTTGTGACCGCGCCCAGCTAGCCCTGCGCCCTTTCTCCGATGGGCCCCAAGGGCCTTGCCGCTGCAGGCGGGCGGTTTTCCCGGGTCTTGGCGACACTGCCGGGCATGAACCCTTTGCCGCTGCCCGACCCGGCCTGTGACGAACTGCCGCCCAGCACCCAAGCCGCGCACACCCGCCTGCGCACCGTGCGGCCGCACGACTATGCGCGCAGCCGCAACCACCTTGAAGGCGCGGTCACCCGCCTGTCGCCCTACATCAGCCACGGGGTGCTGACCCTGCCGCAGGTGCTGGCGCAGGTGCAGGAAGACGAGCGCGCGCGCGATGCCAAGGGCCGTGGCCTGCCGCCCGAGCACAAGTTCATCAACGAACTGGCCTGGCGCGAGTACTTTCACCACGTGTGGCAACACGAGGGCAAAGGCATCTTCGCCTCTTTGCACGAAGGGCCCATACCCGAAAGCGCCTATGCGCGCGTGCTGCCCGACGACATCCGCCAGGGCGCCACCGGTGTGCCGGTGATCGACCAGGCGGTGCGCGAGTTGTATGCCACCGGTTACCTGCACAACCATGCCCGCATGTGGTTGGCGTCCTACGTGGTGCACCTGCGCAAGGTGCACTGGCGTGCCGGCGCCGACTGGCTGTACGGGCATCTGCTGGACGGCGACCTGGCCAGCAACCACCTGAGCTGGCAGTGGGTGGCCGGCACCGGCTCGCACAAGCCCTACCTCTTCAACGCAGGCAATGTGGAGAAGTTTGCGCCGGGGCCGTGGCATTCGCGTGCATCGGTGGTGGACGCATCCTACGAGGCCTTGGAAGCGGTGGCGCGCAGCGGCAAACGCTTGGAGCGGCCGGGGCGCGTGGAGCACGCGGCCGTGCAGGAGCCTCCCTTGCTCAACCGCCCGCCGTTTGATCTGCCCAGCGCCAAAGCCGCTGATTTGGAAGGCGCCTGGTTGATGCACCCCTGGAACCTGCGCGCGCCCGAACACAACACCGGGCCGGTGGTGGGGGTGTTGGTGGCCGGCTTTCACAGCCGCTGGGCCTGGAGCGAGCGCCGCTGGCGCTGGGTGGTGGCGCTCATGCGCGAGCACACCGACCGCATCTTCTGGTGCGAAGAGGCACCCCCCAGCGGCGCGCGCACCGTGGCCGACCCCCACCTGCGCGCCTGGTTGCAGCCCGGCCAAGGCGAGCCGGTGCCGCGCATCTGGGCCGACCCCGGCCGCCGCTGCGGCTCGTTCTCGCAGTTCTGGACCCGCGTGCAGGCAGCTCGATGATGACCAGTCCCCACTCGGCCCTGACGCCGGCGGTTCCCGTGGACCTGATGCCCGAACTGCGCACCGACCACGCTGGCGAAACCGGCGCCGTGTGGATCTACCGCGGCGTGATGGCCATCACGCGCGATGCGGCCCTGCGCGGTTTCGCCCAGCGCCATCTGGCCACCGAGCAAGAACACCTGCGACTGATCTGTGAACTCGTGCCCCCGCGCCAGCGCAGCCACCTCCTGATTCCTTGGCGCATCGCCGGCTTCCTCACCGGGGCCCTGCCCGCGCTCTTCGGGTCCCGGGCGGTGTACGGCACGATCGCCGCGGTGGAGACCTTTGTGGATCGCCACTACGAAGACCAGATCCGCGCACTCGATGGCCGTCCCGAGTTCACCGCCCTGCGCGACCTGCTGCTGAGTTGCCAGGCAGACGAACGCCACCACCGGGACGAGGCGCGGGCATTGGCCGCGCAAGCGCGCCCCGGCCTGATCTTGCGTGCCTGGTGCGCCGTGGTGGCCTGGGGTTCAGAAACCGCCGTGAAAGTGGCGCGGGTCCTGTAACCGCCTGGTCCGAGGCCGATCAGTCAATCGGCAGCCCTTTCAGCGCAAGCCTGCGCACCGAACGCCCCGAGCTGGACATCAAGGGCTCATGGCGCGCGCGTCCACCAGGCTTCGCCAAACTGTCCCTGCAGCCAGCTCACGAAGAGCTGCACCTTGGTGGGCACCAGGCGTGGCGAGGGGTAGACCGCATGCATTTCCTGCGCTGGTAGCAGCCAATCTTTGAGCAGCACCTGCACCGCGCCGTTTCGAATGGAGTCGTGCGCCACATACAGCGGCAGCACCGCCAAGCCCAGTCCACCGCGTGCGGCTGTCAGCAAGGCGGACAAATTGTTCGAGCGCAAGGGGCCGTGCACCACCACCTCGCGCCGCTGCGCGTCTCCGGACTTCTGCGGCCGCGTGAAGGTCCAGCGCGCATCGCCTTGCACCGTGCTGTAGATGAGGGCCGCATGGCCACGCAGTTCATCGGGCGTGCGCGGCATGCCGCGGGCCTTGAGGTAGCTGCCCGAGCCCACCAACACCCAGGGGTTGCTGCCCAGATAACGCGACCCCAAGGTGGAATCGGCCAGCCGCCCCATGCGGATCGCCACATCCACGCCCTGCTCCAGCAGGTTCACATGTCGGTCTTCGCAGCTCAGGTCGATCTGCAGCTGCGGGTGTTCCTCGATGAACTTGAGCAGCAGCGGCGCCAGAACCCGGCGCCCGAAGGCCACCGAGGTGCTGATGCGCAACTGCCCCTGCATCTGCGACTGCGCCTGCAAGGCCACGTGGTCGGCCTCTTCGACCTCATGGGCGATGCGGCGGCAGTGCTCGGCATACAGCGCCCCCACTTCGGTCACTGAAACGCCCTGTGTGGTGCGATGCAACAACCGCGAGCCCAGGTGTTTTTCGAGTTGGGCAATCTGCTTGGTGACGCTGGGCTGGCCCACCCCCAGGTCAGCTGCGGCCTTGCTGAAGGAGCCCAGCTCCACCACCCGGATGAAGGTTTGCATGGCCGCGAGTTTGTCCATGGTCTCAGCCTAGGCCTGAAGCGCCCATTGGGCAAGGGGGTATTCCCAAATGGAATGGATGAAATGCGGCGCGGACGGATTCCCGGCCGACGGGGCTCCACGCAAGATGCGAAGCTTGCGGTTCGCGGCTGTCTCGCACCGTCAAACCCCTTCACCCACCCGTTCCAGGAGCCCCACATGGCCAAGATGAAAGCCGCAATGGCAGCCGTACTCGTGATGGAAAAAGAAGGCGTGACCAATGCCTTCGGCGTGCCCGGCGCGGCCATCAACCCGCTGTATGCCGCCCTGCGCGAGCGCCAGAGCATCACCCACATCCTGGCGCGCCACGTGGAAGGCGCCTCGCACATGGCCGAGGGCTACACCCGGGCCAAGGCCGGCAACATCGGCGTGTGCATCGGCACCTCGGGCCCGGCCGGCACCGACATGATCACCGGTCTGTATTCGGCCATCGCCGACTCCATCCCCATCCTGTGCATCACCGGCCAAGCCCCGCGCGCGCGTCTGCACAAGGAAGACTTCCAGGCCGTGGACATCCAAAGCATCGCCAAGCCGGTGACCAAGATGGCCACCACCGTGCTGGAGCCGGCCCAGGTGCCGCGCGTGTTCCAGCAAGCCTTCCACCTGATGCGCTCGGGCCGCCCGGGCCCTGTGCTCATCGACCTGCCCTTTGATGTGCAGATGGCCGAAATCGAGTTCGACATCGACACCTACGAGCCCCTGCCCGTGTACAAGCCCGCGGCCAGCCGCAAGCAGGTCGACAAGGCCTTGGACATGCTGATGGCCGCTGAGAAGCCCCTGATCGTGGCCGGTGGCGGCATCATCAATGCCGATGCCTCGGACCTGCTGGTGGAGTTCGCCGAACTCACCGGCGTGCCGGTGATTCCCACCCTGATGGGCTGGGGCACGATTCCCGACGACCACCCGCTGATGGCCGGCATGTGCGGCCTGCAGACGAGCCACCGTTACGGCAACGCCACGATGCTGGCCAGTGATTTCGTCCTGGGCATCGGCAACCGTTGGGCCAACCGCCACACCGGCGGCATCGACACCTACACCAAGGGCCGCACCTTTGTGCACGTGGACATCGAGCCCACCCAGATCGGGCGGGTCTTCGAGCCGCAGTACGGCATCGTGAGCGACGCCAAGGCCGCGCTCGAACTCTTCGTACAAGCCGCCCGCGAGCGCAAGGCCGCCGGCAAGCTCAAGAGCTTTGCCACCTGGGCTGCACGCTGTGCCGAGCGCAAGGCGCTGATGCACCGCAAGACGAACTACGACAACATCCCCATCAAACCCCAGCGCGTGTACCAGGAGATGAACGCGGTGTTCCCGCGTGACACGGTCTACGTGTCCACCATCGGCCTCAGCCAGATTGCCGCCGCCCAGTTCCTCAACATCTACGGGCCGCGCCAGTGGATCAACTGCGGTCAGGCCGGCCCCTTGGGCTGGACCCTGCCGGCCGCCCTGGGCGTGGTGGCAGCCGACCCCACCCGCACCGTGGTGGGCATCGCCGGCGACTACGACTTCCAATTCCTGATCGAAGAACTCGCCGCCGGGGCCCAGTTCAAGCTGCCGTATGTGCAGGTGCTGGTCAACAACAGCTACCTGGGCCTGATCCGCCAGTCGCAGCGCGGCTTTGAGATGGACTACTGCGTGCAACTGGCTTTCGACAACCAGAACGTGGAAGACGAGACCCTCAAGGGCTATGGTGTCGACCACCAGAAAGTGGTCGAAGGCCTGGGCTGCAAGTCCTTGCGCGTGACCGACCCCGCCAAGCTGCAAGACGCCCTGCGCCAGGCCCAGGCCACGGCGCGTGAATTCAGCGTGCCGGTGGTGGTGGAGGTGATCCTGGAGAAGGTCACCAACATCGCCATGGGCGTGGAGATCGACAAGATCAACGAGTTCGAAGACATCGACTGCCGTCACCCGCAGGGCACCGAGGGTCTGGTCGCCGCCGGCCTGCTCGACTGAAAGTCCGACCTTCCGAGTCCCCCGCCGGAATTGAGCATCATCCGGCGGGCGCTTCAGCCTTCCATGCCCGACAAAGACCAGCAAACCCATGACGACCTTCGCTGCCAACCTCTCGATGCTCTTCACCGAGGCCCCCTTCATCGAACGCTTCGGGCGGGCCGCGCGCGCCGGCTTCACGCAGGTGGAGTGCCAGTTTCCGTATGAGGCCACGCCCGAGGCGATCAAGGCCGAGTTGCAGGCCCATGGCTTGAGCCTCATCTTGCACAACCTGCCGGCCGGCAACTGGGCGGGTGGCGAGCGCGGCATCGCCTGCCACCCGGACCGCGTGGCCGAGTTCAAGGCCGGCGTGGACCAGGCCATCAGCTACGCCACCGCTCTAGGCGTGAAAAAGATCAACTGCCTGGCCGGCATCAAGCCCGCGGCGGTCAGCGACGAGCAGGCGCGCGCCACCTTGGTGGCCAACCTGCGCTACGCGGCCGGCAAGCTGAGCCAGCACGGTATCGACCTGTTGATCGAGCCCATCAACACCTTCGACATCCCCGGCTTTTTCGTCAGCACCACGGCACAAGGCGTGGCCCTGCTCGACGAAGTGGGCGCGGCCAATGCCTACATCCAGTACGACGTCTATCACATGCAGCGCATGGAAGGCGAACTCGCCGGCACCCTCAACCGTTACCTGGCGCGCATCGGCCACATCCAGATCGCCGACAACCCGGGCCGCAACGAGCCCGGCACCGGCGAGATCGCCTATGCTTTCCTGTTCGCCCACCTCAAGCGCATCGGCTGGAAGGGCGCCATTGGCTGCGAGTACAAGCCCGCAGCCACCACCGAAGCCGGCCTGGGCTGGCGACAGCAGTTGGCGCAGTAAGACTCTCTAGGAACCCCTCATGACTTCCACCCCGCAAAAAATCGGCTTCATCGGCTTGGGCATCATGGGCGCGCCCATGGCCGGCCACTTGCTGGCCGCTGGGCACACCCTGTACGTGCACACCCGCAGCCAAGTGCCGGCAGCCCTGAGCGAAAAGGGCGCGGTGGCCTGCGCCGATGCCCGAAGCGTCGGCCAACAGGCCGACATCATCTTCACCATGCTGCCCGACACACCGGATGTCGAGAAGGTGTTGTTCTCCGAGCACGGCTTGGCTTCAGGCCTGAGCGCCGGCAAGACGGTGGTGGACATGAGCTCCATTTCGCCCATCGCCACCAAGGACTACGCCGCCCGCATCAACGCGCTGGGCTGTGAGTACCTGGATGCCCCGGTCAGCGGTGGCGAAGTCGGTGCTAAGAATGCCACCTTGTCCATCATGGTGGGCGGCTCTGAAGCCACCTTCGAACGCGTCAAGCCGCTGTTTGAGTGCATGGGCAAGAACATCACCTTGGTGGGCGGCAATGGTGACGGCCAAACGGCCAAGGTGGCCAACCAGATCATCGTGGCATTGAACATTGAAGCCGTGGCTGAAGCCCTGTTGTTTGCGGCCCGCGCCGGCGCTGACCCGGCCAAGGTGCGCCAAGCGCTGATGGGTGGTTTTGCGGCCAGCCGCATCCTCGAGGTGCACGGCGAGCGCATGGTCAAGCGCACCTTCAACCCCGGCTTTCGCATCGAGCTGCACCAAAAAGACCTCAACCTGGCTCTGAGCAGTGCGCGCGCCTTGGGCGTGAGCCTGCCCAACACCGCCACCGCCCAGGAGCTGTTCAACGCCTGCGCCGCACACGGCGGCAAGGGCTGGGACCACTCGGCCATGGTGCGCGCCTTGGAGGCCTTGGCCAACTTCGAAATCGGCCAGGGCAGCGACGCGCCGGCCTGAGTTTGCGGCTTGCGTGTCGCCTGCGCCCACCGCTCGGTGGCGGCCCGTGAGAAGATTTCGCGGTGATGACCACCCCCGTTTCCTCCCCCAGCAGCCCTGCGACCGGTCCCCAGCGGGATTTGCTGCGCCGCCTGTTTGAGGCCGCCGTGGCCAGCGCACAGCCTGAGATCTGCGTGCCGGCCCACCTGCCCAAGATCGAGGAATTGCCCGGCCTGGGTCGCGGCCGCGTCGTGGTGATCGGCGCCGGCAAGGCCTCGGCGGCGATGACGCAAGCCTTGGAGGCGCACTATGCCGATTGGCCGGGCCAGCTCGAAGGCTTGGTGGCCACCCGGTATGGCTACGGCGCCCCCTGCCAACGCGTGGAGATTGTTGAAGCGGCCCACCCGGTACCCGATGAAGCCGGCCTGAAGGCCGCGCAACGCCTGCTGCAGCTGGTGCAGGGCCTGGGCCCGCACGACCTGGTGATTGCCTTGATCTCGGGCGGCGGCTCGGCCTTGCTGCCCCTGCCTTTGCCGGGCTTGACCCTGGCCGACAAGCAAGCCGTCAACCGCGCCTTGCTGCAATCGGGGGCCACCATCACCGAAATGAACACGGTGCGCCGCCACCTGTCGGCCATCAAGGGCGGCCGCTTGGCTGCGGCCTGCCACCCGGCCCGCGTGGTCACCCTGATGATGAGCGATGTACCGGGCGACCACGCCATCGACATCGCCTCGGGCCCCACCGTGGCCGACCCCACCACCTGCCAGGACGCCTTGGACCTCATCGAGCGCTACCGGCTGCAGTTGCCTGAGCCCTTGGGGCGCACTGTGCGCGAGCTCTTGAGCAGCGGCCGCGGCGAATCGATCAAGCCGGGCGATGCCCGGCTGCAGCGAGCCGAGGCCCGCCTCGTGGCCGCACCGCAGCAGGCGCTGGAGGCCGCAGCCCGCGTGGCGCAGGCCGCCGGGCTGCGCGCCTACATCCTGGGTGATGCTCTTGAAGGTGAGGCCCGTGATGTGGGGCGTGTGCTGGGTGGCATGGCCCTGCAGGTGGCCCGCAACGGGCAGCCTTTCGAGGCCCCTTGCGTGCTCTTGTCGGGCGGCGAAACCACGGTCACCGTGCGCGGCAACGGACGCGGCGGGCGCAACGTGGAGTGCCTGCTCTCCATGGCCTTGGCCACTGGCGGCCACCCCCGCATTTGGGGCCTGGCGGCCGACACCGATGGAGTGGACGGGCTGGAAGAAACCGCCGGCGCCACCTTCGGACCCGACACCTTGCAGCGGGCCTGGGGCCTGGGCATCAAGCCCGCCGACAGCCTGGCCGTCAATGATGGTCACGGATTCTTCGAGGCCCTGGGTGAGGCGGTGGTCACCGGCCCCACGCGCACCAATGTCAACGACTTTCGTGCCATCCTCATCGAGTGAGCTGAAGGCCCGTGGCCGACCAGGCGCCGTGCTGCCTGATGGCGTCCACCTTGTGCTGTGATGGATACCGACCTGCAAATCCAAACCCGCCGTGACCTGGCCGCCTCCTATGCCCTGGCGGCGCGCCGCGGCTGGGACGACATCGTCTGGACCCACCTGTCGGCATCGGTCCCTGGCGAGCCGGGGCATTACTACATCAACCGCTTCGGCCTGCGCTTTGCCGAAGTTCGCCCCGACAACCTGGTGAAGGTGGATGTACAGGGCCGTGTGGTGGATGGCTCGAACGCGCCGGTCAACCCCAGCGGGTTTGCCATCCACGGCTGTGTGCATGCGGCCCGGCCCGATGCGGTGTGTGTCATGCACCTGCACACCCTGTGGGGGCAGACCTTGGCAGCCCGCCCGGAAGGCCTGCTGCCCTGTTCGCAGCCGGCCCTGCGCCTGGTGGGGCGCCTGGGGCGGCATGCCTATGAAGGCCTGGCCTTTGGGCCAGCGGAGCAGTCGCGTCTGGTGGCCGCCCTGGGACGCCACGACGGCCTGATCCTGGAACACCATGGCGTGCTCACGGTGGGCCGCACCGTGGCCGAAGCCTTTGTGCTCATGCACCTCCTGGAGCGTGCGGCCCGCATTCAGCTGCAGGCGCAGGCTGCAGGGGGCAGCTTGCCCCTGGTGCCGCCCGAGGTGGTGGCCCGAACGCAGGCCCAATGGATTGGCGACGGCTCCACACCCGAAGGCACAGATGAGTGGCCGGCGCTCCTGCGCGAAGCCGCACAATGTTGGACCCACCCCTGAACGGAGTTGAGCATGCCCCTGATCCGCGTTGAACTCTTCGAAGGCCGCACCCCGGAACAAAAGCGCGCCTTGGCGCAGGCTTTGACGGAAACCACCTGCCGCGTGTTGGGCACCAAGCCCGATGGCGTGGACATCATGTTCTTCGACATCGCCAAGCACGACTGGGCCAGCGCCGGCGTGCTGTGGAGCGACAAGGCGCCGCCCAAGCCCCAAAGCTGAGCGTCCCCCTGCGGGCACCTTTGGCCCCCGCAGGCCCCGCTCAGGCCCCGCTCAGGCCGCCAGCATGGTGTCGATGAGCTCCACCCAATGCTGCACCGGGGTGTCGGTGCCGCTTTGCAGGTGCTGGATGCAGCCGATGTTGGCCGACAGAATGGTGCTCGGTTTAAGCGCACCCAGGTGGCCCAGCTTGCGGTCGCGCAGCTGGGTGGACAGCTCAGGCTGCAGCACCGAATAGGTGCCGGCCGAGCCGCAGCACAGGTGGGTATCGCAGGCGGCCACTTCAATGGGCAGGCCCAGGTCCCTCAAATGGGTTTCCACCCCGCCACGCAGCTTTTGGCCATGCTGCAGGGTGCAGGGCGGGTGGTAGGCCAGGGTGCCGCGCCGTGACGCCACGGCCGTACCGGAGGCGCCGCACAGCAGCTTCTTCAAGCGCGGCATCAACTCGGGCAGGAGCTCGCTGAGGTCGCGCGTCTTTTCGCTGACCACGCGCGCTCGCTCGGCATATTCCGGGTCATGGGCCAGGTGCTGCGCGTACTCCTTGACGGTCACGCCACAGCCCGAGGCGTTCATCACGATGGCCTCCACCTGACCCGACTGCAGCATCGACCACCAGGCATCGATGTTGCGCCGCATGTCGGCGAGCCCGCCTTCGTGGTCGTTGAGGTGGGCGCGGATGGCCCCACAGCAGCCGGCGTCTTCGGCCACCAGGGTTTGGATGCCACACGCGTCCAACACGCGTGCGGTGGCGCTGTTGATGTTGGGCATCATCGCGGGCTGCACGCAGCCGGCCAGCATCAATACTTTGCGCGGGTGCTGCCGCGTGGGCCACAAGCCCGCGCGCGGCGGCGTGGCACCGGGCACCTTTTTCTTCAACGCTGCCGGCAGCAGGGGCTTGACCAGCTTGCCCACGGCCATGGCGGGCTTGAACAGCGGCGAGGTCAGGCCTTCCTTGAGCAGCCAGCGCACGGCCTTGTCGCGGCCCTGGCGCGGGACCTTCTCGTCCACGATTTGGCGGCCGATCTCCACCAAAGACCCGTACTGCACGCCCGAGGGGCAGGTGGACTCGCAATTGCGGCAGGTCAGGCAGCGGTCCAGATGCTGCTGGGTTTTTTCGGTGACGGTCGCACCCTCAAGAACCTGCTTGATCAGGTAGATGCGGCCGCGCGGCCCGTCAAGCTCATCGCCCAGCAGTTGGTAGGTCGGACAGGTGGCCGTGCAGAAGCCGCAGTGGACGCACTTGCGCAGAATGGCCTCGGCTGCCTGGCCTTCACGGGTGCCGACGAATTCGGGTGCGAGATGGGTTTGCATGAAACTCAGGCGCCTCAGAAATCAGGGTGCAAGCGGCCGCGGTTGAACACGCCATGCGGGTCAAAGGCCGCCTTGAGTTGGCGGTGGATGCGCAGCAGAACCGGGTCGAGCTCAAGGGTGCTGCCCGATCCGGGCCCCCGAAACACCTGGGCATGGCCGCCGGCATCGCGCGCAGCCTTCATCAAGGCCCGTCCGGTGGCTTCATCACCCGGCGCGGTCAGAACCCAACGTTGGGCCCCACCCCACTCGATCAGGGTGCTGCCCAGGCCTTGGATGCCCAGGGGCGCAGCGGTTTGCGGCACGGCCACGCGCCACAGCTGCCCTGCTTGCGCCACCACCTGCTGGGCCTCGGTGAAAAACTCGTCCTGCTGGTCGCGCAGGCCTGTCCAGAAGGCACGGGCCAGGTCTGCACCGATCAGCTCACCGCCCAAGCGCTCGCGCGCGGACTGCACCGCTGCGCGGGCGCCTGAGAGTCGCAGCACCAAGACACCATCCCACCAGGCGCTGGCGTTGATCGGCAGCGGCTGTCCGCCCCACTCCTGCAAGCGGGCCAAGGCGCTGCGCTCGTCCATGTCGAAGCGCAGCGTGAGGGTGGCCGGTGCCACGGGCAAGACCTTGATGGATGCTTCCAACACCACGCCCAACACGCCCATGGAGCCCGCCATCAGACGTGCCAGGTCATAGCCCGCAACGTTTTTCATCACCTGCCCGCCAAAGGACAGCACCTCGGCACGGCCGTTGAGCACAGTGGCCCCGAGCATGAAGTCGCGCACCCCGCCAGCGGCAGCCCGCGAGGGGCCGGCAAGGCCGGCCGCCACCACGCCGCCGATGGTGCCCGCTTCGGCCGTCGCGCCTGCCGAGCCTGTGGCACCTTGTGCCACCCCACCTTCGGACGGGCTTGGGCCCAAGCGCGGCGGCTCGAAGGCCAGGCATTGCCCGTGCTCGGCCAGCACCGCCTCCACTTCGGCCAGCGGCGTGCCCGCACGGGCGGTGATCACCAGTTCACTGGGCTCATAGCTGCTGATGCCGCGCAAGGCGCCCGTGCTCAGCACCTCACCGTGCATCGGCCCGCCCAGAAAGTCTTTGCTGCCCGAGCCGCGCACACACAGGGTGCCGCTGAGCGTGTCCTGCGCAGGAGCCGCTTGGCGCAGGGCCACGGCCGCACGCACCTGCTCCACCAAGTCCGCTTGCGCGGCATCCAGCCGCTCCACACCCGCGCCCGTCGGCGCACCCTCGAGCACGCCCTCCATCAGAAGCGCTCCAGTTCGGGGAAGGGCAACAGCCCCTTCTTGACGTGCATCTTGCCGCCCTCGGCGCAACGCCGCAGCGTGGGGATCACCTTGCCCGGGTTGAGCAGGCCCACCGGGTCGAAGGCCCGCTTGACGCTGAACATCTGCTCGCGCTCTTCGGGGGAGAACTGCACGCACATGCTGCCGAGCTTTTCCACACCCACGCCGTGTTCGCCGGTCACCGTGCCGCCCATGCGCACACTGGTTTCCAGGATGTCCGCACCAAACAGCTCGCACCGGTGCAGCTGGTCGGGGTCGTTCGCATCGAACAGGATCAAGGGGTGCAGGTTGCCGTCTCCGGCATGGAACACGTTCAGGCAGCGCAGGCCGTAGGTCTTCTCCATCTCGGCGATGGCCACCAGGATGTCGGCCAGGCGCTTGCGCGGAATGGTCGAGTCCATGCACATGTAGTCGGGGCTGATGCGGCCACTGGCAGGGAAAGCGTTCTTGCGGCCGCTCCAGAACTTCAGGCGCTGGGCTTCGTCTTTGCTGACTTCCAGCCGCGTGGCGCCACAGCCCGAGAGCACCTCCAACATGCGGTCGATTTCCTCGGTCACCTCTTCGGGCGTGCCGTCGGCTTCACACAGCAAAATGGCTTGTGCATCCAGGTCGTAGCCCGCGTGCACGAAGTCTTCCACCGCCGCGGTCATGGGCTTGTCCATCATCTCCAGCCCGGCGGGAATGATGCCCGCAGCAATCACCGCAGCCACCGCCTCACCGGCCCGCTGCACATCGTCGAAGCTGGCCATGATGCAGCGCGCCAGTTGGGGCTTGGGCACCAGCTTCACCACCACTTCGGTGGTCACGGCCAGCATGCCTTCGCTGCCCACCACCAGACTCAAAAGGTCCAGGCCCGCCGCATCCAATGCGCGCGAGCCGAAGGTCACGGGCTCGCCCTCAATGGTGTAGCCGCGCACCTGCAGCACGTTGTGCACCGTCAAGCCGTACTTCAGGCAGTGCACACCGCCGGAGTTCTCGGCCACGTTGCCGCCGATGGTGCAGGCAATCTGGCTGGAGGGGTCGGGCGCGTAGTACAGGCCATAGGGCGCGGCGGCTTCGCTGATGGCCAGGTTGCGCACGCCGCACTGCACGGTGGCCGTGCGCGACACCGGGTCCACCTGCAGGATCTGGTTGAACTTGGCCAGGGACAAGGTGACGCCTTGCTCGTGCGGCATGGCCCCACCCGACAAGCCCGTGCCCGCACCGCGGGCCACCACCGGCAACTGCAGGCGGTGGCAGGTCTTGAGCACGGCCGCCACCTGCGCCTCGGTTTCCGGCAGCACCACGCACAGGGGCTGCGCACGGTAGGCGGTCAGGCCATCACACTCATACGGCACCACATCTTCCTGATGCCAAAGAAGGGCATGTGCGGGCAACACGGCGCGCAGTGCCTGCACCACTTCTGACTGGCGCGCAGCGCGCAAAGCCGCATCGGGCCGCCCATCGGTCGGCGCACCAGCGCCAGGGTTGGGCATGGCACCCAGGGCGCTGCTGGGCAAGGGGGCGTTCATGGGAAAAGACTCCTGCGCGAAACCGCTATCCTACGGCTCACGAACAAACACGGTGAGCACGCCGGTGTAGCCATACAGGTGGTGGTGCCCGATTTCGCCGGCGGCAAAAAAGCCCACCAGGGGTACATCGCCCAAGGCGTGCTGAATGATCTGCAGCTCCGCCGAGGGCCCGCCGAAATGCGCCCCCCCACGGCCCGAGCAGCTCACATACAGGGCGCCGGCCACCTTCTGGGCCGGGTCCAGCGGAGCGTCACCGGCCACCGTGGCCACGGCCGGCAGGGTTTCTGCCAGCTCTTCCCGGATCTCGCTGCACACCCTCACCAGATCGCGCCGGGCGGCCTGCACATCACGCCGGCAAAAGGCCAGATGCATGCCCACTTCCACATGGTCGCCCACGGCAAAGGCCTGGCGCGCGGGGTCCAGGCCAATCAGGTGCCGAACCCGAACATCGGGCCCGAAATGTCGCCCCCGCGAAGAGGCGTCGCTGACCGCATCCACGGCCCGCAGCCCCACCAGGGTCTGGCGCAGGGTGGGCAAGGCCTTGCGGGGCTCGCTCAGGTCCAGCCCGAGGTCCTCGGCCAACACCTCCAGTGCCGGCCGCCCATCCAGTTCCAAGACCAGGTTCTGTTCACCGCCGGTGATGCGGCGCGAGGGCGACACCGGCTGCGAGCCCTGCGTGACGCGGGAGATCAGGTGCACGTCGCGCCCGAAGGCCACGCCCGACAGCCCTCCCTGAAAGGCCCCATCGGCCAATTGCCAGGAGGGCCCGCGCGAGGCGGTGAGCCCGCCAAACAGATAGCCCGACCCCGTGCGGTCGCTCATTTCGGCGATCAGCTCCGGCAGGTCTGGTGTGGCCGGGTCGGCGTGCACCAGGGCGGTCCAGGCCTCGATGCCGGCCAGTGGGCGCGCACCGGAGAAGACCCGAAACCGTCCGTGCGGTACCGCGCCCAGCATCAGCACCAAAGCCGGCTCGTCGAAATACTCCACACCCGAAGCCGCCACGCCCACGCCCACCGTACCCACCCAGCTCACACCGGGCCAGTTGGCCTGCAAGGTCTCCAAGAGATCGGCTGCGTGAGGGCTGTAGTGGTCGGTCAGGTAGGCAAAGCCCAGGGTGGCCGCACTGGGCCCGGCTTCACCCCACAAGCGGGCTTTTTGCGCCTGCAGTTGCGCCTCCCCCAACGCCAGGGCCATGCGCCAATCGGGGTGCGTGGCGTGGGCGTGGAGAAAGGCTTGCATGCGTGGAGTGTGCGCCCGAATCGAAGGGCTCGGTGTGTGCGGGGGTACGGTCAGCGTCGGGCGCGCGTGGGCTGGGCCGCCAAGGGCTGTGCCGTGGTGCTCAGCGCGCGGCGCGGCGCTTGGTGGCCGTCCGTGGCGCAGTGGCGGCCGGTGCACCCGCCTTGGCTGCGGCGGAGGCCTGCCTGCGGGGCTTGTTCGGGGCGGCTTTGCCGGGTTTGGCAGGCGCGCGGGCCTGGGCCGGCGGGGTGGCCAAGGCTTGTGCCGCCAAGGTCTGGAACTGTTCGGTGAGCGCACCCCACCACTTCATCGGGTCGACCAGTCCTGCTGCCGCGCCTGAAGGCTTTGCAGCGTCCGGGCGGGAGGGCCGGGGTGCGTCTGGCGCCGGCGTGGGTGTCGGTGCATGGGCTGCGGAGGGTTTGGCGCTGGCGCCAGCCGCGCCCGTGGGCATCATCGCGCCCAGCATCTGCTGCAGGTCCGGCATGTGCACGTTCATGCCGCGCAGGGTGCTCAGGGTCATCTTCTGCACCTCCAGGGCTTGGATGGTGGCCCCCAGCAGCCGCGCGTTTTGCTCCAGCCAGAACTGCACAGTGCGCAGCTCCTCGATGCGTTTGTCGAGTTCGTCGGGGTCCAGGGTGGGCGACACCCACTGCTGAAACCCACCCAGTCCGCTCATGGCGCCTGTTCCGCCCGTCGCACCCGCACCGGCCGCACCAGGCACACCGAAGCCGGCACCGGCTTGCGCGGCCAGGGTCTTGAGGAAGTCGAACCCGGGCATCAGCGGCGGGGTGGGGCGATCGGTCGGCATGGGCACACCTCGGTTCCGTCTTTTGGGGGAATGACGCCGCTCGGGCGCCTTCGCAGAATGGCAGAAGGGTACCTGAAAGGCAGGGTCATGCAGAAGGGGCGCGGCGCACGCCGGAACCGGTTCGGGCCCGGGCGCGCGGTGCTGTTCCTGGCCCTGTCTCTGGTGCTGCACGCCTTGGTGGCCACGCGGGCCATTGACGCCATCACGCCCACACCCATCGGTCAACGCCAGGCCCACCGGCCCAGCGACCCCCGGCCGGGCCCAGCGCCTGTGCAGGCGCGCGTGCTCTCCGATGGAACCACAACACTGCCGAGGGCACACCGGGGTCCGGTGGAGCCCCTGCAGGCCCCACCGGTGCCGCATCGGGGTGTGAGCCCCGATGTGAACACGGTGGTGACCCCGCCGCTGACCCCAGATGCAATGGCGGATGTCCATCCCGCCGCAACGGCAAGCGCAACCGCAAGCGCAAGCGCCGGCCCCATCTCACCCCAAGCCACCGCCCCACCCGGCCTGCCGCGCGCGCCCCTGCCCACCCGGATACCCCCTGACTTCGACCAGGTGCTGCAGGTGCGACGGGGTGCTCAGGTGGGCCACGGCCGCTGGACCTGGTCGATCCAAGCCGGCCGCTACCACACCAGCCTACAGGCGCACTGGGGCCAGCGCCAGGAGGCCGCAGCACCCGCCCTGAACTGGTCCAGTCACGGCGCGCTGGACGAGCATGGGCTGGCCCCGGAGCGTTTCGTCACAAAGCCCACGCGTGGTGGCGCGCGGGCGGTCAACTTTCAGCGCGACACCGGCCGCGTGTCCTACTCCGGGCCCACCGGCCAGGTTCCGCTGGTGGCGGGCGCTCAAGACCGCTTGAGTTGGATGGTGCAACTGCTGGCCCTTGTGCAGGCCCACCCGCAGGGCCAGGGCCTGCCGCCCCAAGTGCCGCTGTGGGTGGCTGGGCCACAGGGCGATGGCGCGGATTGGTGGTTCTCGGCGCGGTGGCACCCGGATGTGCAGTGTTGGGAATTCACGCGCCGCGCGCAGCGGCGCTATGAGGTTCAGGTGCAGGCCTGGGTGAAGGCCGGTCCCATGGCGCGCCTGATTCGCCTGGAGATGGGGCCTGAGGGAGGCCGCCAGCCAGACTGGCTGCTTGAAGATGCAACCCAGCCCCAAGCCTGCAGCCCCTGAGCACAGGTCCGTGCCCTCTAAAATCAACCCGGTGAAACCGATCACCTACACCCGCGGCCAAGCGTTGCCAGACCTGCTGAAGCAACGCATCCTCATCATCGACGGCGCCATGGGCACGATGATCCAGCGCCACAAGCTCAGCGAAGCCGACTACCGTGGCAGCCGCTTCGCAGACCACCCCCGCGACCTCAAGGGCAACAGCGAGCTGCTGCAGTTCACCCGGCCCGACGTCATCGAGTCCATCCACCGGGCCTACCTGGAGGCGGGTGCCGACCTGATCGAAACCAACACCTTCGGCGCCACCTCGGTGGCGCAAGACGACTACGGCCTGGCCGCCTATGCGCGGGAAATGAACGTGGAGGCGGCACGCCTGGCGGTCCGCGCGGCGCGCGACTATTCCACGCCTGAACGCCCGCGCTTCGTGGCCGGCGCCTTGGGCCCCACGCCACGCACGGCCAGCATCTCGCCCGACGTCAACGACCCTGGCGCCCGCAACGTGCACTTCGACGAGCTGCGTGCGGCCTACCGCGAACAGGCAGAGGGCCTCTTGGAAGGCGGGGCGGACCTGTTTTTGGTGGAAACCATCTTCGACACGCTCAACGCCAAGGCGGCCATCTTCGCCTTGGACGAACTCATGCAAGACAGCGGTGAGCGCCTGCCCGTGATCCTCTCGGGCACGGTCACCGATGCCTCCGGGCGCATCCTTTCGGGCCAAACGGTGGGGGCTTTCTGGCACTCGGTACGCCATGCACGCCCCTTGGCCGTGGGCCTGAACTGCGCGTTGGGCGCGGCACTGATGCGGCCCTACATCGAAGAGCTCGCCAAGCTGGCCGACGACACCTTCATCAGCTGCTATCCCAACGCCGGACTGCCCAACCCCATGAGCGAAACCGGCTTTGATGAGACGCCCGAGGTCACCGCCGGCCTGCTGGAGGAGTTCGCCCGCAGCGGCTTTCTCAACATGGCCGGTGGCTGCTGCGGCACCACGCCGGAACACATTGCGGCCATCGCGCAGGCGGTCTCCCCCTACAAGCCGCGCTGCTGTGGCGCCTTTGGCCTGCCACGTGCGGCTTGAAGCGGCGGCGCTGCCGCTAAAATAAACGTTCTCGAGGAGCGTTGCGACGAGGGGTCGGCTGCCAGCGTGCGGCCCGCACCACCGCCAGGCTCGAGACCGTGGACAGCCTGCACCCACCGTGCAGGGCCCACGACGGTTCAACCGCGCTCACCCCTGCTTGCCAGAAGCCGAGGTGGACCGTCGCCGCAGGCCCTGGATTCCATCGGTGTCTGTGTTGATCGCTCCGCTCCATGTCCGAGTCTGCTCCTGACCTCCTGCCCCCGCCCATGCGCCTGTCGGGCTTGGAACCCGTGTCCATCGGCACGGGTTCGCTCTTCGTCAACATCGGCGAGCGCACCAACGTCACGGGCTCCAAGGCCTTTGCGCGCCTGATCCTCAACGGCCAGTTTGAAGAGGCCCTGGGCGTGGCACGCCAGCAGGTGGAAAACGGCGCGCAGGTGATCGACATCAACATGGACGAGGCCATGCTGGACAGCCAGGCCGCCATGGTTCGTTTCCTGAACCTGATCGCCAGCGAACCCCAGATCAGCCGGGTGCCCATCATGATCGATTCCTCCAAGTGGAGCGTGATCGAAGCGGGCCTGAAATGCATCCAGGGCAAGGGCATCGTCAACTCCATTTCGCTCAAGGAAGGCGAAGAGGAGTTCAAGCGCCAGGCCCGCCTGGTCAAGCGCTACGGGGCGGCCACCGTGGTGATGGCCTTCGATGAACAGGGGCAGGCCGACACCGGCGCACGCAAGATCGAAATCTGTCAGCGCGCCCACCGCATCCTGGTCGACGAAGTCGATTTCCCGCCCGAGGACATCATCTTCGACCCCAACATCTTTGCCATTGCCACCGGTATTCCCGAGCATGACAACTATGCAGTGGACTTCATCGAAGCCACGCGCTGGAACAAGCAGAACCTGCCCGGCGCCAAGGTCAGCGGTGGCGTGAGCAATGTGAGCTTCAGCTTCCGCGGCAACGACCCGGTGCGCGAAGCGATTCACACGGTGTTCCTGTACCACGCCATCCGGGCCGGCCTGGACATGGGCATCGTCAACGCCGGCATGATCGGCGTGTACGACGAACTGGAGCCCACTTTGAGCGAACGCGTGGAGGACGTGGTGCTCAACCGCAGGCCCGATGCCGGCGAACGCTTGGTGGAGATCGCCGAAACCGCCAAGGGCGCCGCCAAGGACGACTCGGCCCGCTTGGCCTGGCGCGCCGGCGGTGTGAACGAGCGCTTGGCGCATGGCCTGATCCACGGCATCACCGACTTCATCGTGGAAGACACCGAAGAGGCGTGGCAGGCGGTACAGGCCCGGGGCGGGCGCCCCTTGCACGTGATCGAAGGCCCGCTCATGGATGGCATGAACATCGTGGGCGACCTGTTCGGCCAGGGCAAGATGTTCCTGCCCCAAGTGGTCAAGAGTGCCCGCGTGATGAAGCAGGCGGTGGCCCACCTGGTGCCCTATATCGAAGAGGAAAAACGTCGGCTGCAAGCTGCCGGCGGGGATGTGAGGGCCAAGGGCAAGATCGTGATTGCCACCGTCAAGGGGGATGTGCACGACATCGGCAAGAACATCGTCACCGTGGTGCTCCAGTGCAACAACTTTGAAGTGGTCAACATGGGCGTCATGGTGCCGGCCCAAAAGATCCTGGACACGGCCAAGGCCGAAGGGGCCGACATCATCGGCCTGTCGGGTCTGATCACCCCCAGCCTCGAAGAGATGCAGCACGTGGCCGCAGAAATGCAGCGCGACCTGTACTTCCGAGAGCGCAAGACGCCCCTGCTCATCGGCGGGGCCACCACCAGCCGGGTGCACACCGCGGTGAAGATTTCACCCCACTACGACGGCCCGGTGGTTTATGTGCCAGATGCTTCGCGCAGCGTGGGCGTGTGCTCGGACCTGCTCAGCGACGAACGGGCCACGCGCTTCATCGAAGAGCTCAAGGTCGACTACGACAAGGTGCGCGCCCTGCACGCTGGCCGCAAGGCCACACCGCTGGTGAGCCTGCAGGCGGCGCGTGCCAACGCCACACCGATCGACTGGGCGGGTTACCAGCCACCCCGCCCGCGCGTGCTGGGGCGTCGGGTCTTTCGCAACCACGACCTCGCCGACATTGCGGCCTGCATCGACTGGACCCCTTTCTTCCAAACCTGGGACCTGGCCGGGCGCTACCCCGACATCCTGCACGACGAGGTGGTGGGTGATTCGGCGCGCAAGGTGTTTGACGATGCCCAGCGCATGCTCAAGCGCATCATCGAGGGCCGCTGGCTGCAGTGTCACGGCGTGATGGCGCTGCTGCCCGCCCAATCGGTGGGAGACGACATCGAGATCTACGCCGATGAGGCCGCGGCCGATCGGCGGCAACCGGCCATGGTGTGGCGCGGTCTGCGGCTGCAAAGCGAGCGCCCGGTGGTGGACGGTGTCATGCGCCCCAACCGTTGCCTGTCTGACTTCGTGGCCCCGGCCGGCAGCGGCCTGCGCGACCACATTGGCCTTTTCGCGGTGAGTTGCCAGGGAGTGGAGAAGAAGGAAGCGCAGTTCCTGGCGGACCATGACGACTACGGCGCCATCATGCTCAAGGCTCTGGCCGACCGCCTGGCCGAGGCCTTCGCCGAGCGGCTGCACCAACGCGTGCGCACCGACCTGTGGGGCTACGCACCCGATGAGCAACTCAGCAAGGAACAGCTGATTGCCGAGGCCTACCGTGGCATCCGCCCGGCCCCCGGCTACCCGGCCTGCCCGGACCACCGGGCCAAGCTGGACCTGTTCCGCGTTCTGGGTGCGCAGGATATCGGCATGGGCTTGACCGAGAGCCTGGCCATGACACCGGCGTCCAGCGTGAGCGGTTTTTACCTGGCCCACCCCGAGGCGCGCTACTTCAACGTAGGCAAGATCGGGACGGACCAGCTGCAGGACTGGGCAGCCCGCCAGGGCCTGAGCCTGGAAGACGCTCGCCGCGCCCTGGCCCCGCAGCTGGACTAAGCCGCTGCACGTGACACCAGGCCGCGGCGCATTTGCAGCGCCTCGGCCAGGTGCGGCACCTCCACGGCTGGGGCTTGGGCCAGGTCGGCCACGGTTCGGGCCACCCGCAGCACCCGGTGTACGCCGCGGCCACTGAGCCCCAGGCGTTCGGCCGCCCGCTGCAAGAAGGCCTGCGAGGCCCCCTGGAGGGGGGCGTGCTCCAGCAGCGCGGCGGGGCCCAAGTGCGCGTTGCAGCAGCCCTGCCGCTGCAGCTGATGCTCGCGTGTGCGCGCCACGCGCTGCGCCACGCTGCCACTGGCCTCTCCCTCGGGCGGGCGCAGCAGGTCAGCCGGGGCGCAAGCCGGCACCTCCAGCTGCAGGTCCAGACGGTCCAGCAGCGGCCCCGACAGCCGCCCCTGGTAGCGCTGCACCGCATCCGGTGTGCAGCGGCAGGCCGGTGCACCCGGCACCCGGCTGCCCAACCAACCACAGGGGCAGGGGTTCATCGCTGCCACCAGCAGCATTCGGCTGGGAAACCGCGCCTGGCGTGCAGCCCGCGAAATGGTCACATGCCCCACCTCCAGGGGTTCGCGCAGCGCTTCCAGCGTGCGGCGGGGAAATTCGGCCAGCTCGTCGAGAAACAGAATGCCGTGGTCGGCCAGCGAGATCTCGCCCGGCCGCAGCGGCTGGCCACCGCCCACCAGCGCGGCCATGGTGCAACTGTGGTGGGGTGCGCGCCACGGCCGCCTTCGCCAGCCATCGGGTTTCAGAGGGACTGGCGGTCGAAGGCCCGCCCCTGCGCCGGTGGCCAAGCTGCGCAGGGCGGCGCATTCCAAGGCCTGCTCGGTGCTGAGCATGGGCAAGAGCCCGGGCAGGCGTTGCGCCAACATCGACTTGCCTGCCCCCGGCGGGCCCACCAGCAGCAGGCTGTGGTGGCCCGCCGCAGCCAACTCCAGCGCACGCTTGGCTTCGGCTTGGCCGCGGATGTCGCGCAGGCAGCCGCCGGCCGCAGTGGCCCCTTGCTCAGCGTCCCAGGCAAAGGGTGGCTGGGTGGGTGGCAGGGGTACGGCTTGTGCGCCGGGCATCAGGTGCTGCACGACTTCCCGCAGGTGCCGCGCGCCCAGCACCGTCACCCCCTCCACCAGGGCGGCTTCTGCAGCGTTGGCTGCCGGCAGCACCAGGCGCCTTGGGGGCTGGCCCGTCTGCTGGGCGCTGCGCTGCAGGCCCAGTGCCAAGGCCAGGGCGCCTTGCACCGGGCGCAGTTCACCGGCCAGCGACAGTTCGCCGGCGAATTCATGCGAATGCAAGGCCTGGGCATCCAAGAGGCCTTGCGCGGCCAAGATGCCCAGGGCGATGGGCAGGTCAAAGCGGGCCGAGGCCTTGGGCAGGTCCGCCGGCGCCAGTGAAACGGTGATGCGCTGGTTGACGGGGTAGTCCCAGCCACTGTGGCCCAGTGCCGAACGCACCCGCTCGCGGGCTTCGCGCACCTCGGTGTCGGCCAGGCCCACCAGGGTCATGCATGGCAGCCCATTGGCCAGGTGCACCTCGACCTGCACCGGCTCGGCCTGCAAGCCTTCCAGGGTGCGGGTGTGCACCACGGCCAATCCCATACCCGCCTTCCCTTTCTCTGTGGGCCCGGCTTGTATTTTGGAAAGGCTCAGCCGCCAGCGCATCGCCCCCAGGTGGCCTCCTCATGGGCCACCCACCCCGGGGGCCGCCCACCCTGGGGCCACTCCCTTGGGTCACGCCCGGCAGAGCCTATTCTTGGTGCGTCCGCGCGGCCCGGCCCTCAAACCGCACTGAATTGGTGCAATTCAGGGGTCCAATTGGGGCAAAAACGGCCTGTCGCCACCCCCCAGCCCATGGCATGGAAGTTGCCCTCAATAGCCGCAGCACCCATTCAACCCTTTTTCCGGAGCCCCCATGAACAAGACCTTTCTGTCCACCGCCCTGACCGCCGCCGTGCTGAGCCTTGGCGCTGCGGCACCCGGCAGCGCGTCGGCCCAGACCGCCGCGCCCGAAGCCAGCCCCCTGACCTTCAATGCGGGCCTCGTGTCCGAGTACCGCTACCGCGGCATTTCCCAAACCCGGTTCCAGCCTGCGGTGCAAGGCGGAGCCGACTACGCCTTCGCCAGCGGTTTCTACCTGGGCGGCTGGGCCTCCACCATCAAGTGGATCAAGGACGCCAAGGGCGGTGCCGATGTCGAGCTCGACCTATATGGCGGCTACAAGGGCACCATTGCCGAGGGCCTGAGCTACGACGTGGGCGCCCTGCGCTACGTGTACCCGAGCAACGGCCTGAAGCCCAGCGCCGACACGCAGGAGGTCTACGGCGCCATCACCGCCGGTGCCTTCACCATCAAGTACTCCCACGCCACGTCCAACCTGTTCGGCTTTGCTGACAGCGCCGGCAGCGGCTACCTGGATGTCACGGCCAGCTTCGACCTTGGCAATGGCTACATGCTGGCACCCCACGTGGGCCATCAGCGCGTGGCAGGCAAAGGCAACGGCATCTATTCCTACACCGACTACGCGCTCACCCTGAGCAAAGACTTCAGCGGCGTGGTCCCCAGCATCAGCCTTATCGGCACCGATGCCCAAAAGGGCTCGTATGTGGCACCCAACGGCAAGCAACTGGGCCGCAGTGGCGTGGTTGTGGGCCTCAAGTACAACTTCTGACGCCAGTCGTCATCAAGGAGACGTTTCATGAAAATGGTGACCGCCATCGTCAAGCCCTTCAAGCTTGACGAAGTCCGGGAGGCGCTCAGCGCCCTGGGCGTTCAAGGTTTGACCGTGACCGAAGTCAAGGGCTTCGGTCGGCAAAAGGGCCACACCGAGCTGTACCGCGGCGCGGAGTATGTGGTTGATTTCCTGCCCAAGGTGAAGGTGGAGGCCGCAGTGGATGACGCCATCGTCGACCGCGTGATCGAAGCCATTGAAAGCGCCGCACGCACCGGCAAGATCGGTGACGGCAAGATTTTTGTTTCCCCGCTGGAGCAGGTGCTGCGCATCCGCACGGGCGAAACCGGAAAGGATGCACTGTGATGAGAAAGCTATTCGCCACCTTTGCCCTGGCGCTGGCCGCCGTGGGCCTGTTGGGATTGGCAGCTGCGCCTGAGCTGAGCTGGGCGCAGGCCGCCACGGCTGCCGCGGCCGCTGCCCCTGCCGAAGCCGCACCGGCCGCTGCTGCGGCTGCCGAGGCCACCGCCGAAGCCGCGGCAGCCCCCACCCCCGTGCCCAACAAGGGCGACACCGCCTTCATGATGATCGCCACCGTGTTGGTGATCCTGATGACCATCCCCGGCCTGGCCCTGTTCTACGGCGGCTTGGTGCGCAGCAAGAACATGCTGTCGGTGTTGATGCAGGTGTTTGTGATCTTTGCCTTGATCTCGGTGCTTTGGGTGATCTACGGGTACTCGGCCGCCTTCACCGCGGGCAACCCCTTCATCGGCAGCTTGGACAAGCTCTTCCTCAAGGGCGTCACGCCTGAGACGGTGGCGGCCACCTTCAGCAAGGGTGTGGTCCTGCCCGAGCTGACCTTCGTCGCCTTCCAAGGTACGTTCGCGGCCATCACAACGGCCCTGATCGTCGGTGCCTTTGCTGAGCGCATCAAGTTCTCGGCCGTGATCCTGTTCTCGGTGCTGTGGTTCACCTTCAGCTACCTGCCCGTGGCCCACATGGTGTGGTACTGGGACGGCCCGGACGCCATCACGAATGAGGAAACGCTGGCCACCGTCAGCGCAGCCGCCGGCTTCCTGTGGGCCAAGGGTGCGTTGGACTTCGCCGGCGGCACCGTGGTGCACATCAACGCCGCCATGGCCGGCCTGGTGGGCGCGTACATGGTGGGCAAGCGCGTGGGCTACGGCCGTGAGGCGATGGCCCCGCACAACCTGGCCCTGACCATGGTGGGTGCTTCCTTGCTGTGGGTGGGCTGGTTCGGCTTCAACGCCGGCTCCAACCTGGAAGCCAACGGCACCGCGGCTCTGGCCTTCTTGAACACCGTGATCGCCACCGCCGCCGCCAGTTTGGCGTGGTGTGCAGGTGAAGCCATGCTCAAGGGCAAGGCTTCGATGCTGGGCGGCGCTTCGGGCGCAGTCTCCGGCCTGGTGGCCATCACCCCGGCTTGCGGCTTCGTGGGCGTGGGCGGTGCACTGGTCATCGGCCTGCTGGCGGGCTTCATCTGCCTGTGGGGCGTCAATGGCCTGAAGAAGATGCTGGGCGCAGACGACAGCTTGGATGTCTTCGGCGTGCACGGCGTGGGCGGCATCCTGGGTGCCCTGCTCACCGGCGTGTTTGCCTCGCCTGACCTGGGCGGCACCGGCATCTGCAACTACGTCACCAACAAGTGCGGCGACGTGGCCGACTTCCCCGGCGTGGCCGCTCAGGTCTGGATCCAGGCCCAGGGCGTCATCACCACGATCGTGTGGTCGGGCATCGTGGCCCTGGTGATGTTCAAAATCGTAGACATGGTGATCGGCCTGCGCGTGACCGAAGAGGAAGAGCGCGAAGGTTTGGACATCTCCTCTCACGGCGAAACGGCCTACAACCGCTGATCGCCCACAGGTCCGGGTCGCGGCTGCCGCAGCCGCACCGGGGCCCCGAAAGATTGTTCTCCTCGGTAAGCGAGTTCAGGCCTTCCGGCAACGGAAGGTCTTTTTTTTGGGGGGGGCGCCTCAGCGCCGAACCATCACCCGTCGAAAGGGAGAGGCCGTGCCGGCATTGAAGGTGCTGCGCCGGCTGGGCGGTATGGCGTGGGGGCCCAGCTCGCTGGCCCGTGCCGTGTCCCAGCGCGGGGCGGTCAGCAGCATGGCGCGATAGGCCGAGCGCTCCAGTCCTTCGCGGATGGCTGTTTGCAGGGCGTGCAGCGCCTGCTTGTGGCGCTCAACAGAGGGCGACCACCCCGGCACCTGGGTGTATTCGATCGACTCTTCCAAAGCCTCCACGGCCATGAGGGCCGCTGCCAGCAGTGTGTGCATTCCACTCTCCGCGTTCGGTCGCAGCCCATAGGGGCCGCGCCGATGGAAGAGTCGACCCGAGTGGCCGACGGTTGAGCCGCGTCAGTCCGCCGTGATTTTGCGGCTGCGGATGATGTTGCCCCAGTACTCCGTCTCACGGGTCACCAGGGCCGCCAGGCCCTGGGGGTCTGCGTGGCGAATCTCGATGCCGCTCTTGTCGGCCGCTGCCTTGGCCTCGGGCGTGGCCAAGGCCTTTCGGGTGGCCTCGGCCAGCTGCGCCAATACCGGCGCTGGCGTGCCGGCCGGGGCGAACAGGGCGACCCAGGCCTCCAACTCAAAACCCGGCATGCCGGCTTCGGCCGTGGTGGGCACACTGGGCATGCCGGGGTGGCGAACCTTGCCCGTCACCGCATAGGCCTTGAGCTTGCCGGCCTGCACATGCTGCATCACCGAAGGCGGCGTGGTGATGAAGACCTGCACCTGCCCGCCCAGCACATCGGCAATGGCCGCACCCGAACCCTTGTACGGCACATGGACCATGTCGGTGCCGGTGGCCTGCTCGAACATGGCCGTGCCCACATGGGCCAAGGAGCCATTGCCCTGTGAGGCGTAGTTCAGCTTGCCGGGGTTGGCCTTGAGGTGGGCGATGAAGCCCTTGAGCTCGTTTGCCGGAATAGAAGGGTGCGCGGCGATCACATTGGTGGCCGCGGTCAACTGCGCGATCGGTGCAAAGTCTTTTTGCGCCCAGGGCAGCTTGGGAAACATGGCCGGGTTGCCCACGTGGGCGGCCGAGTAGGAAATCAAGAGGGTGTGGCCGTCCTTGGGTGCGTTGGCCACCTGTTGCATGCCGATGTTGCCGCTGGCGCCGGGCTTGTTTTCGATGATCACGCTGCCCCCCAGCGCCTTGGCCAGCTGATCGGCCAGCAGCCGTGCCGAGGTGTCCACCACGCCGCCCGGGGTGTAGGGCACCACCAGGGTGATCGGCTTGCTGGGGAAGGACTGCGCCAGGGCTGCGGGGGCGATCAGGGCACAGGCAACGGCGGCCGCGGCGGCGACCAGGGTGCGGCGGGTGGACATGGGGGGGCTCCTTGGAGGGATGGACGATGCATGTGGAGTATGGCGTTGACGGTAAACCGGCGTGCAGGGCCGGAATTAGGGTCAAGGGGCGTGCCAGGCAGCCTGGTCCGCTTCCAGCTTGACGCTTGCAAATCCGGGCGGCTGCCTCACATTCCTACAATCAGGGCTTGTGCTCCGGGTCGCCATGCGGTTGGCGCCCCCGTCCCCCTGCCCCGAGGAATCCCATGGTCCCCCACCTGATCACCGCCCTGACCGGCCCCATCAACGAGCTCGAGCAACGCATCCTGGAGTCGATGCCGGCCATCGTGCGCTGGTTCCGGCTGGAGTGGATGGAGCACACGCCCCCCTTCTACACCTCGGTCGACGTGCGCAACGCCGGCTTCAAGCTGGCCCCGGTGGACACCAACCTGTTCCCCGGTGGCTGGAACAACCTCACCGAAGAGATGCTGCCCCTGGCCGTGCAGGCGGCCATGGCGGCCATTGAAAAGATTTGCCCTGAGGCCAAGAACCTGCTGCTGATTCCCGAGCGGCACACGCGCAACACCTTCTACCTCACCAACGTGCAGCGCTTGATGCAGATCTTCACGCAGGCGGGTTTGAATGTGCGCTTGGGCACGCTGGACGAAACCATCGAAAAGCCCACCGAGCTCACCCTGCCCGATGGCGGCACCCTGACGCTCGAACCCCTGATCCGCACCCGGCACCGATTGGGCTTGAAGGACTTCGACCCCTGCACCATTTTGCTGAACAACGACCTGTCGGTCGGCATTCCCCAGGTGCTGCAAAACCTGCACGAACAGTACCTGCTGCCGCCCTTGCACGCCGGATGGGCGGTGCGGCGCAAGACCAAGCACTTCCACAGTTATGAAGAGGTGGCCAAGAAGTTCGCCAAGCTCATGGGCATGGACCCCTGGCTGATCAACCCCATGTACGCCCAGTGCGGCGAAGTGAACTTCGCCGAGGGGCAGGGCATCGAGTGCATTCAGACCCAGGTCGATGCGCTGATCACCAAGGTTCGGCGCAAGTACAAGGAGTACGGCATTCAGGAAAAGCCCTTCGTGGTGGTCAAGGCCGACGCCGGCACCTACGGCATGGGCATCATGACCGTGCGCGACGCCGCTGAACTCAACGAGATTGGCCGCCGCACCAAGAACAAGATGAGCATGATCAAGGAAGGCCAACCGATGTCCGAGGTCATCATCCAAGAGGGCGTACTCACCAATGAACGCGTCAACGACGCGGTGGCCGAACCGGTGGTCTACATGCTCGACCGCTATGTGGTGGGGGGGTTCTACCGGGTGCACGCCGAGCGCGGCGTGGACGAGAACCTCAATGCCCCCGGCGCGGCCTTTGTGCCCCTGGCCTTTGCCGAGCCCAACCACCTGCCCCGCCCGGGCGTGAAGCCCGGCGCCTCCGCGCCCAATCGTTTCTACATGTACGGGGTGATCGCCCGCCTGGCCATGTTGGCTGCCAGCTACGAACTCGAGGCCACCGACCCCGAGGCCGAGGTTTACGACTAACGCCCGCGCGGCTATCCGCTACAGTGAGTGCCCCAGAGCGCAAAATGTTGCAGCGCAGCATTTTTGTGCACAATCTGGTCTGTGAGCTTCTGAAGGCCCGCTCCTGCGGACCGCCTTCTCTGTGAACCCTCCTTCCACCGCAACCCGATCCCCCACCGTTCAGGCCACCTTGGCCCTGGCTGCCTTGGGCGTGGTTTACGGCGACATTGGCACCAGCCCGCTGTACGCCCTCAAGGAAGTCTTCCACGGTGGCCATGTGGCGCTGACCCCGGACAACATCCTGGGGGTCTTGTCCCTGCTGTTCTGGACCATGACCATCGTGGTCTCGGTCAAGTATGTGCTGCTGATCCTGCGGGCCGACAACAACGGCGAAGGCGGTTTGATTGCGATGCTGGCCCTGGCCACCAGTGCCGTGAAGGACCAGCCCCGGCTGCGCAACGTCTTGATGATGATGGGCCTATTTGGCACGGCCATCTTTTTTGGCGACGCCGTGATCACACCGGCCATGACGGTGCTGTCGGCCGTGGAAGGCATCGATGTCTATGCGCCGCAGTACCACGACCTGATCGTGCCCTTGTCGCTGTTGGTGTTGGCCGCCCTGTTCGCGGTCCAGCGCTTTGGCACCGCCTCGGTAGGACGGGCCTTCGGGCCCTTGATGTTGCTGTGGTTCACCTCGCTGGCCCTGTTGGGCATTCCATCGATCCTCGAAAACCCTTCCGTTTTGGCCGCTTTGAATCCGGTCTATGCGGTGGACTTTGGTCTGAGCAACGGGTGGATCGCCTTCGTCGCCCTGGGCGCCGTGGTGCTGGTGGTCACCGGTGGCGAAGCCCTGTACGCAGACCTCGGACACTTCGGCAAGCGGCCCATCCGCATCGCCTGGTACGGGATGGTCATGCCCGCCCTGGTGTTGAACTATTTCGGCCAGGGCGCACTGCTGTTGCGGTCGCCTGAAGCCATCAAGAACCCCTTCTACCTGATCGCACCGGACTGGGCGGAAATCCCGCTGTTCATCCTGGCCACCCTGGCGGCCATCGTGGCGTCTCAGGCGCTCATCACCGCCGCTTTTTCAGTGACCAAGCAGGCCATCCAACTGGGCATCCTGCCGCGCATGCGCATCCTGCACACCTCGGTGCGCGACACCGGGCAGATCTACGTGCCCTTCATCAATTGGATGCTGTTTGCCTTCGTGGTGGTGGCGGTGTCGTTCTTCGGTTCTTCGAGCAAGCTGGCCGGTGCCTATGGCGTGGCCGTCACCATCGACATGACCATCACCACCGTGATGACCTTCTTCGTCATTCGACACGGATGGAAGTACCCGCTGCCGCTGTGCATCTTGGCCACCATCTTCTTCTTCATCATCGATGTGGCCTTCCTGTCGTCCAACCTGCTCAAGCTGTTCGCCGGGGGCTGGTTCCCCTTGTTGATCGGCCTGGGCATGTTCACCCTGATGCTGACCTGGCGCCAAGGCTCGGCCCTGCTGCGCGAGCGTTTGCGCGATGAGGCCATCCCCCTGCAGGACTTTCTGGACGCGGTGTTCGTGCATCCGCCCACCCGTGTTCCGGGTACCGCCGTCTTCATGACCCCCGACCCCGGGTTCACGCCCACGGCCATGATGCACAACCTCAAGCACAACAAGGTGCTGCATGAGCGCAACCTGTTTGTGACCGTGCGCCACCACGATGTGCCCTGGGTCGGCTTCAACGAGCGGCTGCAGGTGGACAGCCTGGGTCACGACTGCTGGGCGGTGACGCTGAACTTCGGCTTCAAGAACGAGCCCGATGTGCCCCAAGCGCTGGCCCTGCTCAAGACCCACTGGGTGGTCCTGGACGAGATGGACACCAGCTACTTCCTCAGCCGTGACATCGTCATCCCAACCTTGGGCCAGGGCATGTCCATGTGGCGCGAGAAGCTGTTTGCCGGCTTGCACCGCAACGCCGCCGCCGCGGCCGACTTCCTGCGCCTGCCCACCAACCGCGTGGTGGAGCTGGGCTCCAAGGTCGAAATCTAAGGGCTGCGGCGAAGCGCTGGGGCTCATAGATGCCCTGGTCACGCAGGTCGCGCGGGCCTGTGCCCCTGTTCGGCACGAAGGGCGCCTTTGTGCAACAGTTGCTGTCCGAACGGAGCCCCCATGAAACTGTTGTTCATCGCCGACCCGCTGGAGTCCTTCAAGATTGCCAAGGACAGCACCTACGCCATGATGCGCGAGGCCCAGCGACGTGGCCACACCCTGATGGCCTGCGAGCCCAAGGACGTGCGCTGGCTGCGGGGTGAGAAGGTCACGGCATTCGTGCGCGACGTGGCCGTGCTGGACACGCCGGTGGACCCCTATGAATGGTTCACAGCGGCACAGGCTGCGCCCTATGAGCGCCCCCAGGTGCTGGCCGAGGTGGACGCGGTGCTGATGCGCAAGGACCCGCCGTTTGACAGCGAGTACTTCTACGCCACTCACCTAATGGGTCAAGCCGAAAGAGAAGGCGCTTGCGTCTTCAACCGTCCGGCTGCGTTGCGCGACCATCCCGAAAAGCTGTCGATCCTAGAGTTCGCATCCTATATCGCCCCCACTTTGGTCACCCGTCAAGAAGCCGATGTGAGGGCTTTCCACGCAGAGCACCACGACATCATCCTCAAGCCGCTCGACGGCATGGGGGGCATGGGCATTTTCAGAGTGGGCGCCGACGGGCTCAACCTGGGCAGCATCATCGAGACGCTGAACCGAGGCGGTGCGCAGACGCTCATGGTTCAAAAGTATTTGCCGCAGATCACGCAAGGCGACAAGCGCGTCCTCGTGATCGGTGG